>CAMTVI010000006.1:0-99194 GCA_947085165.1 uncultured Opitutaceae bacterium
CGAAATTTTTAGGCGCTTTTCAAGGAATGGCAAAAAAAGGCTGTTTTCAGTGGGTCAGTGCTAGGATTACCTGTGCTTCCTCCTAACCAACCTCACTTGCGATTCCCGACGGATCGCCTGCTGCTGCCGGAGGAAGTCATGCAGATTCTTGGTTACAAGGATCGCGAATCGTTTTTCGGAATGGCCCGCCGCCGGGGACTGCGGAGCATCCGGATCAACGCACGGGTTATTCGGTTTTCGCCAACCGATGTGCAAGCTTGGCTAGCGCGACGGGCGGCATAATTTTGAACCACGATTGCGCCTCTGCTTTGCCCAGTGGCCGGCGGTAGTGCCGATGTATGATTGCCGGACTGTTACCCGCTTCGAGGCTAACTAGATTTACATTTCCCGTAACGCCGACGCGACTACTGATGTAAGTGTGTCGAAAGCAGTTGTCCGGTAACTTAAGCCCCAGTTGGCGTCCAAATTTTCTTAGCGCATCAACGGCATACGCCGGCGCCATTTTTTCCCCGCGTTTCTTTTTCTTGATAAGTTTCAACCAGGCCAAAGCAGCAGGACAAATTGGAATGCGTCGGTCAGCCGGGGTTCCTTCTTTCGAACGAGTGACAATCAATTCGACTCCGTCGATATCGTCCCAGATTTGTCCATGCACTTCTGCCCGCCTAAGGCCGCAAAATCCACTCAGAATAGCAGCACAAAGCAACTCACCACGTGAGTGAGACGGATCAAGAAGCGTAAGCTGCCCCGCACCGACCAAAAGTTCCTCGAAATTCGCCGGGGAGATCACACCGATCTCAGCTTTTTTTAGCTTCGGCTTCGCCGTCCGCTCGATCTCGAGCACACCCTCTTCGATATGCTTCATCAGCCGTGCCCAGCGGCAAAGCGTAACCAAGCGCTTCCGGATGGTTCGACGAGTTTCAAGATCATCCGCTTTTTCGAGATAGTCCTTAAACTCATGAGCTTTGATCTCATCGATCATCCGGTCGCGAAAAGTGCTTTGAAACGCTCGGAAAATGCTCCCTTGGGTTTTCGCAGTTTGAAAGCCATTGGTTTTTTTGTCTGCGAGGAAGGCCTCCACAATTTCGTAGACTGACTTTCTCTCGAGCTTGTGCGCCCGGCTCTGCCAGTGCTTACACGCCTCAATCACAGCAGGCCCTGCGAGCTTTCGAGCTTGTTCCCATTCCCTCATCGCCATTGCCGGGCCGGTTTCACCGGCAATCTGTTTTAGCTCATCCAGCAGCAGTATATCCTGTTGGGTCAACGATTCACCTGCCAAAATTCCGCGAGAAAGTTGGTCGACAACGCGCACCGCCTCTTCCTTCGCAACTTCGAATTTCCGGCGTTGGAGTGACCTAACTCCTCCACGTCCGCTGCCCCACCTCACCGTGTAGGCAAAGCCAGTTTTGGCATCTTCATCCTTCACCTGATAGATTTTGGCTCGGAACGAACCTCCGCGCGAAACGATGACTGGAAATTTGGTCGGAATCGGCATTGTAAAAATCACACAATATCACACACGCAACACACTGCAATACCGGCTAACTCAGGGCAAGAAAAAGCGCCTCACAGAGTGAAGCGCTGAAAAGTTGGTGCCCCCACGGGGAATCGAACCCCGGTTAACGGCTTGAGAAGCCGCTGTCCTAGCCGCTAGACGATAGGGGCGAAATTGCGAGAACTCCGAATCAAGCGGAGCGCTCGCGTTCGCGTCAAGTTTGCAGATAACTCAGGCGAAAATCTCGTCGGCCTTGAAGAACCGCGCGATCTCGATGCGACCATTTTCGTCGCTATCGGAAGCGTGCACGACGTTCTTCATCATCTCGGTGCCGAAATCGCCACGGATGGTGCCTTTGGCAGCCTTGCGGGAATCGGTCGGCCCGAGCAGGTCACGCACTGTTTGCACGATGTTTTCGCCTTGGAGGGCCACGACAATCACCGGACGCGAGCTCATGAATTGCTCGATCTCGGGATAGAACGGCTTGTCCGCGACATGCGCGTAATGTTCGCGGAGTTGCGCCGCCGTCAGGCGGGTCAGCTTGGCGCCGATGATGTCAAAGCCAGCGGACTCGAAGCGTTGCAGCACCGTGCCCACAAGGCGCTTTTCCATGCAATCCGGCTTAAAAATAATGAGTGTTTTCTGCATATAAACGCCGGAACTTTGCAGCTTCCGTCCTGCTTGGGAAGCCCCGATTTTGGCGGAACCCGCCGCGCCGCAACGGCCCAACAGTCAGGGCAAACTCGGCATCCTCACCGCTTCCGCATGGTCTGCCATGCCGCCAGCGCCGCCGCCCGGGCTTGGACGTGATCCACGATTGGCTTGGGATAATTCTGGCCGAGGCGCACGCCTGCTTCGACCAGCGTCGCCGTGCCCGCCTCCCACGGCGCGTGGATTTGCTTCGCCGGCAGACGCGCCAACTCCGGCACCCAGCGCCGCACGTAATCGCCCTCCGGATCAAACTTCGCGCCCTGCAACAGCGGATTGAAAATTCGAAAATAGGGTGCGGCATCGGCCCCGCAGCCGGCAATCCATTGCCAGCCCATCGTGTTGTTCGCCAAGTCGGCATCGACGAGCGTGTCCCAAAACCACGCCGCCCCCTCCTGCCACGACAACCGCAGGTGTTTCACGAGAAACGAGCCGACGATCATCCGCACGCGATTGTGCATCCAGCCGGTTTGCCACAACTGCCGCATGCCCGCGTCGACTATCGGATAGCCAGTCTCGCCCCGCTGCCATGCGCGCAATTGCACGGCATCCTCGCGCCACGGAAACGCCGCAAACTCTGCGCGCAGCGGCGCCGTCGGCATTTCCGGAAAATGAGTGAGCAAGTGATGCGCAAATTCGCGCCAGCCGACTTCGCTAAGGAACACTTGCGCGCCGCGACTCGCCGGAAATACACCCGACTCCGCCGACAACGCGCGCATTGCCGCCCAAATCTGCCGCGGGCCGATCTCGCCGAAGTGCAAATGCGGCGAGAGTGCCGACGTGCCATCGACCGCTGGCGAATTCCGTTCGTCCGCATAACGCGTCATCGCATCGCCGATGAATTTGCGCAGGCGCACTGCCGCTGACTTTTCGCCCGGCGTCCATGCGGCGACGAGTCCGGCATCCCAGCTTCGCCGCGGCTCGAGTTCGAGCGCGGCGAGTGGCAACGAGTCCGGCCATCGCGTCGGCGCAGTCCAACCGCGCACCGCGAGTGCCACCGGTGCTGCCACGGGCAAAGTCAGACAATGCCGCCAGAACGGCGTGAAAACTTGAAAAGGCGAACCGGCTTTATTGCGCACCACCTCCGGTTCAAAAAGGAGCGACAACGCAAAACTCTTGGCCTCGAATCCATCCGCTAGGAGTTGCTGCTGGAGCGCCGCATCGCGTTCGCGCGCGGCAGGCTCGTAACGACGATTCCAGAAAACCGCGTTTGCTCCACTCGCACGCAACACCGCCCGCAACTCCGCCCCGCTCTCTCCGCAGCGCAGCACCAGTTGCAATCCGCGTTCTCGCAAAGCCCTGTCGAGCGCCGCCAACGATCGATGCAACCACCAGCGCGACGCCCCACCCGCCGCCCAGTTTTGTTCGCCGGCCTCATCGAGAATGTAGACGGGCACGATCGGCGCGCCGCGATTGCAGGCAGCGGCCAGCGCAGCATTATCCTCCAAACGCAGATCCTGACGAAACCAAACGACAGTGCCGGACATCCTTCGGACAAGTAGTCGGGTCGCGGTAGAAGTAAAGCGACGGAACGCAGTTTTGCCGCACCGCCCCCATCCCCCAAATCTCAGATTGCAACACTCATGACTCACGCGCACCGTGGGTGTGTTCTCGGAGGGACTCGCCAGTCGGTTCGATTTGGCGCGTTGAACTCCCGGCCCACTTTTTCGCAAACTTAGTTATGAATTTCCACGATCAGCTTCTTCAACATATCGCGCAGCCCAACTACGTGCCGGTGCCGCTTGAAAAAATCGCCCGTCAACTGCGCCTCAACAAGAAGGACCTCAACAAATTCAAACACGCTGCGCGCACGCTGATTCGCAAAGGCAACATCGTCTTGGTCAAGGGCGACAAACTTTGCCTGCCGAAGGAGGCCGATCTCATCACCGGCACGATTCGCTTCCGCACTTCCGGCTCCGCCATGGTGTTCCCGCAATCCAAGGTGAACGAAGGCCCGCGCGTCGAAGCGATCCAGATCGCCGCCGAGAATACTGGCGTGGCCTTGCAAGGTGACGTCGTGGTGGTGCGCCTCATCACAGGTCGCGAACGCGAGCGTTTCCGCTTTCTCAAACCCACCGAGCAAGCGGGCAGCGTCATCGAAGTGCTCGAGCGCCCGAACCCGACGCTGACCGGCACGCTGCAGCGCGGTCGCAATTATTTCTACGTCGCACCCGACGATCCGCGCGTGCCCCACGATATTATCGTCGCCGATCCAGCGAAGTCGAAACAACGCCCGTTGCCCGCCGTTGGTGACAAGGTCGTCGTCAAACTCAGCGAATGGAAACAGCGCCACCTTAATCCCGAAGGGGAGATTGTGGAAAAACTCGGCCGCTCCTTTGAGCCGCGCGCCGAACTCGCCGCCATCTACCACCGCTACAATCTCACGCCGGTGTTCTCGCCGGAAGCGGTGCGCGAAGCCGCCGCGCTGCCCTCGCAAGTGCGCAAGAGCGACCTCGCGGGCCGGTTGGACTATCGCGAGATTCCGACGTTCACCATCGACCCGGACGATGCCAAGGATTTCGACGACGCGCTGTCGTTGGAGTATCTCGAAGGCGGCGATCTGCGCATCGGCGTGCACATTGCTGATGTCAGCACTTACGTGCGCTCCGGCTCCCACTTGGATCGCGAAGCGCAGCAACGCGGCAACTCCACTTATCTCGTCGGCACGGTCGTGCCGATGTTGCCGGAAAAACTTTCCAACGGTCTCTGCTCGCTCGTCGAAGCCCAGGACCGATTGACGAAGGCCGCGTTGTTCACCTTCACGTCAGCGGGCAAGCTGAAGGAAACGCGTTTCGCCAACACCGTCATTTGCAGCCGCAAACGCCTCACTTACAAACAAGCCTACGCGCTGATGTTTGAGGACAACCACGAGAAAATCCGCCGCCTGCCGGTGCCGCCGAAACACCAGACCGGCTCCACGGGCCGTCTGCTCTCGTCACTTTCGCCAGAAGAGCTTTCCGATCTGCAAACGTGGATTCGGCAACTGTGGGATATTGCGGCCAAACTCCGCCGCGAGCGCATGGAGAAAGGCAGTCTCGATCTCGACATGCCGGAAACGAAAATCTTCGTCGATGCCGACGGCTATGCCGACCGCCTCGAACGCATCGAGAACGACGAGAGTCACCAACTCATCGAGGAGTTCATGCTCCTCGCCAACGAGTCGGTCGCCCGCCTCACGCGCACCCAGCGCATGCCGTCGCTCTACCGCGTGCACGATGATCCTGACGAGGAACGCTTGAACGAGTTCCGCCGCGAGCTCGCCACGCACGACATCAAAGTCGGCGATCTCTCGCAGCGTCCCGAAGTCGTCAAACTGCTCGCGGTGATTAAAAAGCATCCGCAAGGCCATTTGTTGCGCGTGCAATTGCTGCGCAGCATGCGCAAGGCATGTTACCGCGCAAAGCCCGACGGCCATTACGGGTTGCACAAGATCGATTACTCGCACTTCACGTCGCCGATCCGGCGTTACGCCGATCTCGTCGTTCACCGCGTGCTCGAAGGTTACCTCGTGAAACACGAAGGTTTCCCCGCGGTGCCCGGTAGCTCGAACTACAACATCGCCCGCGCCGAAGCCATCGCCGAGCACCTCTCGCTCACCGAGATCAACAGCACTGAAGCCGAGCGCGACTCGGTGAAGGTGAAGCTCACGGAATTCTTCGAACGCGAGTTGGAGAAGAAGAAAAAGACGCGCTTCAAAGCCGTCATCACCGACGTGCGCAATCACGGCTTCTTCGTCGAACTCACCGAAGCGGGCGCGTTCGGCCTCGTGCCGATTTCCTCGCTGCAAGATGACTTCTATTACCTGAACGGCGAAGGCACTGCCTTCATCGGCCGCAAAACCAAGCGCCGCTTCGAACTCGGTCACAACATCGAAGTCACCATTCTGAAAGTCGACCGCCAGAAACGCCTGATGGATTTCACGGTGCCGTAAGTCCTGTTTGGATTGCCGCGGTCGTATTGGGCGGACACCAATGCGGCCATGGATGGGATCAACTTAGTTCAAGACTTAGCGATCGTCCTGCTCGCGGCGGGAGTGGCCGGACTGCTCTGCAAACGCATCGGGCTCTCCGTCATCGTGGGCTACCTTGCGGCGGGGATTGTGATTGGGCCGTTCACGCCGCCGTTTTCGTTCATCCTCGATGTCGCGCGAATCCAAACCCTTTCGCAAATCGGTTTGGTCTTTCTCATGTTCGGCATCGGCCTCGGACTAAGTTTAACCAAGCTCGCACGACTAGGATTGCCGACGCTGATCGCCACGGTTTTGGGCGCGCTGTTGATGTTGAATTTGACGCACCTGCTGGGTCAGGTGCTCGGCTGGTCGTTTGGACAGTCGATGTTTATGGCCGGGATGTTGATGATTTCCAGCTCGGCGGTGATCGCGAAAATCGTGCGCGAACTTCACCTCGGTCACGAGTTGTTCGCGCAACGCGCGCAGGCCGTCACTGTGTTGGAGGACATGGTCGCCGTCGTGATGCTGACGGTGCTGAGCACGCAGGTGACCGGAACAGCCGGCGCCAGTGGCGTGGGCGGCCTTCTAGCAACAATGGTGTTATTCGTAATATTGCTCGTGGGCGTCGGTCTACTTTTCGTGCCGCGCCTGCTGCGTCGGTTGGAAGCGCGCGCCGATCCGGAACTGCAGACCATCATTGTCGCGGGACTGTTGTTTTTGCTCGCGATCACCGCGGCGCGCGCGGGCTACTCTTTGGCCCTCGGAGCGTTTTTGCTCGGAGCGATTGTCGCGGAAATGCCGCAACGTTTGGCGGTGGAAAAATCCTTCGGCGGAATGCGCGATCTCTTCAGCAGCGTCTTTTTTGTTTCGATCGGCATGATGATCGACGTGCGGCTTCTGTGGGAGGTTTGGCCGCTCGCGGTGGGCCTGACAGTTTTTGTGATGATTGCGCGGCCCCTCGCCACAGGGTTTGCGTTGCTGCTGACTGGCGCGCACCCGCGCCAAGCACTGCGGGCGGGTCTCCTGCTTTCGCCACTCGGGGAATTTTCGTTTATCATTGCCCAAATGGGTGTCGGCGCCGCCATTTTACCGCCCTCTTATTATCCGCTAATTGTCGGCGTTTCGATTCTCACGTTGCTGCTCGCGCCGATCGTGAATCGTCATGCGCCCGCCATTCTTGATCGGGTGGAAAAACTCCAGCCGCGGTGGTTGCAGCGCACGCTCGATTATTACCACGGTTGGTTCCGCCAAGCGCAGACCCGCGGCACTGGCGCGAAGGCCTGGCAACTCATTCGAGGCCGACTCTTCCAAATCGGAATTGAAATCGTCTTTATCACCGGTGTGTTAGTTTACTCGCCGTGGTTGCTGCGCCTGGTGCGGGAGCACGCGCCGATTGATTATTTGACGCACGCTTGGTCAGCGCCGGTCTTCTGGTGCGTCGTCGCACCCATCGTGCTCCTGCCGCTCGTGGCGATTTGGCGGAACTTGTCGGCGGTGGCAATGATTGCGGCGGAAAGTCTCGAAAGCGAAAAACGATTACGCGGCCCAGTTGTGAATCACACGATCAAGACCGCCGGCGCGTTGGTGCTCGGTCTCTGGTTGCTCGCCGTCTTACCCCTCGACGCCCTGCCTTGGTGGGGCTGGGCGTTGGTGCTCGCCACCGCCGCCACCACGATCGCGGTGTTTTCGCGCCGGCTCATTTTCCTGCACAGCACCGTTCATTCCTCTATGCGCGAAGTGCTCACCGAAAGCGGCAGCACGCCCGAGGCCGCCCGCGACCGACTGCGCTCCACCATGGAAGCGAGCCTCGAATCGTGGGAACTCCAACTCGACGAATGTCTCATTCCCCACTCGGCGCGCTGCGGCGGCCAATCACTCGCGCAACTGGCGATTCCCGCGCAATTCGGCTGCGCCGTGATCGAGATCGAGCGCAACGGCTACGTCATCACGACCATTCGGCCGGACCTGCGACTTTACCCCGGAGACAAATTGCTCTTGTTGGGTCTTCGTTCGCAAATTGAGCAAGCCACCGAGTTCCTCGGCGCGCGCGTCCTCGCCGAACGGGCCAGCGACGACTTCAGCGGCTCTGTGCTCGAAACTTTCACCGTGCCTGCGGCCTTAGCCGGCGGGCGGGAACTAGTTGACCTGCCGATTGCGCGGCAAACCGGCGTGCGGGTGGCCGCGATCCAGCGCAACGGCCAACAGATTCTCAATCCCACTGGCACAGACAAAATCTTTCCGGGCGACCATTTGCTCGTCGTCGGTTCATTGGTCGAATTACGCGCACTGCGCAGTTGGCTGCGTTCGGTCACGCCGCCCCTCCACTCGCCTCCTCAGGCGTAACGCAGCCGCAGCCGCGTGCTCGGGAAAAATTTTCCCGGGCAAACGGTGTGGTTCTTATCGACCCAGCGATGCACGGTGAATTTCGGCTTCGCGCCCAACGGCGCGTCGTCGCGCAACCAATCGATCAGCGCCGTCAACGACTCCATCTGCTTGGTGCTCGGTCGGCGCTCTTCGAAATTCCCCACGAGACACACGCCGATGCCGTGCGCATTGAACTCGCGACTGCGCACGTGGCCGCCGTCGAGTTGCTTGAGCCAGCGCGGCCCCAGTTCAATACCGCCCTCCTCCGAGTCGCGTCCGTTGCCGATCACGAAATGGTAAGCGAGTCCGTTATCCATGCCGCGGCGGTGATGCGCGGAGTCGTAGGCCTTGGCGTTGCCGTCCTCGATTCCGCTGTGATGCACGACCACGTGTTGCCAGCGCCCACGCGTGATGCGCAGGCTTTTCGTCGCATCAATCACGCCGTCCAATGCCGCGATGCCCGGAATCACCAGGCGTTGCCCGATCTTGATCGTATCGCCCGTAATCTTGTTGCGCGTCCGCAGTGCCGCGATCGATACGCCGTAACGTTCTGCCAATTGACTCAACGTTTCGCCCTTCTGCACGGTATGCGTCCGTGGCCCCGAACGCGCCCACGCTGGCGTGACTCCGGCGAGGAGCCCAGCGGCCATGCAAGTTGACGTTAGCAGAAATCTCCGGCGCGAGAACACGCGACACCCTATCACGGCTGTCAACCTCTGCGCGCAAATAAGCCCGCCGAGCAAAGTCTGGTTTGCGATTCTCTGCCTCGTGGCTTCCCTCGTGCCCACATGCAACACTACACCTTTTCCGACACTTTCCGTGCACTCTATGATCACGCAGTGAAACGCTATCAGTCCGGTCGCGAAGACGTCAGCGACTACTTCAGCGCCGAGCAACTCGCCTTCCTCGCCGCCAACGGGATCACCGCGCAACATCTGTTCGATTACGCCGAAGATCACGTTGGCAAAGGCGAACCCGGCTATGACCGCGCGCTGGCCATCGAGTTGGTGCGCCGCGATTACTTCCTCAACGTGCAACAGGGCCGGCCGTCGACGAAGATCCTCGATGTCGACGTCATGCCCGCCAAGTTTGAGGAAGTGCAAGGTATCGCGTGGTTGCCCCGCCTGATGCCGAAGGCGCGCGCCAAACTGCGCGGTGAGTTGCCGCGAAACTTGATGTTTTGCTGCGGGGGAGATCGAGGGTTCTTCCAAAATCACGATATTCATCCGGCGGAGTTTCTTTCGCTCGTCTGGCGCCACGGCGACGACGATGCGGCCATCGTTGCCTGGGTCGTTGCGCGCAGCCGGAAACGTTGACGCCGTCGGGCGGACTCGCCATCTCTGCGTCATGCCCCGCTACTCGCTTAATGTTAACGGGCAGAACCGCACGGTCGACGTGCCAGCGGACACTCCGTTGCTTTGGGTTCTGCGCGATACGCTCGAACTGGTTGGCACCAAATATGGCTGCGGCGTCGGGCTCTGCGGCTCGTGCACCATCCATCTCAACGGCGTGCCGACGCGCTCGTGCCAAGCGCTAGTTTCGACCGTCGCCGGGTTGCGCATCACCACCATCGAAGGACTCTCGCCCGATGGGACGCATCCTTTGCAAAAAGCGTGGATCGCCCACGACGTCCCGCAATGCGGCTACTGCCAAGCGGGGCAAATCATGACCGCGGCCGCGCTGCTCCAAAACAATCCCGCGCCGAGTGACGACGAGATCGACGGCGCACTCGCGGGTAACCTTTGCCGCTGCGGCACGTATCTCCGGATTCGCAATGCCGTGCGCGACGCCGCGACCGCAAGTCAGGGAGGTGCGCAATGAACACGCCTTCTGCTTCAGGCTTCACGCGTCGAGAATTCCTGCGCGTCAGCGCGCTCACCGGCGGCGGTTTTGCGCTCGGCTTCGCTGCGCTGCCCAGCGCCCTCGGACAATCCGCCGCCGCACTCGACAACACTGCGCGGCAGTTCACGCCTAATCCTTTCATTCGCATCACGCCGGATGGCGTTATTACGTTGATCGCGAAGAATCCTGAAGTCGGCCAAGGCATTAAGACGTCGCTGCCGATGATCATCGCCGAGGAACTCGAAGTGGACTTCGAGCAGGTTGTGATCGAACAAGCCGCGCTCGACCCGCAACTCGGCGCGCAGTTCGCCGGCGGCAGTCTTTCGACGCCGATGAATTACGATCTGTTGCGCAAAGCCGGCGCGACCGCCCGCACAATGCTGATCGAAGCCGCCGCGCAAACGTGGGACGTGCCGGCGAGCGAATTGATCGCCGAACGTGGCACCGTGTTTCATCGCGCCAGTGGCCGCCGCCTTACCTACGGCGAACTCGCCACCAAGGCCGCGACATTGCCTGTGCCCGACGAAAATTCGTTGCGTTTGAAAGAACCCGACGAATTTAAAATTCTCGGCTCTCGCATTGGCGGGGTGGACAATCCCGCGATCGTCACTGGCCAAGCGCTGTTCGGGATCGACCAGAAAGTGCCCGGCATGGTGCACGCGGTTTACCAGAAGTGCCCAGTCTTCGGCGGGAAAGTGCGCTCGGCAAATTTGGATCAACTCAAAGGCATGCCCGGTGTGCGCGATGCGTTCGTGCTCGAAGGCACGAGCAATTATTCCGGGCTGCTGCCGGGAGTCGCCATTCTGGCGGATTCGACGTGGGCCAGTTTCCGCGCTTTGAAAGCACTCCGTGTTGAGTGGGAGATTGCCAACGGCGCCGACCAAAGCAGCGCCGCCTTTGCCGCGGCCGCTGTTGATGCCGCCACGCGCGACGGAAACGTATTGCGCAATGACGGCGACACCAGTGCCGCGATCGATGAGGCAACCAAAGTCGTCACGGCCGCTTACGATTATCCCTACATCCACCACGCCACGTTGGAGCCGATGAACGCGATGGCATGGCCAACCGAGGAAGGCGGCATCGATGTGTTGGCGCCGACGCAGACGCCGCAAGGCGCGCAAGACCTCGTCGCGCAAACGCTCAAACTCCCGAAAGAGAAAATCCGGATTCGTTTCACTCGGATTGGCGGCGGCTTCGGGCGGCGATTGGGTAACGATTATGTGGTCGAGGCGGCCGCCATCGCGCAACACGCGGGGGTGCCGGTCAAAGTCACGTGGACACGCGAGCAGGACACGCAGCACGGGTTCTATCGTCCCGCCGGTTGGCATTTTCTCCGCGCGGGCATCGATGCAGCGGGCAATCTGAGCGCGTGGCATGATCACTTCGTTACCGTAGGCCTTAACAACGCCAAGGATCCCGGCCGCAGCGCGGGCATAAGTCCCGGCGAGTTCCCGGCGCGCTTCGTGCCGAACCTCCGTCTCGAGCAAACAGTGCTCAATACGAATATTCCAACGGGACCGTTGCGCGCACCCGGCAGCAACGCGCTCGCGTTCGTGCTGCAAAGTTTTCTCGACGAAGTAGCTCTCGCTGCCGGCCGGGATCCAGTTGAGTTCCGCCTCGCCCTACTAGGCGAAGATCGGCAACTCGCGGGCAGCAGCGCGCAAGCTCCCGTTTACAGCACCAAGCGCATGAAGGACGTGATCGCGCTCGCCGCCGAAAAATCCGGCTGGGGCAAATCGCTCCCGAGAGGCTCCGGACAAGGTGTGGCGTTTCACTTCAGCCACCGCGGCTATGTCGCGGAAGTGGCCGAGGTTTCAGTCGCGCAGGACGGCACTTTGAAAGTGCATCGCGTTACCGTCGTCAGCGATGTCGGCCCGATCATGAATCTGAGCGGTGCGGAAAATCAGATCGAAGGCTCAGTGATTGACGGCCTCAGCGGCGCGTGGTTGCAGGAGATCACCATCGAGCAAGGCCGCGTGGTCCAGGGTAATTTCGACACCTACCAACTCCTGCGCGGCGTCGATGCGCCGCAGGTGGACGTGCATTTCATCCAAAGCGCAAATCCGCCGACCGGACTCGGCGAGCCCGCGCTGCCACCGCTGCCACCCGCGGTGTGCAACGCCATCTTCGCGGCGACCGGCCATCGGATTCGTTCGCTGCCAATCCGCAAACACGATTTGCGCTGGTCCTAAGCCGCGGCATCGCCGCGACGCTTAGCGTAAATCGATGCGCACCACGCCAGCTTCTGCTGGTTGGTCACCTTCGATCACTTCAACGGAGAAGCGCTGCCCTTTCGGCGCTCCCGAGGGAAACCGTTCACGCAGCGCCGCCGCAAACATCCGACGCGTTGCCTCTGCGTCTTGAAAAACACGCGGCGAAAACGTCGCTCGCGGAATGAGCGTCGAGCGATCGGTGTGCGCGACGACCAACTGCACCCGCGCGTCCAACGGAAAATTTGCGCGCAATACTTTCGTGCGCATCTCCTGCCACTCCGCCGCCAACGGCGCGGCCACCAATCGGTCGGTTTGCCAGTAGGCCAAGCCAAGGCCCGTTGCGATCAGGGCCAGCGTCGCCAGCCGCGGCCACTTCCAACGTCTCTTCGGATTCATCTCCAGCCCACGCAAGGAGAACATGACTGCGACGAATAAAATACCCGAGGCAGGCCACAGCGAGTGATAGCCCGCACGCCAATTCATTGCGAGCAACGCAACCATCGAGAATGCAGCCATTCCACCTGCCAGCGCCAGCCACCACCGCGTCGCAATGCGTTCGTCTGTCACCGTCTGTCGACGCGCCGCAACCACCACCCCGACAATGAGCGTCAATCCCACGACGCCACCGACAACGCGTAGCGCCGGAGTCGTGTTCACCCAAAACAGTGCGCCCGCACCGGGCAGGGCGACAGTGAACAGATCGATGATACGCCCAGCCAGGGTTGTTTCATCTGACATTCCCGTGTGAGTCATCATCCAGCCCTTGAGCAAACGTGCCGAGATTACCGCCGCCAACAAGAGAACGACATGCAGCGAGAACCATTTTTTCGTTTCCTTTTCAAAACGCAGCGCGCGAGTAAAAGTGAGTGCAGCCAGTGGCACCAAGGCCATCGCTGCCGTCGGCAAGTAGCACATCGCACCCGCAAAATAGAGCAGCACCCCACCCAACATCGCCACGCGACGGCGACCGCCACCGAGTTCGAGTTCGCTTTCCACCGCGGCAAATCCGGCGAGCGAAAGCAACGCCGCCAACGCGGCCGGCCAACCCGCACCCCAACCCGCCAAAAGTTGCGCCGTCGGTAACGCGCCCACTCCCAATGCGATCAACGTGGCGTCCAACTCCGACCAACCGCCGCGTTGCAAGAGTTGCCACAGAGCCAATCCGCTCAGCACGATCAGCAGCAGCGAAATCCCGCGAATCACACCGAAGGCCATGACATCCTCCACTACGCCGAATGAGATTTCCAACAACGCCCAGTGCAAAACACCTTGCTGACCGATCGCTTCGCTCACCTCGGTTTGCTCGGGTCCATTCAGCCGCAGAAAATCCTCCGGCGTGCCGAACTCCTGCAACAATGCCGGGCCGTAAACCAGCAACGGCACCAACAGCAAAACTAGGAAACTAAGTCGCGTGCGCATGGATTAGAAGAGCATCTCTTGCTGATCCGCTTCTAGCGTGACACCCGCAAAGCGTCCATAGCGTTCCACCCAGTCATCTATTTTTCGCAAATAAGTGACAGTGTCGTAAGGCGTCGTCGCCGAGTCGTAGAGCGACACCGGCCGGGCCCGTTGCCAATCCGCCGTTTGCCCCTTCTGCGCGGGTAACAAATAATAGCTCACGCGCTCACCCATGCGCGGACGCGGCGTGAGTTGCAACGCTGCCTCCGCCGAAGCACGCCGGGGCTTGCCCCCACTCGCCATTAATTCCGCGTAGGCATCCGGATTTTGCCCGAGCGTTTCAGACTTCGCCAATTGCGCCACCGGCATCGTGCGCGCGCGAATCTGTTCCCTCATTTGCCGCACCAACTCCGCCGGCGATTCGTCACTGACTCCCAACAAGTGCGCAATGAACGTGTCACTGAGCCGCTTCAGGAACGGCTCGATGCCGCGCGAGCGCAGCGCCGAGCCGCGCAACGTAATCTGTCCATCTACCGCGAGCGCGTAGTTCTTCGATTTGTAGCAGAACATCGCGTCGTAGCGCCCATCGAATTCCAATTCGATTCCCGCGGGCAAAATCGGCTGGACGAGCGCGAGGAGCTTCTCGGGTTCGGTGAAATACTGTTCGGTCGAAAGATAGATTCCGTCCGTGTCCGCTTCCAGGATCGTGCACCCGTGGCATTGAAATTCCGCAATCAGCCCCTGCAACAACTCGCGTCCGCGTCGCGTCACTTCCGCCGCCAACTCGCCATCGCCAAACCGCGCGCCGGAGAAACCGAGATAACCGTAGAACGAATTGATGAGAATCTTGAACGCCGACTGGCGCGCCTGCGCTTCGTCGCGTTCCGCCGCGCTTTCCGCTGTCCGCGCCAGCGCCTTGTATTTCAACCGATAGTCGCGCAACCGCGTGAGCATCGGTATGAAAACGCCAAGCGAGTCGCTGCCGGGATTCCGCCCGATCTGGAGCAGCAAGCTCGGATACAGTGATGCGACGTCAAAATGCAGCACGTGGCGAAATACGCCCTCCTGAAAACTCCGCGTAAAGCCGCCCTCAAAACTCCCGATCGCGACCGGCAACGGACAGGCGGCGCGCGCGTGGTAGTATTCTTCGAGAAACAGCAAATCCACTTTGCCCGCCGTCCCGCGCAACGCCGCGTCTTGCAACAACAGCGGAAACGCGCGCGCTTGCTCGAAGTAAGTTGGCAGCAGCACGTCGGCGATGCCCTTCGTCTCGCGCAGATCGTCGCCCAGGTAGGCGAGAAACTTCGCGCGATCCTGCCGGAACTCATCCTGAATGCCCGCGCCGTCGATGTAGGTGCGACCTTCGCCGGACTCCGGCGTGACGCCGAAGTAAATCGCCGTGTCCTTCAGCCCGTAGGACGTCATCTCGCGACTGGTGATATCGTAGAGTTGCACGAGCAAATACGTGTCGATCACCGCGCGTCCGGGGAGATCGCAGCGCGGAAAATCGAGCAAGCGCTCGGCAATCTTGATCCGACTGTTGCGGAACGTCGCCTCCTGTCCGAAGCGTCCCCACGCGCACGGCACCTTATGGCGGCGGCAGCGTTGGCGCAGATAATCGAGGTCGAACTTAAAAATGTTGTGCCCCTCCACCACATCCGGATCGAACGCGGCGAAGACTTCATTGAAACGTCGCAACAACTCCCGCTCGCCCGCGGGGGTTTCGGCTTCGAGCACAAGCAACTCGCGGCGCTCACCGCACTGGAGTCCAATCGCGAGAATGCGGTCGTCCGCTACGCGCGCGTTGCTGAAACCGCCGTCCGTCGACGACGCCGTTTCGATGTCGAGTTGGCAGCGGCGCAATTTCGCAAAGGGCAATTCGTGGTAAAGCCGCGCCCGTTGCTGCAGCAGCCACTGACTTTCGTAGGGCTTGAGCACGTCAATCTGCCCGTTCTCGCGCTGCGCTTTGACGAAGGCCTCGAACTCGGGCCGCGACGACGCATGCGCCAACCAGCCGAACGACGCCGTGCCCGCTAGTGGCGTGAAGTCGATTCCCGCAAACGCGTCGGCCGTCTGCGTCCACGCAAACGGCTGAAAATTTTCTGCGCGAGTGACGCGACCGCCTTCCGGCGTCGCGACCGACATATGAGCGCGGCCCGCGGGATCAATCCACAGGCCGCACAATGAGTCGGACATTGTTACTCCGCCGCCTTAAAACGGACGGAAGTAAACCATGAAGATCGCCACGGTGAGTAACACCATCGCGATCGTGCTTAGCGCGCTGCGCAGATGTGCTTTGCGGAAAGCCATGCCTGCGAGCCCTGACACACCGATCAAGCAGAACAGCTTGACGATGACCCATCCAGTCTGGAACGGGATCTTGTTCAACGTCAGCATGCCGAAGCCGCTGATGAACATGAGGAGCGCCGCGATCCCGGTGATGATCATCGTGCGGCGGCGGTTTTCAGGCGCGGGATTCGCAAACGCCATGAAGGTGTGAGCGATCAGCACAATCAGAGAGAGAATGTGCAGGAGTTGGTAGTAGGGCAGTCGTTCCATGTGGTTTTGTGGGGAAAAATGAATGACACCCCGTCTGTGCCGTATGCCCAAAGGCTCACTTCCTTTTTAGGTTAAGGTGGGCACCAACCACCGCACTTCTGCCTTCCGGTTTACGGCCTGGCATCCACACGGCTTTACGGTTCCCAAATGATTACAAAGGCAAAGAGCTGTTATTGAAAAGCACCTCGAACACTACAGGGTGTCGCCGCCACCCTACCCCCCGACCCTCCTCCGTCAAAGCCAATCGTTGCAGAGGAAAATTGTCCGCCCGAGAATCGTTCACCCGCCACTCGCCGGATCGAGGTGCGAGATGATAACTTCCTGCAACGTCGCGAGAAACGCATACGCCGCAAATGCCCGCCGCTGCAACTCCGGCATCGATTCCAGATCGATTTCGCCCGCCTCCAGATTCTCGTCGTCCAGTTCGCGCAAATGCACCGCGCGCAACCGCAGGCGAATCGCCGTGCAGGCACGCAGAATCGGTTCGCAGTTGGTCGGATCGAGGGCGATCACACCGGTCGCAAAGAAATCGCTATCGAACATGCCCAGCAGAACCGCGAGATCGCTGCGTTGGCCACTCATCAACTCCGTGCGCCAACTATGCGCCAACTCCACGTCATGATCCGGCACGTGCGCATCCACCGCGAGCATCGGCCCGAGGTCGTCGGCCGCCGCCTTCATAACGTCGAGCAACGGCGCGACGGCATCGAGATTCAACTTCACTTCAATGCGCGTCATTGGCTTCGAGCACGGCACTCAGGTGCCATTGTTGCAGAGTGAAAACGTAGGCTTCCGCTTGCTCGCGCACGCCGGTCCACACCACTGAGCGGCCCAGCTCGTGGACTTCGAGCATGTGCTTGCGCGCGCGGGTCTCATCGAAACCGAAGACCTTGCGAAATACCATGACGACATACGACATCAGGTTCACCGGATCATTCAACACCACGACGTTCCACCCGCCTTGCAGCAAGGTGGTCGTGGCCGTGGATTCCGCGGGAGATTGAAATGGATTCGGTGCCGTCACTTCAATTCCCAGCCGTGCCCGCTCCTTGGCGCACCGCTTCCGCGACGACGCGAGCAACGTCGGCCAGCGGCACTTTTTGCACGTCTTTGCCGCTGCGCCATTTCAATTCAAAGATGCCTTCCTTGAGGCCCTTGCCGCCGACCGTCAGGCGCAACGGGATGCCGATCAAGTCCGCGTCCTTAAACTTCACGCCCGGTCGCTCCGCGCGATCGTCGAGCAACACATCCGCGCCGGCTGCTTCCGCGGCCGCTGCGAGTTGCGTCGCGACGCCGCTGGCCGTTTCGTCCTGCGGGTCGAGGTTGACCACCAACACTTGCCACGGCGCGACGTGCCACGGCCAGAGAATGCCGTCGGCGTCGTTCGATTGCTCGATCACCGCCTGCAGCGTGCGGCTGATGCCGATGCCGTAACAGCCCATCACCATCGGGTGACTTTGTTTCTTATCGTCGGTGTAAACTGCGCCGAATTTTTCGGAATACTTCGTGCCGAGTTTGAAAATGTGACCGACTTCGATGGCGCGCACGATCTTGAGCGGCTCGCCGGATTTCGGGCAAGGTTCGCCTTCGCGCACGCGGCGGAAATCGCCGAAACGCGTCACCGCGAGGTCGCGCACGACGTTGACGTGGCGCACGTGGAAACCGTCTTTGTTGGCGCCGGTCGTGCCGTTGCCGATGAGACGAATCGCGTGGTCGGCGAAAATCCCCGCCAGGGCGTCGGGATTCTTGATCGTGCCGCGCACCGTGCCGAGACTGCCGGGCTTCGCGCCCATCAACGGCTCGATTTCTTCCGGCGTAGCTGCACGCCACAACTGGAAGCCGAGCGAACCGAGCTTCGCCTCTTCCACATCATCGCACCCGCGCACGACGACGAGGAACGGTTTGCCGTCGCCCATGAACACGAGCGTCTTGAACTGCGCCTCGGCCGGCACGCCATACGGTGCCGCGGCAAGCGCCGCGATGGTGACTGCGCCGGGCGTAGCGAATTCTTCAAGCGCACCCGCCGGAGCCGCATCCGCAAAATCCGCCGGCACAATCGCGCTGGTGGCTTTCTCGCGATTCGCCGAATAACCGGCGTCGGAGTAAACGATGTCATCATCACCCACCGGAGCGGGCACCATGAATTCGTGCGAAAAACTTCCGCCCATCACGCCGGTGTCGGCTTCGACGGGGATCGTTTTCAAGCCGCAGCGCGTGAAAAACGCCGTGTAGGCGCGCTTCATGCGATTGTAGCTTTCGATCGCGCCGTCGTCGGTCGCGTCGAAGCTGTAGGCGTCCTTCATGATAAATTCCCGCGCGCGCATCAGGCCGTAACGCGGACGGATTTCATTCCGGAACTTCGTCGTGATTTGATAAAAATTCTTGGGCAGATCGCGGTAGCTCGTGATCTCGGACTTAACGAGCGGTGTGATGACTTCCTCGTGGGTCGGTCCGAGGACGAACTCCGGCTCGCGCGACGAGCGCTTGCCGTCACCGGCGTGATCGACGCGATACATGATCTCGCGCGCGGCGGCCCAACGCGGACCGTTTTGCCAGTTTTCCACCGGATGCACGTGCGGCATGGCGAGCTCGATCCCGCCTTCGCGGTCCATCTCCTCGCGGCAAATCGCCATGATCTTCTGCATCACACGCAGGCCCGATGGCATGAACGTGTAAAGCCCGCCGCCGAGCTTGCGCACCAATCCGGCTCGCAACAACAGCTTGTGCGAGGCAATTTCGGCGTCAGCCGGGCTTTCCTTGAGGGTGGGAATAAAAGTCTGCGACCACTTTTTCATCTGAGTCGGGCAACAGAACAACTCCCCCGCTCTCGCGCAACGGTATTTCCGGTTCCCAGACCCGGCGCGACGAAGATGACTCGGATTCCCCCTTGTGCCCGTGCGCCGCCCCGCTATTTCTCCCCGCTCATGAGTGCCCGTCCGTCGCGCCCGTCCCAGAAGCCTTGGTCCATGAAATGGATCGTGGTCGCCATTGTGGTGTTCGTTGTCGGCTACACGCTGGTCAACATCTACTACCGCAAGCCCGGCCGCGCCTTCCGTCCCTACGAGGATATGAATAACCGTGCCACGACCGTGCGCCTGCTCTCCGGCGGGTGGCAAAAAGTTCCCGTGGACGTCATCCGTCCCACAGAAAAACCCAAACTCGGCCTCACTGCCAGCGTCACGCGTGGTGCCAACGGCCTCGGTGCGGAACTTGAAGCCGCCTTCGCCGAAAAACCGGTCCTCTTGCGCTCCATCGACCGCGTCAGTGCGCCGGACCGCGTTGAGCGCGGCACGGATTACCTTATTCATTTTTCGGCCACATTGAGCGACCAACGCCTGCAACTCGGCCGCGTCGAAGCACTGCTGCGCGGCCAGGAAATTGTTTTGGTGCCATTCCTGGAAAAGCTCCCCGGCAACAATCTCCTCAGTCGCTGGCAAGACGCCGATTACCTCGCTGAGTTAGAAACCATTCGCCTCGCGCCCGGCCGCTACACGGTGCGCTTCGCCGCGGACGGACCGTCAACGCAATGGTCATTTGAGGTGCGTTGAACTTGCGTCGGGCAAGCCGCGATTCACTGCGGGCGCACATCCCGATTGACGGACGGGCCGCGATACCCGATTAAAAGTTTTCTGACATGTCCTCCGGCGCTGACATCAAACCTACCGACCTTCGCGGCATCCTCAAATACGTGCCGCGGTATCACGACCAGATTTTCATCCTGGCGATCGATGGCGCTGTGGTCGCCGACGAGAATTTCGGCAACATCCTGCTCGACGTCGCCGTCCTTCGCTCACTCGGCATCAAAATCGTCATTGTCCACGGTGTCGGCAAACAAATCGAAGAACTCTCGATCAGCCGCAAAGTGCCGATCACGGACTTCATCGGCACCGGCGTCACCGACGCCGCGACGCTCGATCTCGCCATTCGCGCCGCGGGCCGCGTAACGCACCTCGTCCTCGAAGACCTCACGCAAAACAACTTGAAGGCCGCACTGACGAATTCAGTGCGCTCCGCTTCACTCGGCATCATCCGCGGCGTCGATCACCAGTTCACCGGCCGCGTCGATCGCGTGGATCGCGAATTCATTTTGCAATTGATCGCCTCCGGCGTTGTGCCCGTGGTGAATCCCATCGCGTTCGACCGCGACGGTCGACCGTTGCGTGTCAATTCCGACCTGCTCGCCGTTGAATTGGCTGAAGCGCTGCAAGCGACCAAGGTCATTTTCTTCACTATGCAGCGCGGCCTCGAGATCGACGGCAAGCTGCAGCGGCAAATCAACGTCGATGTGCTGCGCGAGTTACTCGCGAGCAAGCCTACCGCCTTCGACCCGTCGATGCGCAGCAAAGCCGAGCACGCCGTCAACGCCATTGGTGCGGGCACGCAGCGCGTCCACATTCTCGATGGCCGCCAAGTTGACGCCTTGTTGACCGAAATCTTCTCCAACGAAGGCGTCGGCACGCTGATCCACGGCAACGAATATCAATCCGTCCGCCCCGCCACCAAGCGCGACGTGCGCGCGATCTACAACCTCACCCGCTCCGCCGTGAAGCGCGAGGAACTCGTCTATCGCACGCTACAGGCGATCGAGAAAAATATCGAAAATTTCCACGTCTTCGAAATCGACGAGAACATCATCGCGTGCGTCTCGGTGAATTTCTTCGCCGACAAACCGAAGCTCGCCGAAGTCGGTTCGCTCTACGTCATGCCGTTCTACCACCACCGCGGCGTGGGCAAGAAGATGGTCGATTACGGCTGCAAGATCGCAAAAGAACGCGGGGCCTCGACGGTGCTCGTGCTCTCGACGCAGGCGTTCACGTTTTTCTCGTCCGTTTGCGGCTTCGTCGAGACCGACAAGGTCGCTCTGCCCGAAGCACGGCTCAAGAGCTACGAAGAGAGCGGACGCAACTCGAAGATTCTCACGAAGCAAATCTGAGCCGTGGGCTCAACGTGCTTCCGGCGGCAAGAAGTCCAGCCGCGCCACGTCTTCGAGCGTCAACTCGCGTTCGAGAATTTTTAGTTCACGCAGCATCTTTAACTGCGTTTCGATCCGCTCGCGGGTGAGTTGGCCGGCTTTTTCACCGCGCGTCGGATCACCGAGCACGAGTTGGTAGTCTTTCATCGAACGAATACTGAATTCGAAAAACTCCGCCGGCAAATCGGGCCGCAGTGATTGGATGAGTGAGTTGGCCGGAGTCGGATCGCCCGTCAGATAATCGATCCACCCGCGAATCGTCGCACGCACGAAACGTCGCACAATTTCCGGATTCCGCGCGAGGTATCCTTCACTCGTAAAAATCACGCGATACGGCTCGTAGCCGGGATGCGCGATCAACAGCGCGCCAACCTCGACGCCGCGTTGCCGCACGAAAAACGGTTCGTTCGTAACGAAGCATTGCTGGAGATACGTCTTGTCCTGCAAAAACCGCGCGAGGTCACCGACGAGTGGGCGCAGATTGAATTTGATCCCGTATTTCTCCTGCACCAGTTGCAGCCACGTCGAACCCGCGCCGGCCATGATCGTTTTTCCATCGAGGTCTTTGATCGAGCGAATCGGATTTTCCGCGTGGAAAAGGATGCCCTGCGCGTCGCGCTGCATCTCGGCGGCGACCATCTTCAATGGCACTCCGCGCGAGATCGCCACCATGACGTCGTCGCCATTCGTCATGCCTAAATGCGCCCGACCGGTCGCCACTCCGGTCATCACCTGCGCGTTCGGACCGCCGGGCACGAGTTCCACATCGAGCCCTTCCTCCGCGTAAAAGCCACGGGCCTTCGCTTGATAATAGCCGCCGTGTTCCGGTTGCGGAAACCAATCGGTTTGAAAACGCACCTTCGTCAACCCTTGCGCCGTCTGGTCGGTTTCCGGTGCCTTCCGTCCGCAGCCGACAACCAACAGCAACACCACGACCAAGCCGAGTGAACTCGTCGCGCGGCCGATATTTTCAAGAGTAATAGACGCCATATTCATCGAGGAAAAAAGACTAGTGGTCGTTGGGTTCGAAAGAATCGTGCCACTTGCGCAACACTGCCCAATTCAAGAGTGCCACGGCCGCGACAAAGACAAAGCCCAGCAAGCAACTCGTCAGTGCCGTCGCGAAAAGCGCGGGAATTTTGATCTGCGTGTTGTAACTGTAGACGAGAAACCCGAGGCCGCCCGAACCGCCGGACGCGTTGCCCACCATGTATTCGCCGAAAATCGCCCCGATCGGCGCAAGCGTCGCCGCGATCCGCAAGCCCGCCAAATAATACGGCATCGCCGCCGGCACGCGCAGCAACCACATCTCCTGCCACCGACTCGCGTTGCACATGCGAAACAGCGCGACGTGATTCATGTCCGCCGACACCAGCCCTTGCGTCACATTCGCCACGATGGGGAAAAAACTAATCAGCCAAGTAATCGTAATGATACCCGGCATCCCCGGCCCCGCCCACAACACGATCACGGGGGCGAGCACGATCACCGGCGTCATTTGCAACACCAGCAGCCACGGATAAAGCGACGCGCGCCACGAGCGTGATGCGCCCAACAACAGCGCCATCAGAAATCCCAGCGATGCCGCCAACCCAAATCCCGCCAGCGCACCAACCGCGGTGCTACCCACCGCGCGCCACAGGCGCAGGCGCTCGGCCCACGCGGCGGCCGCAATTTCGTGCGGCGCCGGTAAAATCCAACTCTCCAAACCTGCTACCGCCCGCACGCCATACCACAGCGCAAAAAACACCGCACCCGACAACACCGGCAGTAGCCAAACTTGCCAACCAGACAACGGCTTCATGCGGTCGCCTCCTCTTGCAATTCGACTTCATGCAGCAGACGCGTCACGCGATTCACCACGTCCTGAAATTCCGGCCGCGCGCGTAAATCACTCCGACGCGGATATGCAAAATCCACCGCAATCTCCGCATGCCAACGCCCTGGATGCGCTCCCATTACGATAATGCGGTTCGACAGAAAAACCGCTTCCGCCACTGAGTGTGTCACAAACACCGCTGTGAACGCCGCGCGTTCGCGGAGCGCCAACAATTCCTCATTGAGTCGGTAGCGCGTCATCTCGTCCAACGCGCCGAATGGTTCGTCCAACAACAACAGTTTGGGCGACAACGAAAGCGCGCGCGCAAGCGATACGCGCATTTTCATCCCGCCGGAAAGTTGGCGCGGAAAAAATTCCTGCGCCGCGTCAAGGCCGACCAGCTTGAGCAACTCCGCCGCGCGTTCGCGTCGCTCAGTTGCGCTGCCGCCGCGCAAACGGAGCGGCAACTCGACATTGCGGCGCGCTGTCAGCCACGGGAGCAACGTCGCGTCCTGGAAAATAAACGCCTGTTGATCACGCGCCTGCCGCGGCGCGGTGCCCAGCACGGTCACTTCGCCAGACGTCGCCGGACTGAGTCCGGAGATCAATTTCAACACCGTCGATTTGCCGCAGCCACTCGGTCCGATCAAACTGACGAAATCTCCCGCCGCGACGGTTAAGCTGACGTCATGCAACACTTCTGGCCCGGCGCCGTAGCGCTTGTTCACCGCGTGAAGTTTGACGATGGGACCGCTTGTGTGCATGAAGCTGGCTCAGTGGATACGAACGCCCGCAAAACTCCAGTTCCTTTGCCCTTCGCGGCGTGGCAATCTCTGTCACCACGCGAGGTGGCCCGCGAGTTTCACCGCCGGTTGCAGGCGTTGTCGCCTGCGCTCCAATCGGCGGCGCTGGCTTGGACGGCGTCCGAAGACGAATTGACCGCCGCACTGGAACGCGCCGCACCGGACGCGCCTTTGCGTGGCATAACTTATCTCTTGAAAGATCTTTTCGACGTGGTCGGTCTGCCGACACGCGCCGGTTCGCCTTTCTTGGCCGACGTGCGACCAGTCACCGCCGACGCAACCCTTGTCCGCCGCCTGCGCGAACGCGGCGCTGCGCTGGCGGGCAAGACGCACTTGGTCGAGTTCGCCGCCGGTCTCACTGGCGAAAATCGCACTTTCGGCGATTGCCCGCATCCGATTTTTCCTGACCGACTTTCCGGCGGATCCAGCAGCGGTTCCGCCGCACTTGTCGCGGCCGGACTTGCTCCGCTGGCGATTGGAACAGACACCGGCGGTTCGGTGCGGGTGCCGGCGGCGTTTTGCGGGATTTTCGGTTATCGCGGAAGTCCGCGCGACGAATGGATCAGCGACGCGTTCCCGCTTTCCGCCATTTGCGACACCGCCGGTTGGTTTACCGCACACGCCGCCGACATGCGCACCACCCTTGCCGCGCTTCTCGGACCGGTCGCTGCAACGACGCGCGCGCGGCGCGGAGTATTTCTCTCCGCCTCCGATCTCGTGCCAACGGCTCCGGTTAATGCCGCTTGTCGCAGCGCAGCCGCACGCATCGCCGCGCCCGCCGATGCGGCCACACGCGATGCGTTGGTGCACGCTTGGCGCGACGCCATTGAAGCCTACAGCACCGTCGTGTTGCACGAAGCGCACCACATCCACCGCGAGTGGCTGGGGCCGCAGCGTGCCAGTTACGATCCGAGTATCTGGCAGCGGTTCACCGATGGCGGCCGCGCCGACCCGGCTAAACTCGCCGCCGCCCACGCAACTTTTGCGCAAGTGCGCGAGAGCTTTGCCCAGTTTTTCCGCACGCACGATTTTCTCGTGCTGCCCTGCGCGCCGGTGCCCGCATTGACCAAGGCGCAATGCACGCTCGAAACGCGTCGCGCGATTTTGAGTTTCACCGCGCCCGCCAGCCTCGGCGGCATTCCCTGCCTCACCGTGCCAGTGGCGCTCGAAGATAATCTCACAGCCGGTCTCCAGATTCTCGCACCCGACGCCAACAGTCCCGTGTTCGATTGGGTGCTGCGCAATTACTGACAAGTGCCGAGGAGGCGTTGCGCGTTCGCCCGCCCAACTTGCGCCAGCTCCACGGCGGACAAAGCCGTCCGGGCTTCGCGCGCAAAATCAGTGAGTCCAGTTCCTTCGTTAGTGCGCGGATACAAGCGCAGCGGATAGTCGGAACCGAAAAGCAAACGATCCGCACCAACCGCCGCAACCGCGCGCGGCCAAGCCGTCGCAGCACCCAGCAGCGGCGACGCCGCGGTGTCGAAGTAAACATTGGTGAGCGCACGGCTGGACTCTTGAAACGCCAATCCCCCGCCCCAGTGCGCGAGCACGAAGGTCGTGTCCGGAAACGCGCGCGCCCACGCGAGAAAATCGGTGAGTGGCGTTTCGATCCAGCCGTCGAACTTGCGCGCAGTCGGATCGCTCACGTGCAAATTCACCGGCAACTTCGCCGCGCCCGCCGCCGCTAGGACTTCCGGCAACAGCGCGAGCGCCGCCGCGCCGCCGACGGAGTGCGGCGATAGTTCCCCGAGTCCCGCGAAGCCGTTGTCCTGCGCCCAATGCACGATTTCGACCGCCTGCGCGCGCTCTGCGAGTGGCACCGCGGCAAACGCGCTCAAGCGATCCGGATGCGCACGAATACACTCCGCGTAGAAATGATTCTGCAATGCGCACGACGACGCGTGTTCCCAATACCACCCGAGCAACACGGCGCGCTCAATCTCCGCGGCGTCGAGGTCACGCAGGAGTTCGTCCACCGTCGGAAACAATTGCACCGGTGCACCATCACGCCGCCGCCGCGTCGCCAGTCGCGCCCAATGGGCTTCGCCCGCCGCCTGCGCCCACGCGACCGGATCGCTCGCGATCACGGGCGGATACAGATGGACGTGACTGTCGATCAGACGCATGCCTCTTGTTACCGATCGCCCGCGTGCAGAACGAGAACGATTTTTGCCCGCACGCTCCACAGCAACGGACATGGCTTGCGCAAAAAAAACCGGCGCATCCTCCGCTCCCGGTGCGACTTGGCTGGATGCCGACCGCGCGTTCGCAACCGTCGCTTGCATCGCACCCGCCATAGTGTTCATTTGCACACTATGAGCGACTCCCCGCCCCTCACCGACAAACAGCGCGCGGTTTTTGATTTCGTGCAGACCCACCAGCGCCAGCACGGCCACTACCCGACGTTGCGTGAAATCCAGGCGCACTTCGGTTTCGCCAGTCCGTTCGCCGCTACGCGCCACCTGCAGGCACTCGAAGCCAAAGGCGTGCTTCACCGCGTCACCGGCAAAGCCCGCGCCTTCCTCCCGCCCGCCACCAAATTTCGCCGCCCCGCCCTGCTCGACATTCCGCTCTACGGCACGATCCCCGCCGGTCTGCCCACCGCCAGCGAACAGGAACCCGATCGTTACCTCTCCGTCGATGCCGCCTCCCTCGGCCTGCGTCCGAACAGCCGCCTCTTCGCTCTCCGCGTGCGCGGCGACTCCATGACCGGTGCCAGCATCCTCGACGGCGACATCGTTTTTCTCACGCCGCGCGAACCGCGACCGCGTGACATCGTCGCCGCGCTCATCGACGGCGAGTCCACGTTGAAGCGCTTCCTCGTGCAACGCGGCAAGCCCTTCCTCCGCGCCGAGAATCCCGCCTACCCCGATCTCCTGCCCGCCGCCGAACTCATCATCCAAGGCGTCATGACCGGTCTCCTGCGACGGCAGGCCGGCCCTGCATGAACCTTTCCCGTTCTCACTTTCCTCTCCGCTTCGTTCGATGTCCGCGACCGACAAACTCGCTGCTTTGCGTCACCTCCTGGAGGAACGCTTCCCCGCGGCCCCGCGCCCGCCCGCGCCGGTGTTGGCCACGGGCATCGCAGCGCTCGATGCCGAGACCGGCGGCCTGCCCCGCCGCGCGATCACCGAGCTCGTCGCGCGCGGTCCGAGTTGCGGCAGTCAACTGTTGCTCGGTCAACTCCTCGCCGTCACCCGCGCCGATCCGCAACGCGTCGCGTTGATCGACGCCTGCGACCAGTTTGATCCGGCGTCCTTCGCCGCCGATCTGCTGCAACACCTCGTGTGGGTGCGCGGGCACTCGCTCGCCTCCGCCCTCGCCGCCGCCGACCTGATCGTGCGCGACGCCAACTTCGCGCTCGTCCTGCTCGATCTGCGCGACGTCGCCGCTCCCGAACTCCGCCGCACGCCCGCCACGTTCTGGTATCGCCTGCAACGCGCCGTCGCGACCACCGACCTCGCGCTCGTCATCATCACCCGCCACGCGTGCATTCCCAGTGCGTTGTTGCGTTTCGAACTGGAGCGTTCCGCCTCCTTATCCGAACTCGCCACCGGGCGTCCCGCATTGCTCGCGCAACTCGCGCCCATCATCCGCCGCCAACGCCGCGCGCTCGCCGAGGTCAGTTGAGATGTTCGTCGTGCTGCATCTGGCGGACTTCGCCCTCCAAGCCGTGCTGCGCACCGCGTGCGACTTCGCCGCAACCGCGTCGGCGCCGGCCGCGCTCTTCACCAGCAACACCAAGAAATCGCTCGTGCTCGCGTTGAACGAGACCGCGCGCGCCGCCGGGGTCACTCTCGGCATGACCGCGCCGCAAGCTCTCGCGCGTTGCGGCGCGTTGCAAATCCACACGGCGCAACCCGACACCGAAACCGACGCGCACGCCGTGCTGCTCGCCGTGGGTTTCACGGTGTCACCGTCAGTCGAACTCACCGCGTCCGGCGTCTGCACGGTTGGCGCGACTGGACTCACTTCCGCCAAGTTGCCGCAACTCGCCGAGGCGGCGCGCGCGCGCCTCGGCGCGCTGGGCTTGGCCGCGACTGCCGGCATCGCGCCCACGCCGTTGCTCGCGCTCTACGCGGCGCGCGCCACGACGACCGTGCGCGTCGTGGCCACTGCAGAGGAGTTTCTGCCGCCGCTGCCGTTGGCGACGATTGAGCCGCGCGCTGAATTGGCGGAGATATTGCACGCGTGGGGCCTGCGCACGCTCGGCGACCTCACGGCGCTCGCGCGCGACGACATTGGCCGCCGCCTTGGTCCGGAGGGATTGACGTTGTGGGACCGCGCGCGCGGCGGCGCAGCGCGTCCACTGCATCTCGTCGCGCCGCCGCAGACTTTTTTTGCGACGAAGGAGTTCGAAGAGGAGATCTCCGCGTTGGAGCCGTTGCTATTTCTCCTGCGCCGTTTCCTCGATCGTCTTGTGTTGGAATTGCAAGCCGCCGGAGTCGTCGCCGCGGAACTGGAACTGACGCTGCAACTCGCCGACGACACCGCCTATCAACGCAGCTTCCGTTTGCCGGAGCCGACGGGTGACGCAGCGCTGCTCTTTCGCGTGCTGCACACACATCTGGAAACGCTGCACACCGACACGGCGATTGGCGGTTTCACGCTGCGCGCGTTGCCAGTGCGGCCGCTGGTGCGGCAGGCGGGTTTGTTCGAAACGGGGCTGCGCGATCCGCACGGATTCACCGAAACACTCGCGCGCGTCGCCAGCATCGTCGGCGCGGACCGCGTCGGCACGCCGCAGTTGGCCGACACGCATCGGCCCGACGCCGTCAGCGTGACGCCCCCGCCGTCGTTGGTGCCGCCCGCAGACACGCGCGAGCCGCACGCGCCGCTGGGTTTGCCGTTGCGACGTTTCCGGCCCGCGCTGGCAGCGCGTTTGGAACTGACCGAAGGCCGGCCGAGTTACGTGTGGACCGAGCGAATGGAAGGTGCGATCGCGGCGCATCGCGGACCGTGGCAGAGCAGCGGCGATTGGTGGCAGACAGATCGCGCGTGGCGGCGCGCTGAATGGGACATCGCGCTGGCGCAAGGCGGCGCCTACCGTTTGCTGCGCGTTGAGCAAAGTTGGTTCATCGAGGGAGAATACGACTGATGGACTACGTCGAGTTGCATGCGCGGAGCGCGTTCAGTTTTCTGCGCGGCGCATCACCGCCGGAGGAATTGGCGCGCACGGCGGCCAGCTTGCAACTGCCCGGGCTCGCCCTGCTCGATCGCGACGGCGTTTACGGCGCGCCGCGACTTTACGGCGCGGCGAGCGAAGCGGGCGTGCGCCCGCTCGTCGGCGCGGAGGTGACGATGGAGGACGGCAGTGTGGTGCCGCTGCTTGCCGCCACGCGCGCCGGTTACCAGAACCTTTGCCAACTGCTCACCGCCGCGCGCTTCACGCCACGCCGCGCAGATCTCATAGTGGAAGGTCTGCCGCCTGACGTCACGCCGCACGACCGCAAGCGACCGTGTTTCGCCACATGGGATGAACTCGCGACCTATTCCGGCGGCCTGCTCGCGCTCACGGGCGACGAAGACGGCCCGGTGCGTCGCGCGTGGCGCACGGCGGGCAACGAGGGCGCCGCGGTCGCACTGCAATCGTTGCAGCGCATCTTCGGTCGCGAGCGGCTTTACGTAGAGCTGCAACGGCAGCGCCTGCGCGGCGAGGAGCGAGAGATCGGATTCCTGCGCGAGCTCGCGGCGGCGCGCGGTTTGCCACTGCTCGCCACGGGCGGTGTCAACTACGCGACCCGCACCGCGCGCGATGTCGCGGATGTGTTCACGTGTTTGCGACTGCACACGACGCTCGACGCGGCGGGCCGCCGGCTCGCGGCGAACGATCAACGTCACTTGAAATCCGCCGGCGAGATGCGCGCACTGTTCGCTGATTGTCCGGAGGCGATCGCGAACTCCGCGCGCGTCGCGGAGCATCTGGAGTTCACGTTGCAGGATCTCGGTTATCAGTTTCCGGAATTCACGACGCCCGACGGCCAGAGCATGGACGCGTATTTGCGCGACGTGACGTTCGCCGCGACGCGGGCGCGCTACCGTGAGCCCTCGCCGAAGTTGCTCGCGCAACTGGCGAAGGAACTCGCGCTCATCGCCGAGCTCGGGTTTTCCGGGTATTTCCTGATCGTGTGGGACATTTGCCGCTGGGCGCGGGAGACGCGCGGGATTCTGGTGCAAGGGCGTGGCAGCGCGGCGAACAGCGCGGTGTGTTTCGTGCTCGGCATCACCGCCGTCGATCCCGTGCGGCATCGGCTGCTGTTCGAGCGGTTTCTCAGCAAGGGCCGCGTCGGCGCGAACGGCAAACCGTCATGGCCCGACATCGATTTGGATTTTCCGAGTGGCGAGCGCCGCGAAGAAGTCATTCAGGAAGTTTACCAGCGCTACGGCCGCCACGGCGCGGCGATGACGGCCAACGTCATCACGTATCGCGGACGCAGCACGGTGCGCGAGGTTGGCAAAGTGCTCGGCTTCGGCGACGACGCGCTCGATCGCTTCTCGCGGTTGCACTCCAGCGGCGATTTTCCGCACACGCTGGAATTGACCGAACAACTCGCACTCGCGGGCATTCCGGCGGCACATCCGCGCGCGGCCGCGCTGGCGCGACTCTACGGGCAAGTGCGGTCGCTGCCGCGCCACCTCGGGCAACACTCCGGCGGCATGGTGATTTGTCAGGAGCGGCTCAATCGCGTGGTGCCGCTCGAGAACGCCACCATGCCCGGCCGCACCGTCGTGCAGTGGGACAAGGACGATTGCGAAGACCTCGGGATCGTGAAGATCGATTTTCTCGGACTCGGCATGATGGCGGTGTTGCAGGACACGCTCGAACTCTGCGCGCCGCGCGGCGGCCCCGCGACGTTCGCCGACATCCCTGAAGACGACCCGTTCACCTACGAGCGCATCCGCGCGGCCGACACGGTCGGCGTTTTCCAGATCGAGAGCCGCGCGCAAATGGCAACGCTGCCGCGCTTCAAGCCGCGCAATCTCTACGACCTCGCGATGCAGGTGGCGATCATTCGGCCCGGTCCGATCACCGGCCAACTCGTGCATCCGCTCATCCGGCGGCGCGACGGGTTGGAATTGCCGGAGTTCATTGATCCGTCGGTCGAGGAAATCGTGAAACCGATTCTCGAGCGCACGCAGGGCGTGATTTTGTTTCAGGAGCAAATGCTGGAGCTGTCGATGACGCTGGCGAAGTTCAGCGGCGGCGAAGCGGAGGAATTGCGCCGTGCGATGGGCTTCACGCGCGACACGAGCCGGCTGCAACGCGCGGTGGAGAGACTCTGCACGGCGTTGCGCGCCGAGGGACACAACGAAACCGTCGTCAGCAAGATCAGTCACGCCGCGGTCTCGTTTGCCGCCTACGGATTTCCGGAGTCGCACGCGATCGGCTTCGCGATGCTCGCCTACCTCAGCACGTGGTTGAAGCTGCACCGGCCGGCGGAGTTCACCGCGAGCCTGCTCAACAACCAGCCGATGGGCTTTTATTCGCCCGCGACGTTGTTGCAGGATGCGCGGCGCGGCGTGCGGCCGGTCAAAGCGCTGCCGGTTTGCGTGAGCGCGTCGCAGTGGGACTGCACCGTGGTCGATGCGCGAACGCTGCGACTCGGGCTGCGTTACGTGAAGGGTCTGCGCCATGCGGCAGTGGAGCAGTTGCTGGCGGCGCGCGCGGAGCGGGCCTTTGCGTCGGTCGGCGATTTTTTGCAACGCACGCACTGCACGGCGACCGAACGGCGCGCGCTCGCCAAGGTCGGCGCACTCAACGCGCTGGCCGCGCACCGCCGCGCCGCGCTCTGGCAGGTCGAAGCGGCGTGGACGGAAAACGAAAGCCTGTTGCAAGTCCTCGACGCCGACGTCGCCGACGATTCGCCGCTCGCGCCGATGACGCTGGGCGAGCGGCAGCAAGCCGACTTCGCCGGCACCGCAGTCACCGTCGGCGCGCACCCGATGAGCCTGATCCGCGCGCAACTGCCCGAGGTGACTCGCGCCGCGGACCTCGCCGCGCTCCCCGATGGCGGGCGCGTCACCATCGCCGGCGCCGTCATCTGCCGCCAGCGTCCCGGCACGGCGAGCGGCGTGGTGTTTATTAGTCTCGAAGACGAAACCGGCATCGCCAACGCCATCGTGCGGCCCGCGTTGTTCGAGCAGGAGCGGCTGGTCATCACGCAGGAGCCGGCGCTGCGCATCGCGGGCCGCCTGCAGAATGTCGCGGGCGTCGTCCATGTGCGCGCGGAAACGATCGCGCCGCTGCGCCACGCCGAGATCCCTGCGCAGGCCTCGCACGATTTTCATTGAGCCAAAGTGCTCGCTCGACCCGCGCTCCGCGCTACCCAATCGGCTCGGGCATGCGGCGAAGCTTTCGCCGCCACTGGGCCACGAGTCCCGATTCCGGCGCCACCACCCACGCGAGGCAAAACAACACCGCGCCCGCCACGACCATCGCAGCACCAAGCGAACATTCCAGCCACACGCCCAAGTGCACGCCGAGCACCGAACTCAAGGCCGCGTGCGCCACGCTGAGCACATGCACCATCGGGAGTCGTTGCGAAAGCAGCGACGCCGTTGCGCCGGGGAGAATCAACATCGCAATCACCAAGATTGCGCCCACCGATTCAAACGCACTCACGACAACAATGGAGAGCGTGCCCATCAACGCGAAGTGCGCGAACGTCGGATTGACACCGAGACTCCGCGCCAAGCCGGCATCAAACGCGCAAACCAGCAGTTCCTTGTAAAACGCAAAAACCAGCACAACCACACCGAGTAACACGGCACCCATACGCACCAATGATTCCGGCCCAAGCGTCCAACTGCCGATTGTGACCATCGGTTCTAATGGCACGAAGGCGATTTCACCGTAGAGCACGCACTCGGCGTCGAGATCGACTTGATCGGCGTAAACCGCGGTCAACACGACACCGATCGCAAACATCGTCGAGAACGCGATGCCCATCGCCGCATCCTGCTTCACCCGCGACTTCGTGTGAATCAATTCGATGACCACGGTGGCAAATACGCCTGCGATCAGCGCGCCGAGAAACATCGCGCCGGTGCTACGGCTTTGGCTGAACAAAAATGCGATCACGAGTCCGGGCAAAACACTGTGACTCACCGCGTCGCCCATCAACGCGAGGCGGCGCAACAGCAGGTAATTGCCCACGAGTCCGCACGCGGCGGTCGCGAGAAAACCCATCAGCATGATCCAACCGAAAATGGAAAACTCCGTCGTCCACGGTGCCACGACGACGCGCTGCCAATCGAAAATTGGGATCAATTCGGTCATCGTTGTCCGAGGTCTGGCGCGCGACTGTGTCCGGCGTTTTGATGAATTTCCGCGGCGCTCGGAATACGCCGTCCGTGCGGATCGCGCTCGGCGTAGTTCAAGCGACGTTCCAATTCGCGCACCGCTTCTTCACCCAACACGTGTTCGATGCGCTCGGCGTCCTCGTGCACGTGATCCGCAGCGATATTGGCGGAGTTGGTCAGATAAAGCTCCCAAAGTCGGTGATTACGCACAATCTCCGCCGCGCGGCGGCGGCCCTCGGGGGTGAAGAAAATCGTGCGATCCGCTACTGTCGCCAACCCGTGCGCAATCAACGCGCGTCCTTGTTGCTGCGCCTCAGCGGCCGTTTCGCCGCGCCGCTCCGCCAGTGCGCGATAGGTCACGCCCTCACCGACAAAATCCCGTTCTTCGCAGACGCGGTAAAGTGCCTTGAGCGTGTTCTCGCGCTGCGTGCGGGCCGCGTGATCGCGTTGGCGCCACCAGCGCGCCACGACGCCGTGTCGCGGACCAAAGAAAAAAGCGCCGGCAAAAACCACGCTTGCCGCAATCACCATCAGCGGGCCGGTCGGAAGATTATTGCCGATGAAGGAAAAGAACGCACCCAGCAGTCCGGCCAACACGCCGAAAATCGCCGCCAACCACAGTAGTCGATGCATGCGGTCGGTGAGCAAATACGCTGCCGCCGCCGGTGTGATCAGCATCGCGGAAACGAGCACAGCGCCGACCGCTTGCAATGCCACGACCACGGAAAAGGCGAGCAACAGCATCAATCCGCGATCCACCCACACGACGGCGAGTCCGCCCGCGCGGGCGAAGCCACGATCGAAACTGGCAACGAGCAATTCCTTGTAGAACGCCGTCACCAATGCGACCACGAGCACGGCCACGACGCTCATTAACACCACATCATCGCGACCGACCGCTGCGGCTTGGCCGAAAAGGAATTTATCGATGCCACTCTTGTTCCCCGTCGGCAGTCGCTGGATCATTGTCACGAGACACGCTCCCGCCGCGAAAAAGGAAGCGAGCACCAGTCCGAGCGCCGCGTCTTCCTTCAAACGCGTGGTCGCCGTGATCGCGCGCACGGTCGCCGTGCCGAGCAAGCCGGCGACAGTCGCACCGACAAAAATGGCCAGTGGGTCTTTGCTCGTTGTCCACAGAAAACCCAGCGCCACTCCCGGCAAGACCGCGTGCGATAACGTATCGCCGACGAGTGCCATGCGTCGCACCACAACGAAACCGCCGAGCACCCCGCAGCAGATACCGATCAACACCGCCCCGACGACCGCGTAACGCACCGACGGATCGCGGAGACTGAAAAAGCGCGTGATCTGTTCGCTCCACTCCACCGTGCCAAAATCGCTGACGCGCGCCGCGTGCGCGGTGGCCGCACCAGCCAAGGCGAGCAGCGCCAGCAGGATACCGCGAGTGTGGCGGACAGCGAAAATTCTCACGGTGCCTCCGCGCGCTCGGTAGCGCCGACGGCGTGCGCCACTTCCGAGAGAATCGTGAGGCGTCCGCCATAGGTGCGTTGCAGCAAGTCCGTTGTGAACACGTCCTTCGTCGCGCCAAACGCGACGACGTTCATGTTGAGTAAGAGGAGCTGGTCGAAATATTCGCGCGCTGTCGGCAAATCGTGGTGCACGACCAACAAGGTGCAACCGCGGTCGCGAAGTTCGCGCAGCACGGTGATAATGGCTGATTCCGTCGCAGCATCCACGCCGGCGAAAGGCTCGTCCATGAAGTAAAGCTCGGCCTCTTGTGCGAGGGCGCGGGCGAGAAACACGCGCTGCTGTTGGCCGCCGGAGAGATTCGCAATTTGCCGATCAGCGAACGGCAACATGCCGACTTTGTCCAAGCACGCGCGCGCGACCTCGCGATCGGCCGCGCTGGGGCGGCGCAGCAAACCGAGCCGCCCGTAGCGTCCCATCAGCACCACATCCATGACGTTGACCGGAAAATCCCAATCAACCGACTCGCGCTGCGGCACGTAACCGATGCGTCGCACCGCTTGGGCGAGCGGCAACCCGAACATTTTCACCCAACCGCTGCTCGACGGCACGAGACCCATGCACGCTTTAATCAGAGTGGACTTGCCGGCGCCATTCGGTCCGACAATGCCAACCAACTGGCCGCGTGGCACCACCACATCGACACCCCACAAAACGGGTTTCTTGTGATAGGCGACGGTGAGATCGTGAATCTCCAGCGGCGGCGCAAGTTGGGGGGCGGAGTTCATTGATTAAAAGCTGACGTTGACCCGCACAACGGGATTCCAATCCGGTGCGCCGCGCGAAAGTCCGCGATAGACCGCGAAATCCCACGCAAGAAACGAAGTGACGGTCCAGTAGAGTCCAAATCCAACGGTCGTTTGCCATGGAGCGGAGCCGGAGGCTTTCGCTGCGTCGATTTCGCCATAAACCGAAATATTTTTGGTCAACTCGCGTGTCACCGCGGCCGAACCATACCAGAAGAAACCGTAACCGTCGTCGGCCGCGTTGCGCACCGCGTCGACTTCCACCATGGCATTCATGGTCAGCGCGCCGAAGAGGTAAGCTTGCCATGGGATGATCAAGCCGCCTTCGACGGAATCGTTACCGACGCCACCGGTGTTGGTCGGAATTTTGGCAAAGGGAATCAGGGCGATGGCAAACCTGTCGTCTTCGTAGAAGCGCCACTTGGAACGCACGTAGATGTCTCCGATGCCCGTGTTGCGTTCCTTCAAACCGCCGATCTCGGCCCGTTGGCTGATGAGGAGCTCGGCCCCGAGTTGGAGATCCAAGTTTTTCATCAAGCCGGTCGAAATGAGAAACGTGCCAGCCGCGACCGCCGTGTATTTGTCGCCGCCCTCGCGATCAACCGTCAGCGAGAGTGCATCCATTTCGAGGAGGAAACGGCCGGGTGCGACCGTGGTGGGTAATTCAGTATACTGAGCCGTGGCCCCGGTCATGAAGGCCAAGCTCGCCAAGAGAACCGCACCGAGACGGGAGTAGAACGATAACAAGAATTTCATAGAGAATTTGGACTAAACTAAGGGCGTATTGCGATGGTGGAGTGGAGGGCAGCGTTACTGCAGGGCGCGCACAATGGTCGTCAAATTGTGTTTGATCATGCCGGGATAAGTGCCGAGGTCGTAGCCGTTCTCCATCTCTCCCGGAGTGCCCATCGCGTCGGAAAAAAGTTCGCCCCCAACGATACATTTCGCGTCTTCGGCAACCCGTCGAATTGTCGCGGGCGAGACACTGCTTTCGACAAAGATCGCTTTAATCCGGCGCTCCTTGATGAAATCCACGAGGCGCGCCACGTCGGCGAGTCCCGCCTCGGTTGCCGTCGAAATACCCTGGAGGCCGACGACAGTGAACCCGTAGGCGCGACCAAAGTAATTGTAGGCATCGTGGCTGGTGATGAGGATGCGACGTTCGGGCGGCAGTTCTGCAGCCTTCGCCAAAGCCCATTCGTGCAACTCCAGCAATTGCACGCGAAGCGCATCGGCGCGACCCGCATAGTAAGTCGCATTTGCCGGATCGGCGGCTGATAAGCCGTTTTGCACGGTTTGCACACACTTGGCCCACAGTTGGACGTCAAACCACAGATGTGGATCGTAATGACCGGCAAATTCCTCGGGCTGCAACAACTCATCGACGGAGACATCCTCGGTCACCGCATAAACGTGTCGTTTTGACCGCGCCAGTTTGGTGAAGACGTCGGTCATTTTGCCTTCGAGCACGAGGCCGTTGTAGAAAATGACCTGAGCGCGTTGCAACAGAAGCACATCGGACGCTGTTGGTTTGTAGAGATGCGGATCGACTCCCGGTCCCATCAAGCCGTCCACCTGCGCTTGCTCGCCAGCCACCGAACGCACCAAAGCTGTGACCATCGAGGTCGTCCCGACTACGCGAAGCTTTTCCATTGCGCTGACCGACAAGTTGCAGCCAAGGAACACCATTAATCCCCAAAGGGCATGTTTGCACATGCGGCGAGTGGAGCGATTCCGACATCGCACGCAATAACAAAGTTAGTCTCGCCTAATTATCGGGCAATCCGGCTAGTTTTTTATTTTCGCCCTTGTCTCACTTCGCGACGTGCTCCGACATGTTCTCACATGTCACAAGGCTTCGCCCGGGTCGTCTTTGGTGTCACGCTGCTTTTCTTTGCAGCGTTCTTTGCGTGGCCGATTTTTCAGATCCTGAAAGGCGGATTTGTCGACGCGGACGGGAAGATCACGTTCGCCTACTTAACGGCTCTATTGAGCGACCCCATTTATCTCGGTGGTCTGGGAAATTCCTTCCTCCTGGCAATTACGACCACGAGCATTGCCATGTGCATCGCCTTGCCGCTGGCGTTTGTCGCGGACCGTTACACCTTCCCTATGAAGGGGCTGCTTGGCTCGTTGATTTTGGTGCCGATGATTCTGCCGCCTTTTGTCGGCGCGATCGGCATCAAGCAAATCCTCGGGCAATACGGCGCGCTCAACAGCCTCATTATCAAATTAGGGATTCAGCCGGCGGGTTGGACCTTCGACTGGCTCGGAGCGAATCAATTCCTCGGCATCGGCATCGTCACGGCGTTCAGTCTCTACCCGATCATTTACCTCAATGCCGTCGCAGCGCTGGCCAACATCGATCCAGCGATGGAAGAAGCCGCGGAGAACCTCGGTTGCGTCGGTTTTCGGCGGTTCTTCAAGATTACGATGCCGTTGATTAAGCCAGGTCTGTTCGCCGGTGGCACGATTGTCTTTATTTGGGCGTTTACCGATCTCGGGGTGCCGTTGATTTTCGACTACGCGCGTGTCACATCGGTGCAAATTTTCTATGGGTTGAAGGACATCGGCGGCAACCCGTTCCCTTACGCGCTGGTGGCGGTGATGTTGGCGAGTTCGGTGCTGTTTTACGCGATCGGCAAAGGCCTGTTTGGCCGGCAATCCTACGCGATGATGGCGAAAGCCACTCACTCTGGTGGGCCGAAAAATCTCACCGGCACCAATGGTTGGCTCTGCACGGGCTTGTTTGCCGCCGTCACGCTACTGGCGATCTTGCCGCACCTCGGCGTCGTGGCAGTGGCCTTCTCTAACGACTGGTATGCGACAGTGCTGCCGAGTAATTTCACCTTGGATAATTTCCAACTGGCGCTCGGTCACGACCTCACGGTGTCGGCGATCTCCAACAGTCTGAAATACGCGAGCATTTCCACGGTCATCGACCTCATCCTCGGTATCGCGCTCGCCTATGTGATTGTGCGTTCGAAAATCGCCGGCCGCCAGATTCTCGATTTTCTGTCGATGATGCCACTTGCGGTGCCCGGCCTCGTGCTCGCATTCGGCTACCTCGCGATGAGTCAGGAAGGGAAATTCTTCTCCTTCCTCAATCCGGTGACGGATCCGACGATCTTGCTCATCATCGCTTATTCGGTGCGGCGTTTGCCTTACGTCGTGCGCTCGGCGGCGGCCGGTTTCCAGCAGACCAGCGAAACGCTCGAAGAAGCCGCGCAAAATCTCGGCTGCCCGCCGCTCAAAGCGACCTTCAAAATCACGATTCCGCTTATCATCCCGAATCTGATTGCCGGTGGCTTGCTCGCGTTCTCGTTTGCGATGCTGGAAGTGTCCGACTCGCTCATCTTGGCGCAGAAACAAGTCTATTACCCAATCACGAAGGCGATCTACGAACTCTTTCAACTTTTGGGAGACGGCAAATTTATCGCCTCCGCACTCGGGGTGTGGGCGATGGCGTTCCTCGGCATCACCATCGCCGGCATGACCGTGCTTCTGGGCAAGAAACTCGGCGCGCTCTTCCGCGTTTAACCGATCGCGCGGCGGCACCGTGCCGCCGCCATTGCCTCCCGCCGGACGCGCCTCACGCCAAACGCGCTTGGCGTTGCACCACCCACGCGAGTGCGGCCACGCCTAAACCAAGTGCCGCGGTGAACAGAAAATAGCGACCGTCAGTCTGCAGCGCGAATGCCGTAATGACCACCGGCGAAAATCCAGCGAGGATGCGCCCCAGATTGTAGGCCGTGCCGGACAACATCGTGCGATAGTCGGCAAATACCTCGTTGAAATACGCCCCCATCAACCCAAACGGGATTCCGTTCAACAGCGGCAACACCACGGCAAACGCCAGACTGCGTTGGTCCCAGTCGCTCCACCAACAACCGAGCGACAGCGTCACCAAGGCCACCGCATAAAGCGTGAGCGCGCGCGCCACGCCCGACCGTTGCACCAGCCACGCGCCGAAGAGCATGCCGGGCGCGACATTGCCCCAGAAAATAATCGTGTAGAGCGGCGACTGCGGCAGCTCACGCGCGTAGAAAATATTCATCGTCCCACTCGCAATCGTCAGACTCGCGATGCCGAGACACAGCGCAAAGCTCCCGCCATGCGTGCGCAACGCCGCGAAGAGATCGTGCAGTTTCCCGGCCACGCGCGGAGCCGATTCTTCGGTCAACGCCTTCCATCGCACCACGGACAAAATCGCGACTGGCAACAGCGACGCGGCGAACAGCCACCGCCACCCCACCAGCGGCAACGCAAACCGCGCCGCCATCGCTGCGAGCAGTCCGCCCAGAATCGAAAACTGCAAAAAAGCCGAGAAACGATAACGCCGCGCCCCGCTCACGTGTTCCGCCAAATAGGTGTGACTGATGCCCCACTCTGCGCCGAGCGCGAGCGACGCCAACAAACGAAACGCGAGCAGACTCTCGTAATTCCACGCGAGACTGATGCCGCCGATGCCCACCGCATAAACGCCGAAAACCACCAACATCATCGGCCCGCGCCCGAATCGGTCTGCCCAATAACCAAACACCAACGCGCCAAAGCCCACGCCCGCGAGTCCGGTAAATTGCAGCCAATTGCTCTGCCCCACCGACAACGCGAAATGCGCCGCCAGGGTGCGCTCCAGATAAACGAACAGGTAGAGATCGTAGTAATCGAAGAACAACCCGACGAACGCGGTCCAATAAATCGCCGCCGTCGAGTTGTGCTTCACCCCGCTCACGGTTGCTTAACCTTCGAGCGAAAATCCCCACCGTCGTCCCAGCGCCCCGACTTCATGCTCTGCGCGACCGACGCATCTTTCATCAACGCCGACGCCGGTCCGCTCACCGGATCGATCCGCAGTGCACGCTCCGCCGCTTCCATAGCCGGACCCGCGCGACCGGCGGCAAGTTGCGCGCGACCGAGAGCGACGAGATTCTTCACTTCGTCCGGCAGCAACTCGCGCAACGCCTCGTGCGCGAACACCGCTGTTTCGTGCCAACCGAGCGCCATCGCCGCCTGCCCGAGCAAACGCAAACCCGACTCGCTGCGCGGATCGCCATCGAGCATCTTCTGCGCATTCGCCACCGCTTTGGCGGGATCGCGGCTGAGCGACGCCATGCCGCCCAACAGAAATGGTGCCGCAGAGAGTTTGCCGAGTTGGCTCGCCAGACCGCCCTTGGCCGGTCCGCTTCGTTTGATCTGCGCCGTGCGTTGCAATTTGCGCACCGGCAAACAGCCCGGCACCGCGAGCAACACTTCGCGACACAGCTCAATGCAATATTCGTAGTTTCCGCGTTCGAAAGCTGTGCGAGCGCTCTCCACTTGCTTTTGCCAGCGCGGATCTAAGGCGGCAACGGAAGTTTCAGTCATGCGGTCGGAGATGGCACCGCAAGGCGCGATGCGCAAGCGCGCAACTTACGCCATCGGCAAATCGGTGCGCGCCGCATCGGTCAATCGCCGCATCGCATCGGCCACCGCCGCATCGGTCGGTCCTTCTACCAGCAAACGCAATTTCGCTTCGGTGCCCGAGTAGCGCACGAGCACGCGACCGTTCGCACCGAACTCCGTCTCCAGCGCGGTGATCGTCGCACTCAAATGCGGCAAAGTTTCCACCGGAGGCTTTGCGCCGACCCGCAGCGCCGTGGACAATTGCGGAAATTTGTGCAGCCCGCGCCGCAACTCCGACAACGGCCGTCCGGTTGCGAGCATCACGCCGAGCACTTTCAACGCCGCCACTAAACCATCGCCCGTGGGCGCGACTTCCGCGCAAATCACGTGGCCCGACGATTCGCCGCCGAGTTGCGCGCCAGTCGCCAGCATTTCTTCGATCACGTAGCGATCTCCCACCTGCGTGCGCAACACGCGCCCACCTGCAGCCGTGACCGCCGCATCGACGCCAAGATTACTCTGCACTGTGACCACGAGCGTGTTCTTCACCAACGCGCCGCATTCCAGTGCGTGCAGTGCGAGCAACGTAAGCATCTCGTCGCCGTCGAGCACTTCGCCTTGCTCATCGCACAAAATGCAGCGATCCGCGTCGCCATCGTGCGCGATGCCGAGACGCGCGCCGTGTTGTCGCACCGCTGCGGCCATGATTTCCGGATGCTGACTGCCAACGCCAGCGTTGATGTTCGTGCCATCGGGCGCATCGCCGATTCGCACCAACTCCGCGCCGAGTTTCACCAGCACAGCAGGACTCGTTTCACAGGCCGCTCCGTTAGCGGTATCGAGCACGATTTTCCAACCCCGCAATGCATCAGCCGGTAACAACGCCGCCGTCGCGGCGATATAGTGCGAACGCGCGGGGAACGACGGGAGCGCCACGGAACCGACGATTTCAGCTGAGTCCGGCAGGAGGCTCTCGATGAGCAACTCTTCGTCGTCGGTGAGTTTGATGCCATTGGCACCGAAAAATTTAATGCCGTTGTCGCACGCCGGATTGTGTGAGGCGGTGATGACCACACCCAACGCCGCAGGCACGCGTCGCAGCGCAAGACTTACTGCGGGAGTCGGCACCACGCCGAGCGAAAGTGCCGTCACACCAGTCGAGGCTAAGCCTGCCGCGAGGGCTCGTTCCAAGCTCTCACCCGAGACGCGGGTGTCGCGTCCGATGTAAACTTCCGTGGAGTTGCCCTCGTTGCTCTTCACGTAACGGCCGGCCGCGACGCCGAGACGCCACGCGAACTGTTCGTTCATCACGTCGCTGCCGTAGGCACCGCGCACTCCGTCAGTGCCGAAATATTTCCGAGAAGCCATGAGTTACGAACGATAGAATTCGCGAGTGGCCGCAATCTTTTTGGCGACCGCGCCACCGAGTAACGCCTCGCGCGCCACGGGCAGTCCGTCGCGCACCGTCGTTGCTTGACCGAGAATCCAGAGCGCCACCGCGGAGTTGAGCACGATGGTGTCGAGCAGTCCTTGTGGCGCGGTGCCGCGGAGAATTGCTTCGGTGATCCCGACGTTGGTCGCGACATCACCGCCGATCAGGTCAGCGAAAGGCGTGCGCGTGAGACCGAAATCCTCCGGTTGCCACGCGCACTCGACTTCGCGCCAGCGTCCGTAGGTGATCACGTGATTGCTCGTGGTGGAGGTTAATTCATCAATCCCGCGCTGCGCGTCGATGACGCCATGCGCCACGACGCCCGCGGTGGAACCCAACGTTTCAAGCGCCGCCGCAAATTTCGGTAACAGCATCGGCGAATACACCCCGAGCAAGGTATGCGCGGGACGCCCGGGATTGATGAGTGGCCCGAGTAAATTGAAAATCGTGCGTTGCCCGCGCGCCGCGAGTGCTTTGCGCGCCGGCACGACATGCCGAAACGCGGAGTGATAGGCCGGGGCGAAGAAGAAACAGAAGCCGAGTTCGCGCAGTGCCGCGCGGCTTTTCTCCGGAGTCGCCTGCAAATCGACTCCCAGCGCCGCGATGAGGTCGGCGCTGCCGCACTTGGAGGTCATGCCAACGTTGCCGTGTTTCATCACCACCGCGCCCGTGCTCGCGAGCGTGAAAGTAACGAGCGTCGAGATGTTGAAACCACCGGCGTGATCGCCGCCGGTGCCGACGATGTCGATCGCACGCGGTGCCCACTCGCCCACTCTGGGATCTTTGGCCTGACCACGATAGACAGTAGCGAAAGCCGCGATCTCGGCGGCGGTTTCGCCTTTCGCGGCGAGCGCGGCGAGAAAATCAATTTTATCAGCCTCGGGAACGTCCGGCTGCGCGAGCGCGAGTGCCGCCGCTTGGGCATCGGCCGGGGCGAGGTCGTGCCGCGCCAGCAGCGATTCGGTGAGTGCGTGCAACATCAGGCGCGAAGTAGGCGCAAGTGGCGCGTTTCGGCAAAGCATAATTCTCGACAGGTTGCGGCACTTGCAGAACCTTGCGCGGGTGACCTCTCATTGTTGGCGTCTCCTCATTTCTGTCATAGTTTCGTTCAGCGTTCCCACCCTCGGCTGGAGCAATGAAACAAAGCGCCCACCGGTGGCGGAATTGAAAATCAGTGACGCTATCGTGCTCGGCGTCGTGGAAGGCGTAACAGAATTTCTCCCGATTTCCTCCACCGGACATTTGATCATCGCCAACCAGATGCTCGGATTGGAATCGAGCGCTCCGCTGGTAGATCAAGCCGGTCAACCACTGTGGCACAAGAAGCCTTCGGTGAAAAATCCCGACGGCGTGCCGCTCACCCTCAAACTTGCGGCGGACACCTACGCGGTGGTGATTCAGGTCGGCGCGATTGCGGCGGTGGTGCTGTTGTATTGGGAGCAGTTCATAAAAATGCTGCTCGGACTCTTCGGACGGAATTCGGCTGGGGCGCGACTGTTGCGCAATGTGCTGCTGGCCTTCCTGCCGGTCGCAACGCTGGGATTTTTCCTGCACGATTTGATTGACCGTTACTTGTTTTCCATCGGCGCAGTGGTGGTGGCGTTGGTCGCTGGCGCATTCCTCATGTTGTGGGCGGAGCGCTGGCGGCGGGCAAATGCCGGTATTGGATTTTCGAAAAACGATCCGGCAGACATGACGCCCCAAAAGGCGCTCGGCATCGGGTTGGTGCAATGCTTGGCGCTTTGGCCGGGCACGAGCCGCTCGATGGTAACGATCGTCGGTGGATATTTGGCCGGACTTTCGCCGGTGAAGGCGGCGGAATTCAGCTTCTTAGTTGGGCTGCCGACCTTGGCGGGCGCGGCAGTTTACAAATCGTTTCGCTCAGGACCGGCCATGATCGAGGTTTTTGGTTGGTCGAATGTGCTCCTCGGCGGTTTGGTCGCCGCTATTTCCGCCGCGGTGGCCGTGCGTTTTCTCGTCGGCTTCCTCGCTCGTAATGGCTTGGCTGTCTTTGCTTTCTATCGCTTGATCCTCGCCGCCGTGCTCACTGCGCTCTACTTGATCTAAGGTGCAGCAAAACTCCGCTGTTTAACGACTTGACGGCACTCCGCCGCAGACCTTACCTCCTCAACCTTCCAATCCACAAACGGGCCTGCATTTCCTAGCGAGCCCACTACCAGTCACTTACCATGGCCAATCCGAAACGTAAACAATCCAAGCGCCGCAGCGCCAACCGCCGCGCCGCCAACAAGTTCGTCGCTCCTGAATTCGCAAAGGATCCAGTGGACGGCAGCATGTTCCGCCCTCACCGCGTCAATCCGAAGAACGGAATGTATCGCGGCCGCCAAGTGCTCGACGTCTCCGTCTAAAGTTCGCGGCAGCTTCCCGCCATCGAATCTGAAGCCCCCAGTTCCACGCCTACTCCCGCCTGCATCGCCGTTGACGCGATGGGCGGTGACCTTGGCCCTGCGGAAGTCGTAGCCGCAGTTCAGATTGCTCTAGCCGAAGATGCCGCGCTGGCTCCGATTATATTGGTTGGCCAGCAGGAAGTTTTAACGCCGCTCATTGCCGCGGCTGGATTGAGCAAAAATCCGCGCCTTTCGGTCGTGCATGCGTCCGAGGTGATTGCGATGGATGACAAGCCGCTCAAGGCGCTGAAAGCCAAGAAGGACGCCTCGATGGTGCGCGCGATCGAACTCGTTAAGGCGGGCACTGCGCGCGTCGCCGTCAGTTCCGGCAACACCGGCGCACTCATGGCCGGCAGCACTTTGCGACTGCGGATGATGAATGGTATCGAGCGCCCTGCCCTCGCCGCCGTTATCCCGCGTGAAGGGGGTTACTTCATTTTAATCGACGCCGGGGCCAACCCCGAAGCGCGCGCCCAGCACTTGATGCACAATGCCATCCTCGGTGCTGACTACGCTCGTGTTATTCTCGGTCTCAAGTCGCCTCGTGTCGGATTGCTTTCCATCGGCACGGAGGAAGGCAAAGGCAACGCCCTCATCACCGAGACGAACGAGCTGCTGAAGAAAATCAACGGCGTGATCAACTACGTCGGCCCCATCGAAGGCTTCCAAGTTTTTCGCGACCACGTGGATGTCGTCGTGTGTGATGGTTTCGTTGGCAACACCCTGCTGAAAACGTGGGAATCGCTCGCGAAGTTCATTACTGGGATGCTGAAGGATGAGCTAAAAAAGAGCCCGCTCCGCATGGGTGGTGCATTCCTCGCAAAAGGCGCTTTCAACGCCTTGAAAATCCGCATGAATCCCGATCGCTATGGCGGTGCGCCATTGCTTGGCGTGCGGGGCAACATCCTCAAAGCCCACGGTTCGAGCAATCGTCACGCATGGGCCAGCGCCATTCGCGCCGGCAATACCATTATCCGCCAAGATCTCTATCACTGCATCGAAGAACACGTCGCCAAGGCCAACCAACTTGTGCAAGCCCCAGCGCCGGTCGAAGCGCCCACTTCTTAACCCTTTTTTCTTATGGCATCCGTGATTATTGCAGGCGTTGGCTCCTATGCTCCCGCGCGCGTCGTGACCAACCAAGAACTGGCGCAACGCGTCGATACTTCTGACGAATGGATCTTCTCGCGTTCCGGCATTCGCGAACGCCACATCGCGGCCGACGACGAAGCCTGCTCCGACCTCGCAATCAAAGCCGCCCAAGCCGCACTCCTCGACGCCAACATGACGGCCGCGGATGTCGATCTGCTGATTGTCGCCACTGCCACTCCCGACTACCCCTTGCCCGCCACGGCCTGTGTCGTGCAACACAAGCTTGGCGTTCCGCCACACGCGGCGTGCTTCGACATCGCAGCGGCTTGCTCGGGTTTCGTCTACGCGCTCGAGATCGCCTACGGCCAACTCTTGACCGGTCGCTACAAGTGCGCGCTGATCATCGGCGCAGAAAAACTTTCCACCATCGTCGATTGGTCCGACCGCACGACCTGCGTGCTCTTCGGTGACGGCGGCGGTGCCGCGGTCTTGAAAAAAACCGACCAAGTTGGCGTCGGCATCATCGGTTCCGATCTCGGTGCCGACGGTGAACTCACCGAATACCTTTACACGCCCTGCGGCGGTTCACGCACGCCTACGTCGCCTGCGACGATTGAAGCCAAAGGTCATTTTCTCAAAATGAAGGGTAAGGAAATCTTCAAGAACGCCGTGCGCGTCATGGAGAAAGTCGCCCGTGAGATGGTGGAACAAAACGGCCTCACGCTTGACCAAATCAACCTCGTGATTCCCCACCAGGCCAACGTGCGTATCGTCGAAGCTCTCGCCGGTAATCTCGGTCTGCCAATGGATCGCTTTCATTTGAACATCGATCGTTTTGGCAACACTTCCTCCGCTTCGATTCCGCTCGCCCTTGACGAAGCACGCCGCCTCGGTCGCATCAAACCCGGCGATTACACGCTCCTTGTTGCCTTTGGTGCAGGTTTCACTTACGGCTCCACTCTCATTCGCTGGTAATTTTCCCATGTCTCGCTCGAACTTTCTCGTTCTCGTATTATTCACACTCGGCTGCACTTGTGCAGCTCACGCAGACCTCGTCTGGGCGCCCGGCCAAGGCTGGCGCATCGAAGGCGGAGTGCTGGCCGGCTCTGTTTACGAAGATTCTGGTGATGCCCTCAAATTGATGAACGACGCGCGCAACGCGGAAGAGCGCAGCGACAACGGCAAAGCCCTGAAACTTTACGCGAACGTCTCCAAGAAATTCCCTAATTCGATTTACGCCGCCGAAAGTCTCTATCGCATCGGCCTTTTGCGCGAAAAACGCCGAGAATTCTACAAGGCCTTCGATGCCTTTCAGGAGCTCATCCTGCGCTATCCGAACAGCGAGAAATTTTCCCAGGTAATCGGCAGTCAATTTCGCGTGGCCTCCGGCCTTCTCGAAGGCAAGCGCTCCTATGCGTGGGGCGTTATTCCCGGCCTGCGCAATCGCGACCGCGCCATCGAATATTTCGAGAAGATCGTAGCCAATGCGCCCTTCAGCGACTACGCGCCGCTCTCGCTCATGAATATCGCCCGCGGCCATCAGCGAGCAGGGGCAACCGAGGAAGCGATTGATGCACTTGATCGTATGATCAACAGCTACCCCGGCAACGTGCTCACTCCCGATGCCTACCTCAAGTTGGCGCAAACCCACGCTTCGCTCGTTGACGGCCCTTACTACGACCAAGGCTCAACCAAATTGGCCATCACCTACTACGAAGATTACTTGATTCAATTCCCGGGTGATGCCGGTGCCGGTAATGCCGAAGACGGCCGCATCGCCATGAAACAAATGCTCGCACAGAGCAAAATGATCATCGCGGACTACTACTACAAATACCGCCGTAACTACAAAGCCGCCAAAGTATTTTACAACGAAGCGATCACCACTTTCCCCGACTCTCCGGTCGCAGCCCGCGCCCGCATCATGCTCGCCGACGTGGACGCCCGCCTCGAAGGGCAAACTCCTCCTTCGGTTCCCGCCGAGCCCAAGGCTCCGGCGCAAAAACAGAAGAAGCGGTTCTGGTTGTTCTAACCCTCGCGATGCCTCGCGCGCTTTCGCTCTTCGCCCTCGCCTGCCTTTGCCTAGGCGTTGTTTCCTGCAGCCATTATCGGCTCGGTAATACGACCGCGCCAACTTTCACCACCCTGCACATTGCCGTGGTTGAAAGCGAAACACCCTTGCCTCAGGCACGCGCGCTCATTTCGACGCAATTACGCGATGCGTTTTTGAAAGATGGCCGCGTGCGACTCGTCAACTCGAGTGCCCAAGCCGATGCCACTCTCACCGTCACGCTGGAAAATTACAGCCGCACCGTCGTTGTCGCTCGGCCGGATGATACGGGACTCGCCCGTCGTTTTGAACTCACCCTGCAAGCACGCGCCACGTTGACCGATCAACGCACCCAAGTAGCGCAGTTCACCGACCGCGCACTCAGCGCGCGCAGCGATGCGCTCACCGATAGCGGGCAGCAACAGGCCGAATACCAAGCCCTGCCCTTGCTCGCCGCGCAACTGGCGGAAATCACGCGACAGGCGGTTTTGGATCGCTGGTAATAGAAGCGCCGCATTTCGCGCTTTGCAGCACGGGCCGATTCGTTTGAGTGCTGCTACATGCACGCGCCTGTTCTCGCTCCCTCGTTATTGGCTGGCGACCACGCCCATCTCGCCGCTAGCGCGCACGCTGCGGCCTCCAGTGGAGCTCCGTGGCTTCACCTCGACATCATGGACGGGCATTTCGTGCCCAATCTCACCTTTGGCCCCGAGGTTTTGGCCGCGCTCCGGCGAGCGGGGGTGAAAACATTTTTCGATACGCACCTGATGTTGGCCGAGCCGCAGCGCTACATCGAAGCCTTTGCGAAGGCCGGCGCTGACCTCATCAGCATTCACATCGAACCCAGCTATGATCACGCCGCAACGCTGGCGCGTATTCGCGAGCTTGGTTGTCAGAATGGCATCGTGCTAAATCCCGGCACGCACGCTGACAGCATCAAGCATCTCTTAGCGCACGTCGATTTGGTGTTAGTGATGACCGTGCAACCCGGATTTGGAGGACAAGCTTTTCGCAGCGACATGCTGCCAAAGATTTCGCAAATCGCCGCTTGGCGCCAAGAACTCGGCTTGAAATTCCGCCTGGAAGTGGACGGTGGCGTCGATCTCAAAACTGGCCAAGCCTGCCGTGATGCCGGCACTGATACTTTTGTCGCGGGGACTTCTTTCTTCCGCGCGGCCGATCAAGTCGCATTTGTGCAGACGATCGCCAATTGGTCCTGAGTTTGGAACGCTGCGTTACTTGCGCGACGCGCGCGCCAGCTCGGCGGCATGGTCGTATTGGCGGCGAAACTGATTCGCGAGTTCGTTCGCGATGCGGATTTCGTCCACCTTGTTCTTCGCCGTGAGCGCCTGACGAATCCGACCCTGCACGTTGTCGTAGCTCACCGTCGACAAATCGCTCATGGCCGCAATCGCATCAGCCGGCATACCTGCCTTGATGATTTCGCGCCAGGCGCGAACCAACTCGGGGTGCGTATCGAGGCACATCACGCGAATGACAAACGCCATGGCGCGAAACGTGTCACCACTCGTCCACGACTGATTGTAGATGAGCGGATTGTCTCCCTCGTAAGGTTGCACATCCGGGTCGGAGCGAAGTTGTTTCCAGTCGGCCTGCGCATAGAAATCGCGGCGAATCGGCAAGCGACGCAGCGCAAAACGTTGCGGCCCGCCCTCTGTGCCAACTTTGAAATTCCACAGTTGCTGACCTTCCATCGACAACACGTATTCGATGAAAGCGATGCCTGGCGCACGATTTGGCGCTCCACGCATCAACGCAATTGGGTCGGGCGAAAGCACGGTGCCATCAGGTGGTGAAAAATAACCGAGCCGTTTCTGGCCGCTGCGTTGGCTCGCGCTTTCCTCTTGGTAACGGCCGTAGAAATCGATGCACATTCCAACGGCCGAGTTGCCGTGCAGCACGTCGATCGGCGGTTTTTGCGATGAGTCGGTGAAATAGCGGGCATTCGCCCCGATGCGTTGTAAAACACTCAGACCACGTTCCCAACCTGCCCGCACCGCGGCCGCTTCCAGTTCCTTGCGCGGCTTACCCGTCTCACGTGCAAGACGATCCCATTCGCGGTAGATTTGTTGTTGAATGACATTTTCAAACGCCTTGGCGATTGAACTGCTCTTGGTCGGATCGCACAGCGCGACTTCGCCTTCGTAAAGCGGATCAGCGATGTCCTCCCATTGCTGGGGCGGTTGGGCGATGCCGAGGCGCTTGAGCGAATCATAATTGTAGAGCATGCCGTAGCTGCTGAGCACTGCGCCCACCCATCGGCCTTGTTTATCAAGGTAAGGTTCGCCGGTAAACTCGGCTGGTATCACGTGGTCGTTAAACCACTCCGGGTGCTTCTGCATGATGCCCGAATCGACGATGCGACCCGCGTTTGCTTGGCGGATAAAATCAAAACTGCCGCCGCCGAAAAACACATCAATGCCGCAACTGACATTCGAATCGAGGTAAGCCTTGCGCGCTTCCTGCGCTTCGGCGGAGGCGTTCTTCGCGAGCCGATGGTTGGCGAATGCCGCCTGGACATCGACGCTCCACGGACGGTTGAGCGTGCGCGTCCAGTAATACTGAAAAGAGGAGACGTATTCCGACTCGAGGAAACGCGTGATCTCACTCGTGCCGCCGATAACGCGCCAATCAATGGTCACGGTGCGACCGGTTTGACGGTGATACCAATCGGCAAATCCCAAACCGTATTCGTGACGGATCGCTTCGTTATGCGGCGTGATGATGACGACCGTGTCGTCGGCCTTGCCATGCGAAGCGCGTTTAGTGCGCAAGAGGAACGGCAACGCCACCACTGTGGCTAACGCGAGAATAATGATCGTTCGCTTCATGGGCAGCAGCGAACGATCACTCCGTCAGCACAATCACGTCTTCAGGTGCGACGGTGGCGTAAAGTTCACCGCGCGCTGAGCCATCGGCGAAACGCGGGTTGCGTTCGAAAATTTTGAGCTTGGTGGCGTTGTTAGACGTCACGAAGTCGTATTGCGCCACTTCGCCGAGATAGACCGAATCACCAATTCGACCACGCACCGCATTGCGTTGCTCGAAGTCGCGATGCAATTCCCAGCACTCCGGACGAATCGAAACCGTCACCGCCGCGCCGACCGCCGGCACATCGCTCGGATTGCCAAAAATCCCATCGAAACGGCCGATCGCTGTTTCTACCGTCACGAAGCCCGCCGCGATGCCGAGCACTTTGCCGGGAATGAAATCGGCCTCGCCAATGAAATTGGCGACGATCTTGCGGGTGGGCCGCTTGTAAACTTCGCGCGGCGTGCCGACCTGGAGAATGTGGCCGTGGTCGAGAATCGCCATGCGGTCCGCAATCGAAAGTGCTTCTTTCTGATCGTGCGTGACGTAAACAGTCGTGAGCTTGAATTCTTTGCAAACGCGCCGAATTTCCGTGCGCATTTCGAGCCGCAATTTGGCGTCGAGATTCGAGAGTGGTTCATCGAGCAGCAAGCAGCGGGGCCGGATCACGAGCGCACGGGCCAGCGCGATACGTTGCTGCTGACCGCCGGACAACATGTTGGGTTTGCGATCCGCGTATTGCGCCATGCGCACGGACTCCAGGGCTTCTTGCACGCGCTGTTTGATTTCCGCCGGAGGAACTTTGCGTTCGTGCAACCCGAAAGCGACATTCTCCGCGACCGACATGTGCGGCCAGAGCGCGTAACTTTGAAACATCATCCCGGTGTTGCGCTTGTGCGGCGCGAGACGCGTGACGTCTTCATCGCCAAACGAAATCTTACCCTGTTCGGGAATGTAGAAACCAGCGAGGCTGCGCAGGAGCGTCGTCTTGCCGCAACCGCTCGGTCCGAGAAGAAAGAAGAGTTCACCCGGACGAATCGTAAGGTCGAGTTCGTGCAGCGCCACGACATTGCCGAATCGTTTGGTGAGTTTTTGGACCTGAATGGAAATCATCGGTAGGGCGTCGCGTTCAGGCAACCGGTCGGGTTGGGCGAAGTCAAAAAGAAAGGCCGCCCTGCTGCGCTTGTAACAGTTGCCAACTCCGGCGAGATGCGAGATAGGTTTTTTATGGCCCTGCGAAAGCCCATTCCTGAACTCAAACACCTCGACCATGTCTTGGTCAGCGAAACCGCCATCAAGCGCCGAGTGCGCGGACTGGCCGAGCAAATCAACCGCGCTTATCGGGGTAAGGATCTGACGGTGATCGCCATCGTCAACGGTGCATTGATTTTCACGGCCGATTTGCTCCGCGAATTGAGCACGCCGCTGCGCCTAGACTGCATCCGCGCCTCCAGTTATCACACCGGCATGCAGGCGACCGGCAAACCCGTCATCGTGGACAATCTGAAGCTCGATATCGCCGGTCATCACGTGCTGCTGGTTGACGACATTCTCGATACGGGGAACACGCTTTCCGCAGTGCGCGAGTTGCTGGTCGCGAAACACGCCGCCTCGGTGAAAACCTGCGTGCTGTTGGACAAAAAAGCGCGCCGCATCGTGCCCTTTGAGGCGGAATACGTCGGATTTGAAATTCCCAACGAATTCGTCGTGGGCTACGGCCTCGATTTCAATGAGCGTTACCGCAACATCCCCTGCATCGGCGTGCTGAAATCGAAATATTACGCACCGAAACTTTAGGAAAATGCCTTGCGCCCGCCGGGTCCGCGCCTTTGCTCGTAAACCTGACTTTGGAGAGATGGCCGAGTGGTCGAAGGCACACCTTTGCTAAAGGTGCAGACCCCAAAAGGGTCTCGAGGGTTCGAATCCCTCTCTCTCCGCCAGTTTTCCACCGCTCCGCCCCGACTAGCGCGAGTTGACGCCTTCTCCCCGTGGCATCGCCGCAACCGCTCCTCTTTGATTTTCGTCAACTAACGGTTTACCGCAGCGAACGGCGCGTGCTCCACCGACTCGACTTGCAACTTCGGCGCGGCGAACACGTCGCGCTGCTTGGTCCCAACGGTTGCGGCAAATCCACGCTCATCAAGACACTCACGCGCGAGCTCTACCCCGTCGTCGATACCCCCGGCTACCGGTTTCACGTGCTGGGCACGGAATGGTGCAACGTCACAGATTTCCGCAAGACACTCGGTGTCGTGGCGCTGGATCAACTCCAGCAGCTTTCCCACGAGGTCACCGTGCGCTCCGTGACTGGACTAGAATTGGTGCTCTCGGGCTATTTCGGCAGTCTCGGCCTATGGCCCGACATGCGTCCACATCCGACGCAAATCCGGCGCGCACGCGCCTTGCTGCGTTTTCTCGATATCCTTCATTTGGCGAAACGTCCCGTGGCCCAAATGTCCTCGGGCGAACAACGCCGCGCCCTTATCGCCCGGGCCTTGGTGCACGATCCGGCGGTGCTGCTGCTGGACGAACCGACGACGAGCCTCGATCCGGGCGCGACAGAGGAATTCCGTGAGGTCCTACGGAAGTTGGCCGGTCGCGATAAAAGTCTGATGCTCGTCACGCACACCGTTGCCGACATAGTGCCGGAGATCGAGCGTGTGCTCCTCATGGCAAACGGGACGATTGTTGCCGATGGTCCGACGAAACGCGTCCTTACTTCGCGTGCGCTCTCGGACCTTTTCGGAGCACCCTTACAACTCTCGCGCCGCGCCGGCCGCTACGACTTGCACGCGCGTTAGCTTTTGCTGTCGCCAACCATCTTTCGCGAGTTCCGCAGCATCCGGCCGCCGAGCAGGGCGCCGATTCCAATCAACAACAGCACAGCCGTCGACGGCTCCGGCACCACCACCGGTCCGTTGGTAAAAAGCTCCGAGACCTGCGCGGCATCCAACGATTGGTTGTAGATTCGAATAAAATCCACCGAACCCGGGCCGGCTTCGCCTCCGGTCGGAAAGTCATCCGTGAAAAAATAAATTTCGCGCAATGCCCCGCTGATTTCTCCGCGTCCGCCGCTATCCGTGAAAGTGAAACCAAGCTGGCCGTTGACATAGACAGCAACAGCGCTCGTAGCCCCGTCGCGGGTTAACATCACATGGACCGCTTCGTTCGCCCGCACATCGACCAATCCCGTGTTCACCACCGGATAAAAATTCAGCGAATTGCCCAGCACATAGAACCCCGAATCCGAGGCGCGATTCGCAAAGTCGATGATCTTTTGATAACCACCGAGGGTAAAGAAGGTAAAACCAAGCTCGAACGAGTAGGTGCCCGTATCGAGCGACAAATCGGAGAGCAGCAGCCCCTGATTGGCAGCGAAAACATAAGCTTCGTCGATCACGCCCCCACCCAGCGCGACCATATTTGGACCGCCGGAAGCGTCCGCTAAATTCCCGGAAAACAAATACTCGCGAACCGGCGTCGGGACGACTGTCTGGGCCGAAACCGGCGAACTCACCAGCGCGACGAGCGCGAGTCGAATGACCAATGAAATTGCGGGGATCAATCTCACGGGCGCACGCTCGCAGGAAAAATCGTCCGTGTAAAGACGGCTGCTTCCCTCTGCGGCCGAGAGGTAAACTGCCCTATTCGACCCCTCGTCTAAAACACCGCAAAAGAAAAACGCCGCGGAATAATTCCGCGGCGTCGAAAGGTGATGAACTGCGCTTTCCGCTTAGTAGCGGTAGTGCTCCGGCTTGTAGGGACCTTCGACTGGCACGCCGAGATACTGGGCTTGGGCAGGTGTGAGCTTGGTGAGCTTGACGCCGATTTTCTCCAAGTGCAGACGGGCGACTTCTTCGTCGAGGTGCTTCGGGAGGCGGTAAACGCCGACCTTGTAGCTCTCGCGATTGGCCCAGAGATCGAGTTGCGCCAGCGTTTGGTTGGTGAAGCTGTTCGACATCACGAACGACGGATGGCCGGTGGCGCAACCGAGGTTCACGAGGCGGCCTTCGGCGAGCATGTAAATCGCGTTCCCGTTGGGGAAGGTATACATGTCGTATTGCGGCTTCACCGTCACGCGTTTGGCGTCGGATTTGTTGAGCTGCTCGACTTGGATTTCGTTATCGAAGTGACCGATGTTACACACGATCGCTTGGTCCTTCATTTGGCGCATGTGCTCGAGGGTGATGATGTCGAGATTGCCCGTGGTCGTAACGTAAATGTCGGCGCGGCCCAAGGTGGACTCGATGGTGTTAACTTCGAAGCCTTCCATCGACGCTTGGAGTGCGTTGATCGGATCGATTTCGGTGACGATAACGCGCGCGCCGAAGCCGCGCAGTGAGTGCGCCGAGCCTTTGCCCACATCGCCGTAGCCGCAGACGCAGGCAACCTTGCCGGCGATCATGACGTCGGTGGCGCGCTTAAGACCGTCAGCGAGTGATTCGCGGCAGCCGTAGAGATTGTCGAACTTCGACTTGGTGACGGAGTCGTTGACGTTGATCGCAGGAACCAAGAGCTGGCCCTTCTCGAGCATCTGGTAGAGGCGATGCACGCCGGTCGTCGTTTCTTCCGAAACACCGCGCCAATCCTTCACGAGGTTGGTCCAAATCGTCGGGTTCTGCGCGTGAACGCGCTTGAGAAGATTCTTGATCACCTGCTCTTCGTGATTCGACGAAGCAGAATCGACCCACTTGTCGCCCTTCTCGAGTTGCAGACCCTTGTGGATGAGCAGCGTGACGTCGCCACCGTCATCGACGACGAGTTGCGGGCCGAGGCCATTCGGGTGAATGACGGCGTCGAGGGTGCAATCCCAGTATTCTTCGAGTGTTTCGCCTTTCCAAGCGAACACCGGCACGCCGGTAACCGCGATAGCGGACGCGGCGTGGTCTTGCGTCGAGAAAATGTTGCACGAAGCCCAGCGCACAATCGCGCCGAGTTCGACCAAGGTCTCGATCAAGACCGCGGTCTGAATCGTCATGTGTAACGAGCCCGTGATGCGGACCCCGGCGAGCGGTTTACTCGGGCCGAATTTTTTGCGGACGGCCATCAAGCCGGGCATTTCATGCTCAGCGATGTGGATTTCTTTGCGACCCCACTCGGCCAAGGAGATGTCCTTGACCTTGAAATCGGTGGCAGCGGCGGAAGTGATAGAAGTAGCCATGGAATAGATGCGTTAGCGGATGATTAGAGGGCGGCGCGGAGTGCGGCGGCCTTGGAGGATTGCTCCCAGGGGAGGCCCTTCTTGCCGAAGTGACCGTAGTTGGTCGTCTGGCGATAAATCGGGCGGAGCAAATTGAGTTGGGAAACGATATCGGCGGGCTTGAAGCTGAAAACTTTTTGCACGGCGTTGGTGATTTGCTCGTCGGACACGCCTTCCTTGGCCGTGCCAAACGTCTCGACGCGCACCGAAACGGGTTTCGGGTGGCCGATGGCATAGGCGAATTGGATTTCAGCGTGCGTGGCGAGGCCAGCGGCGACGATGTTCTTCGCAATCCAGCGGCCCATGTAAGCGGCCGAGCGATCGACCTTCGATGGATCCTTGCCGGAGAACGCGCCACCACCGTGACGGCCCCAGCCGCCGTAAGTGTCGACGATGATTTTGCGTCCGGTAAGACCGGAGTCGCCTTGCGGTCCGCCGATCACGAAACGTCCCGTCGGATTGATCAGGAATTCGGTGTTCTTGCTCAACATCGTCGCTGGAATGACCTTCTTCACGACGTTTTCGATGAGGTATTTTTCAATCGTCGAATGCGCGACGCCATCGGCGTGTTGCGTGGAAATGACGACATTGGAAACTTCCACCGGGCGATCGTTTTCGTAGCGCACGGAAACTTGGGACTTCGCGTCGGGACGGAGCCACGGGGCCGCGCCGGATTTGCGAATCTTGGTCAACTCACGACCGAGACGGTGCGCGAACATGATCGGCGTCGGCATCAACTCCGGCGTCTCGTTGCACGCGTAACCGAACATGATGCCCTGGTCGCCGGCACCCTGCTCGGCGGTCTTCTTTCCTTTGGCCTTCTTCGCATCGACACCTTGCGCGATGTCAGGCGACTGCGTGGTCAGGTAATTGTTGATGAAAATCTTGTCGGCGTGGAAAACATCGTCGTCGTTGATGTAACCAATGTCGCGGATCGCAGCGCGCACGATTTTGCCGAGGTTCAACGCCTCATCGATCGGCTTTTGCCCGATCTTCGGGATGGTGATTTCACCAGCCAGAATCACCATGTTGGATTTCACCATCGTTTCGCACGCCACGCGGCTGGTGCGATCAAGAGCAAGACACGCGTCGAGCACGCTGTCGGAAATCAGGTCGGCAACCTTGTCAGGATGCCCCTCGCCTACTGACTCGGAAGAGAAGACAAATGAATTGGCCATAAACCTGAAAAAAACAACTTCACCACAATTGGAGCAAGGAGAATCATCATCATATCCGGATTTTATGATACGTAATTTTCCAGTTAGTTATTACCTTGAGCCAAATGCATCTTTGCCTTTTGCAATCCAGTCCTTTAGCGAATTCCTATGTCACACGACGACATCTTAGATGCAGACGCCATCGCCATGCTTCAGTCCATGTCTTCGGACGACGGTGGCCAATTCTTTAACGAATTGATCGACATCTTCTTGGGTGACACACCCGCGCGAATCGAAGAAGTGCGCGCGGCGTTGAGCGGGGGCGATTTGAGCACTGGCCAGCGAGCTGCCCATAGCATCAAGGGCGCGGCGGGGAATTTTGGGGCCACTCAACTGGCTCATCTAGCGCATGAAATCGAGCAGCTCGCAAAAAATTCTGATCTAAGTGCCATGGCCATTGCTCTGCCGAAACTGGAAGCTGAATACGCCCGCGTTAAAGTCGCGCTCGAAGCCGTTCGCATTAAATAAGCCCATGCGGCGATTCCTCCGCATCCGTCACTTCGGCGTCGTGGGAATTTCTGTTTTCTGCGCCACGCTTGGATTGGCCCTCGAATGGGTCTCAACCTCGTATGATGGCACGGTCGCACCGTTGCAGCGCACTCTCGATGTCGCTTTTAGTTTCAAGAACACCGGCCCACAACCTGTCGCGATTCGCGAGCTTCAGACAAATTGCGACTGCCTTGAAGCAGCACCCGATCAACTCGTATACCAAAGTGGCGAATCCGGCCTGATCACCGCACGATTCACCGTTGGAGAACGCCTCGGGCTTTACGAACGCTTCGTCACCGTGGTCACAGATGACGGTTCCCCACCCCAACGACTCATCGTGCGCATTGACGTCCCCGATTTCGCGACCACCGAACCGCAATCACTGGACTGGAAGATTGGCGAAACGATGGCTGAGAAATCGGTCGAAATCATGCCAGTCACCGGCCTGCAAATTGATTTCAACGAGGTCATGGTTTCGAGCACTGACTTCGTGGCGCGATTGGAGATCGTAACGAGTGGAACACACTATCGCGTGCACATCGCGCCAACGCAAAATCTTGCCCCAGGCAACGCGGCCGTGCGCATCAAAGGCTCAACTCCTACCGGCGACAAAGTCGTCGTAAATGCCTACGCCAACATGCAGTGAAGTCTGACTGACCGTGCTAAGGCGCGGTTTTTAGCTCAGAAAAAATCCGCGTTGCCGTTCGGAAATCGGGTGACCGGCCCGTTCCATCACTTGGAGCAGGTCCTCCCAAATCTGACGCTTCGAACGCAGACTCTGATTCCGCAAAATATAGGACGGGTGATAAGTCACCATCAGGGGAATCGCATCAAATTCATGCCACCGTCCACGCACGTCGCCCAGCGCTCGAAAGCTGTCTGCGCCCAATAATCCTGCGGTGGCGGTGGCGCCGAGTGTGACGATTATTTTCGGCCGAACGATGGCCAACTGCGCGCGCAAAAATGGCAGACAAAATCCCATCTCCTCCTTGGTCGGCGCGCGATTTCCGATCTGTTCCCCGCCCGCTCCAACCGGCATCTCCGGCCGCCAGTTCATGATGTTGCCGATATAGACGTCCTCGCGTTGCAGACCCATTCCTTGAATCATTTTGGTGAGCAACTGCCCTGCGGGACCGACAAACGGTTCGCCCTGTAATTCCTCTTCCGCACCGGGCGCTTCTCCGCAAAAGAAAATATCCGCATCAAGATTTCCGACGCCGACAACGAGTTGTTTCCCGGGACGAAGATGCGCGCGGCAAGTTTCGTTCTGCTCCACCAGTGCGCGCAGATAGGTCATCTGCGTTTGCTTGTCGCCCTCTGGCAACGCCACCACGGGCAGCGGTGCGGTAATCGGCGCGACTGTTGCCGGAGGTGGCGCGGTGCGTGTCGGGTGGGGCTGCGGCGCAAAGATGTTCGTCGTTGCCCCCGCTACTCCTGTATCAATCGCATTCACCACCGACGTCGAAGCGACATCACCGGTCGCCTGCTGCGCGAGTTCGTCGCGCACCATTGCCACTGCACGCCGCAACTGTTCCACGCTCGCGTCCGTGGCCACGACCGTGCGTCCGCCCTCGCCTTTCAAGCGACGCAGCTCATCGGTCAATGCCAGCAGATGTTCGCGCACGTTCATGAATCGACTCTGCGCGCCTCCACGAGTTTCTCGACATATTTTGCGAGCAAATCGAATTCAAGATTAACGCCCGAACCGACGCACTTCTCGCTCAAATTCGTCGCCACCAACGTGTGCGGAATTAACCACACCGCCAGCGAGTCACCGTCAACTTCCGCGACAGTCAGCGAAATGCCATCAATTGCGATGCTCCCTTTGGAAACCAAGTAGCGCCCGAGGCCGGGTGGTGCGCTCACGCGTAAATAGTGATCCTTGCCGCGTGGTTCGAAAACTTCGACGCGACCGAGTGCATCGATATGACCACTGACAAAGTGCCCCCCCATCCGCCCTGCGGGTTGCAAACTGCGTTCGAGATTTACCGCCGAGCCGGGCTGGAGTTCGTTGAAACTTGTGAGCCGGCGCGTCTCCTCCAACACGTCGAACCAAAGTGCGTCAGCGCTGTGCCGCACCACGGTGAGGCAACAGCCGTTTACCGCGACGCTGTCGCCGAGCTTCACATCGCTCGGCACGATTTGCGCGCTAATTTGCAAAGACCACGCCGCGTCACCGCGCGTGAAGGCGACGGTCCGGCCAACTTCTTCGATGATGCCAGTGAACATAATTAGTTGAGTTTGATGCGTAACACTTGGGTCTCGCCGCCCCGACTGGAGAGCAAGACGAATTCCTTGCGCTGCGCGTCGCCTTCGAGCGACGCCAATTTTTCCACAGCCGCAGCGTAACTCGTCACGGCCACGCCGTCGATTTCGCGAATCCAATCATCCGGTCGCAAACCGGCCGCAGCCGCCGCGCCGTTTGGTTTCAAGAAGTGCACCACGGCGCCACCGTGTTCGCCGCCCGCCGCGCGATGCATGATGCTATCCGCCACGAGGAACTCACGCGCGGTGAAACCGAGTTGTTCGAAATACTTCCGTTCCGCTTCGCGAACCATCTTCGGCTCATCGCCGAGCACGACCTCGACACTGATTTCCTCCGTCCCGCGCAAAGCCGTCAGTGTGACTTTTTCGCCGGGTTGGCGTTTCAACATCGCTTGTCCGAAATAGCCGACGACGACGTGATCGGGTTTCAGTCGCGGGAGTGGCTCTCCGTCAATCGCGAGCACGATGTCGCGATCTTTCAGTCCGGCCTTGGCGGCGGGACCGTCGGCTTTCAAATCGCTGAGCACAAGACCCGCGCGCCCTTCCAGTTTGAGCAACTTCGCGACATCCGGATCGACGGGCTGCATTCCGTAAATCCCGAGCCACGACACCGGACGCCCCGCGGTGTTTTTCGGAATGCGCTGGAGATAAGGCAGGAATTCCTCTGCGAGCAGCACGACGCTGCTCTCCTCGGCGTTCACCAACATAATCGGCGTGCCATTCTGGTTGCGCGAAAAGAGGAGAAAATTCTGTCCAAACGGATTAAGCGCGAGCCCGGCGAGTTCGCCCGTCATGGTGAACACCGGCAAGCCCGGCCCGCCGACGTCCTGCGCGGTGATCGCGGTTTGATTCGGCAACTTCGCCACGAGCGCCACGCGCGAACTCAGCACGTAAGGCGCGAAATTTTCGTCTTTGCCGCGCAGGCCGATGCCCCACAACTCCTCGCCGAGCCTTGTCGTTGGACTGATGGCAAAATCGGTGAACGGCTTGAGCTTTGCCGCGGACGACGCTTCGTTGAGCCGCAGATAATAAAATCCCGTGAGCACGTTGGGTCCGAGATACGTCGCGGGCATCGCAGTGTCGGAGTTGGGCAAGTAAACTTTGAAATCCTTCAACTGATCCATCGCGACGCTCGGCAGGAGATTGCCGCCCGGAATGATGATTGTCCCTTGGTCGTCAATCACCGCGCCGGACACGAAATGTTGGCGGCGATCGATTTCGGTTTCGACGGTGAACTCCACCGCCACGACCGACGCCAAGCGCTCGGCGAACAAGGTCCCAAGATCCGTCGCCCCAGCGGCCACCACGGCGGCGAAACTAAGGGTGTGAATCGCTAAAATTCGCAAAAATCGCATCATGGTTTGAAGACGTAGAGGGTGATCCGGCGGTGGCGCTGCGCTTCGACGAGCACTGGTTCCGGTTTTGCCTCGTAGGCCGCGTAAAGTTCCTTGAGGCGCGCGAGGTCGTCAATCGTTTCGCCGCCGACCGTCGTGATGATGTCGCCGCGACCGATGCCGGATTGCGCGGCGGGAAACCCCGGTTGCGCGCCGATGACCAGCACGCCGGATTCGTTGGTGAGTTGATTCTCGCGCGCGTAAGCCCGGGACACTTTGCGCACACTCAGACCCCATTTCTCAAACGCCCACTCGTCGCCAACGCGGCTTTCCAGCGCTTCGGTCACGGCGTTCAACTCCATCGTCGCGTTGCCGCGCTTCACTTCGAGTCGCACGGCGGAACCGATCGGGAGATTCGCAATTTGATTTTGGATTGGTGGCAATTGCTCGGGAAAACGTCCGTCGAGTTTCGCGCCATTCAACGAGAGCACAATGTCCCCTGCGCGCACGCCAGCACGCGCCGCCGGCGAACCGAGATCCACGCTCTCGACCAACATGCCGGTGTTCACAGCGAGCGAGTAGAATTTCTCCAAGTCCTGCAAACTGCGCGGACGCAAACCGAGGTAGCTGCGCTGCACGCGTCCGTCACGCACGAGTGTTTCCGCGACGCGACGCGCGACACTCGCGGGAATCGCAAAGCTGAGATTGTCGGCGCCCATGTAGGAGCGTGAGTTGATGCCCACGACTTTGCCATTCTCCGTCACCAACGGTCCGCCGCTGTTGCCGGGGTTGATCGCGGCGTCGGTCTGCAACCACGTGTTGAACGAACCCGTTTCGTAGCCGCGCACGGCGCGCGAGTCTTCGAAGAAGCGGCGGTTGTTGGAAATGATGCCGCGGGTCACGGTGCGCGTAAGTCCGTGCGGCGTGCCGACGGCGTAGACGGTTTGCCCCGGAAACAAATCCTCCGAATCGCCGAATTCCGCGTGGGCAAATGTGAGTTTGCGCGACTTCACTTCATCGAGATTCAACCGCAACACCGCCAAATCCGTCCAGTGATCCCAACCGACCAACGTCGCGCTGACGCGTTCGAGACTGGACAGCGTGACTGAAATTTCGACGGCGCGCGGACTGACCACGTGGGCGTTGGTGAGGATGAGGCCGCTCTTCTCAATGATGACGCCGGAGCCGATGCCACGGTCAAAGCGACGCGCGCCTTCCTCGAAAGCCATTTCGCGCACATCGATGCGGACGACAGCATCGAGCACGCGATTAAAGCCGCGGCTGACTGCCGCGTTCGCCGACGGGAGGCAGGCTACGAGGCCGATCAACAGGATTTTCCTCAGTAGGATTGACGGTCGGTGCCATAGTCCCAAAGTGACGGATTTCCCGTGAAGCACACCGATTGCACCGATTACGAATTTCTCAAGATTGAGCCACATTGGCAGTCAATCTGGGAGCAGAGCCGTCCATTTCGAGCCGAGAATGACTCGACCAAGCCGAAATATTACGTGCTCGATATGTTCCCGTATCCATCGGGCGCCGGTTTGCACATCGGCCACCCCGAGGGTTACACCGCGACCGACATCCTCGCCCGCTACAAGCGCGCGCGCGGTTTCAACGTGTTGCACCCGATCGGTTGGGACGCGTTCGGCTTGCCGGCGGAACAACACGCGGTGAAAACCGGCACGCACCCGGCGGCGAACACGCAGAACAACATCGTCAATTTCCGCCGGCAGATCAAAGCGCTCGGCTTTTCCTACGACTGGGAACGCGAAGTCGATACGACCGACCCGAAATACTTCCGTTGGACGCAATGGATTTTCCTCCAACTCTTCCGCCGCGGTCTCGCCTACGTTGACGAACGCCCCGTGTGGTGGTGTCCGGAATTGCGCACGGTTTTGGCCAACGAAGAAGTGATCGATGGCAAATCAGAGGTCGGCAACTTCTCGGTCGAACGTCGCAATTTGCGCCAATGGGTCCTGCGCATCACGGCTTATGCCGAGCAATTGCTCGATGGGTTGAAGACAGTTGATTGGCCCGATTCGACCAAGCGCATGCAAGAAGCGTGGATCGGCCGCAGCGAAGGCGCCGAGGTGTTGTTCAAACTCGAAGATGCCACGCTCGGCGACTTGAAGGTGTTCACGACGCGTCCGGACACGCTCTTTGGTTGCACTTACATGGTGCTCGCACCGGAGCATTCGCTCGTGCCGGCTCTCACTACGGCGGCGCAGGCGGAGGCCGTTGATGCCTATCGCAAGAAGACCGCCGCCAAGAGCGACGTCGAACGCATGTCGGATGCGGCCAAGGAAAAGACCGGCGTGTTCACCGGCAGCTACGCGATCAATCCCGCCAACGGCGCGCGGGTGCCCGTGTGGATTGCCGACTACGTGCTCATGGGCTACGGCACCGGCGCGATCATGGCCGTGCCGGCGCAGGATGTGCGCGATTGGGAATTCGCGAAGCTGTTTGACCTGCCGATCATTCGCACCGTGCAACCGCCGGCTGATTTTGCGGACCAGGCCTTCGTTGAAGACGGGCCGGCCATCAACAGCGCCAACGACAGTCTCTCCCTCAACGGCCTGCACGTCGCGGAGGCGAAGGCGAAGATGATCGACTGGCTTGAAGGGCGGCAACTCGGCGCGCGACGCATCAATTACAAGTTGCGCGACTGGCTGTTCTCGCGCCAACGCTACTGGGGTGAGCCGTTCCCCGTCGCGTGGGTCAGCGAACAAGACTACCGGCGGATTGAGAAACTCCGCGCGGATTTGCCGGCGGAACCGGTGACGTTTTGCGAAAAGGGCGTGACGCACTATGCGGTGCCGTTGCCGGAAGCCTGCCTACCCTTGCAGTTGCCGGACGTGAAATCCTATTTGCCGAGCGGCAATGGTGAAAGCCCATTGGCCAACGAAACACAGTGGCTCGAAATCTGGCTCAATGTGCAAACCGGCGCAGCCGTGCCCGCCACCGACTCACAACCGACCGGCGAGGCGTGGGTGCGCGCGCGGCGCGAGACGAACACGATGCCCCAATGGGCGGGCTCGTGCTGGTATTTCCTGCGCTACCTTGACCCACAAAACCCGGACCGCCTCGCGAGCAAGGAAGCCATGCAGTATTGGGGCGTGCCCGATCTTTACGTCGGCGGCGCGGAGCACGCGGTGTTGCACCTGCTCTACGCGCGTTTCTGGCACAAAGTGCTGTTCGACCTCGGCGTGGTGCCGCAGGCGGAGCCATTCCAAAAACTATTTCACCAAGGGATCATCCTCGGCGAAGACGGCGTGAAGATGTCGAAAAGCCGCGGCAATGTCGTGAATCCCGACGACATCATCAGCGCTTACGGCGCGGACACCTTGCGGCTATACCTCATGTTCCTCGGACCGCTCGAAGCGATGAAGCCGTGGAATCCAAAGGGCATCGAAGGTGTGCATCGTTTCCTGCGCAAATTCTGGCGCGAATGCGTCACGGAATCCGGCGCGCTGAGCTCGCGCATCGACGACGGCGTGCTCACGCCGGCGACCGACAAGCTGTTGCACGAAACCATCAAGAAAGTCGGCGAAGATATCGAAGCGCTGCGGTTCAACACCGCGATTTCGCAATTAATGATCTTGCTCAACGCACTGGTGAAGGAACCCACCATGCCGCGCGGGGTAGCGCTTGATTTCATCAAATTGATCGCTCCCCTTGCGCCGCACATGGCGGAAGAGCTGTGGGCCCGTTTCGAACAACCCGGCGCGGCCATGACGGCACCATGGCCGACCTTTGATCCCGCAAAATTGGTCGCGACAACGATCACGGTCGTTTTCCAAGTTAACGGCAAACACCGCGGCGAAGCTCAGGTCGGCGTCGATGCGACACAGGACGAATTGGTTGCGCTCGCCACGGCCCATCCCAAGGTCTCGCCCCACTTGGGCGAGAATCCTCCAAAACGGATCATTTACGTGCGCGGTAAACTTCTGAATTTGGTTGTCCAGTAGACTCTTGCACGAGGTTTGCGGAACGAAACAATTTCGCTAATAATGCTTGAAATAGGGGTATTACCCTATTACGTTCGTGGATGTCTGGGAACCTCCCCTACGCGTCCGCCAATCTACCTGCCGTCATGAAAACCACTTACCGCATTTTTATAGCCGCCCTGACCGTCGTGTTTTTCGCCGCGCCCACCGCGTTTGCTCAACCGCAACTTGGCAAAAAGAAAGGTCCGACGAGTAAGCTCTATCTTGCGGAAGCAGTGGGCGAAAGCCAGATCACCACGGACGGCAGGTTGTATGAAGCCAAGCAAGCAACCGCTTTTGATGCACCCGGAACTGTTCTCGAGACGAAAGCAGACTCACACCAAGCCTTTGTTTATTCGAACGGGACAGGCATGTATGTCGACGAAAATACGCGTGTAGAAGTTGACCGCTTCGTCCAAGAACCCTTCCGCCCTGACCGCAACACCAACACCGATATCGAGCCGTCAATTTCGCAAAGCGATGTGTTCGTCGCACGTGGCCAAGTAGGTATTTGCACCGGACAAATGATTTCAGGTTCGACCATGAATTACGGCACACCACACGGTGGCGTGAACATTCGCGGCGGAAAAGTAGCGGTTCAAACCAATGCGAAAGAAACCACGATCTACTTGCTTGAAGGCGATGTCACCGTGCGCGGCAGTGGCCGCGACGTAGGCGGCACTCTGCTCAAGCCCGGCGAGCAAGCCACGATCACACCCGGTCCTCCCGGTCGCCCGCCGACAATCAAGATTGCACCAATTCCGAAGGAAGTGATGAGCTCCCTCGACGACAAAGTAGCCGTCGCATGCAATGCCAAGAAGACCGTTTCGTTCGAAACGATTGAGCAAAAATCGACATTTGGGCCGGAAGGGGCTCCTGAAGTGACCGGCACGTCCAACCCAGACCCAGAAATTGTGGCTCGCCCAACAACACCCACAAATCCCCCTGTCACTGTCACCGTTAGTCTCGACCGTCTCGGTTCGGACGAGTAATCAAATTTTCATTACTTGACCTCCCTTAGAATTAAAGCGCTGCGTGGGTTTGTGTTCATCGCTCTGCTGATTTCGCAGCAGAGCGTTTTCGCATTGCTGAACATTGATGGGACGCGCAATCAAGTCTTCGTCTTCGGCACTGCCACCATCGGATTTGATTCTAATGTTTTTGCCGAGCAAGTTGGACGCAGTGACTACATCTACTCGGCCAGCCTCGGCATTGAACTGAAGCGTCGCGCTGGAATTATCGCGGTCAACGCACGCGTGGTTTTCGATTACCAGAGATTCGCGAAAAATAGCGACCAGACATCATGGAATCCCAACGTTTTCCTTGAGCTGAACAAAACCATCGGCCGCACCACGGGGGCCCTTACCATTAACGGGTTTCGTTCCTCGAAGGCAGATAGCGCCGTCAATCTGCGCACCCAGTCATGGAATTTCCCTCTCGGCCTTAACATCAAATACCCCGTTAACGACAAGCTCTACCTCACTTCGAGCACTGGTTATTTGAAGCGTAGTTTCGCCAACTCCACCCAACTGCTCAATTTCACGGACTATTCGCAAGCCTTCGATTTTTTCTACGTTTACACCAGCAAGTTGGATATCGTTGGCGGCTACCGCATTCGCATCGGCAACACCACCGTCAACACCACCACAGATCACAATTTCACACTCGGTCTCGCCAATGCGCTCTTACCGAAAGTGCACGGCGTCCTTCGTCTTGGTTATCAATTTCGTGAAATTGACACTACCGGTGTCGTTTACTCCCACTTCAATATCGCAGCCGCACTGACCTGGAACGCCACTCGCAAGTTGACTGCCACGGCTCAAATTACGCGCGATTTCAGCACCACCGCAATTGGTGGGTCCATTGACACTTTCAATGCGTTAGCCCGGGCTGTCTACGTGTTCAACCGTCGCTGGGAAGCCGAAGCAGGCATCGGCTACGGCAAGAATGAATTTCTCGATGGCCCCGCGCGCACCGACGAGTATTATATGTGGAATCTCGGCGGCACTTACACGTTAAACGAACATTTCCGCCTCTCTCTCTCCTACGACTACATGAATAATTGGTCGACAAATCAGTTCTCCAATTTCGAACGCACGGGTTATTCCTTGCACGTCGCCAGTCGCTTCTAACCGCCCATGAATCCTCGACTTATCCTCTGGCTCGCAGCAGTCGCTCTTCTCCCACTTCCGGCACTTGCCCAAAGTGGCAATCCTGCCGATGCCAAAAAGAGCTACGTCCATAAACTCCAGCTCGCCGACCGTGTCCGCGTCGCCATTTATCAAGAAGACGATTTAACCACCCTCGCCCGTATTGACGCCCGCGGCATGATCAATCTCCCCCTGCTCGGCGAGATTGCAGTCGGCAATCGCACAGTCGTGGAAGCTCAAACCCTCATTCACCAAGCCTATCAAGAGGGCCGGTTTCTTCGGAATCCGCAGGTAACTGTAAGCGTCGAGGAATACGCCCCGCGCGAAGTTTCAATCCAGGGTCAAATTAAGAGCCCCGGTCGCTACGCACTCCCGACCGAATCAACTTTTACCGTTGTCGAACTAGTGACAAAAGCCGGTGGCATCACCGACATTGGCAAAGGCACTGCCGTTAATATCACTCGCGTCTTGCCCGACGGCACCAAGCAAATCTTCACCATCGACGTCGATAGCATTATCAAAGGCAAAAAGAGCAGAATTGATGACAACGTCTTGCTCCTGCTTCCAGGTGACATCGTCTACATCCCTGAACGCCTGATCTAATTTTCCATGTCCTCTCCTCTTGCTGCACCTCCGTCGCACCGGAATCCTGCGTCACTTCACGGCAATGACGACCAAGTCGTCGAACGCCGCTCGCTGCGCGACTATTACATTATTCTGCGCGAGCGTCTTTGGATTGCGTTGCCCATCGCCTTGATGGTGGCCCTGTCCGTCGGCTACATCCAGGCGCGTGAAGAGAAAATGTATAGCGCCACGGCGACGATGCAGTTCGAACGCCCGGAACGCGTCGTGATTAGCGAGCAAGTCGTCGACTCCTCCGTCCGGTCCGAAGTTGATCTTAATACCTACAAGCAGATTCTCGAAAGTAGCCGCCTCCGCACGATGGTCGTGCAGTCTCTCGCGCCCGAAGAAATTAAAATTTTACAACGGCCGTATCTCAAGGACTTGTCTCCTGGGGCCACTCCACCGTCGGTGAATTCGCTCGTTGGGCGCGTCAACGTTCAGTCGATTCGCAACAGCTTTCTGATCAGTGTTACCGTGCAAAACCGTGATCCCGATGGGGCATCCATGCTCGCCAACCGTTTCACGAAACAGTTCATGCATTACCTGATCGAGAACGTCGGCGGGAAAAATGAATTCGCCGTCGATTACCTGCGCAGTCGCGCCGAGGAATTGCGCCTCGAATCCGAAGCCGCCGAAACCCGCCTGCAGGAATACAAGCGCCGGAGTAATCTGGTCTCCCTCTCCGCCAGCGTTGATATCGTCGCCGATCGCTTACGCTCAATCAATGGCGCTTTGACTGCCGTTCGTCTCGAACGCCTCAACCTCGAGGTTATGATCAAGCAAATTGAACGTTTCCGCGCGGATAACGGCAACCTTCTCGAAATCTCTTACATCGCCAGCTACGGCTCGATTCCTAATCTCAAGGTGCAACAATCCGAACTTCGCAAACAGCAGGCAATCTTCAGTGAGCGGTATTTGGAACGCCACCCGAAGATGATCGACCTCGCCAATTCTCTCGACGTGCTGGATCAGCAAATTCAACGCAACATTCAGCAGGCGATTTCGGACTTAACCACGCAGTTCAGCAAGGTCTCTCATTCTGAAGCCTCTTTAGAACGCGAATTCAAATCCGCCGAAAACGACCAATTACGCCTCGGCGAATTGTCCGTCGATTTTAAGAGCCTCGAGAACCAAGCCTCCGTGGCGAAGAACAATTACATTCAGATCCTCGATCGTCTTAACCAGACAACCACTTCGAAGAATCTCGAAAATATTCCGGTCAAGCCACTTGATGAAGCTCGCCCACCAAGCGCGCCCTTCGCGCCGAACATTCCCGGCATCATCAAGACTTGCATTGGTATCGGCCTGTTGGTCTTCGCCGCCGTTGCCGTTGGTTTGAGTTTCCTCGATGACCGAGTGAAGAGCGCGTGGGATGTCGAAGGTTTCATCGGCGCCCATCTTCTCGGCATCATTCCAGAACTCGCCGAAGTGCCCGATTCCGAAAAGCACACGCTTGTCACCAGTAATAAAACTTCACCCGGTTCCGAAGCATTTCTCAGCGTCTACAGTTCGGTGAAGATTCAATCGCGACTCGACTTCCCGAAGTCCATCCTCGTCACCAGCACCATCCCGGGCGAAGGCAAGACGATGATCAGTTGCAATCTCGCTGCGTCGTTTGCCCGTCACGGCAAACGCGTGCTCCTCGTGGACTGCGATTTCCGGCGCCCGATGCTGCACCGCCATTTCAAACAAACCAATGACCTCGGTCTGATTGCCTGGTTTGAAGGCGGAGCCAAAATCGCCGACGATCCGCTGGCAGATCCGCTCCTCGGCATCACAAAAGTCGATGAAAGCCTCTACCTGCTTCGCTCCGGTGGACGCTCCAAGAGCCCTACTGAATTTCTCGAGAATCCGATTTTCAGCCAATTCCTCGATTCACTGAAGCACCACTTTGACCTCGTAGTCGTGGACTCGCCTCCCATGGGAGCCGTCACCGATGCACTGCTGATTTCGAGCAGCACCGATGAAGTTTTGTATGTTTGCCGTTTCAATCGCGCCTACCGCAAACACATCCGCCTTTACATTAAGAATCTTCGCGAAAGCAAAAACGAGTTGCTCGGGGTTGTCCTGAACGGCCTCTCGCCGCGTCGAATCGAATACTACTCGAACTACCGCTACTACCGCAGTTACAAAAAATACTACGGCGCCCAGTCTTAAGCTGGGGAATTTCTTTCCAGCCGCGCAAAATTTGCGCGGCTTTTTCTTTGGCGGCGACTCAACTCTTCTTCATTCTTTCCGCCAACGTCCCCAATCGCTGTGCCATCCGCCTTCCTCCCAGCCAACTTCGATTCTTTCCGCCCAGTGGCGTTGATTGCTGGGCGCGGCGATTATCCTCGTTTCACGGCTGAAGCCTTGCGTCGAGCCGGAGTGCCCGTGCGACTAATTGCCCTCGAAGACGAAACTTCGACCGAACTAATCGCCTCGTTCCCTGAGCATGAGCGCGTCCAGTTAAATATCGGCCAACTCGGCAAGCTGCTAAAAACGCTCAAGGAGTTCCAATCAGGCTACGCGTTGATGGCGGGCCAAGTGAAACCCAAACGGCTCTTTCACGGACTCACTCCCGATCTGAAGGCCGCGCAAATTCTCTTCGGCCTGAAACGCCGCAATGCGGAGACTATCTTTGGCGCCATTGCTAACGAAATTGAAAAAATTGGCGTCACTCTCCTCGACGCCCGTGCTTTCATTGACGACCAACTGGCCGAGTCCGGCCCGATGGCCGGCAAAAAGCTCCCCGTTGACCGCGAATACCTTGATCACGGAGTGCAAATCGCCCGCGAAATTGCCCGGCTCGATATCGGTCAAGGTTGCGTCGTCCGCAAAGGCACCGTGTTGGCCGTCGAAGCATTTGAAGGCACCGACGCGATGCTCCGCAGGGCCGGCGAATTTAAGACCGACGAAACACTGTTCGTTAAGACCGTGAAACCGAATCAGGATTTTCGCTTCGACGTTCCTGTGTTTGGTCTCCGCACGCTGGAATCCATGCGCGAGGCCAACCTCGGTGCCGCCGCACTCGAGGCGGGCAAAGTCATCATGCTCGATAAGACTGCGGTCATCGCTCAAGCCAAGGCGTGGAGCATTTCCCTCTACGGTTTCTAAGTTCAACTCGTGCGGCTTGCTCTTTTCGCTGCGCCACGCACATTTCGCCGCATGAAAGAGGAAATCGTCGAAGTCGCGGTCAAAGGCCTGATGCCCACGGCCAATGGCTGTGCCGTCTTCCTCGGCAATGACGCGAAAACCTTCGTCATCTATGTCGATCCCAGTGTCGGCAACGCGATTTCGATGACCATCAACGCGGTCAAAAAGGAACGTCCTCTCACCCACGATTTAATCAGCCACCTCCTGCTCGGCTTCAACATCAAGTTGGACCGGGTAGTGATCAACGACGTCAACGAAGGCACTTATTTTGCCCGCCTCATCATGCACATGCAAAATGAGCTTGGGCGTAAGATCCTCGAACTCGACGCACGTCCCAGCGACTCCATCGTTCTCTCACTGCAACAAAAGCGTCCCATTTACGTAGCGCAGCGCGTCTTCGATGTCGTCGAAGACATGAGCGAAATCCTTGATCGCGTCCTCAAACAGCAAAAAGAGGATCAGTCAGGAGACGAAACGCTGTAGGTCGGGAACGCACAATCGCCCGCCGCAATTGCTCCGTTGGAGAATCATTTTGCGTGGCGGGAACTCTCAGCGGATATTTTCCCAATTGCACACGCCACTTCCCCCGCCCGCCAGCCGCACTCTGCCCGCGCCGATCGAACACGGCCCGCTCACGGCCTTGGCTCCGATGCAGGATGTGACCGACCTGCCCTTCATGAGGCTGATCGCTCATTACGGTGCGCCGGATTATTATTTCACGGAATTCTTCCGCGTCCATACGCACTCACGACCGGAAAAACACATCGTGCGTTCGCTCGTTGAAAACCAAACGGGTCGCCCAGTCTTCGCCCAACTGATTGGCGAACAGATTCCCGACATGGTCCGCACCGTGCAAGAATTGCTGACGTATCCAGTCGCCGGCATTGACCTGAACATGGGCTGCCCCGCGCCTAAGATTTACAAGAAAAACGTCGGTGGTGGACTCCTGCGCGACCCGGCAAAAATTGATTCATTACTGGGTGCGCTCCGCGATGCGGTGCCCGGGCTCTTCACGGTCAAGATGCGGATCGGATTCGATTCCACTGAGCATTATGATCGCGTTCTCGATCTTGTGCACAAACACGGAGTCGACTTGTTGAGCGTGCATGGCCGCACGGTGAAGGAGGGCTATCGCAGCGAAGTGCATTACGATTTCATCCGTCACGCGGTTGAGCGCGTGAGGTGTCCGGTATTGGCCAATGGCAATATCACCTCTGCTTCGCGCGCCGCGGCGGTGGCGAAAGAGACTGGTGCCGCTGGGTTGATGATGGGACGGCACGCCATTCGTAACCCGTGGATTTTTCGACAGACCCGCGAATTGCTGGCGGGGCGCGCTGTGTTTGCACCGACGTTGGGCGACGTGCACGACTATGTGCGGCGTCTCTACGCCGAAACGGCGCAACCGGAATTTCCCGAACGCGCACACGTCGCGAAAATGAAGAAGTATTTGAACTTCGTCGGTCAAAGCGTGGATGCGCAAGGCACTTTCCTCTACGAAATGCGGCGGGCGATGACCGAAACCGAGCTCTTCGAGGTATGCGACCGCCACTTGTTGGCGCGTTCCACGGAGCCGTTTGCCGACGAACCCCACGCGGGAGTTATTGCCCGTCCAAATTGCGAGACACCCGACTCAGGTTGCTCGCTCGACAGCATCACCGCGTAGCGGACAGCGGATGCTCGCGGGACTACGGCGTCATTCGAGGCCCAAGGCCTTGCGGCCGTGCGCCGAAATCATCTGGGGTGCCCATTGGGGATCCCAGACGATGTGAACTTCCGCTTTTTCGACTGAGGGCAGTGCGGCAATTTTGCTCCGAGCATCTTCGGCAATGACTGGTCCCATGCCACAACCGGGCGCGGTTAGCGTCATCTTCACTTGCACGGTGTGCTGTCCGGCGGCGGTTTCCTCGATTGCGAGGTCATAGATCAATCCCAGATCGACAATGTTGACTGGGATTTCCGGATCGAAGCACAGCTTGAGTGCATCCCAAACCGCTTGCTCACTAAATTTTGCGTCCGCCGCCGGTTGCGCGGCACTCTCGGTGGCACGATAATCCTGAATCGCATCGACATCTTCCCGAGCGATACGAAACAGCCCCTGATCGGTTCGCACGGTTACGTTACCACCGAGTGACTGCGTGATGAACACGTTGAGGCCAGTCGGCAGCGTAACACGGTCTCCCGCAGGAATCACCGTCGCGGGGCAATCGCGAAGCAAGGTGTGGTAATTGGACATAGCATCAACATGCGCAAACTCGCCGCCTCGCGCAAGCGTGACACCTGCTTTGGGCAACTTACTTCAAAGGCAAATCGAACGGCATCCGGGCATACACGCCACGCGGGTCGTTCAATTCATTCAGTCTTTCCAGTTGGGAGGTCACTTCCTGAACGATGGCACCGACTGGACCATTTCGCGCCTGCTCACGCTGCCTGCCTTCCAGAGCTTCGCCCAAGACTTCGGCAAATTGTTTTTTCTGGGGCAGTTCGATGACGCGGAAATTTTCGCCAAGTTCAGCTTTCTTGGCTGCGTAACTGATGGCGTCGCGCAACCCGCCCAATTCATCGACCAACCCAAGGGCCACTGCTTCAGTGCCCGACCAGACACGCCCTTGCGCAATCTCTTGCACCACGGTGCGGTCTAGTTTGCGCGACTCCGCAACTTTGCTCGTAAATTCCTCGTAGATCCAATCCACGAATTTCTGGAATAGCGCCAATTCTTCATCTGTTTTCGGCCGCACAATTGTCGCGGCATCGGCAAACTTGCCCGTCTTGACTGTATCGAAGGTCAGACCGAGTTTGTCGTTCATTAGGCCTTGGAAATTGAGAAACATGCCGAATACGCCGATCGACCCCGTGATCGTGGTCGGCTCGGCGAAAATACGATCGCTGTAAGTTGAAATCCAGTAGCCGCCTGAAGCGGCCACACTGCCCATCGAAACCACCACCGGCTTCTCCTTTTGGGCGAGACGCACTTCGCGTTGAATCATCTCCGACGCCGAGGCACTGCCGCCAGGACTATTCACGCGCAGCACAATGGCTTTGACGTCATCGTTCAGACGCAATTCGCGGATCTGGCGGGCGACTTTGTCACCGTAAACCGTGCCCTCATCGTTACCCGTGCCATCGACGATCGCGCCTTCCGCGTAAACGATGCCGAGTCGGTGTTTGTGTCCGGGCTCAACTTTCACATCACCGCGGCGACTCGCATTGAGACCATCGTTGGTGACGAGGTTGGCGTAGTTTTTGAAAGCAACTTGCTTGAACGTCTCACGCTTACCTTTGCGAGCGGTATCAGACTTCAAGTCTTCCAGCACCTCATCCCAATACGCGACGCGATCAATGAGCTTAAGTTGCATGGCCGGACCGGGGCGCAAGAATCCCTCACTGTCGATGGCACGTTGCAAATTGCCAGTCTTCAAGGTGCGGGACTGCTCGATGGCGACGACGATTTCGGACCAAATATCGTCCACCAATTTCTGAGTCTGGGCGCGATTTTCCGGGCTCATTTCGGTGCGGGTAAATGGCTCTACGGCTGACTTGTATTTGCCGACCCGCGTCACTTGCACGCCAACGCCGAATTTTTCAAACGCATTGGCGAAGAACATCGGCTGTGAAGCCAACCCCGGCATCAAAATCGCGCCGTAAGGATCCATCGTCACTTCTGACGCCACCGAGGCTAAGTAAAATTCCCGTGTCGTCGCGTAGGTGAGGTATGCTTTGACCGGTTTGCCGCTCGCGCGGAATGCCAGCAATGCCTCACGCACTTCCCGCAGTGCCGCGAAACCTGAACCATAACCTTGCGGATTAAGCTGACCCTTCATGAAGATTCCCACGATATCGTTGTCCTTCGCGGCTGCTTCGATCGCTCGCGTGAGTTGCCGCAGTTGCACTTGGCGATTACCCGATCCACCCAAAGCCTCCGCCAGTTCGTCCAATCCTTCCATTTGCTCGGGCGAGTCCTTAATGTTGACTGACAAATCGATCACTAAATAGGCGCCCGTCGGCACGCTCACCGGTTTTTCCCCAAGGGTGGCGATAATGCCAATTCCCACCAGAAGAAGCATAAAAAAACCGCCGCAAAACACCACGAGGGCGGACAATGAGGCGAAAAAAGAAGTGAAGAAGTTCTTCATTGGGAAATGCTACCAAGCACGAACACCTAGGCCAGAGGAAATCGTCCTTTGGCACCGCACGGTGACAGAAGGTTGCTTTGCTCAATGGACGGTGCCGCAGAGATTGCAGAAGACAGACCTTGTGCCGATACAGGTGGAGACTAAGTTTGTTCACCCCACCCCACGCATGAGCGAAAAACACGAAATGCTCACCACCAACGCGAAAGCGTTGACCATTAATTTGGATGGTTCCCTCTACGGCACGATCGCCGAAATCGGGGCCGGTCAGGAAGTGGCGCGCGTATTTTTCCAAGCCGGCGGGGCATCTGGATCGATCGCCAAGACCATGTCGGCCTACGACATGACTTTTAGCGACGCCATTTATGGCAAGGCGCCACGCTACGTTTCGCGCGAACGATTGCAGACGATGCTGCAACACGAGTATGCGTTGCTGAAGGAGCGGCTTTACGAGAAACGCGGCGAGCGCACCAAATTTTTTGCCTTTGCCGACACGGTCGCAACCAAGAGCAGCCGCAGCAATGACGGGCATGGTTGGATGGGTATTCGCTTTCAGACCGACCCCCTGCAAGAGGCCAACGAAATCATCATCCACGTGCGCATGTGGGATAAAACGGCCGTCCTCCAGCAAGAAGCGCTCGGCATTGTCGGGACAAATCTCATCTACGCATCGTCCTATCTTTTGGAAGATCCGGAGAAATTCATCCTTTCACTCGTTGATAGTGTTGGCACGGATCGGATCGAGGTGGACATGTTGAAATTTTCTGGTCCCGCCTTCGGACAGATCGATAATCGCCTGCTCTCACTTTTTCTCGTCAAGCACCGCCTGACGAACGCCGTGATGTTCGCACCGAGTGGCGATGTGCTGCAACCGTCGGAAGCCATCTACAACCGTCCGGTGCTGGTCGAGCGCGGCAGTTTTCGCCCAGTCACGCACATCAATGTCGACATGCTCAATTGCGCCGCGGCGCAATTCCTCCATGAGCCATCGACCAAAGATAAGAATGTCTTGGTGCTGATGGAGATCACCATGAACAACCTGCTGTCCTTGGGTGAACTCGACACGCAGGATTTTCTTGAACGCGTGGATATGCTCGGTCACGTGGGCTTCACTGTTCTCATCTCTAATTATTCGGAGTATTACCGGCTAGTTTCCTACTTCCGCCGCTACACCAAGGAAATGATCGGGATCGCGCTCGGCATTAATGCTCTCGTCGAGATTTTTAACGAAAAATACTACGAACATCTCGATGGCGGGCTCCTCGAATCCATGGGTCGCATGTTCAAGCATGCCGTAAAACTTTACGTGTATCCCATGCTTCCGGTGACTTACGCCAAATTCGCCAAAAACGGGATCAGTGTTCCTAACCAATCTGACGCCGGTGGTCATCTCATCACCGCTCGCAATGTGCTCGTCGCCCCGCACCTGCGGCTTCTCTACCAACATTTACTCGATAATCTGAAAATCGATTGCATCACTGGATTTAATGAGGAGTTCCTCACCATTTACTCGCGCGATGTGGTGACGCGGATTCAAAATAACGATGCGACGTGGGAGGCTCTTGTGCCCCCACGAGTTGCCAAGGTTATCAAACAGCGCGGTTTGCTTGGCTACACTGGTCCGACTCCACGCGCGCACTAGCTCGATCGATCGGGTTGCAGGCAACAGGCACACCAGTGCCGTTGCACAGGCTCAGCAATGGGTTTGTTGATTTTTTGGGCGTGCCCTTCCGGCAACGGACCTCTTGCTTATCTCCCACGCTATGCGCTTCTCCAAATACCACGCCCTCGGCAATGACTACCTCGTCCTGGATCCCGCCGACTTCCCGAATTGGTCGGCACCCACCGCCGAGCAAATCCGCGTCATCTGCCATCGTAATTTCGGTGCGGGCTCCGACGGAATTCTTTGGGGCCCGTCGGCTACCTCAAACGCAGACTTTGGCTTGCGCATTTTTAATCCCGACGGTTCCGAAGCCGAAAAATCAGGCAACGGGCTGCGCATTTTCTCCCGCTACCTTTTCGATCAAGACAAAGTTACTGAACAACCCTTCACGATCGAAACTCCCGGCGGCATCGTTGAAGTCGAGATTCGCGAGGGTGGCCAACTCATCACCGTCGAAATGGGACAGGTCAGTTTTCTCAGTTCGCGCATCCCCGTCACTGGAGCCGAGCGCGAAGTGATCAATGAAACCATTCGCTGCCTCGATCGGGAATTCACTTTCTGCGCCGCCACCATTGGCAATCCGCATTGTGTGATTCCGTTGCCGGAGATTTCCGAAAAAATGGCCAGGCACTACGGGCCGGAATTGGAGACCCATGCCAATTTCCCGAAGCGCACCAACGTGCAATTCTTGCGCGTGCTGGATCGTGCCAACATTCAAATCGAGATCTGGGAGCGCGGCGCGGGCTACACGCTCGCCTCGGGTAGTAGTTCCAGCGCGGCGGCAGCGGTCGCCCACCGATTGGGACTCGTGGATCGCTCAGTCACGGTGCACATGCCGGGCGGCAAGATCGCGATCGAGATCAGCGACGACTACGCGATCAAGATGACCGGCCCGACCACGCGCGTGGCCGAGGGCACGTTGCACGCCGAACTTTTCACGGTGAAAATCTAGCCGCCGCAGCGCACCACGCGCGCAGTTCATAAAAGAGAAAAGCCGGAACCCGTGCGGGCTCCGGCTTGTTCGTCTAAATTCAGGTGATTCGCGTCGGCTTACTTGCCGTATTTGACGCTGCAACCATACGGACGCGAAGTGCTGGTTGTGATCGGCTGGCCGGCGCTCATTTCCGCAAGTGCGACCTTCACGTAATTCGTCGCCTTGGCGATGTCGTCGACGTTCGACGAGCGGATGTCGTCGATGCCGCCCGCGTAAACCAGCGTGCCAGCCGCATCAATCACATACATGTGTGGCGTCGTCCGCGCATCGTAGAGTTTACCGACCTTGCCGTCTTGATCACGGAAGTAGGCTGTCGCCGCCGCACCCGTTTTCGCCATCCACTCCTCGGTCTTCGCTTTGTCAAAATCCCCCTGTGCACCGGGATGTCCGGAGTTGATCAACAGCCACACGACACCTTGGTCGCGCGCTGCTTTTTGGGTGGCCGGAATGTTACCGCTCTTGTCGTAGTGCTTCACGACAAACGGGCACTCAGGGTTCACCCACTCCAGCACGACGGTGCGGCCCTGGAAGGACGAGAGCGTGTGGGTCACGCCGTTAATATCCGTTAAAGTGAAGTCAGGAGCCGGCTGACCGACGACGGGAGATGCCGTCACGGTTGCAATAACGGTCGTCGCGAGGACAACTGCCACTAACGAAGAAACGAGTGATTTGATTTTCATACGGGTGGTTTCACAAAAGCCAGAAATCCTCTCCCGTCAACGGGGACCCGCCAAACGGTTTGCGCCTTGCGACGTCCTGCCGTGGTCCTAGCGTTGCGCTAGACGGAGGCTCTTCTCTGTCGATGCATGCCTCCTGCACCTGAACTTCGCTTCGCGCGCTCTGCCTCCAACTGGCTTCGTTGGCCTTTGGGTGCGATCGTTGTGCCACTCGGCCTCTGCGTGGCTGCGTTTTGCGTCTACCTTTGGCCGGAATGGAGCAACAACCCCGACCTTTCCCACGGTTTGTTCGCACCCGTGATATTCGCGCTGTTGCTGTGGGAGGGCACCCGTGGCGGCACGCAACGCTGGATTCACTCGCCACTGCTGGTGCGTGGCGGAGTGGTGGGTTGTGGATTTGGCGCGGTGCTATTGTTCGTCATCGCCGGATTACTCGCCGCGTCTGTCGGTTGGAGTCATTCCGTGGTTTCGTTCGTGTTGGCTGGCGCGTTGGTGGCCATTTTGACTGCGGGACTTTTCATTCTCGCTTCAGCGGCGGTGAGGGCTGTCCCGTTAAACTGGCCGGTGCTCGCCGCCATTGGATTGTGGTTACTGGCTACGCCTCTGCCGACCGGGACTTATGCCCGCCTCACGCTCGCGCTGCAAAGTGCCGTCACCTCCGGCGTGCTCAACGCGCTCCACGTGCTCGGTGTTCCCGCCCGTCAAATGGGCAACATCATCGAACTCGCCAACACCACGGTTGGGGTCGAAGACGCGTGCAGCGGCATCCGCAGTCTGCTCTCGTGTCTTTACGCGGGGATTTTTTTTAGTGCCTGGCTCGTGCGTTCACCGGCAAAGCGGGCCGTGTTGATCGTGATCGCTCCGGTATTGGCCGTGGTTATGAATTACCTGCGCTCGCTCGGTTTAACGCTGATGGCCAATGCGGATATTGATATTTCCGGATTCTGGCACGACGCCACTGGCTACGCGATTCTCGGTTTGACTGCGGCCGCGTTGGCCGCCCTCGCCTCCGCATTTAGTTCGGGCGCAGCAACTGTCGCCCCGACCTCACCCTTGCCCGCCCCGGCGCCACGAACCCCGCTGATACCGGGCTTCCTCACGACCACTGGCACCCTGCTCGCACTTGGTCTGTTTTTCTATTACTTCGCTAGACCGCAGGATGTCGTCAACGCCGCTCCGCTGCCCATGTCAGTGGAGGCCATTCTGCCGACAGAGTCGCCCGATTGGAAAATCGTGACGGCGGAAGATCTCTACCGATTTGCCGGCATTTTGCAGACCACCCACTTGGCCGAGCGCAATTATTACCGCGTGGTGGGCGGACAAACCATTCAACTCAATGTCTACGTCGCGCATTGGGAACCGGGCCGCGCCTCCGTCAGCCAAGTTGCCTCGCATACACCCGATGCTTGTTGGCCCGGTAACGGCTGGGACGTGAAGCCTAATCCCGAACCGAGGACCATTCTTTCCCTCGCCAACGACACGCTACCGCTGGCCGAGCACCGCCTATTTCAACGCGGTGCTTTGCCGCAGCACGTTTGGTTTTGGCACATCTATGACGGCCAAGTGATCAACTACCAAGATCCCTACTCCATCCCCGCGCTAATCGAGATTGCCCTGCGCTACGGTTTCCGTCGCAACGGCGCTCAATCATTCATTCGCTTTTCCAGCAATCGTCCTTGGGAAGACTTTAAGGATGATCCACTCGTTAACGAAATCTTCAAAAACCTCCGCCAAATCGGCCTGCAAAAATGATGTTTTCCACCACCGCTCAAGAACGCCGCATCCTGACTGTGCTCGCGGCACTGCTCGTGCTCGGCATCATCGGCTTGATTTGGCTTTGACCGACCGCGCGTGTTCCTCGTTACCTCGGCCAGTTTGAGTCCAACCGTTTGCGCCTGATGTCTTCCCCTCATTCAAATCCGCCCCATGCTTCGCCGCCTCGTTGGCGGCAAGTTCTGCCTTGGGCACTCGTGTTCATTCTTCTCGGACTCAGTGGTTGGCTCGCATCGCAAAACATGCGCGACCGGCTCGCCCATGCCGCGCTTCAGTCCGAAGCGGATTTTGCCAAACTCGCAGAGCGCAATGCGACGGCGCAATTGCATGAGCGCACTTTGATCGCCGAGGGCATGATCAACCAACTCCGCACCGAGTTGCGGCAAAGCGTCGACTGGCCCCACGTCCAACCACTCCTGCTCAAATCGTCACTCAGCAACTTGTCCGACGCGCAGGGCATCGCCCTTTGGGACCCGAACTCACAAAGTGGACTGGTAACAGTTGCCAGATTACCTGTCGTGAGTGACGCGCAGGATTATCAAGTTTGGCTTCAATTACCCAGTGGACCGGTCAGCGCTGGGGTGTTCAAGCCTAGCTCAACCGGCAACGCCCGCCTTGTCGTTTCGCAGTCGGTCGCGCCCAACACCGTCCAGTCGGTCGCGATTACCCTGGAGGCACACGGTGGCGCGGCGATGCCGACAGGCCCGATGGTCTTGCAGGGTCACTGGTGAGTTTCGGGTAAATTCGTCTGCTGCCGTAGATTGAGCAATGTTCGCTGTGCCACACTTGTTACTTGTCACCCAGCGACGCGCCGAAAGACTACAGACTGTATGATAATCAAACCGAAGGTTCGTGGTTTCGTCTGCGTCACAGCTCATCCGACCGGCTGCGCTGCGCACGTCCAAGAGCAAATCGATTACGTCAAAGCCAAAGGCCCGTTGCACAACGGTCCGCGTAACGTATTGGTTGTCGGCTCGTCCACCGGTTACGGACTCGGTTCCCGCATCGCCGCCGCTTACGGCTCCAATGCCAAGACGCTCGGCGTGTTTTTCGAACGCCCCGCCGAAGAAGGCCGTCTCGCGACAGCGGGTTGGTATAACACGATCGCATTCACCAACGCCGCGCGCGCTGACGGACTTTACGCCGAAAATATCAACGGCGACGCTTTTTCCGACGACATCAAGCAACAGGCGCTCGCGATCATCGCCCGTGACATGGGCCCCATCGATCTCGTCGTTTACTCTCTTGCTTCCCCGCGTCGCACGCATCCGCGCACCGGCGTCGTGCACAAATCCACCCTGCAACCCATCGGCGCTCCCTACACCAACAAGACCGTCGATACGGACAAAGGCGTCGTCAGCGAAGTCACCATTCCGCCAGCCGACGAAGCCAGCGTTGCCGATACCATCGCCGTGATGGGCGGCGAAGATTGGGAAATGTGGATTCAAGCCTTGGCCGACGCCAACCTGCTCGCACCCGGTGCGACGACGATGGCCTATTCCTACATCGGACCGAGCCAGACCTGGGCCGTCTATCGCGACGGTGCCATCGGACGCGCCAAGCTCGACCTCGAACGCGCCGCCCGCGCCCTCAACACGAAACTCGCTGCCCTCGGAGGCGGACGCGCATTCATTTCGGTCAACAAAGCGCTCGTGACGCAGGCAAGTTCCGCCATTCCCGTCGTGCCGCTTTACATCGCCATTCTTTACAGGGTGATGAAGGAAGCCGGACTACACGAAGGCTGTATCGAGCAAATGCAACGACTCTTCGCCACCCAACTCTACAACGGCAACACGCCGACCTTCGACAGCGACGGGCGCGTGCGCGTAGACGATTGGGAAATGCGCGATGAGGTGCAGGCAAAAGTCGCGGAGATCTGGCCGCAAGTCACGACGGAGAATCTGCCAACTTTGACTGACATCGCCGGTTACCGCACCGAATTCCTCAAACTCTTCGGCTTTGGTTTAGCAGGCGTCGATTACGACGCCGACGTCGATCCGAACATTCAACTGCCTTAAGCTGGCGAACACTCCCGCCGCGGGGCGCTTCGTCGCGCGCGCGACGAACTCCGATCTCCCTTCCTCCGTCATGCGAGTTGTCGCGCAACGAGTTCATTCGGCCAGCGTGACGGTTGATGGCAAAGTCGTCGGGCAAATTGGCCACGGCCTACTGCTGCTCGTCGGCATCACTGCCGGAGACACGGAAACCGATGGCGAATGGCTCGCAGGCAAACTCGCAAAGTTGCGCATCTTTCCCGACGAAGCCGGTCAGATGAATCTCTCCGTCGTCGAGGTCGGAGGCGGCGTCTTGGTCGTCAGCCAGTTTACGCTCTACGCCAGCACGCAGAAAGGCACGCGGCCGTCATTCAATGCTGCCGCCGGTCCCGACGTCGCCCGTGCGCTCTACGAAACCTTCGTGACGCAAATCGGGCGTCTGATCACGCAACCAGTGCAAACGGGCGCGTTTGGCGAGATGATGGATGTCGCACTCGTCAACCACGGTCCAGTGACGATTCTCCTCGATTCGCAACGACGCGAATAATCCCCGGCTACTGCGCCGCGCGCGGCACGGTCACCGAGCGACCGTTGTCCTTCGCGCCCAGAGTGAGAAAAAATGGCGCGGCTTTTTCCGCCCACACGGCCGCCTTCGGATAATTCGCCGCCTCTTCGTCAAGGCACTCCCGCAACATATCCGTATCAATCGCCCCCGGATTCACCGGCACCGCTGCCATTCCCTTCGGCAACTCCAGTGCCAGTGCTTGCGTGAGTCCTTCGATGGCAAATTTCGAAGCGCAATAAGGCGCGAATTTCGCCGAGGCGCTGCGTCCCCAACCTGAACTCAAAGTCGCGATGACACCCGTGCCGCGCGCGATCATCGCCGGCGCAAAATGCCGAATGACCATCGCCACTCCTTTGATGTTGATGTCGATCAGGCGTTCAAATTCCGCCGCGGGCACTTCCCAGAGTGGCGCGGGACGGTTCATCACTGCGGCATTGCAAATCAAAAAATCCGGCGCGCCGTGGCGCACCGATAATTTCTCCACCCACAAGGCGACCTTGTTCGCATCGGTCACATCGACGACCGCGAAATCGTGCGGTGCCGCGTGTGTGAAACGCAGATTCATGATCTCCGCGCTGCGTCCGCAGCCCGCGACGGTGTGACCATTCGCAATATACCAATCAGCCAAGGCCCGCCCAAGGCCCTTGGTCACTCCGGTGATGACGATAAACATGCCCTGACCCTATCGCCGCCAATCCGCGAATGCCAGCAATGCCTAGCGCGATTGCAGGCGAATCTTGTTCAACCCGTTTTTGCGACAGGTGTCCATCGCCTCGGTGAGGAAGCGCAGCGGCGTGTTCTCGTCGGAGCGAATCAACACTGTAATATCCTTCGTGATGCCCCCGACTTCATTGAGCAGTCGCGCGAGTTCGTCGTTCGTGACCCGCGCGCTGCGCGCACCGGATTGGAAAGTGAATTCGCCTTCCTTGGTAATCGTGATCGTGACCGAGTCCTTCAACTCGCTCTTTCCCGCCGTCTCCACCTTCGGCAACGTCAGATTCATCGTCGTGGCCGTGCGAAACTGCATCGTCACGAAGGCGAAGAAAATCAACATCACGAGCACATCGATCAACGGCACGAGATTCAACTCGGGCCGCCTACGGCGTTTTGAGTAAAGACTACTCATAGCTTTGTCGAATGCGGGGAAGAAACGGAACTGCCTTCGCGGCTCTGCCGACCCAACACGCGTTCGAGCAACACGTCGATTTGCGCGGCGTAATTCTCAATCTTGCGTTGCAAATAACCCGCGCCGACGAGCGACGGAATCGCAATGGAAAGACCGATCACCGTCGCAGACAAAGCCAACGCGACGCCTTGCGTAAACGCGACGGGATCAGGCAAACCGGTATCGGGCGAGATGGCAGCGAAGACACGGAGCAGCGCCATCACCGTGCCCGTCAAACCGATGAGCGGCGCGGCCGCGTAAATCACGTCGAGGTAAGGAATGCCGCGCTCCATGCGGTTCAGTTCCAATCGGGCAAAGGCTTTGACCGCTTCCGGGTCGTTGCGGTGTTCGTTGGCGTAATCCAGCACGCGCGCGAGCACGGAGTGGCGACCGCCAGTAAACGTCCGTCCCTGCACAACTGCGTCTACGAGATCATCCGGCAGGATTACCGCACGACGCAGCGCATAGAAGCGTTCGCAGATAATGAAGACCGCCAAAATCGAGCAGAGACCGAGCGGGTAGATGAGGAGGCCTGCGCCTTTTAATACGTCAAACATGTGGGAAGGGTCGTGGTAATCGGGCTGTAGGACTCCCACAAGCCGGAAAAGGTTCAGATTTCGTCCAAAGAATTTCGCGAGCATGCTTTCGCGCCGAAATTACCGCACCGCTGCCCGCCGGTTATCGCTTAGTTTGCCCCGCGCAACCGCTGCGCCAGCGCCGCCATCTCCTGGTCCAATTGCTGCCCTTTCTCCACCCGGAGCGTCCGCCGCGCCCGCTCCAACGCCTCACGCGCCGCCGGCACTTGTCCCCGCCGCCGCAGATGCTCGACGACCGGCACCACCACTTGGTCATAAAATTCGATCCCCGCGTTCCGTCCATGCACGTCCAACAACCGTCGGTAGACGCGAATCGTGCCCTCGACCTCGTCGGTTTGCAGGCTGCGCAACATCATCTCGCGCACCTGCTGGATGCTCAAATCTCCGCGCCCTTCTTGGAATTTGCGCACGAGCCGCAAGTCTTCCGCGCCAGCCTGATCAACTTCGCCACGCTGCCGCAGGCTCGCCGTCAATTGCTGGCCAAACTCTCGCTCCAAATCCGGATAGCGCTGCAACGCCCGCATCGCTTCCCGCAACGTGTTCTCCTGCTCCCGCACCGGCAATTTCGCCGCCGTCTGCACGGCGACGAGCACCTGCCAACCACGCACATTGCGCGGCTCGCGATTGACCGACTCGCGCGCCGCCCGCAGCGCATTTTCCAACCGACCGTCGCGCAAATAGAGTTCGGCGTAATCGGCCTGGATCGCCGCTAACCGATAAAGCGGCGCGGCGCGAAAGCGCTCCGAGAGAAACAGCAACTCGTGATCAGTAAATTCGCGCCACGTCTGCGGATCGCGCGCCTGTCCTGCGACAAATTTTTGCTCCGCATAACGCCCGGCATCCAACACCCAGCCGTTCGGCGAGAGAAAACCAAACCACGCGTGCCGTCCGTCGAGTCCGGCACCGCGAAACAAAAGTGTCGGCACGCCACGGGCCTTGCCCACCTGCGCGGCAAAGTAGGCTTGATCGACGCAGATACCGCCCTCGCGCAAAATCGTCTCAAGCGAGTAACTGCGCAGCGGCCAATCAAAGCGACTCTGCGTGAGCCGATCATTCCGATACCGCACCATCGTGTAAGCTGTGGCGAGTTGCGCGAGCGGCGGCGTCACGTTGCGTTGGGCCCACTTCAATTCGGGGAAAGGCGTGCTCGTATCGACGACAAACTTCAATTCCGCCGCCGACAGCCGCCGCAACCGATGCGCCGCGACGCCGGCGCGATCCATTTGTGTCCAATGCCGAAATGCGTCCACCGGCGACGGCAACCGCCGAGGCAACAGCAACGGACTCACCTGCCCGTGCGGCCAATCCGGCGGAGGCGGCACGTCATAGACAACCGCAATGGCGAGCGCGAGTGACGCATACTCCGCGAACAGCGCCGGATTGTCCGCGTAGATTTGCTGCAAGATAGCCAACACCGCCACGGGTTGATCCTGTGCCGAGAGTGTCGCAAAGAATTCCTGCGTAAAATCCAAGCTACCGAGCAGCCAGCGCTGCAACTCCGGCGAGACTTCCGCGCCAAGCGCACCGGGCCGCAACTCGTAACGATTCGCCATATTCTCGTGGCCCCCGCCCGCCGCATCGATTGCCTTCGTCCATAATTCAATCGCGCGACGTCGCGGGGTCGCCCAGTGCGCTGACCAACGATACAAATTAAACCACGGTGCCGCCAGGCCGGGCTCGCGTTCATACGCACTCATCGCCGCGCCGCGCAATCCGGGTGCCACAACTCCCCAACCACCGCGGGTGGCCAGGGCATGAATTTCGTCGAGTCGCTCGCGTGACGGCGGCCGCGCCAATTCTTCCGGGTGAATCGTCCACTCCGCGGCGCGCGCCACGCTTCCGGCAAGTAACGCAACTACGAACACCGCGGCGAAGCGCAGTGAATTTGTGCGGCGCAATGCATCAAAGAAAAAGCCCGCGCGTTGGCGGGCTTGGCTGACAGTCCTCACTGCGGTGAGATTACGACGAAACTTCCGAGTCGGCCGCCGGAGCTTTTTGCTCGAACTCGAGCACATCGCCTTTGCGGACAACGAGGATCGGTTCGCCTTCCTTGATCTCGCCGCGCAACAGCGCTTCGGCAAGTGGATCTTCCAAGCAATGCTCCACGGCACGACGCAGTGGACGGGCACCGTATTTCTCGTCGTAGCCCTTCTCAATCAGGAGGTGCTTCGACTCATCGGAGAATTCCAGGAGGATGTTACGCGCGACGAGACGCTTCACGACTTTGGCTACTTCGATTTCGACGATCTTGATTAGGTCGTCCCTGGTCAGCGAGTGGAAGACGACGATGTCATTGATGCGGTTGAGGAACTCGGGCTTGAAGACACGCTTCGCTTCTTCGAGCACCTTTTCTTTCAACTTGTCCATGTCGTGGAAGTCCGACGTGCCCGCCGCGGCGAAGCCCATCGAAGTCTGGCGCTGGATCAGTTGCGCGCCGACATTGGTCGTCATCAAAATGATCGTGTTGCGGAAATCGACGGTGCGACCGAGGGAATCGGTGAGACGTCCGTCTTCCAAAATCTGCAGGAGCAATTGCACGACATCCGGGTGCGCCTTTTCGATTTCGTCAAAAAGCACGACGGAATACGGACGGCGGCGAACCGACTCGGTGAGCTGGCCGCCTTCTTCGTAACCGACGTAGCCGGGAGGTGAACCAACCAAGCGGGAAACGGCAAATTTCTCCATGTATTCCGACATGTCGATTTGCAGGATCGCGTCGGCGGAGCCGAAAATCTGCGACGCCAATTGTTTCGCGAGTTCCGTTTTACCGACGCCGGTCGGCCCGAGGAACATAAATGAACCGATCGGGCGTTTCGGATCTTTGAGGTCGGCGCGACTGCGGCGCAAGGCGCGCGCGATGGCGACCGTCGCGTGATTCTGGCCGACGATTGCCTTCTGCAATTCAATTTCGAGCGAGAGCAGTTTCTCGCTCTCTTTCTTTTCCAGACGGCTCAGCGGAATACCGGTCCAATCCGAAACGATCTGCGCCATATCTTCCTCATCGACGATGATGCGTTTCTCGTCGCGGGATTTTTTCCATCCTTCGATCGCCTCCTCCTGCTTCGCGCGGAGTTGTTTCTCGTGGTCGCGAAATTTGGCGGCTTCTTCGAAATGTTGCGCGGCGATGGCCTGTTCCTTGTTGGTGCAGACTTCGTCGATCTCCTTCGTCATCGCCTCGATTTCCGGCGGACGATTGAGCGACGTGATGCGGGCGCGCGAACCGGCTTCGTCAAGCACGTCAATCGCCTTGTCCGGCAGAAAGCGTCCGGTGATGTAACGATCCGAGAGACGCGCGGCGGCTTCGAGACCTTTATCCGTGAAACTCGCTTTGTGGTGATCCTCGTATTTGCTGCGGATGCCTTTGAGGATGATGATCGTGTCGTCCACGGAGGGGGGCTCGACCTTTACGCTTTGGAAGCGGCGATCGAGCGCGCCGTCCTTCTCAATGTATTTGCGATACTCGTTGAGCGTCGTCGCACCGATGCACTGCAACTCACCGCGGGAGAGTGCGGGTTTGAAAATATTCGATGCATCCATCGCGCCTTCCGCTGCACCCGCGCCGACGATCGTGTGCAATTCGTCGATGAAAATGATGACATTCTTGGCTCGCTTGATTTCGTCCATCACGGCCTTGATGCGCTCTTCGAATTGGCCGCGGTATTTCGTGCCCGCCACCATCAGTGCGAGATCGAGCGTGATGACTTTTTTGTCTGCGAGAATTTCCGGCACGTTGCCGCGGGAGATTTCCTGTGCGAGACCTTCGACGATGGCGGTCTTGCCGACGCCGGCTTCGCCGACGAGCACCGGGTTGTTCTTGGTGCGGCGGCAGAGAATTTGAATGACGCGGCGGATTTCGCTCTGACGGCCCACTACCGGGTCCATCTCGCCCTTGCGCGCGAGTTCGGTCAGGTCGCGGCCAAACGCTTTCAACGCGGGCGTCTTAACCTCTTTTTTATCGTCCGGGGTGCCGCGCGGAGAAGCTTCTTCCCCACCGAGACCGGAGGAGGTGGTGCCTTCGCCGGCTTGTTGGCCGGCGGCAAATTGCGGGTCGAGCTCGCGGAGGATTTCGCCACGGGCGCGCTCGATATCGATATCGAGCGTTTTCAGGACGCGAGCGGCCACGCCTTCGCCTTCGCGTAAGAGTCCGAGGAGAATGTGTTCCGTGCCAACGTAAGAGTGGGTCAGCGCCTTCGCTTCCTTGCCGGCGAGGGCGAGCACCTTCTTGACGCGCGGCGTATAGGGAATGCTGCTAGCCGGGACTTTCGATTCCTGACCGACGCCGACTTGTTTTTCGACTTCGCCACGGACTGTTTCCAAATCCAAACCCATTTTCTGCAACACACTCACCGCGACGCCTTGCCCGAGCTTGATCAAGCCCAACAGCAAGTGTTCCGTGCCGACGTAATTATGGTGAAAGCGATCCGCCTCTTTGCGGGCGAGCGCGAGCACCTGTTGCGCACGAGGAGTGAAATTGTTCATGGGTTCCATTTAGGCCTTGGATAGAGGGGAGGAAGAGTGAATCGGTTACTTAGCGGCGTTACTGAAGTCTGGACCGTGTAATTTAGCAAATTCGTCACGTAAAAGCTTGCCGCGCAAGACATCGCGTTGACCAGCTTCGATCGTGCCTTTGACGTGATGTTGGATATGCCCCGGCTGACATTCAATGAAGAGGCGGTCCACAATCGCGCGTTGGGTGTCGGGAAACACGCCGAGATCGATGCCGAGTCGGATGAGTGAAAGCAGATTCATCGCCTCGCCGGAGTTCAGCAGATAGCCGTGTTGGAGGATGCCGTAGGCGCGACCGATTTTGTCGAAAAGTTTATTTGGCTCCGTCTCGATCAGGCGTTCGCGAGCGTTCAGTTCCTGTTCGATGATCGTGTTGAGCACGCCGGTGAGGTGCTTAATGATGTCCTCCTCGGTTTCGCCCAGCGTGGTCTGATTGGAGATTTGGAAAATGCTGCCGCTCGCGTCGGAGCCTTCACCGAACAGACCGCGCACGGCCATGCCGAGTTGGTTGACGGCGCGCACTACTTTTTCCATTTGGCCGCCGATCACGAGCGCGGGCAAATGCATCATCGTCGATGCGCGAATCGCCGTGCCGAGATTGGTGGGACAGGCGGTCAGGTATCCGCGGTTCGGCGAAAAGGCGTAGTCGAGGTGCTCTTCGAGTTCTGTGTCGAGCGCGTCGATAGTATTCCAAACTTTCTTGAACTGAAAACCTGCGCGCAAAACTTGAATCCGCAGGTGATCCTCCTCGTTGATCATCACCACGCAGGATTGGTCCTTGCTGATGACAATACCCGAGCCGGGTTTTGAGTGATTGAGTTCACGGCTGATCAAGTGGCGCTCGACTAGAATCTGGCGCTCAAGATCAGTGATGTCCTCGGCCGCAATCGCGAGACCGCGCTTCATCTGCGGGAGCGACGCCACCGCCTGCAAACACGTGCCGAGAATTTCGCGACGTTGCTTGTCCTTGGCCCAACCGGGAAAAGGCATGCGGGCGAGATTGCGCGCCAGACGGATGCGCGTCATGAGCACGACCGCACTTTTGCTGGCTCCGGTATCGGTCAGTTCGGAAGTGGCGGCGAGTAGTTCGCTGATTTTCATGATGATTTGCGCACCTTGTTGCCAACGGCCTGACGCACTTCGTGAATTTCGTCTCGGTAACGCGCCGCGTCTTCGTAACGCTCAGCTTTGATCGCGAGGTCAAGTTCGGTCTCCAAATGAGTCAACTTCTCGTAAAGCGAGCGGCGGGCGATGGCCTTCTGCGGCACTTTACCGACGTGCGACACGCCCTTGTGCATACTGTCGAGCGCTGGCTCAAGCACGGCAGCAAAGGCGTCGTAACAGGCAGGGCAACCGAAACGTCCGGACTTCTTAAAATCCTGCTGCGTGTAACCGCAGGCTTCGCATTGCGCCTCACTGCGAGGCTCGGGATTCAGCGCACTCTTGAGCAACAAATCCGCCAACGAAAAACCACTCGGATCAGTCACGCCTTTGGCCTGCGCGCACGCTTCGCACAGATCGACTTTGTTGATCTTGTTGTTGACGATCTGCGTCAGGTGAACCGTCGCCGGTTTGGCGCAGAGGTCACATTTGAGGGATTTTGCCATGGAAATTGTGTGAGGGAAATTGGTTTAGGCACGGTCTTACGCGGAGCGACTATTGCCCGCGTCAACCACTTCAACCAGCCCAGCTTTCATCTTGGCCATACTCGGTGGAGACGCAAGTGCGCAGTCCGCCACCGTGCAACCTAATCGACCTCAAATCTTCACGCCTTCGCTCCGCACGCGTTTGCGAAATTCAGTGAGCAGCCGATTCGTGATCGGACCGGGCTTGCCCGTGCCGATGACGCGGCCGTCGAGTTTGACCGCCGGGATGACCTCTGCACCGGTGCCGGTGAGGAAACATTCGTCGGCGCACCAGACATCGTAGCGCGTCATGTTTTGCTCGAGGATCGGCAGATTGCAGTCGCGCGCGATGTCGAAAATAACTTCGCGCGTGATGCCCTTGAGCGCGCCTTGTGAAGCGGACGGTGTGTAGATTGTGCCTTTGTGCACGATGAAGAGATTGTCCGCCGTGCACTCGGCGATGAAACCCTGATCGTTGAGCATGATGCCTTCCAACGCCCCACCCTGCCTGGCTTCGATCTTGCCGAGTATGTTGTTGAGGTAATTGAGCGACTTCACCGTCGGCGGCAGCGCGGCCGGATTGATGCGGCGCGTCGGCACGGTAACGATTGAGAGGCCGTTCTCGTAGTGCTCTTTCGGGTAAAGCTGGATCGTGCTCGCGATGACGATCAACGACGGTTTGGCGCACAGCCACGGAGCAAGACCGAGGTCGCCCACGCCGCGCGTGACAACGAGCCGAATGTAGCCGTCGCGCAGATTGTTGCGACGACAAGTTTCGCAGGTGATGTCGACCAACTCCTGCCGCGTCGCTGGCAAGTCCAGCATGAGGGCCTTGGCGGAATACTCGAGTCGCTCGAGATGCTCATCGAGGCGAAACACGTTGCCGTCGTAAATGCGGATGCCTTCGAAAATCCCGTCGCCATAGAGCAAACCATGGTCGAAAACCGAGACCTTCGCGTCCGCTGAATCCACATACTTTCCGTCGAGATAAACGATCATACTTGGATGCAAACCAACAGCATCTGCAGACAAAAGGCGAGTTTCCGCTTGAAGTATTCGAACGCTATGACTCAACTCATCCTTCTGATATGGTAATCGCTGCTCGCCGCTCCCACGCAGGTTTCACGCTGATTGAACTGCTCACGGTAATTGCAATCATCGGCATCCTCGCCGCCCTGATTTTCCCCACCATCGGCAAGGTTCGAGATACGGCGCAACGCACGGTCGACGCCAACAATTTGCGCGAAATCGTCAAAGCCGCCCAAATCTTCGCGGCCGACAACAACGACCGTCTCCCTAACCCGCAGGCGATCCTCGCGCAGAATCCCCAGCCAGTGACCGGCGGCTCCGGCGTGTTTCTCTGGGCAGGCATCCTCGCTCAACGCGGCATCCTTACTGACCCGACGTTTTATTTCGCGAAAAACGACCCGCAATTCAACGGCATCTACCCCACGGCGATCGTTAACCCAGGCAATCGCTCGGCCCTGGACCCCTCTTTCACGAGCAATCGCTTGCTCAGCTTCGAATTTGTCGGCGGCCTGCGCATGAGCGACGGTCCGACGGTCCCCGTCGCCTTCACCCGCGGCCTCCAAGCCAACGGCACGTGGAGTGCCGAAAATGGCGTCTATCGCGACACCGGTGGCCACATCGCATTTCTGGGCGGTAACGTCCAGTTTTACCCCAACACCCAAGAGTCCGCTAGTCAGCTCACGCTGAATAACGGACGGAAGGGCAGCTCCGTGCTGCAGGCCATGCCCTTCAGTGCTAATGCAGCGAGCAATCCCCGCGTTTATGCAACGCCTCCGGCAGGAGTCGGCACAGTGGCCGGCACCCCAGCGGAACGCGCCCAGTAAACGCGAAAAAACAGATACATCCGCCATTGCTTTCGGCTAAAGAGAAAAGCCCGACCTGAAAAGGTCGGGCTTTTTTCTTTCCCGCTTCCGGCGCTCCCCTACGCTGCTCGGTCTCATCCAATGACCGCCATTGCTCCTACTTTTGTTGTCGGCCACAAGAACCCGGACGCTGATTCCATCTGCTCGGCGATCGCCTACGCGGCCTTCAAACAACTGCGCGGCGAACTCGGCTACACCGCCGCCCGTTGCGGCAACTCCAACGCCCGCATCGACACCATCCTCGCGCGCTTCCATACCGCGCTCCCACTTTACCTCAGCGATGTCCGACCGCGCGTCGAAGATGTCATGGTCGCCGAGGTGCACAGCGTCGCCGACACCGCCTCGTGCGCAGAGGCGCTCGAATTCATCGACCGTCATGGGCACCGCCTCGTTCCTGTGCTCGACGCGGAAAAGAAACTCGTCGGCACCGTCACCGCCTCGCAACTCGCCCACGCTTTCCTCCCGCAAATCGCCGAACCAAAACGGATGCGGCAAGTCACGAGTGACCTAAACTCCGTCGCGCGTTCCGTCTCCGCCCAAGTGATTTGCCTCGGCCCGCAACCCGACCGCGTCGAGGAACTCTTCGTCCGCATCGGCGCAATGGACATCGGCACTTTCTGGCGGATTTCGCACGAAGAAGGTATCCCCGCCGACCGCTCGATTATTATCGTGGGTGACCGCAGCGATGTGCAGCGCAAGGCCATCGAACTCGGCGTGCGCCTCCTCGTGATTTCCGGCGGTCGCCCCGTGCACAACTCCGTCTCCGAAGCCGCCGCCGCGCGCGGCGTGAGTGTGTTCATCAGCCCGTTCGACACCGCCACGACCGCGTGGCTCATCCGCACCGCCGGACGCCTCTCGCCACTGATTGATCGCAACTACGCGTCCGTCAACGCCGACGCCCGTCTGTCCGACGTGCGCCGCAAAATCGGTCAGAGCAATGCGCCCGCTTTTCTCGTTCTCGGCGAAAACGGCCACCTGCGCGGCATTCTCACCAAGACCGACGTCCTCAAGCCTGTGCCGACACGCCTCGTCCTCGTTGACCACAACGAACTTTCCCAAGCCGTCCCCGGCGCCGACGAAGTTACCATTACGGAAATCATCGACCACCATCGCCTCGGCCCGATGGCGACGCCGCAACCGATTCTGTTCATCAACGAACCCGTCGGATCAACCTGCACTATCGTCGCCGACCTTTTCCGTCGCTACGGCCTCAAGCCCACCACCGATCTCGCCGGCTTGATGATGTCGGGCCTGATTTCCGACACGCTGCTGCTGCAAAGTCCGACCACGACGACCAAGGACGCCGACACGCTCGCGTGGCTCGAATCGCACGCCGACATTCGCGCAAAACCACTCGCGGAACTTATCTTCAGTTCCGGCTCGGTCATCCTCGCGCATCCCGCGGAAACCATCGTGCGCTCCGATTTCAAGATCTACGAAGAAGAGGATGTCCGCTTTGCCGTCTCGCAAGTCGAGGAACTCGGCTTTGACAACTTCTGGGCGCACGCCGAGCAAATCGCGAGCGCGTTGGCCACGTTGCGCAAGGACGAAGATCTCGCGTTCGCCGCGTTGCTCGTCACCGACATCAACACGCAAAACTCGCTCCTTCTCGTGAAGGGCGACGCAGAATTCATTCGCCGTATCTCCTTCGCGCCCGTTGAGCCCGGCCACATTTTCGATTTGCCCGGCGTCGTCTCGCGCAAAAAGCAACTCATCCCCTACCTCACGAGCGTCCTCCGCGAATTGCGCGGCTGAGCCGCCGAAACCGCTATTGCCTCGCGTCGTTCGCCGACGCAATTTTTCCCTTCCATGTCTGCCGAGTCACCGTCCATTCCCGCTCCCGCACCCAGCGATTTCATCCGCGACCTTGTCGCGCAACACCTCGCGGAGAAGCGCTACTCGCAGATCGTCACGCGCTTTCCGCCCGAGCCCAACGGCTACCTGCACATCGGCCACGCCAAGTCGATTTGCCTGAACTTCGGCATCGCTCTCGAGCACAACGGCCAGTGCAACCTCCGCTTCGACGACACCAATCCGGTCAAAGAGGACATCGAATACGTCGAGTCCATCACCCGCGATGTGCGCTGGTTGATCGAAGGCTGGGCCGACCACTGCCTCGGCTTCAAACCCAAGGGCGCGCACCCCGCCGCTATCACGAGCAACGGCCAACCAGATTACTATCTCGCGCCCGTTCCTCCGGGGCCGCACAGCGAAGCATTTTTCGCGTCTGACTATTTCGACCAACTTTACGGCTACGCCGAGGAACTCATCAAACGCGGCAAGGCCTACGTGTGCGATTTGAGCGCCGAGGACACTGAGAAATTTCGCGGCTCGCCCGACACGCCGGGCAAGGATTCTCCTTTCCGCAACCGCTCCATCGCCGAAAATCTCGATCTCTTCCAGCGCATGAAGGCTGGCGAGTTCCCGGACGGCGCGCGCTCGCTGCGCAGCAAGATCGACATGGCCTCGCCCAACATGTGGCTGCGCGATCCGCTGCTCTATCGCATTCGCCATGTCGCCCACCACCACGCCGGCGACAAGTGGTGCATCTACCCGCTCTACGATTACGCGCACTGCCTCAGCGATTACCTCGAAGGCATCACCCACAGTATTTGCACGCTCGAATTCGAGATGCACCGCGCGCTCTACGATTGGATTCTCGAAGCACTCGAACTCCCGCGCGCCCTACCCAAGCAGTATGAATTCGCGAAACTGATTCCGAGCTACACGCTCGTTTCGAAACGCAAGCTCCTCACCCTCGTCACCGAAGGCGTCGTGCACGGTTGGGACGACCCGCGCATGGCCACGCTCTCCGGACTGCGCCGCCGCGGAATTACCGCCAGCGCACTGCGGCGCTTTGTCACCAGCGTCGGCGTGACCAAATACGAAAGCGTCACCGACCTCGCGCTCTTCGAGCATATCATTCGCGACGAACTCAACACGACCTCCGAGCGCCGCCTCGGCGTGCTCAAGCCACTCAAGCTTGTCCTGACCAACATCGCGCCCGACGAAGCAATTGCCTGCGAAGCGACCAATAATCCGCAGAGCGAATCTCTGACCACCCGCCCGCTCACGCTCACGCGCGAAGTGTTCATCGAGGCCGACGATTTCGCCGAAGTGCCGCCGCCAAAATATTTCCGTCTCAAACCCGGCGGCGAAGTGCGCCTGAAATACGCCGGCATCATCAAGTGCGAAGAACTCATCAAAGACGCCGCGGGCAATCTCGTTGAGATTCACTGCACCGTCGATCTCACCACGCGTAAAGGTCAGCCGAATTCTGATCGCAAAGTGAAGGGCACGATCCACTGGGTCAGCGCCGCTGACTGCGTGGACGCCGAAGTGCGACTCTATGATCGCCTCTTCACTGTCGCCGAACCCGCAGCGGAAGACGATTTCCTCAAGGTGGTGAACCCGCACTCGCTCGAAATCGTGCAGGCCAAGGTCGAGCGCTCGCTCGCGTCTGCTGACGCTACGCAACGCTTCCAGTTCGAACGCCTCGGCTACTTCACGATCGACGCCAAGGATTCGCGTGCGGACAAACTCGTGTTCAATCGCACCATCACGTTGCGCGACACGTGGGCGAAGTAGTCAACGCGGCCTCTCCATGGAAAATCCGCTCCTGACCGACGTCGAAGCCCGCGTGCTCGGCAGTTTGATTGAGAAGGAATTAACCACGCCGGAATACTACCCGCTGTCGCTCAACGCGCTGGTCAACGCGTGCAACCAAATCAACAATCGCGATCCGGTAGTCGCCTATGGAGAGAGCGATGTCAGTCGTGCGCTTGACACGTTGCGCGACAAGCAACTCGCGGTCGTCATCACCGGCGGCACGAGTCGCGTGCACAAATTCGGCCACAAATTCGCCGACACCTTTTCGCTTAACCGAGCCGAAGTCGCCGCGCTCACGGTGTTGCTCCTACGCGGACCGCAAACCGTCGGGGAAATCCGCAATCGCTCCGGCCGCCTCCATGAATTCGCCGATCTCGGCGAAGCGCAAACCACGCTCGCTGCGCTCACCGAACGCACCACGCCGCTAGTTACCATGCTGCCCCGCCAACCCGGCACTAAGGAATCGCGCTACGCTCATTTGTTGTGCGGAGAAGTTACGTTACCAGTGACTTCGACTGCTGCGCATCCCGCGAACGACCCCATTTCAGCGACACCGCCAGCACCCGCCGCAGCTACCGCCAACTTGGAAAACGAAGTCGCGGAGCTGCGCAAGGAGTTGGCCGAGTTGCGCGATCAGTTTGCTGAGTTTCGGCGGCAGTTCGACTAGGCGGCAGTCGCAGACGAGGTTGCCGACGTGGACATGAACGAAGGGGAACCGGGCCACGTCCGAGGCATGGACGAACAATAGAGCGCACCATCCCGCCGCCGCCGTGCAGCACGAGTTCCCATGAACCCGAAACCCCAAGGGTTGAACCTGTCTATGCCCCCCGCCATCGTCTCCGCCGTCTTCCAAGTCAGTGCCAGCTTCAAGTTCTGAGCCGCCGCGCCACGGGCGCATATGTAAAAACGAGTTCCGCTTTACGCGGGTAAAAATCACCCTCGTAAAGCGGAACCCAATAAAATCAATCGTTGCGCTGCACGACTTTAACCGCTGACATCAGTCGAATTTTACAAACCATGAAAAGCGGAACCCAGTTCCGGTGAATATACTGTTGGGTGAAAATATGTCTTCTGAGATAGAAAGTTGGATTCGCGTTGGAGATGAACGATACGACGACTGCTTAGTCGGAAATCGAAAAGGCCTCGAAGCTCTAAAGTCGGCGATCGATGACGTGCTAGCACGAGGCGACGGATCGACCGAATTGGCTTCTTTCACCGATTCTGATGTGACGCTACTCGTCTTGGCTGACGAAAAGGTAAAGAAAGAGCCACAGAAGTCGTGGAGGATTCGACTATTCGAAAGTTTTATCGTCTTGTTTTTGTTCATTTGGCTGCTGTTTCTGCCTATATGGGGAGCATTCAGCTTGATTCGACACCTCCTAAAATGAGACCCAACCAGTTACTAGAGCCAACGCTCACCATCTGTCCTTTCTCGACCATGATAGCTGCGCTCCAATCTCCGACCTTGCTCTGGGTGAGCGCGGCTCACCTTTAACGTTGGCCAAAAGATGCCTCCCGTGATCGAGACAATAACAGGACTTCTCAAAGTCACTCCGCGTTACGCGAGTGCAGGGATGCTCGCCTCTGGCTTTTTGCTCTGGGCTCCTTTCGATTTCGTCCGGCAATCCAAGATTCTGAAAGAACACCGCGATTGGCTTATTCTTCTCTTTGTCGTATGCTGTTCCGTCTGCGTGGTAGCGATAGCCATTCACGTCTGGCATGTGGTCAAGAAGAAGCTCAAGGCGCGGGCGGACGGACTCGCTAAGGAGCGCGTCCTGTATGCTGTATCCGACGAAGAAAAAGAGTTCATTCGCCCCTACCTTCGAGAACGCATCAGGACGCTTGAGCTGGATGCCCGGCATGCGTGCGTCCAAAGGCTCGTTCAGGGTGGTATGCTTTATCAGACTACAAAGGGGTTCCGTAGCGTAGTCGGAGAGAACACGCTTCTGGCTGATTTCAGCGTTACCGATTGGGTATGGGACCTCGCAGAGAAAGATTCGAGGCTCAGGGAGTGGTTTATGCATGATAAGAAATAAGAGGGCCAACCAGAGCATCACAGCCAACTCCGGGGAGCTGACGCTCCCCTCCGTGGCTGACTGCTGACGATGGGCTGAAGATGAGTGACTTTCCGTATCACATCCCGGCGCGACGGTCGCTCACGACCGAAGAAAGAGAGATCATCCGCATTCTCGTGGCACAGACCGCGCCCGAGAGATTGGCGGAAATTGACGAGTTGGAAGTTCATGGCAGATGTGGGTGCGGAAAGTGTCCGACCATCATGTTTCGCGGCGCACCCGACGAAAAGAAAGAGGGCCAGGGCATTGTCGCCGATTATCAGGGAGGCGATGACACCGTGGGTCGCGTGGGGATCATTCTGTGGGAGCGCGACGGAGAATTGTCTGAGCTCGAGGCCTGGTCGATCGGCGGAAGAGAGGTTGTAGGTTGGCCCACCTTGGATAGCATCCGCCCGTTCGGTCCTGCTGCGTCAAAATGAAGAAGAGCCCATCCAGATATCTGAGGTGAACAAACAAGAAGAAAAGAACTAGTCAGGCGGCTTTTTTCTCCTTGGGTAAAATGATTTTAAGGGCGGCTTGGTAGAGGGTGGGATTGTGTTTTTCCAAGGACTGCAGGTAGACGGTTTCGTCGTAAGGTTGGTGGTTGTGCCAACAGCGGATCATGATGCGCTGCCATTTATACGCGAGGGCCCGGGCGACGGTGTGGTGCTTGAGGCCGCGTTGCTTTTGTTGCTC
>CAMTVI010000007.1:0-64685 GCA_947085165.1 uncultured Opitutaceae bacterium
AACGCCTCCACCAACTCTCGGCGCGCAGGCGCCGTCATTAATGAGTTCATGACTGAACCCTGCCCGCGTTATTCCCTCCCGGTAACAATCATTCTGCGGCAACGGCCTTCGCTCGGTAACGATCTTTACGAGGCAATGCGACTAGGTCGCCGCGGCTGATTGCCGAAAAACTTTCCAGAAACTTCCAATCATGCGGTCAGACCGTCCCGTCAGGTGCCAACATCTCGTCGTAAAATTGGCCAGTCTCGTAGCCGACGAACGCTTGGGCAAGGAGCGGCGCGGCAATGGCGCTGGCGGACGTCGTGGTAGTTATCGGTGCCTTATTAAAGCAGATATCGTGCTAGACCGCCGAGGGAAGTCTTCGCCCACCGCTGCTAATGAGGCAGTTGGCGCAGTGAAAACGGCGAATATTTGCCATTTGCCAAGCCGGACTACCCGACTAAACGTCTTCCTCTTTCATGTTTAGCTTCCTCCTCAAGAAACTCGCTGGCCGCCACCACCGCAAATACGTCGAAAAGTGCCGACCCATCGTCGCGCGCATTAACGAGCACGAGCAGTCCTACCAAACGCTCACCGACGACCAACTGCGGGCCAAGACCGACGAATTCCGCGCCCGCCTCAAAGCTGGCGAAACGCTCGACCAAGTTCTTCCCGAGGCCTTTGCCGTCGTAAAGAACGGCGCCCGTCGCCTCGTCGGTCGCACCGTCAACGTTTGCGAACACGAGCTAATGTGGGACATGGTGCATTTCGATGTGCAATTGATCGGCGGCATCTGCTTGCACGAAGGCCGCATCGCCGAAATGGCGACCGGCGAAGGCAAAACCCTCGTCGCGACACTGCCGCTTTACCTCAACGCCCTCGTCGGCAAGAACGCGCAACTCGTCACCGTCAACGACTACCTCGCCCGCCGCGACTCAGAGTGGATGGGGCACCTTTATCAATTCCTCGGCCTGACCGTCGGTTGCATCCAACAACAGATGCCTTCCGACCTCCGTCGCGAGATGTATGGCCGCGACATCACTTACGGCACGGCGTCCGAGTTCGGCTTCGATTACCTTCGCGACAACGGCATGGCCACGCGCAAGGAAGACCAAGTGCAGCGCAACCACTGGTTCTGCATCGTGGACGAAATCGATTCCATTCTCGTCGACGAAGCGCGCACGCCGTTGATCATTTCCGGCCCGGCTCCGATCGAGCGCGAACAGCCCTTTACGCGTCTGCGCCCCGGCATCGCTTCCCTCGTCGCCGACCAACTCCGCCTCGTGAATCGCTTCGTGAAAGAGGCGACGGATATTTTAGAGAAATCATCAGAGGTTCGCACTAGAGAGCGCGAAAAACTAGAAGAACAATTGAAGGAGGTTCGTGCTGAAAACTCGAAACGGTTCAAAGCACGCGAAGAGTTGGCAGCTCGACTGAAAAAAGAAGGCATCGCACAGGAAGAAATCGCCCATAAAATCGCGGAAATAGAACTCCTGCCAGAGCCGTTTATCGATCCTGATCCAATTCGAAGCGCGGCCATGAAGATGCTGCAGGTCAAACTCGGCATGCCGAAGAACAAGCAGCTTCTGCGCCTCATGGAGAATCCCGAGTGGCGCAAGCTCCTCGACAAGACCGACGTCGAGATGCACTCCGACTTAAACAAGAGGGAGATGTATCGCTACAAGGAAGAACTCCTCTACGTCATCGACGAAAAAAATCACCAAGCCGACATGACCGAAATCGGTCGATTGCGCCTGCGGCCCGATGACGCCGATGCCTTCGTGCTCCCTGATCTCGCGACACACTTCATCGAGATCGAAAAAGACACCGCGACCACGCCGGAGCAAAAAGAACAGCTCAAACGCGAAGCCCAGCAACGCTACGAAGTGATTTCCGAGGATATCCACGCGATTTCCCAACTGCTCCGCGCCTACTCGCTCTACGAGCGCGACGTCGAATACGTTATTCAGGACGGCAAGGTCTTGATCGTGGACGAAAACACGGGCCGCGTGATGGCGGGCCGCCGTTGGTCCGACGGTTTGCACCAAGCTGTCGAAGCCAAGGAAGGCGTGACGATCGAACGCGAGACGCGCACCTACGCGACGGTTACGATTCAAAATTACTTCCGCATGTATGAGAAACTCGCGGGCATGACCGGCACCGCCGAGACCGAGGCCGCGGAGTTCAACGAAATCTATCGTCTCTCCGTCACGCAGATTCCGACGAACAAACCGTGCATCCGCGTCGATAAGAACGATTCGATTTTTAAAACGCGCCGCGACAAATACGCCGCCGTCGTCAACCACATCCAGGAAGCGCAGAAGCGTGGTCAACCTGTGCTCGTCGGCACCGTCACGGTTGAACAGTCCGAAGTGCTCAGTCGCATGCTTAAGCGTGCGGGCGTGATCCACACGGTGCTCAACGCGAAGTTCCACCAACAGGAAGCTGAGATCGTCACGCGCGCCGGGCAGCGCGGCTCCGTGACGATCGCGACCAACATGGCCGGTCGCGGCACCGACATTAAACTCGGCGAAGGTGTGCGCGAACTCGGCGGCTTGCTTGTCGTCGGCACCGAGCGCCACGAATCTCGCCGGATCGACCGCCAGTTGCGCGGCCGTTGTTCGCGTCAGGGTGACCCGGGCATGACGAAGTTCTTCCTCTCGCTCGAAGACGACCTCATGCGTCTCTTTTTGCAGGGCAATCTCGCGTCCAAAATCATGGAAGGTTCCATGAAGGAAGGCGAAGAGCTCGAACATCCGTGGCTCAATCGCTCGATCGAATCCGCGCAAAAGAAAGTCGAGCAGCAGAATTTTTCGATCCGCAAACGCCTCCTCCAATACGACGACGTGCTCAACAAGCAGCGCGAAGTTATTTATGGTATCCGCAACGGCGCGCTGCACGCCACGCGCGCGAAAGACATCATCTTCGACATGATCGAAGAGGAAGTTGAAGTGCGGCTGGATACGGCCGGATTTGGCGACAGCAGTCGCTCCTCGACTTCGAACCTCGAAGCGTTGGTCGGCTGGATGAATTCGCATTTCCCGATCAGCGCCAAGCTCGCTGAGTTGGAAGCAGAACGCGACGCCGTGGTGATGCACGGGCAACTGGTCGCCCGCATCAAGCAGGCCTACGCGCTCAAGGAATCGGTGGAAGACCCGATCGCGCTCGGCGGCCTCGAACGCTACATCATTATCAACGCCATCGACCACCACTGGCAGGGTCACTTGACGGAGATGGAAGAATTGCGCCGCTCGATCGGTCTGCGTTCCTACGGTCAAAAAGATCCGCTCTCCGAATACAAAGGCGAAGCCTATCGATTCTTCGAAGAGCTGATGAACAACGTGCGCCTGCAGATTTGCACGAGTCTCTTCCGCTCGGCGACAAATCGGGAAGCATTTGAAAACCTCTTCGCGATCCTCGCGCGTTCCGCCAAAATGCAAGGTCCGGCTTCAGCGCCGACCGCGCTCAGCGCCGCCGTGCAAACGTCGGTGACGACCAGCGGCACGACCGAAACCGGCGGCGGTGGTGGAGAAAGCGAAATCACGCTACCGAGCGTCACGATTCGTCGCGAAACGCCGAAAGTCGGTCGCAACGACCCGTGTCATTGCGGGTCCGGAAAGAAATTCAAAAATTGCCACGGCGCTTGAGCACCGTGGTGGAAAAATGGAGCACGCTCGGTCGATGAATTCATCCTTGCCGGTTGAGCCCTCACCGAGCGCGCCATCATTTTGGCAGCGGAATCCCCATCAGGTCTGGGCCGGCGTGGTCTTTGTGCTCACGGCGGCGTTTACTTACGCGACGTTTCCACCGATTGGCATCGGCGAGTTAGCCTACGTGATGCTGTTGCCCGCCGTCATGTGGGCGTATCGCGAGCCGTCATTCAAACTTTACGCCAGCGTGATGTTGGGCGCGCAAGTGCTGGCGTGGATCGGCTTGCTGAGCTGGCTGCATCACGTGACTTGGTTCGGTATGTTCGCCTTGGGCACGTTTAGCGGATTGCTCAACGGCGCGTGGTTTCTCGCCGTGTGGTGGACGATTCCGCGTCTCAAAGGACACCGCGTATTTCTGCTCATGATGGTGATGCTCGGGCTGGCCGGCTTGTGGGTAATGGGGGAGTGGTTGCGCGGCGTTATTTTTGGCGGATTTCCCTGGCTTCCACTTGCGGCGTCGCAGTGGGAACGCCCACTCGTGCTGCAGGCCGCGTCGGTGGGCGGAGCGTGGGTGGTTTCGTTTGTGCTCGTGTGTTTCAATCTTGGCGCGGCGTCCTATGTGCACCGGATTTTTGCCAACGGCGCGCCTAGTTTACGCAAGAGCGGCCCGGAATTAAAATGGGCGCTCCTGCTGCTGGTTTTTAGTGCATTTCCGTTTTTGGGCGAAGTGATGAATCAACAGCGCCACAAAATGGCGCGGATTGCGCTGGTGCAGCCGTATATCCCGCAGAACGAAAAATGGGACGCCGCCCGTTCTCAGGCAGTGCTGCAAGCGATTGAGAAAGTCACCTTCGAGGCCAACGACGTCGGTGTGCCCGAGATGATTATGCTGCCGGAAGCGGTCGTGCCGTGGACGCTCTTCCTCGATCCCAACGTGCAACCTTGGCTCGAGTCGCTCGCAAAGCGCACCGGAAAACCGGTTTTGGCTGGCTCGATTTATACCGAAGGAACCGATGCCAAAACAGCGCTCTGGTATAACGGAGCGTTTGTGATCGATCCGGTCACGGGTCTTGATCAATCCGGCTACGCGAAGCGGAAGCTGGTGCCTTTCGGCGAATTCGTGCCGCTGCGTTCGCTGCTGGGTTGGTTGGAAAAATTTGTTCCGATCGGCGGTGACTTTCAGCCGGGCAGCCACGCCAGTCCGATTCCGGTCACCGCGGGACGCAATGTGGTGCCGGTGGGCACGTTGATTTGCTATGAGGATGTTTTCCCGCACTTGGCCCGTGAAAGTGTGCGCGATGGCGCGGAGCTCCTCGCGGTCATGACTAACAACGGCTGGTTTGGCGAAGGCGGCGCAGCCTACCAACACGCGACGCATTCCGTGCTGCGGGCCGTGGAAAATCGGCGCCCGCTCGTGCGCGTGGGCAACGGCGGTTGGTCGGGCTGGATCGATGAATTCGGTTACGTGCGACTCAATCTGCGCGACGAAAATGACAGCGTGTATTTTCGCGGCCACACGACGACGAACCTAACGCGCGACCTGCGTTGGGTGAATCGCCAGAGTTTTTATACGCAGCATGGCGACTGGTTTCTCGTCGTCAGTGCGGGGTTGGCTACGCTCGGCTATTATCTCGTGCTGGCATGGCGCCCGCCACCGCCGCCGCGGGAAGACGAGTCGGCGGCTTGAGCACGCCGCGTGTCGGTCAGGCCAATTGCGTGCCGTCGAGAAACGCGCGCCCATGCGCGAGACATTGGAGATTCTCCGTTGTGACTCGGGCAATTTCCGCCAGCGCTTCGCGAGTAAGAAATGCTTGGTGCGACGTGATGAGGACGTTTGGAAACGTGATTAAGCGGGCGAGTTCATCATCAGCGAGCACGTTGCCGGACAAATCCTCAAAGAAGACGCCTTCCTCTTCCTCATAAACATCGAGCGCCACGCCACCGACATGGCCGGTTTTGAGGGCGGCGATTAGAGCGCCCGTATCGACAAGTTTGCCGCGACTCGTGTTGACGAGATAAACGCCACGGCGCATCTGCGCCAGCGAGTCGGCGTTGATGAAGTGGTGCGTCTCTCGCGTGAGTGGCACGTGCAAAGACACGACGTGGCTCTCGCGGAACAGTTCGCTCAACGCCACATAGGTCACGTGATTTCCAGCCGCCCATTCGGTGGAGGGAAACGGATCGTAGGCTAACACGCGCATGCCGAAGCCGCGCAGAATTTCCGCGGTGATGCGGCCAATCTTACCGGTGCCGACAATTCCTGCCGTGCGGCCGTGCAGATCGAAACCAACCAGTCCCGCGAGTGAGAAATTGTGTTCGCGCACGCGATTGTGGGCACGGTGAATGCGGCGGTTGAGCGTTTGCAACAGCGCGATCGTATGCTCAGCGACGGCGTGCGGCGAGTAGGCGGGGACGCGCGTGACGGTGAGGCCGAGTTCCTTGGCGGCGGGCAGATCAACGTTGTTGAATCCTGCGCAACGCATCGCCACGTGCCGCACCTTGGCGGAGTGCAACTGGGTTAGCACCGCGCGATCGAGCCGGTCATTGACGAAACAGCAAACCGCAGCGGCCCCGTGCGCGGTGACGGTCGTCGCTTCACTCAGGCGATGGTCGAGAAAACTCAATTCGAGGCCGCTGCGGTTGGCAGCAGCTTCGAAGAATTCGCGGTCGTAGGGTTTGGTGTCGAAAAAGGCGATGCGGGTCATACCGCATCACCAAAAGTGAAGTGACGCAGCCCTGCAACTGTCCGACGTAGTTCCGCCCGGAAATCCGGATGCGCGATCGAAATGAGTGCTTCGGCGCGTTCGCGGAGTGTCATGCCTTGCAGGTTGACGGCACCGTATTCGGTTACAACCCAGTGGATGTGACCGCGCGTCGTCACGACACCGGCACCGGGTTTCAGCTCCGCCGTGATGCGCGAGATGGTGCCGCTCTTCGCGGTCGAAGGCAGGGCGATGATCGGTTTGCCGCCGGGCGAGAGTGCGGCGCCGCGAATGAAATCCATCTGGCCGCCGATGCCGGAGTAAATGCGATGGCCCATCGAATCGGCGCAAACCTGGCCCGTGAGATCGATTTCGATCGCGGAGTTGATCGCGACAACTTTCGGGTTTTTGCGAATGGCGGCGGTGTCATTCGTGCGGTCGGAACCGGCGAAAGTGACGAACGCGTTGTCGTGCACGAAATCGAAGGTCTTTTGCGTGCCGACGCAAAACGCGGTGACGATGCGCCCAGGGAAGACGGTTTTGAATCTGTTCGTCACCGCACCGGCTTCGACGAGCGGGATGAGGCGGTCGGAAAACATCTCGGTGTGGATGCCGAGGTCGCGCTTGTCATGGAGGCGGGTCAACACGGCGTCGGGAATCGCACCGATCCCCATTTGCAGCGTCGAGCCGTCTTCGACGAGGTTGGCGATGATTTCACCGATGCGACCTTCGATCGGACTTTCCGGCTCCGGCGGGTGTTGATGCATCTGCCGGTTGGTGGCGATGAATGCTGAGACGCGGGAGAACGGCACGAACGACTCACCGCGGGTGCGCGGCATCTGTTCATTGATTTCCGCGAGAATAATTTTCGAGCTTTCGAAAGCGGCGAGGGCGACGTCAACCGAGGTGCCGAGCGTGCAGAGGCCGTGTTTGTCGGGCGGTGAGAGTTGCACCATCGCCACGTCGAGCGGAATACGGCGCGACCGGAAGAAATGCGGAATGTCCGAGAGGAACACCGGCATGAAATCCGCCCGGCCTTCCGCGATCGGCCCGCGGGTGGCGCCGCCGCTGAAGAGAGAGACAGAGCGCACGCGGCCTTCGCATTCCTTGTTCAGGATCGGCATCGGGCCTTCGGTATGCACGTGGTAAACGCGCACGCCCTCGACATCGGTGCGGCGTGCGAGAGCTTCGACGAGGGCGGACGGAGTGGCGGCTCCGCCATGCAAAAAGGCGCGGCTGCCGCTCGGAATAAGTTTAACGACGTCGTCGGGCGACATCGCACGTTGCTTGAGTGAAGACCAGTCGTGGTTCATGCCCAGAAAGCCAAACGCGTCCGCCAACCCTTCGCAACGGCACTCCCTGAGCGAAAAATGGGGAAGACTACGCGGATATTGCGGAGGCCATTAGGTTGCTGAATGAGTCTCTGGATTACAGGGCCAACGCGTCTTTGAAATGGCGGCGACACATCGCGACATAGCGCTCGTTGCCGCCGATTTCCACCTGCGCGCCTTCGCGCACGCCTTTGCCATCGGGGCCGACGCGCAGATTCATCGTGGCTTTGCGACCGCAGTGGCAGATGGTTTTTATTTCGGTCAAGTTGTCGGCCAGAGCGAGGAGTGCGGCGCTGCCGGGAAAGAGTTGAGCCTGAAAATCAGTGCGCAGCCCGTAGCACAAAACCGGGATGTTTAAGCGATCGGAGACGTCGGTGAGTTGCTCGACTTGGGCGCGGGTAAGGAATTGCGCTTCGTCAACCAGCACGCAGCCGACCGGTTGTTCGCCATGGCAGGCGGCGACGTGCGCGAAAACATCTTCTTCGGGCGGCAACGGCATGGCGTCGGCATTGAGGCCGATGCGTGATTTGATTTGCCCGACTCCGGCGCGCGTATCGACCGTTGGCACGAAGAGCATCGTGCGCAGTCCCCGCTCTTGGTAATTGTAGCTCGATTGAAGCAGCACGGTGGATTTACCGGCGTTCATTGCGGAGTAGTAGAAATAGACTTTGGCCATGACTGATTTTGGGAAAATAAATCCGACGGCAAGACGCGGTTAGTGGGCGGGAGTTGCGCCACTGGCGGGCGCTGCCGCAATTTTCTTGGGCGCGGGGAGAGTGAAAATTGCGATCACGGTCATGAACAAGCCCGTGAGAATAACCCACGCGGCGTGTTGCGGATCGGCGTCGGCTTTGAGCATCGAATTACCGGCGAGCGCGGCGATCGTGAGATTGGGACTGAGCAGGAGATGCGTGCGTCCGTCTCCCCCAGTGGGCAGCCAGCGGCGGTGCATAATTTCGCGCACGATGAGGAGCGTGGCGGCGGCGACCAGGGCAACGAGACCAGCGCGCGAGAGCAAGAGGGGCAGGGGGATTTCCATACCCAACACGACGAAGAAAATCGGAATCAGAAAACGCTGGCTGATCGGGGCAAGGTATTCTTCGAGATTCTTTTCATCGTGCTTCACGCGGCTCATGAACAGCCCGAGGAAGAACGCCATCTTGGGGCCGGAAAGCCCGAGCCGCTCACCGGCTGCGCAAACGGCGAGCACGAGCAGAATGACAAAATGAATTCGCCAGTGGGTCGCTTTCTCCAGCGCATTTTGAAACAGACGGCTGAGGTGACTCGCCGCGCGGCTGCAGAGGAACACCGCCAAGCCCGTGCCGAGCAATTTGAGCGTGATTTTCCACCAAACGACCTTCGCGTCCAAGACCGGGGTCTCCACGGCGAGGAGCACGATTGCCACCATTTCGAGTAACACCATTACGCGCAGGACGAAGGTGCGGTTGTCCGTCTCCAGTCCCGGGTAACTTTTCCACGCACTGTGCGCCATACCGACGGAGCAGCCCGTTATGGCGGCGGCGGCGACAAAACTTTCCATCCACGGGAGTCCGGCAAAGCGAGCCAGTGCGAGCACGATCGGATACTGAATGAGCAGCCAACGCAGGGTGTAGAGCGCAGGCTGGGCGAGTTGGCGCGGGCGAGGCAGATCGATTTCGAGTCCGACTTCGAACAGAAGCAGCAGAAAGCCGATTTGCCCCGCTTGTTGCAGCATCGTCGAAACTTCGAGTTGCACAAACGGCCCGATCAGGAGGCCGAAAATTACGAAAGCCGGATAAATCAACGCGGGCCGCCGCAGCAATCGGCACAAGTCAGGCACGGCCATGAACAGTAAAATCAGGATGATCAGGAGTTCGATGGCGCTCATGCGTGGGTCGGGCAAATTCTGCAGAAGCGGGCTGCCCGTTGGCAAGCATGCGGGTGACGCATGGCAATTAGGACGCAAAATATCTGGCCGCGCCACGCCGCGTTTGCCACCCTCGCGAGAGAATGAACCGAACCGATCGTCTCGTCGCCATGGTGCTTTACTTGCAAGGGCGACGCGTCGTGCGCGCGGTGGAGATGGCGGAGCATTTCAGCGTGACCGAGCGAACCATTTATCGGGACATCGCCGCGTTGGGCGAGGCGGGGGTGCCGATTGCGGGTGAGGCGGGGGTCGGTTACACTCTGTTGCGCGGCTACCATCTGCCGCCGGTGATGTTCACGGCGGAAGAGGCGTCGGCGCTCTTCGTCGGCGGCGAATTGGTCAAGCAGTTCACCGATCCTTCGCTGCAGGCACCGATGATGACGGCGCTGGAAAAATTACGGGCCGTGTTACCGCGCGACCATCAAGACCAAGTCGAGCGACTCGTGCGCGGCACCATGATCGTCGGTCGCGGTCTGGGGCTTCGCGGTGAGCCGGATGGTCAACCGATGTTGCTGCCCGTGCAACAGGGCGTGGCGCAACGGCGTGTGCTCAGGATGGCCTATCGCGCTTCCACACGCGGCGAGGAAACGCAACGGGACGTCGAGCCGCTCGGCGTCGTTTTCTACGGGGGCGCGTGGTATCTCGTGGCGTGGTGTCGCTTGCGGCAGGATTACCGGCACTTCCGCATTGATCGAATTCATCGCTTGGAATTGCGCGGCGAACGATATGAGCCACGGCCGGATTTCAACCTGGCCCGTCACCTTGATGATCACGGTGCGCAACGCGATGCGGTGTGCGCGCGGGTGTGGTTTGCTCGCGAAGTGCAGGAACGGGCGCGCCGCGAAAGTTACGCAACGTTAGTCGAGGAAACGACGCGCGACGGCGGCACGGAGTTTTCCGTTTATACGGTTTCACTGGAATGGATGGCGCGTTGGCTGCTTTCGTTTGGCGTGAGTGCCGAGGCGGTGGCGCCGAAGAAATTGCGCGATCTTGTGCGGAAGGAAGCGGCGGAGATCGCCCGCCGTCATGGCGCGGAGGGTGCGCACGGAGTGAACAGCAACCCTCGAAAAGGCTCCTGACATAGGGCTGTCAGGGTGGGGTGTTAGAGTCGGGGCATGACAACTTCAGCGCTCAAGGGACTTCGCACCGTAATTTATCCAGCTCCCGATTTGGCGCGCGCCAAGGAATGGTATTCACGGACGCTCGGCCTCGCGCCGTATTTCGATGAGCCGTTCTACGTCGGCTTCAACGTCGGTGGATTTGAACTCGGCCTGTTGCCTGATGCGCCGGTGGCGAGCGCGCCGTCGGGCGGATTGAGTTACTGGGGCGTCGACGATGTGCCGGCAGCATTCGCGCAATTGCTCGCGCAAGGGGCGACGGCACACGAAGAGCCGAAGAATGTCGGCGGCGAGATCGTCGTCGCATCAGTGCTCGATCCCTTCGGCAACATCATCGGCCTGATCTACAATCCCGATTTTAATCCCGCTGCCGTGCGCTGAGTGCGGCGATATTTCACCAGTCGCGTCGTCTCACTCCTTTCCAATTCTTCCCCTGACCCACATGCAAGTCCGCACCTTCAGCCTCACCGTGCCCGCCGCCCGCGACACCGTTTTTAATTACCTCGCCGACATCGAAAATCTGCCGCGTTGGGCTGCGGGTTTTTGCGAACGTTTGGATATTTCCTGCGGTCGTTGGCGGGGCCTCACCACGCAGGGCGATTTGTTTTTGGAAATGGAATCCGACGTGCAAACGGGCGTGATTGATTTGCACGCCGGCGATGAGTTGCAACGCGTGCGCCTCCTGCCGCTGCGCGTGCTCGGCCTGCCGGGTGGCGGCACGCTGGTTAATTGCGTGTTTTATCAAACGCCCGACCAGTCGACTTCAGTTTACCAACGGCAGTGCAATTTGTTGTCGGGAGAATTGGGTCGCCTCGCCGGTCGTTTCGGCGGCGGCGAGTTGCACGAACCGGTCGCTTTCCCGCAACGCGCCGAAGTGGGCGCAAACTGAACGGGAGCGTCTACCCGATTGCCGAATCACTTTTCTTTATGCGCAAAGTTTCACTCTACCTCGCCGCGTCACTCGACGGACAGATCGCGCGACGCAATGGCTCGGTCGACTGGTTGCCCGTGCCGCGTCGGCGCGAGGATTACGGTTACGCCAATTTTCTCCGACGCATCGACACGCTCGTGTTGGGACGAAAGACGTATGACCACGCGGTGAGTGGCGGCGAGTGGTCGTATGGCGATCGGCGCAGCGTCGTTTTTAGTCGGACGCGGCGGGCTCGGAGTGCGGCTCCGGTGGAATTTGTGCAGGGAGACGTGGCCGAAACCGTGCGCGCGCTCCGCGATACTTCGGGCGGCGGCATCTGGCTGGTGGGCGGCGGCGATGTCGTGCGCTCGTGTCTGCGCGCGCGGGTGATTGATGAAATCATCCTTTCAATTCCGCCGGTCTTGATGGGCGAGGGGATTCCACACTTCCTGCCGCAAGCGGTGAGGACACAGTTGCATCTGCGCAATTGCCACGCCTTTCCCGATGGACTCGTGCAACTGAGTTACGACGTGCAAAACTAGTCGCCATCCGCCGCCGAGTGGAGGGCGCGCGCAGGCTTGCACCGGAATTGGACTTGGTGATGCTGGCTGCGTTCTTATCTCCATGCAAAAATTCCTTACCCTCGAATTCCTTCCCCGCAGCACCGATTTGGCGCTACTTGTCCTTCGTGTTTGGCTCGGTGCTGCCATGCTCTACCTGCATGGTTGGGGCAAATTGATGGGCCTGATTGCCGGCACCTCGAAGTTTCCGGACATCTTCGGCATCGGAGCGACGCCTGTGCTCGTGATGGCGATTTTCGCTGAACTCGTCTGTGCGGCGGCTTTGGTGATCGGTTTGTGGACGCGACTGGCGGCGCTCTTCCTCGTCGCGACGATGGGCGTGGCTTTCTTCATGGCGCACGGCGCAAAGCTCTCCGGTCAAGGTAACGGAGAGATGGCGTTCATTTATCTCGCCGGCTATGTCGTTATCCTCGTCGCAGGCGCGGGTAAGTTCAGCGTCGATAAGAAGTGAGTGCCTAGTGCCACACCGCGAGCGCGGTGATGGTGCGGGCAAACACATCTTCGGGCAGCCCGTGCGCATCAATGTGCACGAGCATGCCTCGTTCGGCATACAGATCGAGCAATGGGGCGGAACTTTCTAGATAGGCTCGTTGCCGCACCGCGACGGCGTCGGGTTGGTCGTCTTCCCGCGTGATGAGTGCTGCGGCGCAAGTGTTGCAACGTCCCTCTTTTCGCGGCGGACGCGAGGCCACGTGGTAAACCGCTTTGCAATCGGGGCAGAGCCGCCGTCCGCTGATGCGGACAATCAGTTCGTCGACGGGGAGCTCGTAATTAATCACGGCATCGAGTGCGCTGCCTTCATAGCCAAGATGGGCTTCCAGCGCTTCGGCCTGTAACGCGGTGCGGGGGAAACCATCGAGGATAAAACCTCCTCGGCACGACAAGCAGGTGGTGCGTTCGCGAATGATTTCCAGCACGGTTTCGTCTGTCACGAGACGCCCCTCGTTCATGTGGGCGATGGCCTCGTGCAAGGCGGGCGACTGGTCGGTGGAGGCGCATTGCCGAGCCGCGCGGAAGATGTCGCCGGTGGACAAATGACAGGCGCCGTAGGTCGCGGAGAGAAACGCAGCTTGCGTGCCTTTACCAACACCGGGCGGGCCCATGAGCACGAGACGGCGGCAATGGGTGGGATGAACCGGTTGCGACTGGCAAACCAAAGGCGGACCGTGCAACCAGGCGGAACGATCGCGTTGCAGGTTCATGGTGGTGGGGGAGTGCGGCGATTATGCGCTTCGGGTTGGCTGATTGGCTGAGCCCGGCTTGCGCTAACCTACGCATCCGTTGCTGCACCCGGTGACGCACTTGCGCCCTTACGGCACCAATTCGAACACGGGAATCTCGAGATCGAATTCGCGCGTGCCGGAGAGAAACGTGTAAGTCACTTTGGCGGCGGAAGCGAGGAGCGTGGCGTAGCGTTCGAAATTCCATTTCGCCACCGGCTCGCCATTAATGCGCACGATGAGGTCGCCGGGTTGAATAGCGGTCTTGGCGGTGGGGGTGTCGTCGATGACGGCCATCACGCGCCAATAAATCGGCGAACGCGCAATCGCCAAGCCGGTGCTGCGCCGTGGCTCCATCAAAATATCGCCTTCCGTGGCCCGGGCAAACACGACGGTGTTGGAGCGCTGGTCGAATGTGAGACTGAAATTGCGCAGGATTTCTCCGCCAATCGAAGAAAGCTGATCCGTGAGATCGACGATGGGGTTTTTCACCGTGTGGCCGCCGAGGAAAATATCCTGACCGAGTCGCCCCGCCATTTGATGGCTATCACCGGCCATTGAAGAAATCACCGTTCCGGGACGCGGACCAAAACTAAAGCGCGGGTGCAAGCCGACTGGGTTCAGATTCAAGGCTCCGTCACTGCCCGAATCGAGGAGTGCCATGAAGGACTCATTACCCATCTGCACCGGGATGAGCGGCGTGCGATGTTCGTTGTTAAACGTGATCGTGTTCGCTTCGTCGTCTCGCGGGCCGCCCGCGACGACGGGCCGATGCGCGAGACGCAACTGCGCCCGCGGATAATCGAGCGTGAGCAACAACTCCCGAAAAAGCGAAAATCCCAACAATCCATCAATCGGCATCCCGAGGTGTGTGGAGAGTTCGGAGAAATCGTAAATCAATGCGGGCACATCGGCAAAAAGAGTGCCATCGAGTTGCAGTCGACGCAGGACGACGGAATCGAGCGAGACTTCGACTCCGGTGGCGGAGCGCACTTGCACCGCGCGTGGGGTCGCAGTCCGATCACGCCGGCCATTGCGCTTGGCGAATTCCGGCGAAACCAAATTGGCGCTGGAGCCGGTATCGACGAGGAAACGGCGCACGCGTCCATCGGGCTGTTTCGCCTCGATGAGAAAGAGATTGGAAATAAGACGGGCTGGTAGTTCGACGTTGCGCGTCTGCACGAGGCGGGCGGATGGCGCAGAACCCGAAGGCGGGGTGACGCAACCCGCCCCGATCATCAACCAGAGGATCGTGCACCAAGAGCGGGCATCGCAAAGTCGCGAAATTAATCCACGCACTGAGGCGAAGCGGGGCGACTGGTTCATTTTTTCGGTTGCGGCAGGGACAGCCCGAGTGCGACCGGCAGGAGTAGGAAACAACCCGCGGCGATAAACGTGACTGTGCCCCCCGCCTTGAAGAAGACGATGCCCGCCACGGCAGGGCTACAGGCGCGCGCGAGAAATCCCATGGAGCGATAGAGGCCCGTGATTTTGCCTTGTTCCTCGGCTCCAGCGTAGAGCGAGATGAGTGACGACAAACCCACGTTGGCAAAACCGGAGCCGACCGCACAAATCGTGAGAGTAACAAACATCCACGGCACGGATTTCGCGACACCGATGGTGTAACCGAGCAGCACGAAAGAAACAGCGATCGCGCTGATGCCGAACAACGCGGCGCGCTTCTCACCCATGCGCGGCACGAACCGACGCACGAGCACGCCCTGGGTGAAGATCGAAACCAGACCGAGATGCACGAAGATCAACGTGAGACTGCGCGGCGTGTAACCGAGTTTTTCCGCAGTAAAAAAGCTGATGATGGTCTCGAAGAAACTGAATCCGAACGTGACGAGAAATCCGACGACATTGACGCGACGAACCGCACGGTCCGGCAAAGTGAGGAGCGCGCGCAACGGATTGCGTTCGCGCAATGTGGTGGCGGCGGCGTTGCGCTTTTCGGGTGGCAGCGTTTCGCTGAAGCGAGACGCGACCCAGCCGAAGTTGACGAGACACAACGCGAAGCCGATGAAGGCCGGCACGCTAAACGGATGGATGCCCACGGCAGAGAGTCCGGGGAATACCGTGAGCACATTGAGGTGCGCCGTCAGGCCGCCGATGAGCGGTCCGGTCAGAAATCCGAGTCCGAACGCGGCACCGACGATGCCCATGCCTTTGGCGCGCCCTTCGCGCGTGGTGACATCAGCCACAGCGGCGATCGCGACGGCGAGATTGCCGCCCATGATGCCACTGAAAACACGGCCGATCAGAAATACGGTAAACGATCCGCTGAACACGAGGACGAGAAAACTCAGCGCATTCCCCGCTACCGTGATCAGCAACACCGGCCGGCGACCCATGCGGTCGGAGCGCGAGCCCCACACCGGCGAAAACAAAAACTGCATGAACGAATAGACCGAACCGAGCAGGCCGGCAAAGAGCGCGCCGATGACCATCTCCGGCACCTCAGTCGTATGCGCGACGGATTGCAGTTGAGCGAAGAGCGTGGCGAAGAGCCCGCCATCCGGTTCGTTAGCAACGTAGAAACGCAACAACTCCGGACCGAGCGGGAAGAAAATCGAGAATCCGATCAGATCAATATAGAGTGTCAGGAAGATGACACCTAGGGAGAGCGGTTTAGGCGAAGTGGCGGGCGTGGACACGTGAAACCGCACGTTGGCGGAAAACAGGAGCGCCGCAAAGTCTCTTTCGTGGCGATTTTTGCCGCACCGCGTGGTGCAACTGGCAAAGCGCGGTTGGGGGCGACTTAAGCGGGGAGATGTTTGGTGACCAAATCGAGCAAGTGCTCGACTTCATACGGCTTGGGCATGAAGGCGACAGCGCCAAGCGCCAAACTGCGTTGGGCGGTTTCCTGCTCGCTATAGCCACTCATCAAAATGACCTTCAATTCCGGTCGATCGCGCCGCAGCATGCGGAAAGTTTCCTCACCGGACATTTTCGGCATGGTCAGGTCAAGCAACACGAGGTCGAACACCGCCGCGGCATCGGAGCAGAGGGCGATGGCGTGTAGGCCATCGGTTGCGCCCACGACGTTTAGTCCAGTGGCGCGGAGAGCGAGGATGGTGATCTCGCGCACATGCTCTTCGTCGTCCACCACGAGCACCGAGCCGGTGAGTCGGGGTTGGTCGCTGATGCGCGCACTCGCATTCTGCGGTATCGCTTCCAAGGCGCTGCGGGGGGCAGGGGCATTGCTCGGCAGCAAGAGCCGGAAAGTGGAGCCGCGGCCCACTTCGGTTTCAACAAACAGTGCGCCATCGTGCGCCCGGACGATGCCGAGCACAGCGGATAGGCCGAGTCCACGGCCGACAAATTTGGTCGTGAAGAAGGGCTCGAAGATCCGCGCGAGGACGTCGGGTGGAATGCCGCCACCGGTGTCGCTGATCTCCACCGCGACATAATGGCCGGCGGGCAACTCGGGGGCTTGCACGGCGCGGTGGAGTAATTCGGCGGAGGCGTCCATCGCGTAGGTGCGCAGGTGAATCTCGCCGGAGCGCTCGCCGATGGCGTCGGAGGCGTTGATGATGAGATTCATCACGATCTGGCGCAGTTGCGTGGCGTCGGCCTGCACGCTGGGTAACTGCGGGGCGAGTTCGAGGTGGAGCCGCGTGCTTTTGTGGACGGAAACCTCCAGCAAGGCGGCGGTGTCGCGCACGAGTTTCGAAAGGTTAACGGGACCGGGGACGAGATAGCCCTTGCCGGCATAAGCCAGCATTTGCGTGCATAAATCGGCGGCGCGGCGGGCGGCGTGTTCGATTTGCTGGAGTTGGGGATTGATTGGACTGTTGCCGGGCAACTGGTGGCGCGCGAGCGAGGCGTTGCCGAGGACCGAGGTGAGGATGTTGTTAAAGTCGTGGGCGATGCCGCCGGCGAGCACACCGAGGCTTTCGAGTTTCTGCGTCTGCTGGAGACGCCGTTCAAACACGAGTCGGGCACGTTCCGCATTGATGCGTTCGGTGATATCAGTCGCCACGCCGCACAAGGAATAGATTTTGCCCTGCGCATCGCGCAGCGGGAAGCGTTGCACGATGCTGGTGGAAACCCCGGTGTCGGAAGTGAAGGTTTCTTCAAATTCCTGAGCGCTGCCATTTTCGTAAACGGTGCGTTCGTTGAGCGCGAAAATTGCGGCGGCTTCCGGCGGGAAAATTTCCGCATCCTTCCGACCGATAATCTTGCGCGTGGGACGTGCGCAGACTTGCGCGAAGCGGGGATTGACGTGGGTGTAGCGGCCTTCGAGGTCTTTGACGAAGATGGCGGCGGGACTGTTATCGAGAATAGCTTCCAGTCGTTTCTCGCTTGCGAGGAGTGCTTGTTCGGCGGCGTGGCGGCGTTCGATGTCATCTTCGAGCTCGGCCTTCGTTTGCTCGAGTTCGGCGGTGCGGCGCGCGACTTGTTTTTCAATATCGACGGTGCGACGGAGGAGCACTTGCAGCAGGAGGACGAAAATGCTCGTGCTGACCAAGCTGCCCAGAAACACCCACAGTGGGAGCGACGTCAGTTGAGTGGCCCGCCAGACTGGGCTCATCTCGATAAACACTTCCCAACGACGACCGCCGAGGCTGATGATTTCGCGAAAGGTGTATTGCGGCACGACGCCGAGGCGCGGTGGGGCGGGCCACGAGTCGTCGCCCGCGCGGTTGGTGTAGAGGATGGCGTTGGCGGCAACCGGCGCGTCGAGATCAGTGTAATAGGTGAGTAGGGCGTCGCTCGGGCGCGCGCGGTGCGGCTCGGAGAACATCGTATTAATGCGGAAGACGCATTGCGCGAAGCCGAGGAAACCGTCGGTGCCGGGTGCGGGTTCGGGTGCGAACAACGGGCTGGCGAAAACAACTCCGAGTTCGGTGCCGGGACCGGCGGCTTGGGCGAGCCGGAATTGCTGGGTGACGACGAAGCGGCGTTCGCGGCGCGCGGTGGTGAGGATGTTTCCGATGGGCGAGCGCGAATTATCGTAGCCGAGGGCGGCCTCGTTGGAGGCGAGTGGAGCCAACAGTCGGATGATGGTGTGATCGGGGTGACGCTCGGCGGGCTTGAAGCCGCCCTGCCCGTCGGGCTCGCGCACGGTGAAGCCTTCGTATTCGCGACGGGCGTCGGCGACGAAGGCGTCGCGCTCGTAGTCGCGCACGTAGGCAACCCATTCGAGGGCTTGCACCGCGGGGTGGCGCTCCAACAAGTCGGCGCAGGCGCGATCAAATTCGAGGCGGGAAATCCCTTGGGAGCCGAGGAAGAGGTTGCGCAAATTGTGCGTCATTTCCTCGTAGAGTCGGATGCGCTCGCGGACGATACGGGTTTGCGACTCGGCGCGACGGCGGAAGGAGGCGATGAGTCGCTCTTCTTCGTTTTGCCGGACAAATTCAGCGACCAGAAGCGAGAGGAGCAGCCCGAGCAAAGTTACTCCGCCGAGGATCCACGGGCGATAGGGTGAAAGCGACGCGATGCGCTGACTGGATCTAGACTTCGACACTAGGCGGGGAGCGTCGGGGTCGTGAGACGCAGGGGCAAGCCTTCACTTGCCATACCCCACTGCTCGCGCACCACGACGCGGCCATTTCGCACTGCGAGATTAGCCGCAATTGGCGCGAACTTGGCTGACGAGGTGCTGGATCTCAAAAGGTTTGGCGAGGAAGGCCACGGCCCCAGAGGAATGATAGCGCTCACGGATTTCGTGATCGCTGTAGCCACTCATTAAAACGACTGGTTGGGTCAAACCTTGAGCGCGGAGTTGTCGCAAAGTTTCCTCTCCGGAGAGGGTGGGCATCGTCAGATCGAGCAGCACGAGGTCGATTTTACCGACGTATTCCCGATGGATTCGCAGTGCTTCGATGCCATCAGCTGCTTCGATGACCTCAGCACCGAAGCGCGCCATCGTTTGCTTCACGGCGTGGCGGACGGAGGCCTCGTCGTCGACGACGAGAATGGTGACGTTGAGCGGTGAGGTGTCGAAGTTGTCGTCGGCAGTTGGCGCGGGTGATGGCGTCGGCAAGGACGTGGCACGGGCGACGGGAAGGCAAAGGCGGAACGTAGAGCCCGTGCCGGGGGTAGATTCGACCAACAGAACCCCCTGGTGGCTGCGCACGATACCGATGGAGGCGGCGAGACCAAGGCCACGGCCGGAAAATTTGGTGGTGAAAAAAGGCTCGAAGATACGCGCGAGAATATCGGGCGACATGCCAGACCCGTTATCGCGCACTTCCAGTTCAACGTAATCGCCGCTCACGGTTTCGGGGCGTTGCACCGCGGTGTGCAAGTCGTCGTCGGTGAGGCTGCGGCTGCGCGTGCGAAGTTGAATCGTGCCCGGCTCGTCACCGAAGGATTCGGCGGCGTTGATAACAAAATTCATCACGATCTGACGAATCTGGGTGGCGTCCGCGTTAATGGCGGGCAGCGCGTCGGCTAAGTGGAATTGGAGTTGCGCGTTTTTGCCGATGGAAACTTTGAGCAGCGCGGTGGTGTCGCGCACGAGTGCCGAGAGGTCGACGGCGCTGATGGTGAAGCGACCTTTGCCGGCGTAGGCCAGCATCTGAGTGCAGAGATCGGCAGCGCGTCGGGCGGAGTGTTCGATTTGGAGAAGTTGCGGCGTGATCTCGGAATCGGAGCGCAATTGCATGCGGACAAACGAGGCATTGGCCAGCACGGTGGTGAGAATGTTATTGAAGTCGTGCGCGATGCCGCCGGCGAGCACACCGAGACTTTCGAATTTTTGCGTTTCCCGGAGTTGGCGTTCGAATTCGCGGGTGCGAATCTCGGCTTCTTTGCGGGCCGTGATGTCGACGACCAGACCTTCGATAAAACGGATGTTGCCGTCCGTATCGTAGACGCCGTGGCCGCGCTCCCACAAGTGGCGGCAGGTCCCGTCCCGATGACGTAAGCGATACTCGATTTCAAATGGGCGGTGGGCCTCGATCGCCGCCGTGATTTGCTCATTCGTGCGCGGGCGGTCTGCGGGATCGACGAGCTGGCTGAAAAAACGAACGTGCTGGAGGAATTCCTCAGCGGGATAGCCGGTGATTGCCAGGGCGCCTTCGCTGAGGAAAGTCGCGGCAAAGGGCGGTTGAGCAGCCGAGCGGTAGGCCATGCCCGGCATGTCAGCGAGGAGACTGCTGAGCTGGCGCCGGCTCTCAGTGAGCTCTTGGGTGCGCAAATCGACTTGGCGCCTGATATCGGCGGTGCGGCGCAGGATGCCATAAGCGATCAGAACCACGAGCACCGTCAGCGCGAGGTTGATGCCGAGCACAATCCAGCGCGTTGGCGTGCGTTGCGCGGCGAGCCAAACGGGATTGGGCGAAATGACCGTGCGCCACTCGCGGCCACCGATTTTCACCAAGTTACTGCTGGCCATTTTTCCACCGCTATCGAGTGCAACTGATTTAATGCTTCCGGCTAACTCTTTCGCGGAGGCATATTCGCGACCGTTCACGCGGGCGTAGAGTAGGCGGAGGTTCTCCTGTTGAGCGGTGTCGTCAAAGTAGGCGAGATTCAGCGCCTCATCCGGGGAATCGTGGTGGAGGGCGGAGATCAAACGGTCCACCTGAAACGCACACATGACGAAGCCAATAAAGCCGTCTGGATCGGCGTTGGGGCTGCCGGGCTTGAAAACCGGCTCGATAAAAATAACGCCCGAGCCGCGATCGGTATTGGGGCGACTGAGCAAGTTTACCCGCGAGCTGATCACGAGGCTCCGAGTGGTGCGCGCTTTGTCCAAGGGCGGCCGCGTCAACACGCTCGAAGCCATGTCAAAACCGAGGAAAGATTGGTTGTTCAGTATCGGCTCGATCCAATAAATCGGCCAATATTCCTGTCGTTCCTGCGCGGGAACGCGGGCGGGGGCACCGCTACTGGGTTCGGCGCGTTGCCAGAGAGAGAAACCGGGCAAGGTGAGTTTCGCCTTTTTTTCAAAAACTTCGCGTTGCTCGTGCGGCACACGAGGCGTCCACTCCAACATGCGGGCGGCGGGAATACGTTCGAGAATCGGCCGGGCGAAAGCAGTGAATTCCTCGCGGTCGACTGTGGCGGAGTATTCGAAAAAGGAGCGGACGCTGCCGAGAGCGTCCGCGTAACGCTGCAAACGCTCGTGGGCGAGACCGAGTTGCACCGTGGCGCGTTGGCGAAAAGCTTCCTCGATTCGCCGTTCCTCCACGAGCGAGGCGTAGCGCCAGCCTCCGACGGAACCGGCTACGCCAAGCACGAGTAATAGCACCATTATCCACCCCCGTAGGTGGAGGGCGGTGGTCGATGAAGAGTTCGAGTTCAAGCGCGGCTGTGGCGGCCCGAATGTGGGCACAGCCGATTCTCCCTGTCCGGACGCATTAATTACGCATCGTAGGGCAGGGGAAACCGGCTGGTGAGAGTGATGACCTGTTGTTTAACATCGGCAATGGCGGCGGATTCTTGATCGGTTCCGATCGCGACCAGCACTTTATCGATCAACTGGGCGATCTGCACGAACTCCGTCTCTTTCATGCCGCGCGTCGTCATTGCTGGCGAACCGAGGCGGATGCCCGAGGCTTGGAAGGGCGAACGCGTTTCGAATGGCACGGTGTTCTTGTTGCAGGTCAGGTTGGCGCGATCGAGCGTTTCCTGGGCAACTTTGCCGGTCAAATTCGGCAGCTTAGCGCGCAAATCGACGAGCATGAGGTGGTTGTCGGTGCCGCCGGAAACGATCTTGTAACCGAGGTCTGTCATTGCCGTGGCGAGTGCTTGGGCGTTTTTCACGACCTGTCCGGAATATTCTTTGAAGCTCGGCTTGAGCGCCTCGCCGAAGCAAACCGCTTTGCCCGCGATGACGTGCATCAACGGCCCGCCTTGCGTGCCGGGGAACACCGCGGAGTCGATCGCCTTGGCGTGCGCCGCGCGGCAAAGAATCAGGCCGCCCCGCGGTCCGCGCAGCGTCTTGTGCGTCGTCGTGGTGACGAAATCCGCATGCGGCACCGGCGACGGGTGGTGACCGGACGCCACGAGACCGGCGATGTGCGCGATGTCGGCGAACAGATATGAGCCGACGCTACGCGCGATCTTGCCCATGCGCGCGAAATCGATCGTGCGCGAATACGCCGAGGCGCCCACGGTGATCATCTTCGGCTTCTCGCGTTCGGCTACGGCGGCGAGTTCATCGTAATCGATCAGGCCGTTGTCCTCGCGCACGCCGTATTGGCAGAAATTGTAGAGCTTGCCGGAAAAATTGGCCGGATTGCCGTGGGTCAAGTGACCGCCGTGGCTGAGATTCATGCCGAGCAACTTGTCGCCCGGCTGCAACACCGCGGCGTAGACGGCGGTGTTGGCCTGCGCGCCGGAGTGCGGTTGCACATTGGCGTGTTCCGCGCCGAAGAGTTCCTTCGCGCGCTCGATGGCGAGCGCTTCGACCTTGTCCACGTATTCACAGCCACCATACCAACGCTTCGCCGGATAACCCTCGGCGTATTTGTTGGTCAACGCGCTGCCTTGCGCCGCCATTACGGCGGGGTAGGTGAAATTTTCCGAAGCGATCAGCTCGATGTGATGCTGCTGACGTTGCAATTCGCCAGCGATGGCGGCGTGCACCGCGGGATCAAGTTGAGCAAGAGGAGTGGAGTTGAGCGACATGGTGGAATTAAAATCAAGTGGAGGACGACGCGACGCGCTGTTTGAGAAATGCAAGCAGACTGGGAATCGCTTCCACCATCTCATCGCGGCTGGCTTCGTAGAGGCGGAGCGCGCCGCCGTAGGGATCGGCGATTTCGCGCGTGGCTGTGGGTGGCAGAAAGTCGCGCAGCAAATGCAACTCCGCGGGTGGTGGTGCGGCTTGGAGTTCGATCACGGTGCGGTGCGACTCCGTCATGCAAAAGACCGCGAGCGCGTCGTCGAGCAATTCCTGCGTCAACGGCTGGGCGCGATGTGCCGCGATATCGATGCCGACTTTCTTCATCGCGAGCACGGAATTTTCCGAGACGCGCTCGCCGACCCGTGCGGCGACACCTGCCGACAGCACGCGAATCGAGCGCAACGGTTCCTCCTGTCCTGCCAGTGCGTGGGCGAGCAAACCTTCGGCCATCGGGCTGCGGCAAATATTCGCCGTGCACACGATGATGACTGAGCCGATTTTTGCCATTGCACGAGGGGAAGAGAGAACGTCGAAAGCTGCAAGCCTTTGGGTGTTGGTTAACGGGGGCGGAGCGCGATCAACGCGCGATGCAAATGCACGGCGCGTTGCAACACGCGGTCGGCCAACGCCGGTAGCGCGACTTCGGGTTTCGCCGTCGGATCAGGGGCGGGCGGCGGCGTGACGGCGCCGTGGCCGCTTTGGAATTCCTTCACCAATGCCGCTTCGTCGAAGCGCGATTTCTCCAGCTTGCCGTCGATCAACGCCTCCATCGTCGTCCCATTTTGCCACGCGGCGTAGGCGCGGCGGTCTGCCTCCTCGGTTTGCTCAATCACCAAATTCGGCGACGGTTGCGCCGAGCGAATGCCGAGCGTGAGCGCACCCGCCGGAAGTTTCGCCAACACGGACGCGAGCGTCGCCGGTGTGTCCGGGCCGACGAGAATCATCAGCGGCAACGAACCCGCCCGCCGCGTCAACGCCGCGGAAAATTCCGCGGCTTCTTCCGCCGCAGCCGTCGCGCCGCGAAAATCGATCACCAGCGGGCGGTTCGTCGAAACTTGCGCCGCCAGCGTCGCTCCGTCGGCACTGAAATTGCCCACCCGCAAATAGGTCAGCCCGCGCCCGAGATCAACCGGCTCTTGCGCGGAGCAAAGTCCGGCGACGGCAAGAAAGACAAAAACAATATGGAGGAATTTTTTCATGAACGACGAAGTTGGCGGGCGCCGATGTCGCGGCGGAAATATTTGCTGGTGCACGCGACCTGTTCGCACGCGGCGTAGGCGCGGTCGGCCGCTTCGCGCAGCGTCGATCCAACCGCTGTAACGCCGAGCACGCGACCGCCGTTGGTCACGAGATCGCCGGACGCGTTGCGCGCCGTGCCGGCGTGATAAATCGTCGTGTGCGACGGCAACTGCGCGGGCAGTTTGATCACGTCGCCTTTCGCGTAGTTTTCCGGATAACCGGCGGCAGCGATCACGACGCACAACGCCGCCTCGGAACGCACTTCGAGCGTGTAGTCGCGCAACGTGCCTTGCGCGGCGGCCCAGAGCAGTGCGAGCAAATCACTTTGCAAACGCGGCAGCACTACTTGCGTTTCCGGATCGCCGAAACGCGTGTTGAATTCCAACACGCTCGGGCCGTCGGGCGTGAGCATGATGCCGATGAAAAGGGTGCCGCGAAAATCAATGCCCGCCGCCGCGATGCCGTTCACCGACGGGCGGACGATGTCGCGTTCGATTTGCGCCAATAATTCCGGCGTCACCACTTCCGCGGGCGAGTAGGTGCCCATGCCGCCGGTGTTCGGACCCGTGTCGCCGTCGCCGATGCGTTTGTGATCTTGGGAAACGGGCAGGATGACGAAGTCGCGGCCTGACACGACGACGAGCACGGACGTTTCTTCACCGGTGAGACAATCCTCGATGAGAATCTGACTGCCCGCCGCGCCGAATTTATTGCCCGCGAGCATGTCGCGCACCGCCGCTTCGGCTTCGGCGAGCGATTGCGCAACGACGACGCCTTTACCCGCGGCGAGTCCGTCCGCTTTTACCACAATCGGCGCGCCGCGCGTGCGCAAGTAGGAGAGCGCGGGCTCGACCTCGGTGAAAATTCCCGTCGCTGCCGTGGGAATGTTGTGCGCGAGCAGGAGTTGCTTGGTGAAAATTTTCGATGCTTCGAAGCGTGCACCGTCAGCCTTCGGGCCGTAGGCAGCAATGCCGGCCTGGTCGAGTGCATCGACGAGCCCGAGCGACAACGGCACTTCGGGGCCGACGACGACGAAATCCACGCGCTCGCGTTGCGCCAAGGCGACGAGTCCGGCGATGTCGTCTGCGGCGACAGAGAAACAAGTCACGTCAGCAGCGATGCCGGCGTTGCCCGGTGCACAAAGCACACGCGGACGCGCTGGCGAGGCGAGCAGCGACACCACGAGCGCGTGCTCACGTCCGCCCGCACCGACGACGAGGATCGTGGAGGGAAGCGACATCCGGACGATTGAGTGGAATTGCAGCGCGCGGGGAAAGCCTTTTGCCGTGATTCGGCAAAACTATGACCCAAATGGCTCAAGACAGCGCGGTCTCAGAGCACTTGCAGCGTCTTGCGGTAGAAGCGCACGACTTCGTCGGCGTCGTCGGTGAAGATGATGTAGTCTTTCATCCAGGCGGGCGCGCGGCGTTCCGTGATCATCAAATCGAGTTGGTGGCGCAAATCCTGCCAGAAACCGGAACCGAAGAACACGTAGGGCGTGCGCGGGCGGATGCCGAGTTTGAGATTGCAGAGTTCGATGCCAATTTCTTCGAGCGTGCCGACCCCGCCGACATTGAAGATGCAGAAATCCGCGGCTTCGAACCACTTTTGGCGGAAGTGACGTGAGGTTTCCTGGAAGGTATTGAAGAAATCGACGCCGAGTTCGGGTGGCTGGGCTTCGAGTTCGAGGAAGCAGGCGCCCGTGAGCGCGCCTTTCGCGCGGGCGCTTTCGGTGGCGATACGCATGACGCCGCCACCGCCGCCAGTGAGCATCCCGATGTTGGGCCCGAGGAAACTGCTGAGTTTTTCGACGAGATTTGAAATGCGCTGCGTGTCGCCGTCGCCGAGTTCCACGGCGGAACCGTAGAAGGCGAGGATGGGGCTCTCTTGGAATTTCCGCGCCATCTCCTCGCGCACAAAAAATCCGTGGCCCTTCTTGTAGGTGTGCAGGTAGAGGTCGTTGGTCATCTCGTCGTGCCAATAAACGGAAATCCCCAACGAGTGAAACGTATCGAGGCGGGCGTGGGCGTTGCTGGAGAGAAAATAGCCGTGCGTGCGCGAGGCGCGGCGAAAGATGAGGCGGCGCAACTTCACATCGCCGAGCCGCGTGATAAGTTCGGTGTGTTCGAGCAGATCAGGGAAGTAATCGACGACGAGCGTGTCGGCGTCAGTTGGCGCGGTGTCGAGCGCCTCGATCATGGTTTGCGCGCCGAGCGGGCAGGCGGCGCCTTCGGAAACCCGGCGCACGTCGTCGTCGTTGGCGCGGACGAATACGGTGCGGTTGATCATCGTGGCGGTTTGGCCGCGCACGGAAATTTTTGTTTTTGGCCGTGCGCCGCTGGAGGCGACGGGCGGGGAATCATCAAGGCATTTGTAGAGACTTTGCACCGTCGCGAGCAGGCGCTGACGACGCTTGGTCAGCGATTTGAATTCGGAAGTTTCCGGCGGAGGACTGCGAAAAACCTCAACCGAAACCATCGGGTTGACGACGGGGTGATCGCCTTTGTTGTAAACTTCCAGCATCACGTTCGTGCCGAAAGTTTTCACCGGATCGAGTAACACCGCGCTGGTGTGCAGGCCGAAGTTGCCCTCGCCGGGATTGAGCACGACGTGGTGCTCTTTGAGAAACATCGAGCAGCTCGTCAGAATGCCCGTGTGTGGCGGAATTGTGAGCGTGGAGGCGTCGTGGCGCAGCTGGACTTTATCGAGGAAACTGCGCCCTGCGTAACCGCTGACGATGTGTTCGAAATTCAGGCGCTGCAGGCGCGGGCTGAGCGTGTAGCTGACGGGGTGTGGTGTGAAAAAGACGCGGCCCAAGCTGTCGATCGAGGTCGTGCTGGGCAGTTTGATCAGGTTGTCCTGCACGGCTTGCCAGATTTCCGTAGAGGAGAGTTTGGCGGAGGCAGGTGCGTAAAACAACCGACCGGCGGGCACGCCGGGGCGCAGGAGTTTTTTCCAGTAAGGAGCGTTGGGGAAACTCTGGTCGAAAAGCGAGGATTCGACTTCGAGCAGGAGGCGGTTGCCGTCGACGGTCGGTGGGCCTTGCGCGATCATCTCGATGCCGATGCGCGCGAGCGAGCTCCGCTCGCTGAATCGCAGGCTGGAGAGGTGCGTGCGAAAAAAATCCATTTCCGCCGGATTGCGGGGCCAGAATACGAGCGTCAACGTGGCGATTTCGCCATTCTTGGGCCGCACTGTGAGAATCTGGCCGTCGGTGCTGTGCCAGAATTGGTTTTCATTCATGGGATTGGGGAGGCTGGTGCAGGGGCGGCGGGCTGACAAGCTCGCGATGGCAGGTGGGGGACGATTACGGCGGCGGCAAAAAGGGTTCGCCAATGGGATTGATTTTTCTGCGGCCCTCAGCAACGTCGGTTTTTTTATCGGCACAAAAGTGTCTCGGCCGTTACTCAACAGGACACGTTTATCTCCCATGAAACTCACCCAAATCCTCAGCGCCGGTATTTGCAGCGTTGGTCTGCTTGCGGTCGCTTCTGCGCAGCAAGCGCCAGTTAAATTTGAACTTCCGCAGGTCGGCGCAACCGCCGCCCCGGCCCAAACCGCCCCGGTGGCCACCGCCAATGCCGCTCCAGCTGCTCCGGCTCCGAAGTTCAGCGAAGCGCAATTGATGGAGGTTTACGGCTGGATGCTCGGCGCCCGCATGAATCTCGCAGAGCTCGAGTTCACTCCTGCGCAAATCGAAGGCATGGCCAAGGGTCTCGCAATTTCCGCTTCCGGCCGCCAATTGACCTATGACGCTCAACAAATCGGGCCGCAACTGGAAGAACTGCTGCGCAAAAAGCAGGAAACTTTCATCAACAAGATTCGTTACCAGAACCTCGCGGACACCGCGAATTTCTTCACCAAGTTGAAGGACAATAAGAGCGTGAAGGAAACGGGCAGCGGCCTCCGCTACGAAGTTCTGCAGGAAGCGAAGGGCACCGTCGCCAAAGCCGGCCAGATTGCCACGTTCCATTACACTGGCTCCTTCATCAATGGTCAGGTTTTCGACAGCTCACTCCAGGCCCAGGAAGGTCAACCGGTCCAGCCAGTGCAGGCTCTGGTTGAAGAAGGCGCCTTGATCGCTGGTATGACGGAGGCGCTCTTGAAGATGCCGGTTGGCTCCAAGTGGAAGCTCTACATCCCGCCGCACCTCGCTTACGGCGACGAAGGCGCACAAAGCATTCCTCCGGGCGCCACGATTATCTTCGAAGTCGAACTCCTCTCGGTCGCCGACGCGCCGAAGCAGGCCGACGCCGCAAAGAAGTAACGCCCTCCGGCAATACTTCGCTTTACTTGCCCGCCCTGCCTTTCCGGCAGGGCGTTTTTTTTGCCGAATTTGCGCGACCTATTGTGCGGCGACGGCAGCGCGCAAATCGGCGACGAAGGCATTAATTTTTTCCGTCGTGGTCGCCCAAGAAGTCATCAAGCGGTAACCGTTCGCGCCGATAAAAAGTCCGAATTGCCAACCGCGCGCGCGCAACGCGGTGACGACCGACGGCGCGAGTTCGACGAAAATCCCATTCGCTTCCGGCTCGGCGATAAAGACCACGCCGGAAATTTCCCGCAACGCCGCGGTGAGTCGCGCCGCCATCGCGTTGGCATGCGCCGCGTGACGCAACCATGCGCCGTCCTCCAACATCCCGCACCACTGCGCGGCGGCGAAGCGTTGTTTCGAGGCCAATTGTGCGCCTTGCTTCACGCGGTATTCGAAATCACGCGCCTGCGCCGGATCAAAAAAGACGACCGCCTCGGTCGTGTTCATGCCGTTCTTTGTGCCGCCGAAACACAGGGCATCGACACCCGCGCGCCAAGTGAAATCAGCCGGAGAAAAACCGCGCGCCTGCAGCGCCGCGGCCGCATTGGCGAAGCGCGCGCCGTCCATGTGCACCGCGAGACCATGCGCGTGGGCGACGTCGCTCAACGCGCGCACTTCGTCCGGCGTGTAGAGAGTGCCGCGCTCGGTCGCTTGCGTGAGCGAAAGCGCGCCGGGTTTCGGAAAATGCACGCCTTCGCCACGTGCGAGCACGGGCGGCAAATCAGCGGCGCGGAGTTTTCCGTGCGGTCCAGCGATCGGAAGAATCTTCGAGCCACCGGTAAAATATTCCGGCGCGCCGCACTCGTCGGTGTCCACGTGCGAATGATCGTGACAGAGAATGCTGTGATAACTGCGGCAATAATGAGAGAGCACCAGCGCGTTGGCCGCGGTGCCGTTGAAGACAAAAAAAGCGGCGCAGTCGTGCTCGAAGACGTCGGCGATGAGTTGTTTGGCGCGACTCGTCCACGGATCACTGCCGTAGGATGGCGTGGGGTCGCAGTTGGCGGCGGTGAGCGCGGCCAGCGCTTCGGGTGTGATGCCGGCGGTGTTGTCGCTGGCGAAAGTGTAGTCGGGCGGAGGAGACGCAGCCATGCGCGACGCTGGAAAATTTGACGCAGCTTGCCGAGCGCGAAGTGGAAGCACGCTTGCTCCACGGCCCGCGGGCGGTTTCGTTCAAGGCGATGGCAGACGCGCGGATCAACCTCTACCTCGTCGGTTTCACCGGCACGGGCAAAAGCACCGTGGGGCGGTTGGCGGCGCGCGAGTTGGAGTATGAATTTGTCGATAGCGACCACGCGATCGAGGCAACGCACAATCGTTCGGTAGCGGATATTTTTGCGCAAGATGGCGAAGCGGGATTTCGCGCCATGGAACGCGAGTTCATGGTCACGGGCCATCCGGCGAGCGGTTGCGTGGTGGCGTGCGGCGGCGGCTTGATTGTGCCGGACGGCATGCTCGCGCTGGTGAAGTCGCGCGGCGTCACGATTTGTCTGCATGCGCAACTAGCGACGGTGTTGCAACGCACGTCGCGCACGGAGCATCGGCCGCTGTTGCAGGTGGAAAATCGCGAGGAGCGATTGCGCGCGCTCTACGCGGCACGCGAAGAAATTTACCGCAGCACTGGAGCGGTCGTGCTGACGGAAGGACGAGCGCTGCGCGAAATCGTTTCGCATGTGCTGCGAGTGTATCGTGCGGAGGCGGGCCGCTGGAGTCCGCCGACCTCATGAATGCCGCCGCCGTCGCGCCGTTGGCGGGAGCGGCGCGCGAGTCGTTGCGCGAGAAGTTGCGCGCGATGGGATTTGATGAAGTTCGTTTTGCGCGAGCCGAGCCGGCGGGCGGCGCGGCGTTGCGCGAATGGTGTGACGCGGGGAATCACGCCGACATGGCGTGGATGGAACGCACGGTGGAAAAACGCGGTGCGGTTGATCTCGTGTTGGCGGAAGCGCGCACGGTGATTGTGCTCGGTGTGAATTACTGGCCGGGCAAAGCGCACGATGCGCAACGCGGGCAGGCGGGCGCGCCGAAGTGGGCGCGCTATGTGTTGCACGAGGATTATCACGATACGATGAAGTCCGGACTGATCGCGGCGGGGCGCGTGTTGGAGGAAGTGCTCGGTCTCGGCGCGACGGATTACCGTTACTATGTGGACACGGGGCCGGTGTTGGAGCGCGGCTGGGCGGCGCGGGCGGGACTCGGTTTTCGCGGGAAAAATGGGATGCTGATTTCGAAGCAGCATGGAAATTGGTTGTTTCTCGCCAGTGTGGTGACGCGCGCCGCGATCGTGCCCGATGAACCGTTGCGCCACGCGCCGACGGAGAGCGGCGACGAAGCCGCGGGGCTGCTTTGCGGAAAATGCACGCGCTGTCTCACGGCGTGTCCGACCAATGCGTTTCCGGAGCCGGGTGTCGTCGATGCGCGGCGGTGCATTTCGTATCAGACGATTGAGAACAAGGGCGTGATTCCGCGCGAACTGCGCGCGGGCATCGGCGATCGCGTCTATGGCTGCGATGTGTGTTTGGAGGTGTGCCCGTGGAATCGCTTCGCGCAGGAAGGACGACGACTGTTGCTCGCCACGCGTCACGAACTCGCGGAGTTGACGCTCGGCGAATTGCTCGCGCTCACGCCGGTGCGGTTTGCGGAAGTTTTTCGGCGCACCGCAGTGAAGCGACTGAAGTTAACCGGTTTGTTGCGCAACGCGTGTGTCGTCGCGGGCAACTCCGGAGAACGCGCGTGGTTGCCGCAATTGGTGTCGCTCGCGGCGCACGACGTCGCCGTGGTGCGCGCCCATGCGGTGTGGGCCGTGCGGAAATTAGCGGCGAGCGACGCGACGGAGTTGCTCGCGTCAGCGCGCGCCAACGAAACCGATCCGCACGTGCTCGCGGAATACGACGCGGCGCACGTTTAAGTTTTCCGTGCGCGTTACGCGTCGGAGCCGAAGTGCGCGCGCATCGCTTCGGTGAAAATCGCCGGTGGGCGGACGGGTGCGCCTTGCAGGTTGATAAAACCGTGCACGGTGAATCCGGTGACGAGCAGCGTGTCGCCGCGAAAAACTTCGTAGGCGAGGCGGATGCGCGAGAGCGGTCGCTCGGCGAGCGTGGTGACAACGGTGATGTTGTCGTCGTAAAGCGCGGGACGCAGGTATTTGCAGCCGACTTCGATGACTGGCAGGCGGAAGCCATTCGACTCCAACTCGCGGTAAACGACGCCGCATTCGCGCAAGAGTTGCGTGCGGCCGACTTCGAACCACGCGAGGTAATTACCGTGATAGACGACGCCCATCATATCGGTTTCGGCGTAGCGAACTTGGATGGTCGAACGCGATGTAATCATAGAACAGGAGGCGGAACCGGGCCGGGCTTACCGAACATTACGGCAGCGGCATCGTCCCAATTCGGGGCAAGCGCCCGGGCGCGACCGGCTTCGCCAAGTTGACGGCGCAAAGCGGGTTCGTTAATCAAGTGCCCCAGTGTCGCGGTGAGCGCCGCCGGTTGATCGGGCGGCACGAGCAGACCGGTTTCGCCATCAATGACAGCGTCGGGCACACCGCCGATGTCATGACCGACAACCGGCAAGCCGTGTGCGCCGGCCTCCAGATAGACGAAGCCGAAGCCCTCGACGTTGCGTTCATGCACCATGCTGGTCATCGCAAAAATATCCACCTGCGCGTAAACAGCGCTCAATTGATCATCGGATACGTCGCCGAGGAATTTCACGGGGAAGCCGCATTCGGTGGCGTTGGCGCGCAACTTCGCTTCATAGGCCGCATCGCCGCTCGGGCCGACGAGCCAGTATTCGAGCCGAGCGCGGACGGGCGAGGGCAGTGCGGTGAGCGCGTCGAGCACGTGCAGCTGGCCTTTCTTCGGATGAAGTTGTGCGACGGTGAGAACAATGACGCGGTCGGTGTCGGCTTTCGGCGCGGGCGCAGGAACTTGTTGAAAAGTGGAACGCAGCGCGCCGGGCGTGATAACGACTTTGCCAGCGGTGACGGGGTAAACGTCGGTCAGCAGGCGCTGGGCGTAGCGGCTGACGACGCTGATGCGTTCGGCGCGGGCGAAGAGACGGCGTGCGCTCCAATGAATCAGCGGGCGCGACGAGAGATCGAGGATTTCCGAGCCGTGCAAGGTCAGGTGGATCCGCGCCGCGGGCAGAAGATCGAAAAATTGCAAAAGCAACAGGGCGGGAAGGGCGCCCGGCTCTGACACATAGAGAATCGTGCTATCCCATTCTTCTTTGGTCCGCCGCAAGTGTCGCGCCAACCGCCATTGGTTGCGCCAACCCGTCGAGCCATCGAGGTCGAGGCGGCGCACGGTGAACGGCCAGATGCGCTCGATTTTGCCCGTCGGCAGGGCGGGTGCCCAAACTTCGGTTTTCCAGCCGGCGCGCGTGGCGGCGGCGGCCATTTCGGCGGTCAGGACGGCCGGTCCGCTGCGTTGCGGATGAAATTCGGTCGTCACAACAACCAATTGGTGGGCGGACGCAGGAGACATGGGGAGTATTCGTAGTCCGGTAAACCGGTTGGGAGCCAGTGCATATTTGACCGACGGGAGGCGCGCAACGGAACGTCCGCGTCGCTTGAAGTGGAAAATTGGCGTGCCGCACAAGATTAGGATGGATGTTTGCGCGGCGGCGTTGGCTAATAATCCGCTTCGACAAAGTTCGTCTGGAATTTTTGTTTTACATCGGAACGGCGGCGACCTTTTCTGAACCTTCCGAACCACACCCACCGTGAGTCCACACTGTTCGCGCAAATCCTTTTTCGCCAAATTGGGCGGCTTAATTGCCGCTGTTGGCATCCTCCCGCAAGTTCTCGCTAAGAGTGAGAAGGGTGCGGCTGCGCCCTCCCATCCGACCCTCGCGGTGCGTCCCGATCAACGGGCCGTCGTGCGAAAAGAGGGTAGTTACTAACCGCCACCGCGCGCCCACCGACACCCATGTCGAAGATTTTCCCCAAATCCGCGAACGCTCTGCCGCTGCAGATCGTTATTTTCCTTTTCGTGCTCGGCGGCGTCGCCACCGCCGCAGTCACCTACTACGCCACGCCAAAATACGTGCGCGTCGGCTACCAACCGGTGCAACCGGTGCCGTTTGACCACGGTCTGCATACCGGTCAGCTCGGCCTCGATTGCCGTTATTGCCACGCTTCGGTGGAAAAATCCGCCACGTCGAGTGTCCCGCCCGCGCAGACGTGCATGAATTGCCATAGCATTATCAAGACGACGAGCCCGCTGCTCGAGCCAGTGCGCAAGAGTTTCGAAACCGGAGAACCGGTGGAGTGGGTGAAGGTCCACCAAACGCCCGATTACGTTTATTTTAACCACTCCGTGCACGTAAATCGCGGCATCAGCTGCGTCGAGTGTCACGGCAAGGTCAACGAGATGTCCACGGTCTGGCACGACAAGTCGCTCTCTATGGGCTTCTGCCTCGACTGTCACCGCGCTCCGGAAAAATTCATCCGCGAGCCGAAGGATGTCTTCAATCTCGACTCGAAGACGCTGGCCGACCAAGGCCGCATCGATGAGGCCCACAAGATGATTAAGGATTGGAAGGTTAAGCCCCCGCAAAGCTGCTCCGGCTGCCACCGCTGATGAAACGCAAATTTGACCATCCCACGGCCTCGAACGGCCCCCGTTACTGGCGCAGTCTCGACGAGCTCGCCGAGACGCCCGGCTTCCGCGAGCAAATGGCCCGCGAATTCCCCGATGGCGCTTCGTCTATCGACGGCGTCGACCGCCGCCAGTTCGTCAAGATCATGGCCGCCTCGTTCGCGCTCGGTGGTATCGGCCTCGCCGGTTGCCGCCGTCCGGAATCGAACATTTTGCCCTACGGCAAAGCCGTCGAATACACGATTCCCGGTCTCCCGCTTTACTACGCCACGGCGATGGCGTTGCGCAAATCCGCCGTTCCGCTCCTCGCCGAGACACACCAAGGTCGTCCGACGAAGTTGGAAGGCAACCCGAGCTACACGCCGCACGGCGGTGCGACTTCGCTCGTGGCCCAAGCGTCCGTCCTCGATCTTTACGATCCGGACCGCGCCACGGCGCACACGAAGGGCGCGAAGACGCTGAGTGCTGCCGAGGTCAACGACCTCCTCGCCAACATCAGCAAACAATACGCTGGTAATGGTGAGGGCCTTGCTTTCCTTGCCGACGAAACCGGCTCGCCGACTCGCGCACGCCTCGTCGCGTCGCTGCGCCAGAAATTTCCGCGCGCCATCTGGGCCGAATACGAGGCAGTGCAGGACGAGCCGCCAGTCGCCGCCGCGCAAGCATCGTTCGGCCGCAGCGTGAAACCGATTTACCGTTTCGCGAAAGCAAAGCGCATCGTCACGCTCGACGCCGATATTTTCCACGCCGAGTCCGGTTCACTCTACTACGCCCGCGAGTTCGCCAAAGGCCGCCGCGTCGCCAAGGCGACCGACCCGATGAACCGCCTCTACGCGGTCGAAAGCAATTTCACGCTCACCGGCAGCATGGCGGATCACCGCCTCCGTCTCGCCAGCAGTCACATGACGGCGTTCGCCGCTGCGCTGGCCGCCCGCGTGCTCGGCACGAACGTTTTTGATTCCCTCGCGCAAGGCCTGACAGTCGACAGCAAGTGGATTGACGAATGCGCCAAGGATCTCGTCGCCAACGGTGGCGCGTCCGCCGTCGTCGCCGGCGCGCATTTGCCCGCCGCCGCGCACGTCTTGGTCAACGCGATCAACGCCCGTCTCGGCAACATTGGCGCGACGGTTGATTTCGTCGCCGTCGACGCGCCGACCGCTTCGACAATTCAAGCGCTCGCCGCCGCCATCAAAGCCGGTTCGGTCAAGACACTCTTCGTGCTCAATGGCAATCCGGCCTACAATGCGCCGGCCGATTTGAATTTCGGCGCGTTGCTGAAGTCCGTGCCCGATGTGATTCGCTACGGTTACTCCGTGGATGAAACCGCGGCGCTCTCCGGCACCGTGCTCGCGAGCACGCACTATTTGGAATCGTGGAGCGATGCGCGCACGATGGACGGCACGATCGTGCCAGTGCAGCCGATGATTCTTCCGCTGTTCGGCGGGTTGATGGAAGTCGAGTTGCTCGCCCGTCTCGCTGGCGAAGACCAACCCGAAGCCTACGCGCAAGTGTTCGCCACGATCGGCGCCCGCAGCAGCGGCGACGCAAAGAAGGCGTTCGAAAAATTCCTCCACGACGGTTTGATTGAAGGTTCGGCTTACCCATCGGTGAGCGTGGCCTTCAACCCGCAATCTGCGGGTGAGTTGCTCCGCACGGCGGTTGCGCCGGTGTCGTTGTCGAAGGACAGCCTCGAAGCGCGTTTTACCACCGACCACAAGATCGATGATGGTCGCTTCGCCAACAACGGTTGGCTGCAAGAGTGCCCGGATCCGATGACCAAGATTTCCTGGGACAACGCGATTCTCATCTCGCCGCGTTTGGCGAAGGAGATCGGCGTTTACCCGAGCGGCACGAAGCTGCAAGTCGCCCGCGTTGAGCAGGCGGATTTCCCTCAAGGAAAAGAAAAGGCCCCGATCGCGGAAATCACGATCAACGGTCGCACGGTGCGCGGTCCGCTGCACATCCAGCCGGGTCTGGCGAATTACACGATTGTGCTGCCGCTCGGCTACGGCCGCACGCAGTCCGGTCACATCGGCACCGGCGCGGGTTTTAACGCCTATACCGTGCGCACGTCGGACTCGATGAGCTACGCCACGGGCGTGACGCTGCGTCTGACCGGCGAGCACATGAAGCTCGCGAACACGCAGGAGCATTGGTCGATGGAAGGCCGCGATATCATTCGCGAAGCCAATCACGACGAGTTTCAAAAGAATCCCGCGTTCGTGGACAGCATCGGTATGGAAGCGCACACCCCGGCCGTTTACGGCAAGGATGCGAACCAATCCGCGGCGTTCCTCGCGACGAACACGCCGCGGGGCAACTCGCTTTACGAGCAACCGAATTTCGAAGGCACGCACCAATGGGGCATGTCGATCGATCTCAACACGTGCATCGGTTGCAACGCCTGCGTGGTCGCCTGCCAAGCGGAGAACAACATTCCAATCGTCGGCAAGGATCAGGTCATGCGCGGCCGCGAAATGCACTGGATCCGCCTCGACCGCTACTACTCCGACGGCAAGGCCGACGCGGGTGCGTTTGGCGGCGAAGGTAACAAGGAGATTCCGGAAGATCCGCAGGCCATCGTGCAACCGATGACGTGTCAGCATTGCGAAGCCGCTCCGTGCGAAATCGTTTGCCCGGTCAATGCCACGGTGCACGACGACGAAGGCCTCAACGTCATGGCTTACAACCGTTGCATCGGCACGCGTTACTGCGCCAACAACTGTCCTTACAAGGTCCGCCGGTTTAATTATTTCGATTTCAACAAGCGCGCCACCGACGCTCTCTACATGGGACCGCTCGGTCACCAGAAGGAGATGCCGGAGTTGGTGAAGATGGTGAAAAACCCCGACGTCTCCGTGCGCATGCGCGGCGTGATGGAAAAGTGCACCTACTGCGTGCAACGCATCCAACAGGCCAAGATTGCGCAGAAGCGGAAAGCCGGTGCTTCGGGCGACATTGAAGTGCCGGATGGCACGATCAAGGTGGCCTGCCAACAGGTTTGCCCGGTCGACGCCATCGAGTTCGGCAACATCAAGGACCCGAACAGCCGCGTCTCGCAGCTCAAACTGGAAGAGCGCGACTACGCCGTCCTCGGTTATCTCAACGTCCGTCCCCGCACCACTTACTTGGGCAAGCTCCGCAATCCCAACCCGCACATGCCGGATTACTACGCGCTCCCGCTCAGCCGGGTAGAGTATAACAACAAGAATCACGTCTCGCACGACGGCCAGAACGGAGGAAAGCACTAATGGGCGCGCACTCCGCAAATCATCCAGCTCCGGCGATTCTCGCTGAAGTTAATCCCACGCCGCTCCCGCGCGCCGTGTTGGTGGAAAACCACCGCGACTTCAAGTGGATCACCGATAAAGTCTGCGGCTTGGTCGAAGGCACAACGCCCACGTGGTGGTGGTGGTGCTTCGGCGTCGCGGCGTTCATCGCGTCGTTTACCGTCGCCGGCCTCATCTATCTCGTCGGCACCGGCGTCGGTGTCTGGGGTCACGCCAATCCGGTCAACTGGGCGTGGGACATCGTCAACTTCGTGTTCTGGATCGGTATCGGTCACGCGGGCACGTTGATTTCCGCCATCTTGTGCCTCCTGCGCCAAAAGTGGCGCACGTCGATCAATCGCGCCGCGGAAGCCATGACGATTTTCGCCGTGGTTTGCGCCGGTATCTTCCCGGTTTTCCACGTCGGTCGTATCTGGTTCGCGTGGTATCTGTTCCCGATTCCGAATTCCAACTACATCTGGCAGAACTTTCGTTCGCCGTTGGAGTGGGACGTGTTTGCGGTTTCGACCTACGGCACCGTCTCGGTGCTGTTCTGGTATGTCGGTTTGATTCCCGACCTTGGCACGTTGCGCGATCGCTTCACCGCGGCGGGCAAGCTGCTCAAGGCGCGCATTTACGGTTTCTTTGCAATGGGCTGGCGCGGTTCCAACCGCCACTGGAGCAACTACGAAATGGCTTACCTGATCCTCGCCGGTATCAGCACGCCGCTCGTGCTCTCCGTGCATACGATCGTTTCGTTCGATTTCGCCGTCTCGCTCCTCCCCGGCTGGCACACGACAATTTTCCCGCCTTACTTCGTGGCGGGCGCAATCTTCTCCGGCTTCGGCATGGTGATGACGCTGATGTTGCCACTGCGCGCCATCTACCGTCTCGAGGACCTCATCACGCAGTATCACATCGACTGCATGTGTAAGATCACGTTGGCGACCGGCACGATGGTCGGCTACGCCTACGGGATGGAGTTCTTCATCGCGTGGTATGGCGCGAATCCGTATGAAGGCTTCGCGTTCATCAATCGCGCCTTCGGTCACTACTGGTGGGCTTATTGGATCATGGTGACCTGCAACGTTATCACGCCCCAATTCTTCTGGTTCAAGAGCGTGCGCGAAAACACGACGCTGGTGTGGATCCTCTCGATCTTCGTCAACGTCGGTATGTGGTTCGAACGTTTCGTGATCATCGTCACTTCACTCGCCCGCGACTTCCTGCCGTCGTCGTGGGGCTATTATTCGCCGTCCATCGTCGAAGTCTTCACCTTCTTCGGCACCTTCGGCGTCTTCTCGTTCCTGTTCCTCCTCTTCATCCGCTTCGTGCCCATCATGCCGATGTCGGAAGTGAAGGCTGTTATCCCGCAAGCCGACCCTCACGGGACGGGACACTAAGGAGGCCTGACCAATGAAAAAGACTTACGGACTTATCGCCGCCTTCGACACCACGCCGGACCTTTATCACGCCTGTGAAAAGGTGCGCGACGCGGGCTACTCGGACTGGGACGCACTCACGCCATTCCCCGTGCACGGCCTTGACGCCGCCATGGGCATTCGCCGCTCGAAAGTGCCGCGCGTCTCACTCTGCGGGGGCATCATCGGCTTCTGCACCGGGATGTCGATGATCTGGTTCACCAGCGCCTACGACTACCCGCTGATTGTCGGAGGCAAACCCTACTTCTCTCCTATGTTCGCCTTTCCGGTGAGCTACGAGTTGACGATTCTCTTCACTGCGTTCGCGACGATCATCGGTATGTTCGTCATCAACGGCCTGCCGCGCCACCATCACCCGGTGATGAAAGCGCCGCAATTCGTGCGCGCGCTCGACGACCGCTTCTTTATCGTGATTGAGGCCAACGATCCCAAATTCAACCTGACCTCGACGCGCGAATTTCTCGCCAGCATCGGTGGTCAGGACATCGCGGAGCTGGAGGACTAACATGCGTTACGCCTACTACACGCTCACCTTTCTCGTGGTTCTGACGATTTCCGTCATGGGTTTCCGCGGCATGCGCTCGACGCAGCCGCCGATTGAAGTCTTCCCGGACATGGATCGCCAAGCCCACTACAAGCCGCAAGCTGCGTCGAAGTTCTTCTCCGATGGTCGCGCCGATCGCCCGACACCTGCCGGCACTGTGCCGCGCGGTCGCGCCGAAAACGGTGCCGCCGATTCGTCCTTCCTGCGTGCCGATGACGCGCAATACCTCGGCAAAAATGCCGACGGTTCATTCGTGCGCGGTATTCCAGTCGCCGTCAGCGAGTCGATGATCAAACGCGGTCAGGACCGCTTCATGATTTATTGCGCGCCTTGCCACGGCGCTTTGGGCGATGGCAACGGTATCACCAAACAATACGGCATGGTGGCCACGCCGACGTTCCACGACGCCCGTCTCCGCGAGATGGCAGCAGGCGAAATCTACAACACCGTCGCCCATGGCAAGAACACCATGCAAGGCTACGGCGATAAACTCACGCCCGACGACCGCTGGGCTGTCGTCGCCTATTTCCGCGCGCTCCAACGTGCGCAACATGGCTCGCTCAACGATGTGCCGCTCGAACAACGGGGAGAGCTGAAGTAACATGACAACTCGTTCCGATCCTCTTCCACTTTCCGCCGCCGCCTCTGCTGCGCCGGCCAGTGCTCCCGCCACGACCAAGGCCACGACGGCTCTCGGCATTGGTGCCGTTGGCATTGCGCTTACTCTCCTCGGTCTCCTCGTAGACAAGCCTGCGACGATTGCCGTCTCGTGGCTGATTGGCATGACTTTCTGGACTGGCATCGCTCTTGGCGTGCTCTTGCTGGTGATGATTCACCACATCTTCGACGCCGGTTGGTCCACCGTCTTGCGCCGTCAATACGAGCACGTGCTCTCCGTTTTCCCATGGCTCTTGTTGCTCTTCGTGCCGCTGCTCGTCGTGGCGTGGACGCAACCGACGCTACTTTGGAAGTGGATGGATCCGGCCTTTGACCTCGCCGCCGTCGGCGGCCACGGCACGGTCGGCGACGATCCGCTGTGGGCAAAGAAAGCCGCGTTCCTGAATCGCGAATTCTTCACTGGCTTCACGATTTTCTCGTTCCTCGCGTGGTGGTTCCTCGCTTCGCGCTTCCGCCGCAATTCCTTTTCGCAAGACAGCGACGGTGCGTTGAAATGGACGTTCTCATCGCGCATGTGGTCGGCCGCAGGTATTCCGCTCACCGCGATTACGCTCTCACTTTGCATCATTCTGTGGGTGAAATCCATGGAGTATCACTGGTTTTCGACGATGTATGGCGTGTGGTTCTTCGCCGGTTGCATCCGCGCTGCGCTGTCGCTCGGTGTCGTGTTGCTCGTGTGGCTTTGGTCGCGCGGTGACCTGAAGGGCATCCTCAATAACAACCACCTGCACAGCATCGGTCAGCTCATGTTGGCCTTCACGGTCTTCTGGGCCTACGTGACGTTCTCGCAGTATTTCCTGATCTGGAACGCCAACATCCCGGAAGAAACCTTCTGGTATAACGTGCGCGAAATGAACAACAGCGACGGCCAGTTCAACCAATGGGGTTGGGTGGGCATGTTCCTCCTCTTCGGACATTTCTTCTTCCCGTTCTTCCTCCTGCTTTCGTATCGCTTCAAGGTTTCCAAGAACATCATCCCGTGGATCGGCGTCTTCATCGCCTTCGTGTTCCTGATCGATCTTTGCTACAACATCATGCCGGCGAAGAAATTTGCGAACGGCGACCCGTATCCGTTCCTTCAAACCGGTCTGATCTGGACCGTGACGGCGGTCATCGGCATCGGCGGGATCTTCATCTGGTCCTACTTGCGCAGTTTCCCTCACACCAAACTCATTCCGATTCGCGACCCGCGCATCGGTGAATCGCTGACTCACCACGAGGCTTCCGCGCTATGAGCGACTCATCCCAAGCTTTTCCGCAACGCACTCCGGTCTTCACGGCAGTGATTGTGATTCTCGCTGCAATTTTCTGCGGCTGGCTGATCAATCGCGCCTACGAACCCGCGCCTGCATTTAACAACCGTGGCACCGCCAACGCCGCCGATTTCGAAGAAGGTCAGCGCTGGAAGTTCTCCATCGAAGGCCGCGCGAAGGTCCTCGCCGATTTGCGCCAAAAAGAAAAAGCCGCCGCGATGACCTACGGCTGGATCGACCAATCCAACGGGATTGTCCGTCTGCCGATTGATCGCGCCATGGCCCTCACGGTCAAGGAACACTCCCGCCCGTAATAATTGCCGATGAATTCCCCCGACACTAACGCTCGCGCCGAGCAACAGGAGATCGACGCCTCTGCGAAGTGGCCCGTGCTCGTGTTTGTCAGTCAAGCCCTCGCGTGGCTGCTGATCGGCGGCGCGCTCCAACTGATCGCCGCCATCCAATTGCACACGCCGGAATTTCTCGCGAGTTGCGAGTGGTTCACCCACGGCCGCGTGGCGGCGGCGGCGCAACACGTCCTTGTTTACGGCTGGGGTTTCAACGCCGGTCTCGGCGTCGCCCTGTGGCTGATGGCTCGCCTCTCCTCTGCCGTGCTGCGTCATGGCGGCTGGTTGATTGTCGCCTGCAAGGCGTGGAATATCGCCATCGGCCTCGGTATGCTCGCCATTTTGCTCGGCGGCACGACCTCCTACGAATTGCTCGAAATGCCGCGCTGGGTGCGCCTCCTGATGCTCGGTGCTTACGCGCTGATGGGCGTCTGGGGCATCACCACGTTCAGCCTGCGCAACACCGAAAAAGTTTTCGCATCACAGTGGTATATTTTCGGAGCGCTCTTCTGGTTCCCTTGGCTCTTCGCCGTGGCGCAACTGATGCTCTTCACCGCTCCAACACAAGGCGTCGTCCAAGCGCTGGTCGGCGCTTGGTATGTTAACGGCCTCTACGCCCTCTGGTTCCTGCCGCTGGCTTTGGCCGCGATTTATTACTTCCTGCCGAAAGTCACGGGTAAGCCGATTCACGATTACTACCTGACGCAACTCGCGTTCTGGTGGCTCGTGCTCACGAGCGCCTTCGCCGGTGGCTCCCGTCTCATCGGCGGTCCGGTTCCGGCTTGGGTGGCAACGCTCGGCACGGTCGCAAATTTCATGCTGATCGTCGCGGTGATCATCATCGCCAAGAGTTTCTTCGGCACTCTCCGTGGCCACTACGGCGCGCTGCGCGGCAGCATGACGCTCAAATTTATTTTCCTCAGCATCCTCGGCTTCGTGGTCGCGGCTGGGCTCAACTTCGCGCTCTCCTCGCGCGGCGTGGCGCAGCATTTGCAATTCACGCTGGTCGGCGAATTGCGCGATTGGGTCATGTTCTACGCCTGCTTCTCCACCGCGATGTTCGGCGCCGCTTACTTTATCCTGCCTCGTCTCGTTGGCGTGGCTTGGCAATCCGCCGGTTTGATCAAGGCGCATTACTACACCGCGCTCGTCGGTATCATCGTGCTCGTCGTCACACTCGGTTACGGTGGCTGGCAACAAGGCCAACTGCTTAACGCGGGCACGACATCGTTCGGCGACATCACTGCTGCGCTCAAGCCCTGGCTGGCCGCGCGCTCGATTGCGTTCATCGTGCTGCTCGTCGGACACCTCGCATTCGCGATCAACTGCGCTTGGACCGTCCTGGCGTCGTGTTGCGGCAAAACTTCTCCGGCGGCGTTTTCCAATCCTCCGGCCATGTCCGCCGTGAATGCAGGAGGGAGCCACTAATGAAAAACGGACTGACTCTCTTTGTCGGCGCTTTCGCCGTCATCGGCCTCTCTTCGGTTGCGGTGCTCTTTTCCGCGCACAACCAATTCGGCGGCCTGACCCAATACAAGGATCCCGTCGAGGAGACGCTGCATCCGGCGCCGCTCAGCGGCATCGCCGATCGCGGTCGCCTCGTTTATCAGGACCTCGGTTGCATTTCGTGCCACACGCAACAAGTGCGCCGCGACGGTTTTGGTTCCGACATCGCCCGCCAGTGGGGTGTGCGCCAAAGTGTAGCGCGCGACTATATCCGCGAACGCACGGTATTCCTCGGTTCCAGTCGCCTCGGTCCTGACCTGCGTAACGTGGCCGCACGTCCTTACGCCGATGCCGATTATTTCTACAAATTACTTTACGCGCCGCAGAGCGTCGCACCCGGCACCAACATGCCGAGCTACGATTTCCTCTTCGAAGTGCGTCCGATTCGCCCCGGTCAGCCGTCACCGCACGCGCTGCAACTCTCGGGTAAATACGCGCCGCCCGCCGGACACGAAGTCGTGCCGACCGCCCGTGCCACTGCGATGGTGGCCTACTTGCGCAGCTTGAACGACAGCTACGAATATCCTGAGGCCCAACCCTACGTGCCCGCAGTTAAGCAAGGGGGAGGCCACTAAGATGAGCTCCGACAATCATTCTCACCTCGAGCAATCCGGCGCGTCTGACGCGAGTCTGCAGCAGGTTCACGATCAGTTGCAGTCGCAGAAGCCTGAAAAGGCTGACGGCAATCCGAGCTACCCGCTCATTTTGCTCGGTATCATGTGCGCTGCGGTGTTCTTCGGCTCCGTCTACCTCGCGCATTACTCGTCGCATTTTGACGCCTCGATTTTCAACGAGAACCAAAAGCCGACAAAGCAAGCCGCGACCGGTCCGGTCATCACCCCGGCCATGCTCGGCAAGCGCGTTTACACGGCCAATTGCGTCACCTGTCACCAAGCTAACGGTCTCGGCCAAACCGGCATCTATCCGCCGCTCGCCGGCTCGGAGTGGGTGCTCGAACCCCAACACGAAACGCACATGATTGCGATCGTGCTCCATGGTTTGAACGGTCCCATCACGGTGAAAGGGCAGACCTACAACAACGCGATGACCCCTTTCGGTAGCATCCTGCGTGACGATCAGATCGCGAACCTGTTGACCTACATCCGTTCGGAGTGGGGCAATAATGCGCCCGCTGTTTCGCCGGAGCGGGTTGCGGAAGTGCGTGCCCAACTCGGTGCCCGCGGCCCATTCACGGTCGAACAACTTAACGCGATTAAGTAAGTCACTGGGATTCTTTCAATAAGGCCGTTCGCGAGAACGGCCTTATTCTTGAACAATTTTTCTATCGCCTGTCCGGACGGGCAAGACACCCTGCGCCAATCGTCTATGTCCGCCGAAATTTCAGCCAACTCAAAAACGCCCGAGGTTTCAGTTGAAGCGCATTCCTATCCGCCGCTCGAAGAATTTGCCAATCGTCTGACGCATGGGATTGGGGCGGTGTTGAGCGTGACCGGCTTGGTGTTGATGGTGGTCTATTCCGCGATGTTTGGCGACGCTTGGATCATTACGAGCACCGCAATTTTCGGTGCGACCTTGGTGCTGCTGTATAGCTCCTCGACGCTCTACCACAGTGTGACCAGCCCGCGGTGGCGGACGATTTGCCAGCGCATCGACCATGCCGCGATTTACCTGCTCATCGCAGGCACCTACACCCCATTCGTGCTCGGACCATTGCGCGGAGCGTGGGGCTGGAGTCTCTTTGGCGTTGTGTGGGGCCTCGCGATTGTCGGCGTCGTGCTGAAGTTTTTCTTCGCCGGACGATTCAACGTGCTTTCGACCCTCGCCTACCTCGCGATGGGTTGGCTCGTCGTCATTGCGGCCAAGCCGTTGATGGCATCGCTGCCGAGTGGCGCGTTGTGGCTCCTCGTCGCGGGCGGTTTGAGTTACTCGTTCGGCACGATTTTTTACCTCTGGGAACGCCTGCCGTTCAACCACGCGGTTTGGCATGTGTGGGTGATGGCGGGCAGCGCCTGTCACTGGGTCGCTGTCTTTGGCTACCTAGTGCCGTCGGGCGCAGCGTGAGTTTTTGTTCAGCGGTTCAGCCACCAAATTGTGCCGTTGAGCACCGCGGCGAACGCTACCCATGCTACGTAAGGCATCCACAGGAGTCCGGCGATCGGATCGATCCGGCGAAACTTGAGTTGCACGACCACGAGGCAACCGAGCAACAACCCAATCTCGACTAAGGCGAGGTCGGGACGACGCAGTCCGAAAAAAAGCAACGACCACGACGCATTGAGGCCGAGTTGGGTAAAATACCAACCGAGCGCCGCGCGCGTTTGCGGGTGTTCCGGTCGCAGCCACACCCGCCAGGCCGCCACGGCCATTGCGGTGTAGAGCAAGGTCCACACTGGACCAAATACCCACGAGGGCGGATTCCACGTCGGCTTGACGAGCGTTTGATACCACGAGCCGACACTCGACGAAGTGGCCACTCCACCGAGAGCGGCAAAGGCAAAAGCGATTCCAAGAAATCCGGCCAAACCCAGCCAACGATTACGCATGGCCATGAGACTAGTTCGCGCTGTCCACTGTGCAAGCGGCGCGACGGATCAACTGATGTCTATCAGCCAACGCTTACGCGCCAACCAATTGAAACGGATAAATACGGCCGAGGCCGAGCAGTTGCGTCAGCTCATCGAGCGCACGTCGCGATTCGCGCAAGAGCGCCGGATCGGCGAGGTCGCGTTGCGAGAGTCGGTCGCGGTAGTGTTTTTTAACCCAACGAGTCAGACGAAAATAATTGGTGTCGTTGAGCATCACCTCGGCTGGCAGCGCGGCGATTTCTTCAGCGCTGAGCACGACACGGAGGCGCAGACACGCGGGTCCGCCGCCATTGCGCATACTCTGTTTCAAATCGAAATAATGCACCGCTTGCAGCGGCGTGTCGCCGCGCTCGATCAGACCGTGCACAAATTTGCGCACACGCGGATTCTCCGCGCAGTCGCTCGGCGCGATCAATGCCATGCGGCCGGGCGCAAGCGTGACGATCTGACTGTTGAACAAGTAGGAGCCGACTGCGTCGCGCAGCGAGACTTGAGCCGCGGGCACGGCGATCGCGTGAAATTCCGCACCGGCGTGGAGACGCGCATAGCTCGCACGGAGCGCGGCGATGGTCGCAGCCGTATCCACAAACGCACGTTCGTGAAAGAGGAAGACGTTTTCGTTGCCGACGGAGATGACATCGTTGTGAAACACGCCGGCATCGATCGCGGCGGGATTCTGTTGGGCGTGCACCACGGTCGGGGCGCGCAACCGATGGCGGCGGACAATCGCTTCGAAGGCTTCGAGTGCTTGGCGCGACGCAAATTTCTTGGGCGCGACAAGAGGCGGATTGCCGACGAACGCGCGGTGTCCGTGCACAAAGAGATGCACTCCGGTCGCGCCATGCACCGGCGCGAAGCGTGTGTGGTTGGCTGCGCCTTCATCGCCGAGTGCGGCGACCGCAGGGAGGGCTTCGTGCACCGCGAAATGCTTCTCGTCGCGAAAAATTGCGCGCAGCGTTCGAGTCGTTTGCGGTGCTTCGATCGAGCGGTGAAATTTGGAAAGCAGATTGGCGGGAGTGAAATGAACGCGGCCGTCTTCGGTGTCGCGCGAGGGCGTGACGGTGGCGGCGTTCGCGACCCACATGTTGGAGGCCGACGCACAAGCCACGAGTAGGGCGGGTGCGGCTTTTGCGGCGGCAGTGAGGACCGACGCATCCTTTCCGGCGAAGCCGAACGCGCGTAATGTAGCAATGGAAGGGCGCTCGTGCGGAGGTAGCACGGCTTGGGGCAGACCGAGGTCGGCGAGGAATTTCATTTTCGCCAGCCCCTGCAGTGCGGCCTCACGGGGATTGGACACGCGACCGCCGTGGGACATCGAGGCGACGTTGCCGTGGGAGAGTCCGGCGAAGTTGTGTGTCGGACCGACGAGTCCGTCGAAATTTACTTCCTGCGTAATCATGGCACGTGGAGTCCGGGTGGAAGTTGCTCTGGCATTTTCAATTCCGGCACTTCAATCGAAGCGACGGGGTAGGAGCAATAATCGGCAGCGAAAAATGCGCTGGGGCGATGGTTGCCGCTGCGACCCACGCCGCCGAAAGGCGCGGCACTGCTCGCGCCGGTGAGTTGCTGGTTCCAATTGATGATGCCCGCTCGCACGTCGCGCCGAAATTCGGTGTAGAGCGCCGCGTCGTCGGAGATGAGTCCGGCGGCGAGTCCGAATGCCGTGTGATTTGCCTCGCGAATAGCGGCAGCGAAATCCGGCACGCGGATTACCTGTAAGAGCGGGCCGAAAAATTCTTCATCCGTGCGCTGGGTGAGCGCAGTCACATCGATGAGGCCGGGTGAAAGCAATCCGGTCCCTGGACGCAATGCTTGCGCGAGCACGAGTGGGGTTGCGCCTTTGTCGATGAGCTTTTGTTGCGCCGCGAGTAATCCGGTCGCCGCGGCGGCGGAAATAACCGGCCCCATAAACGGTTCGGGTTCGTCGCTCGGCGCCCCGACGCGAATCTGCGCGATGGCCGCCACGAGTGCGTCGAGGAACGCATCCCCCGCGGCGCCACTGGGCACAATGAGACGGCGCGCGCAGGTGCAACGCTGGCCCGCGGTCAAGTAGGCGGATTGAATCGTCAACGCCACCGCGGCGCGCACAGCAGAGGCGCGATGCACCACGAGCGGATTGTTGCCGCCCATTTCGAGGGCGAGCAACCGTTCCGGAGTGGCGGCGAATAGTTCACTCAACGCGGCGCCGGCGCGCGCGCTCCCGGTGAAGAAGAGCGCGTTGATTCCGAGATGCGCGGCAAGGCGTGCGCCGACGTCGCGTCCACCTTGCACGACATTGAGCACGCCCGCGGGCAGGCCGGCGGCTTTCCAGCATTCGGCCACATTCTCCGCCACCGCTGGGGCCAGCTCGCTGGGTTTGAAGACAACCGTGTTTCCGGCGAGGAGCGCGGGGGCGATGTGCCCGTTGGGCAGGTGGCCCGGAAAATTAAACGGACCGAGCACGGCGACCACACCATGCGGCTTGAAGCGCGTGATCCCGATTGAGGAACTGAACTCCCCGCAGCGCTGCGCGTGGGCGGCGATCGAAATTTCAATTTTGCCGATCATCGCGCCGACTTCGGTGAGCGCTTCCCAGCGAGGCTTGCCGACTTCGTGCGAGATGATTTCCGCGAGTGCGCTTTTGTGCTCGGATAATTGTTGCGCGAAGGCGCGCAGCACTGCCGCCCGCTCCTCGAGTGGGCGGGCGGCCCAACTCGATTGCGCGGCGCGGGCGACGACGATCGCTGCATCGATGTCGGCCGGTGTGGCACTGGGTCCGGTCCAGACCATTTCGCCGGTGGAGGGATTGAGTGAAGAAAACTTATTCATCGGAGCGGCGTGAGCGTGAAAGATTCGCCCGGTGCCACCTGCAGTGCGGCGGCGGTTGCGGAAGCGAGCGTTGCGGTTTCGTCGTCGTGGATTTGGCAAGCACCGAGGCACGCGCGGAAGTCGAGCGAGGGGCGCGCGAGCAGGTAGGTCGAGCTCGCAGCAACATTCTCGGTTACGTCGCGCAGTTTAACGGTGCGCGCCTGGCGGATGGCGCGAAGTTCGGTCACGCGCGCTTGGAGCACGGGACCGGCATCGAAGATGTCAACTTCGGCAATATTCTCAAAGCCTTCGGCACGCAGCAACGCGACAGCGGGCTCCGTTTCAAAATGCACGCGACCGATGACCGCCTGCACTTCCGGTGCCAGCAGCGGGATGTAGAGCGGATAGCGTGGATTGAGATCGGCGATGAACTGCTTGTCGCCGAGTCCGCTCAGCACATCGGCGCTGTAGAAATCGAATTGATAAAAGTGACGCCCGATCGCTTCCCAGAAGGGAGACTTGCCGGTTTGGTCGATGTAACCGCGCATTTCGGCGATGACGGTTTCGGTGAAACGCTTCGGGAATGCGCCGATAAACAGAAACCGACCGAGCGACAACAGGCGGCCAGCGCCGCCTCGCCGGCGCTCGGGATGGAGGAAGAGCGAGCAAACTTCGGAAGGGCCGCGATGCTCACGTTTCAAATGCAGCGCGGGAATCTCGCGATCAACTTCGAGCGCCTTATGCATGAAGCGCTCGGCTTTGATTTCGTAACTATACCACGGCTCGAATCCGCCGACGCGCGACGCGATACCGGAGACGCCGATAAGTTCGCCGGTGATCGTATCTTCGAGACCGAACAAATAAAACTCGCCGCCGGGTCGGCGAACACGGGGATTGAATGCGCGCAGTGAACCGTCGATCCGGTTGCTGAGAAATTCTTCGTTGGCGGGCAGTGTCGTCAGACCGTTGCCGGTGGTATTCGCCAAGCTGACGAGACCTGCCAAATCGGGTTCGCGGATGGGTCGAAGCACGAGCATGACGTCATCATGCGGGAATCCCGCAGGCGCGCCAGCCCAGCGTGCTTAATTCGTTGGGACTAACCTTTCGCGGGCAACGCGAACTCGCCACTCGCCACCTTGTGCAGGAAGAGCGCCGCTATCGCGGCGCGCTGGGGAATCGTTTCGGTGCGACACATTTCGCGGTTGCTGTGCAGGAAATCACCGATGGGGCCGAGCCCGTCGAGGTTGGGCAGTCCGGCATTGGACAGCAGATTGCCGTCGGAGCCTCCGCCCGTGTGCACCCACGAAAATTCAGCCACGCCAACTTCGCGCGCGGCTTGTTGCCACGCGGCGAAGACGATTTCTTCCTGCGGTAAACATTCCTTGGGTGGGCGATTGAAGCCGCCTTTGAGTTCGAGTCGGTAGCCGTCGCGCGCGTTGATTGGAGCCGCCAGTGCGTCGATGTGCGCCATGAGGAGTTCGCCGTCGCTCGTCTTGGTGATGCGCAAGTCGATTTGGGCTTCGGCGAAATCAGGAATCACATTCGTGGCCGTGCCGCCGCCGCGGAAATTGGCGACGTTGATGAGCACGCCGGGCATCGCTTGCGGCAAACGGCCGAGACCGAGCAGAAATTCCGCGAGGGCGAGCACGGCGTTGCAACCGTCGCTCGGCACTTTCGCGGCGTGTCCAGCGCGACCATGACAGGTGGCGGTGAGGTTGCCCGTGCCTTTGCGCGAATGGACGATGTCGCCGGTGGGGCGGGCGGGTTCGAAGATCAGCGCGAGTTGGTGGCGTTTTGCAATGTCGCGGAAGAGAGGAGCACTGCCGTGTGACCCGGTTTCTTCATCCGGAGTGAGCAACACTTCCCAGCCAAGTTGGGCGGCGTGTGGCGTCGCTTCAAATGCCTGCAGCGCGGCGAGCAGCGTGACGAGTCCGCCTTTCATATCGGCGGCACCGGGGCCATTAAGGGTGGTGGTGTCGAGCCAGCGACAGGTTTGGAAGGGATCGTTGAGTTGGTAGACGGTGTCGTAGTGTCCGCTCAGCAGGATTTGCACGGGAGCGGTGGGACGCAGATGGACGCTGAGGGCGTGCGTGCCCGGCGGGTTGAAGCCCGGCGCATCAGTCGCGAGTTCGGTGATCGTCGCGGTCGGAAAATTACGGGCGAATTCGTCACGGAGCACCGCGCGCATACGGTTGAGGCCGTCAGCGTTTGCGGAGCCGGAGTTCACGTTGCACCAAGATTCGAGGAGCGCCGCAAATTCGGCTTGGCGGGCGGCGAGGGAAAGAATGGAGGAAGGAACGCTCATGGGAGGCGTAGTCGCGGCAAACAGGTGAGTGGTAAGTCGGCAACGGTGCGACGAAATTTTCACAGCCCGTCACTGACCGCAATAATGGCTGATGTTGGGTGAACTGACGGCGGAGTTTTTGCCAAACGTTGGCCAAAATGATGAAGGATGACGCGCGCACGCGTCGTCGCTTAGCACGCTAAGGTCGGTGCGACTGACGAAGCGCTGGTGCTTTGACCGAGGACGAAGCGCGTATTCTCAGTGGGTGTCTTTAGCGTGACCGCGCCGGTGTTTACTTCGAGGTGCAGGGTTCGATTGATCGAGCCGCCGGTGGCGAAACTTTCGACCGCTATTCCTTCTTTGGCGAAATACTTCAGTGTGGCGGTGAGATTGCGTTCGCCGATTCGAAACGGGTCGTTGCCGCCGAGCACACTGGCACCGCCGGCCACAAAAATGAACAATCTCGTTTTATCGCAACGCAGTCCCGCCATGGTGCGCATAAACGCAGGTAAACCAGTATCGGCAAACATGGCGGGTTGTTTCTTAATTTTATCCGGCGAAATGGATGATTCCGGCAACATCAGGTGCAAAATGCCGGCGGCTTTTACTTCTGGGTCATAGGCAATGACGCCTACGCACGAACCGAGCGCATATGTGCTGAGGATGACCTGCACATTGTTCGATGCCGCCATTTCGCCCACGCCGATAATGACGCGTTGGGCGAAGAGGGAACCGACTGAAGGGGAGCCTCCCATTGGTTGATTAATGGGAATGATGCCGCGCGTGCGGCCTCCAGTTGACGACGGGAAGAGACATTGTGAGCCCGGGTGACACCGGCAGTTGAGTCCTTCGGCGCAGTGGGGCGAAACTTTAGGCCTTAACTGCGCAAGTTTCGGCGCGGCGATCCTTGTTTAATCTCAGACTAATAAGCTGATACGCAGCGCCGCGCCGCGCCGATTGGCGACCGTGTTGTCCGGTGTTTCTGCGGGAGAATTTGCGACTTAAAAATTGCCAAAACGCTAAACCGCGGTTTGCCGGATAATTTTCATTCAGTTGCCTCAAAGCGACTTGCGGCACGATTTTTTTTCACTTTGTGCGCGGGGGCGACGATGCCGTTCATGGCGATGTAGGCGCCCGGAGGCAGGGACTGCAGTGCGCCGATCGCACAACCGAGATTGAAGACCGCGTCGCTATTGCGGAAACGCGCGGGCTGCATCGAACCGGTGAAGACGATCACTTTGTCGGCCAAATCGGCCAGTTGGGCCGCCGTGGCTGTCATCGTGTCCGTGCCGTGCGTGATGAGAATGAGGCGCTCGGGTGCCGCCGCCACGCGCTCGCGAATCAGCGCTCGGTCGGCATCGGTCATCGCCAGACTGTCCTTTTGCATCACGGATTCGACGACGAAATCGAACGTCACATTCGATTCGCGCAAGACAAGTCCGACCTGCGGTTCGCCGATCTCGTAGGAACTGGCGGCGTCAAAATAGATTTTGTCGATTGTTCCACCGGTGGTGAGGACACGAATGCGCATGCGCGAGACGTTGCGCGGGAAACTGGGGGGGGCGCAAAGAGATTTTCGGACGGTTTCGTATTTTGCCCGCGTTGAATTTCGAAATGTGGCACCGGGTAACTCTGCCACAGTGTGCTGGCGGATTGAGGAAAATTTTGCCGTAGTAGCCGCGTGGCTGTGTCGCCGAATATTCTCTGGATAGTAACCACGCAATGGCGCGCGCAGGCGTGCGGCTATGCTGGCGATGCGCAGGCGCGCACACCTTGGCTCGATGGATTTGCCAGCGATGCGCTCAATTACGAAGAGGCGGTGACGCCGCATCCGCTCGGGCCGCAGGCGCGCGCCGCATTATTGACGGGTCGGTTGTGTCCGGAAAATGGCGTCGCCGGTTACTGGGATCCATTGCCGGCGAGCGCGCGCACGGTCGCGCACGCCCTCGGAGATCATGGCTATGCGACCGCGTGGTTTGGCAAATGGCATTTGGCCCCGCGTGAGCGTCATGTGCCGTTCGTGGGAGAGGCGCACGCCCGCCAAATCGTCGATCCCGCGCACCGCGGTGGCTTTGCGTTATGGGAAGGGTTTGAAGGCGGGTTCCTCCTCAATGATCCATGGCTGCACGGCACACGCTTGGCGGAGCCGCGGCATTTTAAAGGCTATCAGGCGGAGGTGCTGGTGCAGCGGACGGCAGAGTGGTGTCGCGAACAGACTAAGCGGCAACTCGCGGGCGGTGCGCCATACTTTGCAGTGATGAGTCTGGAATCGCCGCATCCGCCCTACCACGCGCCGACGCCGCACGTGCATCCACCCGAGCCAGCGAGCCTGTTGCTGCGCGCAAATGTGCCGACCGGCGGTGAGATTGAGCGAAAGACCAGAGAGGAACTCGCCGGTTACTACGCGCATATCGAGGCGACTGATCGGGCGATTGGGCGCTTGTTGGCGGAAATCGAACTAGCGAACACGATCATCGTGTTCACGTCCGTCCACGGAGACATGCACGGCAGTCACGGTTTTTTCCGCAAAGCGTGGCCCTACGAAGAGTCGGTGCGAGTGCCGTTGCTCGTCGCCGGTTTACCGCGCGAGAAGGTGGGGCGGATTGACCGCAGTCCGGTCAGTTTGGTGGATTTGCCGCACATGGCAGTGGCGTGGGCCGAGGGTCGCGAGTGGCGCTGCCATCGTGATAGTGCACTGCTGAGTATGCCGCAGCCGACGGAGATCGCTTTGCAATGTCCGGTCGCGTGGCGTGGCTTTCGCAGCAATCGGCACAAACTGATTTTGCAGCGCACCGCCCATGGACACGAAGAGCCGTGGCTCTATTTTGATCTCGAACACGATCCGCTGGAAATGGTGAATCTGGCCCATGCTCCCGCGCGTCAGTCGGAAATCCGTGAAATGATGCGCTGGCTCTGAGCGCAGCGTGAACATTCGCTCACGGCAGTGAACTGCGCGTCAGGTTCGGAAATATTTCTCAATCACCGCGTGGAGCTGTTCTAGCTTCACCGGCTTGGTGACGTAGTCGTCCATGCCGGCCGTGATACAGCGTTCGCGGTCTCCCTGCACTGCGTTGGCCGTGAGAGCGATGATGCGTGGTTGCTGTTGGCGGGGGATAAGGCGCCGGATTTCCTGAGTGGCGGTGAGCCCGTCCATTTCCGGCATCTGCAGATCCATGAAAATCAAATCGTAGTCACGTTGTTGCGCGGCGTGCACCGCTTCGACTCCGTTGCCGACCGCGTCCGCGCGATAACCGAGACGATCCAGCAAATGCAAGGCGACCTTTTGGTTCACCGGATTATCTTCCACCAAAAGAATATCCAACGGGATGGAATTTCCGATCGGTGAGGAACTGAGGGACGCGGGCTGGGCTTTTGCGCGCGGATGGATGCCCTTCAATAAACGATTGATACAGTCGCCGAGGAACGCCGGTTGCACGGGCTTGGGGAGACGCATGAATGTCGTCTCGGCCCGGTTGCCCCGTCCGACGCTCTCCGACGCAGCCGTGAGCAAGATGACCGGTAAATCCGCGCGAATACTGCGCAATTGCTCGATTAATTTTTCGCCCGACTCACTGCCGATTTTGTAATCGATGATCGCGAGTGCGGGATTCTTGGCGCGGAAAATTTCCAACGCCGTCATCGAGTCGGAAGCGAGCAACGGTTGGCAGCCCCACTGTTGCAGCGCAATTTCAAGGGAACGTCGATTAACGGGATGATCGTCGACGACCAAGACCGCCGTGTCCGTCAAGCGCAGTGGTTTGGATCCGCCGGGGGGAGTCGCGGGTTCCGCCAAAATATTGAAACGGAAGCAGGAGCCTTTCTCGAGGGCGCTCGTCATGCGAATCGACCCGCCCATGAGTTGCGAGAGTCGGTCGCAGATGGCCAATCCCAGTCCGGTTCCACCGTATTTCCGAGTCGTCGAGGAATCGACCTGGCTGAAAGTTTTGAAGAGCACGCCGTGGCGATCTTCCGGAATACCGATGCCAGTATCGGTCACGATAAATTCGAGACGCACCTTGCCGTTCTCGTCGGCTGGCGCGATCAGCTTTGCTTCAATCGTGATAAAACCACTCGGCGTAAACTTAACGGCGTTATTGACCAGATTGACGAGAATCTGGCGCAGTCGCGTGATGTCGCCGACGATCCACGACGGCACATCGGGCTCTACCGAATAGGCAAACTCGATTTCCTTCGCGGCGGCGCTGAGATTGAAAATATCCAACGTCTCTTCGATACACTGGGACAGTTCGAAGGGATGATGTTCCAACTCCATGTGGCCGGACTCGATTTTCGAGAAGTCGAGAATCTCGTTGATGATCGAGAGCAGCGCATCACCGCTGGTGCGGATCGTCTGCACGTAGTCGCGCTGCTCCGGCGTGAGCGGCGTTTCGTTGAGCAGGCTGGTCATGCCGATGACGCCATTCATCGGTGTGCGAATTTCGTGCGACATCGAGGCGAGGAATTCCGACTTAGCGCGCGAGGCGGCATCGGCTTCCTGTTTGGCGCGGCGCAGCTGCTGCTCCACTTCGACGCGCGACGTGATGTCGGTTTCCATCACGATGAAATTCTCGACCATCCCATCGTGATTGGTCACCGGTTGGATTTCCAAGTGAACGTGATACGAGCGCCCGCACCGTGTGAGGTGCATCACATCGGTGGTGATCGCATCGTGGGAGGTAAAGGCGGCGGCGACGCGTTCCAGCGATTTGGGATCGTTCTCGGTGCTGGTAAGCAACTCCACAAAGGGCCGTCCAGCGACTTCGCTCAAGGAGTGTCCGGCCAAGCGTGTGAAACTTTCGTTGACCCACTCGATGCGGCCGTCGGCTCGCGTGATGACGACAGAATTGTCGGTGCGGCTGGCCACAAGGGAAAGTTTGCGCGTTTCCGCCTGACTCGCGCGCAACTCATCTTCGGCGCGCTTGCGTGAAGTCACATTTTGGCAAGTGCCGGCCATCCGCCGTGGGCGACCGATGCGGTCGGTGCCGACGCATTTCGCGCGCATCGCAAACCAGTGCCATGTGCCGTCGTGCGCCTTCACCTGGAATTCGGCTTCGACCAAATCCGTCTTGCCGGCGAGATGCTTCTGCAGGGTCTCTTTATAACCGGCTTGGTCTGCGGGGTGGATGAGATTCAGGAGCGATTCATACGAGGGCTCCATCTCCGCCGTGTCGTATTCGAGCGAATTCCAAAACCCCGCACTGTAAATGGCGCGCCCGTCGGTCAAGTTCCATTCGAGCACGCCGATCTGGGTCGCATCGAGGGCGAGATTCAGGCGCTCATCCGCGACCTTGAGGCGCTCTTCCACACGGCGGCGCTCTTCGTTTTCCCCGCGCAACTGCGTGGCGGTTTCCTCGGCGGCGAATTGCCGCGAGCGTGCGGCTTGAGCGAGATTGAAAACGAGGCCGAGCAGCAGGGCGACGCCGAGGCCTGCAATCAGCGCGACTTCGGGCAAGAGTTGGCGGTTCACGGCGACGCTCGCCATGCGTGGCGTGAGATCGAACGTGATGCGCTGGCCCATCAGATTGAAAACGGCGGATTGGCGAAGTCGGTCGTCGGTGGACTGCTCTTTTTGAACGGAGGTGAAGACGAGGAGGTCGCGCTCTTCGGCCGTGGTTCCTTCGGGATTGGCAATGCGGGCTTGGAAAAAATACCGCGAAGAAATGTTCAGGCGGGCATCAATGATTTCGAGCACGTGTTGAAAACTCAATTCTCCCGCGATGAAGCCATCGAACGTGCCGTTACTGAGCACTGTCGCATAAACCACGAACGAGGGTCGTTGCACTGGCGAAACGAGCGGTGCCGCAATCGCAAAAAGCGTTTCCTGCGCCTGCGTGATCGCACGCATGCGGGCGGGATGACGACTGTGGTCGAGTGCCGCTGCAAATTCGTTGCCCTCGCGCGGCCAGAGCCAACGCGTGCGGAAATTAGCATCGACCCAACTGATCGAACGATAGGCGGGGAAATCGATTGATTGGGCGCGCGCCTGTTTCTCCCAGCTCGCGAGGGGAGTGCCGCCGGAATCAGTCCAGCGGTCGGCCATGCGCCGCAGGTTATTGATTTGGGCTTCGGTTTCTCCCGAAAAAACCGCCGCGATATTGTTAATGTTTAGCTGGGTTGTGCTATTGAGGTAGGCGACTTCGCGCTCCCGCAACGATACCCAGAAAAGCAAAGAAACCGTCGTCCCCGCCACCACGACCGGCAGCCACAGCCAGCGCGGTCCGCCCTTGGTGGATTCGGTTTCGGCATCGCGCGCCGCGAGCAGCACCAAGGCAAAACCGAACACGATCAACCCGATGGCTCCCAATAATCCGATATGCGCGTAATCGCGCCAGAAAATCACGCGCTCTAAGCCCACTCGCGTCGCCAACATTGCCGCGAGGCCGTAGGCACCGGAAATCGATCCTACGAGCGCGAGGATCAGCGGGCGTCGCGGTTGGAAGCGATCCGCCGCCATCCAAACCAACGCGCTACCCGAGAGCAAAAATAGCACAGAAAGCGCCAGCGGCATTTTCCCGACATTGGCCCCGTCAATCAGCGTCCGGTGATTGGTCAGCAAATCGTCGAGACCGAATTGGGCTTGCAGCACAAATTCCGCCGAAATTGCCCCCGCCAGAATCGTGCCGACCAGACCCACGGTGACGGCGATTCGGCGTTGCCAAAATTCGATTATGAATGGCGTCACGCCAAAGAGCAGGAAGCAGAGCCCGACATTGGCTGGGATCGGGAAATCAAATGGGCGCGGTTGCACCCAGGAAATTTGCCCCGTCCACCAACCCGCCAACACAAACATACCTAGCAGCGCCAGTGCGGCGAAGAGCAGCAAGTGAAAGTATCGCAGGAGATTGGTGGCTGAACCGTTAGCCATTGACTATGCAAAGCTTGGGAGAGCACTAGGCCTTAGCAATGCGTAAAGATGGGTGTTTCTACCTATCTGTAACAATTTCCAATTTCCGAGAAAAGCGGCAAAGCAAGGGTAGTCTGCGTTCCGCGAAACAAGAGCAAGTGCACGACGTGGCGACCGCAGGATTTACTTAACGCGCGTGTGTTGCGCACTTGCAAGTTGCGGTGGATTACACCCGCGGCACGGAGACCAAAATCCGGGAAACCACGAATGGACACCAAAGGACACGAATTCGGATGAGGGCGTGGAAAATTGGTGAAAAGAAAATCACCCATGCTCGGCCAGCATCAAACTCGGTAGCCCGCAGTCCCCGTTTTCATTCGCGTCCCTTCGTGTTCATTCGTGGTTCAGGTGAGTAAACATCTCCGGAGCAACCTCCGGGAATTTGACCAAACCGAAGCCAATCTACCCTGCTGCTGTATCCGCTCTTATTTGTAGGAGCCTGCTTGCAGGCGATTCAGCGTCTGATCCGTCGGCACACGTTTCGCTTGGGCGATTTTTCAGGCAATTTCTTGGTGATTCAACGCGGCAGCGAATTGCGGTTATTAGATTCGAATCCCTTCAAAAAATAAGAAAAACGATAGCAGAACTCCAACCGCAACTGCGCAGATCCCGATCTTGGGCTCCTTCTTTCGGACCGCATGATAGAGAAACCATGAAGTGAAAGCATAAGTAAGGAGATACAGGAGTTTCGAAGCTGCCATCGCGGCAACTTGCGGTCCCCAGCCTTCGAATCCTTCGATGTCTCGACCGAGGCGAGAAACCCAGAAGCCAAATATGAGACCGATCACCAAAGACGTAAGTGCTACTTTGGACTTGGGGCCCATCTGCTTGCGATGCCTGTTTTCGGACATGCCTATTGAATTACAGTGTGATTCAGACGCCGTATAAAGCCTACGGTTGGCTTGGCCCGCTGAGGACAGGAAGTGCAGGGGGCGCGTGATTTTCAACAACAGATTTCGAGTGCGATCCGAACAACCTGTTACCCGGATGTCCGGATTTCACCGAGCAAATCACCAAAAGAAATAATTGCTGTCGCCGCCGAGGAAACGGTTGCTGGGTGGAGCGTAGCAGACGCGCCACACGTGAGCGTAGCTCGACCAGGGGCCGCGGATTTCGCCGTCGAATACTACCCGTGGTTTGGCCGGCGCCTTTGTCATTTTGCGGCGCAGGCGTTCCAAGAAAAGTTGGTGACCGGCGGGGGTCGAAAAATACAGACTGCGACGCTCAATGGGATGTGAACTCGGACTGAGTTCGGGCGAGGTGCCAACGTGTGCGAACTGGCAAAGTTCGACGGCGATGCGGTGACGTTCCATTTCGGCGGCGGCACTGGCGCAGGCTTCCGCAAATGTCGCACCGGCGGCGTGGCCATAAGAGGCGGTGCCCTCGGGGCTCAATTGATAGAGAAGAACCGAGATACCAGGCGCGGCGGAACAGAAGATGACGGCGTCGACACCGGGGTAGGGTGACGCGCATTCGTGCACGGGAATCTGTCCTTCCCACCAACCGAGAAGATTGAAACGTTCCGCTGCTTCAAGCAGGGCGGAGGTGCGGGCTTGGCGGGCGCGCCAACCGGGGAACGCCGCCATGCCGTTGGTGGAGGGATCGACATCGAAGCCGTAGCGCGAGTCGTCTCCGCGAGTGATAATCGACATGTGCGCCCAGCGTTCGATCGCTTCGGATACGGCTTTGAAGCGTGCCACCATCGGCGACGCGTCGGTGCCGGAGCCGGCGGCGTTGGAAAACACCTCGCCTCCTGTTTGCCACGCGACGAGTTCGGGCCGCAGAAAGGCATTTGCCTGAAAGAGGCGACGACCGAGCATCAAAAATTCGTTGAGGTCGATCCGCTCAATCGGCCCGCCGTGGGAAGCAGCGGCGCGACGGTAGCGATAGGAGGCGAGGTTGAGCATGGCTTAGGGGGCGTATTGCCAGCTGCAAGTTACGCAAATCGTCGTGGCGGTGGCGCGTTCCTTAGCCAGTGGTTGAGCGCGCCAACTCCGTCGGAGGGGATCAAAGTGATCGGCGAGTTTATTGAGTCGGCTAACGAGGCACAGGGTAGAAAATATACCCGCGAGGAGGGAGATAATCGAGTTCATGCGCCGGAGTTTATCGAAATGAGCGGGAATCCGAATGAGGCAAATGACCTGAATAAGGGGCCCAAGGACTACTACAAAACGGCGCTCGTTCGCCTAAATCTAGGTGTTGCTCGGGTCTTGCGACTGGGCACCATGGGGCGAATTGTTTTCCAATGTGCACCAATAGGCACGCGCGGTTTGCGCTGATATTTTTTTGCGGAACGCTCGTCTTTGCCGGCGTGAGTCGCGCGAACTGGCTGGACGAGATGAACGGTTCGCCGATTTTAGTGCACTATCCGTTGGAAATGATTGGCGCGTTGGACCGCGTGCGGGTGACGAGCGAAGATCGCCGGGGGCGCCTACTCGTCGGGGCGGATGGACTGATCGTTTTTGATGGCGAGACGTGGCGGCGAACGCCATTTGGCGAAGGCTATCAATTGATCAATGCCCTCAATGTGGCCGATGACGGGCGTATCATCTGCGGAGGCCTCAACGAATTCGGCTATTATGAAGAATCGTCGGCAGGTGATTTCCAATATCGGTCGCTGGTTGAATTCCTCCCGCCTGAGCATCGCGATGTGAATGTCGTCTGGGGCTGTGCTGAAATCGACGGCCTGCTCGTTTATTTTTGTCGTGCCAAGGTGGTGGCTTGGGATGGGGAAAAAATTCAAGTATGGGATTTTCCGACTAGCGCGCGTCTTTCGTCGGGACGATTCGAAGAGGGTTGGTGGTTCGCACACCGTGAGTCGGGCCTTTATCGAATGACGGCTGCAGGGCCCGAGCAGTTATGCACCGAGACAGCGCTGCCGCCGCGAGTGCCGATGTGGATTGGTCGCGACGAGCGAGGACTGTTGTCGATCGGAAGCAGTGGATTGTTTGTGGTCGGCCGACCGACCGAACCGCTTTGGTCCGCCGCCGTGAAGGAATTTTTCGAAAAAGCCCCGGTCGCTGCTGCACTTCCATTGCCGCGTGGCGGTTTTCTCGTCGTGACGCTTGGGGGTATCGCAATTATTTCGCCCGCGGGTGAGATGCTCCGTGTCTTGAATGAAAAGGATGGGCTGCCGGGTTTAGTTGCCGCAGACCTCCGACTGGATCGACAGGGGCAACTTTGGATCGCGGCGGAAAATCACGGACTCTACCGCTTCTCGATCACTGGTGCGGTGACTGTATTCAATACACATTCCAATGGTTCATCGTCAGTGGTTAATGATCTATTTGTGCGCGAAGATGGAGTTTACGCGGCGAGCGAGCGAGGCATCCTGCACGTGCCACGCAATAACAGCGGCGGACGGTTTAAGCCGCTGCCGGGGCCAATCGAGTTGGCCCATTCAATCACTGAATTCGGTGGCCATTTGGCCATCGGGCGATTTGCGCGCGTTGAGCTTTTAGTAGCCGATAACGCGCGGGTGATCTTTGAACAACCGGCGTCCAGTTTCTATCAATTGGAACCAAGTCGGCAGCACGCCACGCGAATCTATACCCAACACAACGGCACCCTTACCCAACTGGAGCAGGCTCCAGATGGGAATTGGCAGAGTGAATCTTTGTTTGCGCGCACGGAATATGCGCGCGATTTCGCGGAAGACGAATTGGGACGGCTTTGGATCGCCACCGCCAAAGACGGGCTCTTTCACCTCGATGTTGAACGTCGCGAACTGACTCGGGTTGATTTGGAAATCGCCGTTGAACCGGAAAATTCCAATGCGGTGCTAGCTAGATCTGAAACCGCGGTATTCGCGTTCTTAGGCGCGAGTTTCTTTCGAACTGCGACGGGCGATGACCGACAAATGATCAAGCTGTCACAGTTGCCCATTTTGCACGCAACCAATGCCGTGGCTAATCGCCAAGGAACGCGAATTTACGTTACCTATGCTCGGCAACCGCCGGCAGGGCCACGCGGACACGGATTTGGCGTCGTCGAACTGGATCAAGCCGGACGATTTCTCAACTGGACGGAATTTCGCGTGAATGGATTTTCCGGCATCGGTTTACCGACCAGCATAAAATTGGAGGAAACTGAGCACAGTGATATTGTGTGGATTGGGAGCACGCGCGGCATCATCCGCCTGGACCTGAACGAGCTCGAGAAATCAGCGCCCCCGCGAGATCTCAAAGTGACGCTGCTGCGGGAGGGAGTTGTCGATTCGGACGAGAAAATGCCAAATTTCACCTACTCCGATCACCATGTAAGAATCAGCGTGTTCACGCCGGAAATCACCCGTCGCGACATGTTGTGGTTTCAAGCGAGATTGGGCGGCGCGACGGAGAAGTGGTCGCCGCCCAGTCGGAGCGGAAATTTCGAATTCACGCGTTTGTCGGAAGGCGTGCATCACTTCGCCGTGCGGGCCATCGATCTGGGCGGTCGCACGAGTGCAGAGGCGGGGCTTTCGTTTCGCATTTTGCCGCCATGGTGGCGCTCGACCCAAGCCTACGTCCTCTCCGGTATTGGCCTGGTGGGGCTGTTTTTTTTCGCGCTTTACTGGCGAGAGCGCCGCAGCCGCCAACACACCGAAGAACTGGAACGCACGGTCGGCGAACGCACGGCGGAGTTGAAAAAAGCCAATGCGGCGAAGGACGAATTTCTTTCGAGCATCAGTCATGAGATTCGCAATCCGCTCAACGGCGTCGTCGGCCTGACCGCGGCAATCAAACCTGAGCAACTTGACCCCGCGGTCCGACCGCAATTTGCGCAATTGCGGCACTGCGCCGACCACTTGTCGGGGATGCTCGAGGATTTATTGGATTTCTCGAAACTCGAAGCCGGCGCATTGCCGCTCAAACGAGAGGTGCTCAATTTGCACGAACTTGTGCACTCTCTCGTCGCGATCACCAGTGTGGAAAGCGCCAAAGCGGGCCTGCCGGTGGAGACCGCGATTTCGCCGAGCGTGCCGGTGTGGGTCTGGGGCGACCATGGAAGAATCCGCCAAGTCCTGCTCAATTTCGTGATCAACGCGCTGCGTTATGCGGGACGTGGACAAGTGCTCGTCACAGTTTGGGCGCGACCACGTGGAACCGACGCAGTGGAAGTCACCTTTGCGGTCTCCGATGACGGGCCGGGCATTTCGGTGGAGGAACAGCAGCGACTCTTCACTCGCTTCCAACGCGGCAGCGCCGCGCGCCAGAGCCGCACGAGCGGTTCGGGGATCGGTTTGGCGGTTTGCAAATCGCTCGCGGAGCAAATGGGCGGACGTTTGTGGGTCGAGAGCGAGCTGGGGCATGGGGCAAATTTCAATTTTGCGGTGCCGCTAGTGATTGCACCCGCGCGCCAACCGCTCGACCCAGACGAAATTCGTGCGGTGCGGGGACACGCGCTGGTCGTGGATGACGAAGATTACAATCTGCTCGTATTGTCGGGTCTCCTCGAACCGTTGGGTTTTGTCGTCACCACGGCGAAAACGAGCACTGAGGCGCTCCAAGCGGCAAGTGGCGCGCAGCGTTTTACTGCCGTCTTTCTCGATTTCGATTTGCCTGACATGAGCGGGCCCGCGCTCGCTCGTGAGTTGCGCCACCGCAAAGAGTTTCCGCCCCAAGTGCCGATTATCGCAACGACGGCGTTCGTCACTGCAGATAAACACACCGAGTGCCTCGACGCCGGGATGAGTCATGTCCTGACGAAGCCGCTCACGACGGACAAGATACTGACTGGACTCGCGCGAAGTTCCGATCGCTGGAAGTCTGGTTCGCCGGCGCAGTTGCCGGTGTGGGATGAGAGCGATCCGCTGGTAGCGCTGCGTTTTTTGGCAGCACGCAAAGCCCATTCGTTGCGCACCGAGCTGGAACTTTTTTGGCAAGAGGCGGACGAGGAAATCGCCACGTTGTCGGCTGCGTTGGCCGCGCGCGAGGTTGCCGGGGCTAGCCACTCCGCGCACAAACTCGTGGGGCGATTTAGTTTTATTCGGCTGACGGAAGAGGCGCAGGTGCGCGAAGTGGAAAGATCCGCGGTCAACGGCGACTGGGCCGACGCGCGGAGACGCTGGCAACAAGTGATCGACTCGCTTGAAGTTACGCGCGAGCGGATCAACGCACTCGGTCGAGCTGATCCGGACGAGTCAAACCGTTGACGATCGCGTAGTGGATGAGCTTCGGCGTCGTGTGGATGTCGAGCTTCCGCATGATGTCGCGGCGGCGCGACTGGACGGTTGAGGGACTGACGCCGAGGCCGGCCGCAATTTCATCGTCACTCTTGGATTGGCCGATCAGCGAGAGGATGCCCATCTCGTAGTCGGAGAGCACGCGATTGAAGGCCTTGGGATCGCGCCGCAGCGCCGCGGTGGCCTCCACCACAATCGGAGAATAAGAAACCCGGCCTGCGAGCACGGAATGAATGGTGTGCGTAAGTGCTTCGGGGCGTTGCTCGTGCTTGTCGATGAAACCATGGAGCCCCATGCGCTGCACCTGAAGCATCGTCCAGGCATCGCGATGCGACGAGATGCCGATGATGTGCAACGCGGGCAACTCGTCCAACAACACCTTCGCCGCTTCCAGTCCGTTGCCATCGGGCAACGAAAAATCCAGCAACACGAGCGTTGGCACATGTTCGCGGATGGCCGCCATGCCTTCGGCGAGCGTTCCGCAATTGGCCGCCACCAAGATTCCGATCGACCGGCAATGCATCGAGAGAAATTCGGCGACGAGGCGTTGATCCTCGACGATCACGACCCGCGGACTGCCGGTCGGCTCCACGTTGGCGTGGACACGTGGTTTATCCGATTTACTCACAGAAGTGCATTACGGCCTCTCCCTGCGCCGAGCAAGCAGTGTTCACCAAAGATTGGTTCTTCCGGTTTCTTAGTGGGTCGGTGAGGACGGGAGCACGGGCAACAGGTTGAGTTTCCCGCAGTGAAAAAGAATTCGCGTCCGATAGTTGGCGAAGCGGCGGAAGCCGCGGGCATCGGCCTTGATCGCTTGGATGC
>CAMTVI010000008.1:0-119296 GCA_947085165.1 uncultured Opitutaceae bacterium
CAGGAAAGGGAGGAAGCAAAGCCCCCTCCCTTAAACCCTCCCCTTAAATTTACTCCTCGCTTCAGCAACCCAACCAGCACCTACATCAAAGTGTCACCCATCACCCCGGATCATTTGTAACCTATCACCGGATCATACCGAAAAACACGTCGGCCTAGAAAAACACGTCAGGTCTTGACTCTTGACAGGCGGCGTATCCGGCGGCGACCGGTTCGGGTCGCGAGGTGTCGATCACGCGACAGCGAGGCGTTCTTCGGCGATGTCGGAGATGGTCTTGCCTTGTTTGCGGGCGGCGGCGCGGAGGCTGCGCACGGTCTTGGGCGAAAGGCGGAGCAACACCGGCTGCCGACCTGTGGATTTGCGACCGGCACCGTCACGGGCGCCGCCCCAGAGCGGACGCGCGGTGACTTTTGAGAGGTCGGGCAGGGGCGTGCCGTTCAGGTCTTTGAGATTCGTCTGATATCCGTCCTTATCAAAGATGGGTGCCACGCGCTTCGTCGTCTTGGGCTTTCCAGTAGGTTTCATAGTAGTTGTGAGAGTTTCTCCAATAACCGGCACCGATCAGGCGAATGACGCCGTTCGGGCGGTGAGTGTAGCGAACGTGCAAGACGCGGTGATCGATCTTGCCGAGGAGCCACCAGCGGAGTTCGCGGCGGTCGCTGTGTGCTTCGTCGAAAAGAACCAAGGCTCTTGGGTCGGCAAAAGCCCGTTGGGCTGTCGTGAAATCGACGCCATGGCGAGCGAGGTTAGCTCGCTCTTTGGCCCGATCCCACGAGAACCGCATACCCGAACGCTACGTTTCGTCGCTTGAAAAGCAATAGCGGATATCAAGCAACGCGTGGTTGATTAGGGCGTCGACGGAGAAGCGGGTTGGGGGCTACCGAACGGGAGGCGACATCGGAGACTTGCTCCACCGGCTCGGGATGGGAGGGATTTCATGTTCTCGGGAGGCGTTCCTCCCAATAGCCGGGCTTCCGGTGGAGTGGCATGACGGCTATGATCCAAATATCATCGGGACGCTCGACGTAGATGAGGCCGTAGGGAAACTCGCGGGTAAAATGACGCCGGGCGGGTTGGCGGATGATGCGGAAAGTCCCGGGTGTCTGGCAGGCTTCAGTAATCAGTCGGTCAATGACGTTGTAGAAATGCTGACCGAGCGCGGGGTCGATTTTCGCATAGTGTGCCGCAGCCTTGTCGAATTCCTCCAGCGCTTCACGATGGAGGGAGTAAGGTTTCACAGCCCGACCGTCTTGCGCACACGGGCCATGGCTTCCTTGCCAGGGATCAGCACGGATCTGTCCTTCTCGATTTCATCTAGTCGGCGCAGCGCTTCATCGCCCCATGCCTTTTCGATTTCCGGGTCGATGTCTTTAGCCGTGTCGGCGATCAGTTGTTCGATCAATTCGGCGCGATCGCCATAGGGCATCTGGCGGGCCTCCTCGACGATTTCACTGATCTTGCGCTGGCGCGGCATAAAGAAAATGAAGCCGACGGGACGGGGGACGTCAACCAAGGGTTGGACGGGCGGCCCGGCGCGAGTCAGGGCGTCTCGGCAATCAGTTTTCCGTCGCGGACAAAATAGAGCTTCGTGCCGGTGGCGCGGGCGCGGGTGGCGGCAACCTTAGCGGCACGGCGCATGGCGGCGTTGATTCCCTTCGTGCGGGCATCGAGCTTGCTGGTAGCGGCGGATTTCATGGGTGTCGGGCGAGAAAAGTAGGCGGGTAGCTGGTAGCGTCGTAAAGCCACCATGTATCACAAAGTGGACGATACACGTCCTCGAAGTTACGCCAACTCCGAACAAAGCGGCGGCGCACATCTGCGGCTGGCACGTTGTGTCCGCCTTGACGCACACGGGCGGAAACCCGCTTGAGCGCGATTTCCGGCGTATCAAGGCGTAAGTAGACAATCTCGATGCGATAGCCCGTGGCCTTCCATCGTTTAATCCGCTCTACATAGGTGCGGCCGCTCAATGTGCTTTCGAAGGCAAAGTCCAACCGGCCTGTCGAAAGTCTATCGAGTTCCGAGAGGAACACCTTGCCAGCATTCAATGCGGCTAGCGCAGGTTTGAGCGGGGCTAGTCCGGCCGCGATCAAATCGGCATTAACAAATTCCATTATGCCGCCCTCCCGCGGGAGGAATTCCCGGGCAAAAGTGGTTTTCCCCGCGCCGTTGGGGCCGGCGATGATCATGCAGATGGGAGATTTGGTGGGGGCGGGCATCAGGCATCAGGCTTCAGGCGAATTTACTGGCGGAAAATTATCGTGACGTAAAGTCGCTCCATCAAGTCACCACCCGTAACTTCGCTTGATGCGGAGTTCTTCGTAGAGGCTCTCGGGGAGTTCTTGGAGGAAGCGCGATTGCGTCAGCAGCATGCCGCCGGGGCCGGCGCGGGTCGCGACTCTCGGGTGGCTGATGTAGAGTTCGTTCTTGGCGCGCGTGACCGCGACGTAGAACAACCTGCGCTCTTCCTCGACATCGCCGGCTTCGATTGAGCGGCGCGTGGGTAATTGGCCGTCGGCAGCGCCGATGAGAAACACGACGTCGTATTCGAGTCCCTTGGCTTGGTGAATCGTCGTGAGCTTGATCGCCTCGGTGTTGGGATCGACTTCGCGTTCGCCACTTTCGCCGTTGAGCAGGACGACTTGCGCGAGCAAATCCTGCATCTCTTCAAAGCGTCCGGCGAAACCGATGAGCGCCTTCAATTCCTCCAAGCGTTCCGTGTAGTCGGCGTAGGCGCCCTTCAAGTAGTCGCCATACCAACCGTCGATGGCGACGGTGACGACATCGCTGGGTTTCTGGTTGCTCATGGCGTCGCCGACTTGGGCGAGTGAGGCGCAGAAATTTTCCCAATCGGGTTTGGCGTCCTTGGCGACTTTGCTCTTCACGTCGTCGGTAGCGAGGGCCTCGAGGAAGTTGCGCTGCATCAAGCGCGCGTGGTCGAGCGCGGCGGCGTGGATTTTTAGCGCGCCTTTTTCGCCGATCTTCGGGAGCAAAATCGCGATGCGTTGCCAGGCTTGGGTGTCGGACGGGTTGTAGACGAAACGGATGAGCGCGATGAGGTCGCGCACGTGTTGGCGTTCGAAGAATTTCACGCCGCTGGTGATGACGTAGGGAATGCCTTGGCGCGAAAGCGCGAGCTGCATCTCGAGCGCGAGAAAGTGCGAACGGTAGAGGATGGCGATCTCGTTGGCCGAGACGCCGTCGTCGCTGATCAGCGAGTGGATGCGCTTGAGGATGAACTCGGCTTGCTCGCGGTCGTCCATGCATTGCACGACGTAGGGTTTGATCGAGTGGGCGCGAGCGGCGCGGAGTTCTTTGTCGAAGTGGCGGCCCTTGGGCTGGGCGTTGAGCACGCCGTTGGCGAAGGCGAGAATCTCGGGCGTGGAGCGGTAGTTGACCTCGATGCGGTGGATGACGGTGCCGGGGTGCCGCTCGGGGAACGACATGATGTTTTCGAAATCAGCGCCGCGCCACGAGTAGATGCATTGGGCGTCGTCGCCGACGGCCATGACGCAGTGGTGCGCGGAAAGTTTGTCGACGATCTGCGCCTGAATCGTGTTGGTGTCCTGATACTCGTCGACGAGGACGTGGCGGAAACGCTGGGCAAAGTAACGCGCGACGTCGGGAGCGTCGGTGAGGAGACGAAGCCAGAGTTCGAGCAAGTCGTCATAGTCCACGACTTGTTGTTCGCGCTTGGCCTTGGTGTAGGCGTTGGAAAATTCCGGCAGGAGGTGCGCGATCTCGCTGTATTGCGGAAAGTTTTTGGCAACGGTGTCGGCGAGCGTGAGCTGGGTGTTGCGCGCGAGGGAGAGGACGCTGAAGAGCGGACCGGGGCGGGGGTTGGTCTTGTCTTTGAAGAAAAGTTTGTTGGCGGCTTCGACGGTTTGCTTGAGGAGCGATTCGGATTCGTCGGCGTCGAGGATGGTGAAGTTTTTCGGCAGTTGGATGGCTTCGCCGAACATGCGCAGGGCGCGGTTGCCGAGGGAGTGAAACGTGCCGCCCCAAAAACGCGCGGGCTCGATGCCGGTGAGCTCGTGCACGCGGTGGAGCATTTCCTTGGCGGCTTTGTTGGTGAAGGTGAGCAGGAGAATCTCGCCCGGCTTCACGCCTTGGGAGAGCAGGTAGGCGACGCGGTAGGTGAGCGTGCGCGTCTTGCCGGAGCCGGCGCCCGCGAGCACGAGCAACGGACCGGGCGGAGCGGTGACGGCGGCGTGTTGCTCGTTGTTGAGCAAGGCGCGGAAGTCGATCGACGGGACCGGGTGCGGCGAAGGGCGTGACAGTTCAAATTCCATGCGGCGAAAGTGGAGTCAGGAGCAAGGAGCGGAGCGGCGGAAGGTAAAAATGGGAAAAGCACGCGTCAGGGAGCGCGAGTGGAATGGGTGTGGCCGGCGAGGCGCCCGAAATGGCCGATAAAAAAGGCGGAGCGCGTGGCTCCGCCGGATGGCAAGACTTGGAGCGAACGGTCGCGCTTAGAGCTTGGTGACGATCTTGTCGGCGAGGCCGTAGTCGATGGCTTCCTGCGCGTTGAGGTAGAAGTCGCGGTCGGAATCCTTGGTGACTTTTTCGAGCGATTGGCCGGAAGCGGTGGCGAGAATTTGATTCAGCTCGGCGCGGAGTTTTTCCATTTCCTGCGCCTGGATATTGATGTCCGACGCCGGACCGACCATGCGGCCGGTGATGAGCGGCTGGTGAATCAACACGCGCGCGTGCGGGAAGATCGAGCGGCGGCCCTTTTCGGCGGCGCTGAGCAAAATCGAACCCATCGATGCGGCCATGCCGGTGACGATGATGTTCACGGGCGAGCTGATGAGCTTGATCGTGTCGTAAACCGCCATGCCCGCGGTGATGGAACCGCCCGGCGTGTTCATGTAGAAATAGATCTCTTTGCCCGGAGCGTTCGTTTCGAGGTAAAGGAGCTTCTCGGTGAGGTCCTTGGCCGACGCGTCGGTGACCGCGCCCCAGAGGAAAATTTTGCGCTCTTCGAGAAACTTCCGCTGCATCATCGCGCCGATGGAACTGGGCGACTTGGCGGACGAGCATTCGCTGGTTTCGTCATCATCGTCCTCGTCGTCGAGGCGCGGGAGGACGTTGTTCTGGTAATCGCGGGAAAGGGTGTGAGCGGACATGGAGTCGAAACGTGCACCGACCGGCGGCTTTTGCGAGTCGTTTTTGACCGCGGGATTGCCACCGGTCGGCGCGGCCGCAAACTGCCCCCATGAAGACGTCGCCCCAACGCCTGTCCGGCCAAATCGTTGATCTGCACGCGCGCCGGGTGTTTCCAGGGACGGTCGAGTGGCACCGCGGGCGCATTACGGCGATCCGCGAGGACGCGAGTGTGCGCGAAAAGCACCTGATCATGCCGGGGCTGGTCGATGCGCATATCCACATCGAAAGCTCGCTGCTGCCGCCCGCGGAGTTTGCGCGGCTGGCGGTGGTGCATGACACGGTCGCGACGGTGTCCGATCCGCACGAAATCGCCAACGTGCTCGGTGCGCGCGGCGTGGTTTACATGATCAACGACGGCAAGCGCACGCCGTTGAAATTCAATTTCGGCGCACCGTCCTGCGTGCCCGCGACGACGTTTGAAACCGCCGGCGCCACGCTCGACGCCAATGCCGTGTCGCGTCTGCTCGCGCGGCCCGATGTGCGCTACCTCGCGGAAGTGATGAATTTTCCCGGCGTGCTCGGCGGGGATCCGGCGCTGCGCACGATGATGGAAGTCGCCTCGGCGCTCGGAAAACAAATCGATGGTCACGCGCCCGGCCTGCGCGGCGAACAAGCGCGCGCCTACGCGGCGGCGGGGCCGACGACGGACCACGAGTGCTTCACGCTGGAAGAAGCGCAGGACAAACTCGCCGCCGGCATGAAAATTTTGATTCGCGAAGGCTCGGCCGCGCGCAACTTCGCCGCGCTCGCCCCGCTGCTTAAAACGCACCCGGAACGCGTGATGTTCTGCTGCGACGACTTGCATCCCGACTTGCTCGTCGGCGGACATCTCGATCGCCACGTGCGGCGTGCGCTGGCGCTCGGCGTGGATCGCTTCGATGTGCTGCGTTGCGCGAGCGTGAATCCCGTGGAGCACTACAAACTCGACGTCGGTCTGCTCCGTGTGGGCGATCCGGCGGATTTCATCGTGGTCGATGGTTGGAAAAAATTCGGCGTCCTCCGCACGTATTTGCGTGGCGAGTTGGCGGCGCAGAATGGTCGCAGCAAGTTTCCGCGCGTGAGTTCGGCGACGCCGAATCAATTTCGCGCGCGACCGCGCGCAGCGGCTGATTTCGCGGTGGCGGCGTCGGGCGAGAAGGTCACGTTGAACGTAATTGAAGCGTTGAACGGGCAACTCATCACGCGGCACCGCACGGAAAAGGCGAAGGTCGTGGCGGGGCACGTCGTGGCCGAGCCGCAGCGCAATTTGTTGAAGATCGCCGTGGTGAACCGCTACGCGGCGAAAGCGCCGGTGGCGGTGGGTTTCATTGCCGGAGTCGGTCTGAAGTCCGGCGCGATCGCGTCGTCGGTGGCACACGATTCGCACAACATCGTCGTGGTCGGTGCGGATGATGTGTCGATGACGCGCGCGGTGAATTTGGTGATCAAGCATCGCGGCGGATTGTGCGCGGTTGGTCGCGGGCGCAGTCGCGTGTTGCCGCTGCCGATTGCGGGCTTGATGTCGGACCTCGATGGGCGGACGACAGCGCGGCATTACACGGCGCTCGATCGCATGGCCAAGCAACTCGGCTCAAAGCTCGATGCGCCGTTCATGACGCTGTCGTTCATGGCGCTACTGGTGATTCCCGATTTGAAACTGAGCGACCGTGGGCTCTTCTCGGCGACGAAGTGGGGCTTCGTGCCGGTAGTGGAGCCGACGGTCTAACGAACGCGTAACGCGAATTTATGGTTCGGTCTTCGCGCCCGCTCTCACCCACGCGGCGATGACGGCGCGTTCCTGCTCGGTCATTTCGGTGGCGTTGCCGAGTGGCATGATACGCGTGACGATCACCTGTTGGTAGGTGCGTTGCGCGTTTTGCAAAATGTCGGCCGGCGTGTGCAGCAGCACGCCGCCTTGCGGTGCGGTGATGCCGGGGAAGGTCGGGGCGGGGGAGTGGCAGGAGACGCACCGTTGGCCGACGATTTCGCGGACGCGGTTGAACGTGACTTCGCCTTGCACCGGCGGAAGTTCCTGAATGCGCGGGGCGGTCCACCACGCGGTGAAGACGAGCAACACGGCGCCGGCGAGCGGAAATTCCCAGCGGAGTTTGCCTTTGTGGCGCAGGTTGAAGAAGTGGCGGATGAGCACGCCCGCGGTGCCGATCAGTGCGAGCACGGCCCAGTTGTGCGGGTGCGCGTAGGTCGCCGCGTAGTGGTTGCTGATCATGATGAACAGCACCGGTAGCGTGAAGTAGTTGTTGTGCACGCTGCGTTGTTTCGCGCGTTGGCCGTCGCGCGGGTCGGGTAGCGTGCCGGCGCGCATCGCCGCCACCATGCGCTTCTGGCCGGGGATGATAATGAAAAACACGTTGCCCGCCATGATCGTGCCGATGGCGGAACCGACGTGGATGAACGCGGCGCGACCGCCGAGCCATTGCGTCAGACCCCACGTGAGTGCGATGCCGAGTGCGAAGACGACGAAGCCGAGCATCGCGTTGAACCGGCCGAGGGGCGAGCGGCAGAGCAAATCGTAGGCGAACCACGAGCCGACCATGCTGGCGGCTCCGATAGCGACGGCTTGTGCGGCGGTGAGCGTGGCGACGTTTTGATCAACCATCATCGCGCCCGCGCGCAGCCAGTAAACCATCACGAGCAGCGCCGTGCCGGAGAGCCAAGTGGTGTAGGCTTCCCATTTGAACCAGTGAAGTTTTTCGGGCAGTGTTGCTGGGGCGACTTGGTATTTTTGCGGATTGTAGAAGCCGCCTCCGTGCACCGCCCAGAGTTCGCCGCCGACGCCCTTCTTGGCGTTGTCCGAGCCGGGCGCGGGCGCATCAAGGCTGTTGTCGAGCCAGATGAAATAGAACGACGAGCCGATCCACGCGATGCCGGCGATGACGTGCAGCCAGCGCACCAGCATGCCGGCGAATTCCATCCAGTAGGTATCCATGGCGGGGTAGCCGTTTAGTAACGGATTTTGTCAGACTTCGCGCTCCACCGCTTAAAAGTAGTTTGCGCTTCGTCGCGCAGCAGCGGGCGGATGGCGATGGCCCGCTTTTCGAGGGCGAGCGGGATTTGTTGGTAGATAAAATCGTCGTCGAACCCGATCGCGGCCGCGTCGCCGCGCGTGTTGCCGTAGAACACCGTCGGGATGCGCGCCCAGTAAATCGCGGAGAGGCACATCGGGCACGGCTCGCAACTCGTGTAGAGTTCGCAGTCTTGCAACTGAAAGGTCTGCAACTGTGCGCAAGCGTCGCGAATCGCGGTGACTTCGGCGTGCGCGGTCGGATCATTGTTCGAGGTGACGCGGTTGTTGCCGCGGCCGACGATTTCCCCTTGGCGCACAATCACGCAACCAAACGGTCCGCCGCGGCCACCTTGCATACCTTCGTCCGCGAGCCGGATTGCTTCGCGCATGAATTCATTGGAGCCCATCGGGCGGTGTTTTGCAGGGCGGCCTGCGCGGTGGCGAGACTGTTCTTGCGCGAACGGGCGGGGCGCGCGGCCATTCTGGTGCTGACAGGGGCGGTCAACGTTGCCTTCGTCGCGGGATGCAGAAGAGTGACCCCGTGACGGTGAGCGGCCTGACGATTGTCGGCCCGATGAACGAACGTTTCGCCGAAATTCTCAACCCGGAGGCCTGCGCGTTTGTCGCGGACCTCGCACGCCGGTTTGGGCCGCGCCGGTTGGAATTGCTCGCGCGGCGCGTCGAACGCCAGCGTGAGATTGATGCGGGGAAACTTCCGGATTTCCTGCCCGAAACCGCTACCATCCGCGGTGGCGATTGGCAGGTGGCGCCGATTCCCGCGGACCTGCTTGACCGCCGCACCGAGATCACCGGCCCGGTGGATCGCAAGATGGCGATCAACGCGCTCAACTCCGGCGCGCAGTGCTGGATGGCAGACTTCGAGGACGCCAATTCACCGACGTGGGAGAACGTGATGGAAGGGCAAATCAACATGCGCGACGCCGCCCGCCGCACGATCACCTACACGTCGCCGGAAGGGAAGAGCTACGCGTTGAAGGACAAGATCGCCGTCGCGCTCGCGCGGCCGCGCGGCTGGCACATGGAGGAGAAACACGTGTTGCTCGACGGCCAGCGGCTGTCGGCGTCGCTCTTCGATTGGGGACTGTATTTTTTTCACAACGCCCGCGAACTCGTCGCGCGCGGCAGTGGACCGTATTTTTATATCCCAAAACTCGAGAGTCATCTTGAAGCGCGGTTGTGGAACGACGTGTTTCTCCACGCGCAAGCGGCGCTGGGTCTACCGCGCGGCACGATTCGCGCCACGATGCTGATCGAGACGATCACGGGCGCGTTTGAGGCCGAGGAAATTCTCTACGAATTGCGCGAGCACGCGTCCGGACTGAACTGCGGTCGCTGGGATTACATGTTCAGTTTCGTGAAGAAACTGCGCAATCGTCCCGGCTATCTCTTCCCCGATCGCACGCTGATCACGATGGAGTCGCCGTTTTTGCGCGCCTACGTCACGCATGTCGTCAACGTCTGCCACCGGCACGGCGCTTACGCCATGGGCGGGATGGCCGCGCAGATTCCGATCAAGAACGATCCCGCCGCCAACGACGCCGCGCTCGCCAAAGTGCGCGCGGACAAGGAGCGCGAAGTGCGCTTCGGGCACGACGGCACCTGGGTCGCGCATCCGGGCCTCGTGCAAACAGCGATCGATGCCTTCGGCGAACACATGAAAGGTCCGAATCAGCTGCACGTGTTGCACGATGTTAAAGTCACCGCCGCCGATCTGCTGGCGCCGCTCCACGGTCCGATCACGGAGAAGGGCGTGCGTTGGAATCTGCACGTCGGCGTGCGCTACCTCGAAGCGTGGCTCGGCGGTTCCGGCGCGGAACCGATTCACAACTTGATGGAAGATCTCGCGACGTCGGAGATCTCGCGTTCGCAACTCTGGCAATGGCTCAAGTATGGCGCGAAACTCGACGACGGCCGCGCGATCACGGCGGAGTTGTATGACCAATTGCTCGCCGAGGAACTCGCCGCGATACGCACCGAGTATGGCGACGCGCGTTACGATGGCGGACACTTCCCGGCGGCTTCGGAGCTGTTCATGCGCATGTCGAAAAGCGACACGTTCGATGAATTCCTCTCGTTGCCCGCCTACGAGTTGATGCCGTAGTTTCAATGAGCACGACACTGGACACTCTGAATCAAGCCGACGCCGCCGCCTTCACTGCGGCGCTCGGGCATTTGTTCGAACACTCGCCATGGGTGGCGGCCGACACGTGGCCGCAACGACCTTTTGCCGACGCGGAAGCATTGCACCGCGCATTGTGTGCGGCGATGCACGCCGCGCCACTGGAAAAGCAGCTCGCGTTGCTCGAAGCGCATCCTGACCTCGCGGGTCGACTGGCGTTGCAGCATCAACTCACGACGGAGTCCACCCGCGAGCAGGCGAGCGCGGGGTTGTCCCGATTGTCGACGGCAGAACTGACGACTTTTCAGACGATGAACGCCGCCTACCGCGCGCGTTTTGGGTTTCCGTTCATCATCTGCGCGCGGCTCAACGCGAAGGACGCCATACTCGCCGCGATGCGTGCGCGTCTGCCGAATTCGTTGCAGCAGGAATTCACCGCCGCCCTCGCTGAAATCGAAAAGATCGCGTGGCTGCGCCTGCAGGATTGCCTCCAACACTGAGCCTCGCCCCGCCACCGACCGAACTCGCGCGAAAAGAAAAGCGCTCCCCCTTTGGTGTGTTTCGTGTATTTCGTGGTAACTAAAACATAACTCCCATGCCCGCCAAACTCAGCACTCACGTCCTCGACCTCACCACCGGGCGCCCAGCCGCCGGAATGCGGATCGAGCTTTGGAATCACGACGGCAAGCACACGCTCCTCAAGGCCGTCACGACCAACGCCGACGGACGCACCGACGAGCCGCTGTTGGCCCCCGATGCGATGGCGGTCGGGAGCTACGAGTTGGTCTTCTTCGTGAAGGATTATTTCGTCACGCACCTGGAAGACAGCCCGTTCCTCGATCGCGTGCCCATCCGCTTCGCCATCGCCGACGCCTCGGTCGGCTACCACGTGCCGCTGTTGGTGACGCCGTGGGGTTACAACACTTACCGCGGGAGCTGAGTGCGATGCCGTCTCCGTTGCAGCAACTTCAACTTTGGCTTGGTGAACTTGGTCGGATTTCCGACGAGCCTAGTCAACTGACGCGCACGTTTCTCTCGCCCGCGATGACGCGGGCGGTGGAGCAGACCGCAACTTACATGCAGAGCGCGGGTCTGACGACGCGCGTGGACACGGTCGGCAATCTCATTGGACGTTACGTGTCGGCGTCACCGAACGCGAAGACGCTGCTGCTCGGCTCGCACCTCGATACGGTGCGCAACGCCGGCAAATACGACGGCCCACTCGGCGTGCTGTTGCCGATTGCGGTGATGGCAGAGCTGCAACGACGTTGCGTTGCGCTGCCGTTTCACGTCGAAGTGGTGGGATTTTCGGAGGAGGAGGGCGTGCGCTTCGCCAGCGGTTATCTCGGTAGCATGAGCTTCACGGGACAACTGCGGCGCGGTGATCTTGAGTTGCGCGACGGTGCGAATTTGACGGTGCGGCAGGTGCTTGAAGCGCACAATGGCGACGTGTTCATCCGTCCGAAGGCGGCGCATGGCCGGCGCGATTTGCTCGGTTACGTTGAAGTGCACATCGAACAAGGGCCGGTGCTCGAAGCGAAAGGGCTGTCGGTCGGCGTGGTCTCGGCGATTGCGGGCCAAAGTCGTTTCAAGCTTACGTGGACGGGCAAGGCGGGACACGCGGGCACGACGCCGATGAAGCTGCGCCGCGATGCGTTTGCAGGCGTCGCGGAATTTGCTGTCGAAGTCGAAGCACTGGCACGCCGCACGCGCGGACTCGTGGCAACCATCGGTTCGGTTCAAGTTGCTCCCGGTGCATCAAATGTGATTCCCGGAGAAGTCGTGCACACACTTGATGTGCGGCACGCGGATGATCGCACGCGTTTGCAGGCGTTGCAGGAGTTGGAGCGGATCACGAAGCGCCTCGCGCGGGCACGTGGCTTGACTTGTGACTGGCGGCAGACGCAAGACGACGGCGCCGTGGCGTGTTCGCCAGAGTTGACGAAGCAACTCGAACGCAGCGTGCGCACGGTGCAGGGGCGCAGCTTGTCGCTCGTGAGTGGCGCCGGGCACGATGCCGTGGTGATGAGTCGCCACACGCCGGTGGCGATGTTGTTTGTGCGTTGCCGCGACGGACTCAGCCACCACCCCGACGAGTTTGCGTCGCCGCGGGATATCGGGGTAGCCTTTCAAGTGATGCTCGATTTCCTGCAAAAACTCGCGACGACTGACTGACGCGGTGCGCTTGCTCTCCGTCGCACTCACGATTTTCACCCGTGCCGAAAAATAAGAAAGAAACTCCCGCACTCCCGCCGAGTCACTTCGATCTCGTGGTGCGCGGTGGACGCGTGGTGACAACGGACGGAATCGCGGAGGCCGACTTGGGCATCGTCGAGGGCAAGATTGTGCGGGTGGCGTCGATGATTACGGAAGACGCGAGCGAGATCGTCGAGGCGGGTGGGCGCTATGTGTTTCCGGGGATCATGGATGCGCATGTGCATTTCAACGAGCCGGGTCGCACGGAGTGGGAGGGCATCGCGCATGGTTCGCTCGCTTTGGCGGCCGGTGGCGGCACGTGTTTCTTTGACATGCCGCTGAACTCGGAGCCGCCGGTGATCGACGCCGCGAGCTTCCGCGCGAAGCGCGTGTTGGCGGAGGCGAAGTCGTGCACGGATTTCGCACTGTGGGGCGGGCTAGTGCCGGGCAATCTTGATCGGCTCGCCGGCATGCGCGACGCGGGCGCGATCGGTTTGAAGGCGTTCATGTGCCACAGTGGCATTGAGAGTTTCCAGAATGTTGATCCGCACACGTTGCGCGAAGGGATGAAACGCGCCGCGAAGCTCGGCTTAATCGTCGCGGTGCACGCCGAGGACGACGAATTGGCGGCGCGCTACACGGCGGAGCAAAAAGCGAAAGGCCGCTTCAACGTGCGCGCTTATCTTGCGTCACGTCCGGTCGAAGTGGAGCTGGCGGCGATCCGTCAAGCGGTGGAATTCGCCGGTGAAACAGGCTGCGCGTTGCACGTGGTGCACGTGAGTAGTCCAGAGGGTCTCGCGCTCATCGCCGAGGCGAAGGCGCAGCGCGTCGACGTGTCGGCGGAGACGTGTCCGCACTACTTGTTGTTCAACGATCACGACGTGGTGAAACTCGGTGCGGTGGCAAAATGTTCGCCGGTGATTCGCGATGAACGCAGCCGCTTGGGCCTGTGGGCGGAATTGCGCGCGGGTGATATTCAGACGATTGGCTCCGACCACTCGCCGTCGCCGCCGGAGTTGAAGACGAGCAAGGATTTCTTCGCGATCTGGGGCGGCATCGCGGGCGTGCAGCACGGTTTTCAACTTTTGTTCAACGAGTGCCACGACACGCTGGAGCGCGACCTGCCGCTCCTCGCCGCGGTGCTGGCGCGCAATGTCGCCCGGCGTTTCCGGCTCGACGAACACAAGGGCGGCCTCGCGGAAGGTTTCGACGCGGATTTCACGCTACTCGAAGTGACGAAGAAGAAACACACGATCACAGCGAACGAACTCTGGACGCAGCATCGGCTCAGTCCTTACGTCGGGCGGCAGTCGCGCGTGCGCATCACTCACACTTATGTGCGCGGTCAGCCAATTTGGGCTGACGGCAGGATTGCACCTGCGACGCGGAAGGGTAAGTTCCTCCAACCTCAACGTTGAACCCCATGCCTGAACTCTTTGGTCACACCCGCGCGCACGTCGGACCGCGCCACGCCCTCCTCACGCCGCACAATCACGTCAACAGCAACGTCCCCGGCATCACCGGCGCGACGACGATCGTGTTAATCAACGAAGCGATGGGCGCAAAGTTCGCGCAATTGCTCGTGACGTTCCAAAAGGGAGGCCGCGCCACGTTTCGCCAGCCCGACGTGCAGACGTTCGGCTACGTGATGGAAGGCGAAGTGACGTTGATGCAAGCGGGCGCGAAGCAACGTTGCACGGGTGGTAATTTCTTTTTCTCCCCCGCCGGCCAAGTCTGCGATCTCTCCGCGCCGAAGGTCGGCACGAAGGTGATGTTCTTTCAGAAGAAGGCCGTCACGCATCCCGGCGCACCGGCGTCGCGCGCGATTTTCGGCGACGAAGCAAAAGTGAAAGGCACACCGTTCCTCGGCGACCCGGCGGCGAATTTGCAAGTGTTGCTCCCCGACGAACCGGCCTTCGACATGGCGGTAAATATTTTCGCCTACCAACCGGGCGGGCATCTCCCGTTTGTCGAGATTCACGTGATGGAGCACGGTCTCGTCATGCTCGACGGACAGGGTGTTTACCGTCTCGAAGACAGTTGGTATCCGGTCGAGGCCGGCGATGTGATTTGGATGGGACCGTATTGCCCGCAGTGGTTTGTCGCCATGGGCAAGAAGCCCGCGCGTTACCTCTACTACAAAGACGTGAATCGCGCCGCGCTCTGAGTCATGTCGGACGCCACTTTCACTCTCACGCTGAACGGCGAGACGCTGCGCGTCGAAGGCATCGCGCCCACGACGACTTTGCTCGAATGGCTGCGCGCCACGGGCCGCACCGGCTCGAAGCGCGGTTGCGACGAGGGCGATTGCGGCGCGTGTTCCGTGGCGTTGGTGGAACGTGATGCCGACGGACGCGCGACTTATCGGGCGATCAACAGTTGTATCGCGCTGCTGCCGATGTTTGCGGGAAGAGAGATTTGGACCGTTGAAGGCTTGGCGCGCGGCGCGGAGTTGCATCCGGTGCAGGCAGCGATGGTTGGCCACTACGGTTCGCAATGCGGCTACTGCACGCCGGGCTTTGTCGTTTCGCTGTTCGAAGGATACTACCGGGGCGATTGCCAAACGCCCGCACAGGTGAACGACCAGTTGTGCGGCAACCTCTGTCGCTGCACCGGCTATCGTCCGATTCGCGATGCGGCGCTGGATGCTTTCGGATCGGGCGGCTGCGGTGCAAAAAAGACAGACCAGGCCGATGCGTTCGCCGCACGCTTGCGGCAACCGGTCGCGGCGTTGGCGGCACTCGATTACGCGCATCGCGAGGATCGTTTCTTTCGTCCAGCTTCACTCGCGAAATTGTTTCAACTGAAGACCGCCTATCCCGCCGCGCGGCTCGTCGCGGGCGCGACGGAAATCGGCGTCGAACTCAACAAGAAGGCGAAACAGTTTCCGGTGTTGATCTCCACCGAAGCCGTGCCGGAATTATTGGAACTGAAGCGCACGATCGCCGGTGGTTGGCGTATCGGCGGCGCGGTGACGCTGACCGCGATCGAGGAAAAACTTGCGCCCGAGTATCCGTCGCTGGCGGCGATGTTGCGCGTTTTCGCGGCGCGCCAGATTCGCAACCGCGCCACGCTCGGCGGCAATCTCGCGACAGCTTCGCCGATCGGTGACAGCGCGCCGGTGCTGCTCAGTCTTGATGCGTCGATCGTGCTCGCGTCGGCGACGAGCGAACGTGAAGTGCCGCTGGCCGACTTTTTCACCGGCTACCGTCGCACCGCGATGCACGCGGACGAGATTATTCGCGCAGTCGTTGTTCCGCCGCCGCAACCGGCAGCGGGGCTGACGCGGCGCGCGTTGTTTGCCAAGGTATCGCATCGCGTCGAACTGGATATCAGCATCGTGGCCGCGGCATTTTGCGTCGATCTTGATGCGGATGGCGTGGTGCGTTACGCGCGGCTCGCTTATGGCGGCGTGGCGGATCGCACGAAGCGCGCGCTGGCGGCAGAAGCGGCATTGCTCGGACACAAGTTGGAAGACGCTGCCGCCGTGGTGGCGGAAATTCTACGCGGCGAGTTTACGCCGATCGACGATGTGCGCAGTGGCGCCGCGTATCGCCGTGGGCTCGTGGTGTCGTTGTGGGAGAAATTTGTTGCGGGCGAACAAAGCGAAGTGCACGACGGCGCGTCGAATTACGATTTGAGCGGAACGTGGCCGGTGGATGATGCCACGCGGCACTTGCGTCACGAGAGCGCGGTCGGCCATGTGACGGGACGCGCGCTCTATGTCGATGACGTGGCGCAGCGTCGTCGGATGCTCGAAGTCTGGCCGATCATGTCGGCGCATGCGCACGCGAAGATCACGCGCCGCGACGCGAGCGTCGCGCGGCGCCAATCGGGCGTTCACGCGGTGTTGCTGGCGGAGGATATTTCCGGTGAGAACAACGTCGGCGTCGCGCGGCACGATGAGCCGTTGTTCGCCACGGACTTGGTGCAGTATCACGGCCAGATGATCGGTGTCGTCGTCGGCGAGTCGCTGGCGGCATGTCGGGCGGCAGCGGCGTTGGTCGAAGTGGATTACGAGCCGGTTGCGCCGTTGCTCGGGATCGCGGCGGCGATTGCGGCCAAGAGTTACCACACCGAACCGCACACGTTGACGCGGGGAGATTGCGCGGCCGCGTTGGCGCAGGCGCCGCAGCGTTTCAGCGGCGAGTTCGAACTCGGCGGGCAGGAACATTTTTATCTCGAGACGCAGGCCGCGTGGGCCGAGGCGGGCGAGGACGACACGGTGTTGATCAACTCATCCACGCAGCACCCGTCGGAGATTCAGACGATCGTGTGCGAGGTGCTCGGTTTGGCGAAGCACAAGGTCGTCGTGCAAGCGCCGCGCATGGGCGGTGGTTTCGGCGGCAAGGAAACGCAGGGCAACGCTTTTGCGGCGATTGCGGCGCTGGCTTCGCGCCGGACCGGACGTCCGGTGCGCGTGCAACTCGATCGCGACCTCGACATGATGCTGACGGGCAAGCGGCATCCATTCTTCGGCCGTTTTGAAATCGGCCACGATGCGGACGGACGCATTCTCGCGGCGCACGTTGAGCTCGTGTCGGATGGCGGGTGGTCGTTGGACTTGTCGCAACCGATTGTGGACCGCGCGCTGTTCCACTTGGACAATTCCTACTATTTACCCGCGGTGCATTTCACGGGCCGCGTCGCAAAAACGAATACGACTTCGCATACGGCGTTCCGTGGTTTCGGCGGACCGCAGGGCATGCTCGTGATTGAAGAGATCATGGATCGCGTCGCGCGGCGGTTGGGTTTGCCGCCGGAAGTTGTGCGCGAGCGCAATCTCTACTACGGCACCGGCGAAACGAATCGCACACACTATCTCGAAGACATCGGCGACAATCGCATTCAGGAAATCTGGCGCAGCGTGCTCGAGTCCGGGCGCTTCAACGAACGCCGGCGCGAAATTGCGGCGTGGAACGCGGCTCATCCCCGCGTGAAGCGCGGCTTGGCGGTGACGCCGGTAAAATTCGGCATCAGTTTTACGTTGTCGCACTACAATCAGGCCGGCGCGTTGGTGCACATTTACACCGACGGCAGCGTGCAGGTGAATCACGGCGGCACCGAGATGGGGCAGGGGCTGCACACGAAGATGCTCGGCGTCGCGATGCGCGAACTCGGGTTGCCCTCGACGAGTATCCGGTTGATGACGACGAGCACTGACAAAGTGCCGAACACATCGGCGACGGCGGCGTCGAGCGGGGCGGATTTGAACGGCGCGGCGGTGGCGGCGGCCTGCGTGACGTTGCGCGAGCGCTTGTTGCCGATCGCGGCGGGCTTGCTCGGCGTGGCCGCGGACCAAGTGGAATTTGCCGACGGCTTCGTCTTCGCGCGCGGCGAACCGGAGCTAAAGCTGCCGTTCGCGAAAGTAGCGAACAAAGCCTACACGGAACGCGTGAGTCTTTCGGCGACGGGCTATTACCGCACGCCGGGAATTTACTGGGATTGGAGCAAATCGGCGGGCCGACCGTTTCACTATTTCGCGTGCGGCGCGGCGATCAGCGAAGTCGAAATCGACGGCTACACCGGCATGCACCGAGTGCGTCGAGTGGACATCGTGCACGACGTCGGCGATTCGCTCAATCCGGGTGTCGACCGCGGCCAAATCGAGGGCGCGTTCGTGCAAGGCATGGGTTGGCTCACCAGTGAAGAACTCAAGTGGAGTGCGCAGGGACAGTTGCAAACGCACAGCGCGAGCACCTACCAGATTCCCGCGATCAGCGACGCGCCGGCGGAGTTCAATGTCGCTTTGCTGCCGCGCGCCGCGCAGCCGAATTCGATTCACGGCAGCAAAGCTGTCGGCGAACCACCGTTCATGCTCGCGATCAGTGTGCGCGAAGCGCTGCGCGATGCCGTGGCCGCGTTTGGCCCCAGCGGCGGCGAAGTCCGTCTCGCCTCACCGGCGACAGGCGAGGCGATCTTTGCGGCGATTCAAGCGCGGGCTAAAACAGAACCGTAATCTGACTAACGCAGGAGGATGAGTTCGCGCATTTCCGTGTGATGCGAGTTCTTCATCGGCACGGTGTGAATCGCGAAGTCGAACAGCTTCGCCAATTCGCGCACTTCCTTTGAGTCGTCGTAAGTCATCATTACGTCGCCTTGGGCGCTTCGCATCAGTTGATAGAGGGCCGCATGGTTCAGTTTGTTGACACTGTAGAGTCTTGAACCGGCGCTTTTGCCGCCAGCTGTGTAGGGTGGATCGATAAAGAAAGTCGCGGAGGCGTCTTTCAAGTAGTGGGGGAGCAACTGCAGCGCATCCATTTGGGAAAACTCAATGCGGTCACGAAATGCCCCAATTGCGCGAATGCGCCGGGCGAGTGTCTCGGGATACCAGCGGCTGCCTAATCCACGTCCGTTCTCGCCATTCTTGATCAAACCCGCGCCGGGAGCCAAGATGCCTCCGCGCTGCACGCGGTTTCGCAGGATCGTTTGGAATGCTAGGTCCAAATTCGAGGACGGTGTCTTGCCCAACGCTTCTATGACTGAGCAGTGGGAGAGTTTGAAATCGAGGATGCGTTGAGCAAGGGCGTCGCCACTTGCGTCCACAATTTCACGCCACACGGCGGCAACATTGGGATCAAGTTCGTTCAGTATTAGCCGGTCGGCTAAATCCTCCATGATCACGGTAAGTCCAGCAATTGCGCCACCAGCGAAGGGCTCGACGAACACTCTGGGTCGGCGCGGCATGCTGGTCAGCCAAGCTCGCACCGTCGGCACCAACCAAGTCTTGCCGCCGGGATAGCGGAAAGGGCTTCGCTGGGGCACTTGCGAAACATTGACGACTTCTTGGACTACGGTCATGAGCGATTGAATGTCATTGTTGAAAGTTGCTGAAGTGTTCGGACACAGCGTAGGATGCTCAAGTGCTGATGCAAGTCGCGACCGAGCCTCCAAACGTTGTCCGTTCAAGAAAGGTGCTTGCACGAAGAATGGAAGAAAGAACCCGCTGGGAATATGCTCGTTCACCAATGGCGAGCGATTAGCGACAGTTTGTCCGGTGCGATTTCTGCAAGGTGAACAGATGTTTGTGGATGTCGGACGACTTGCGTTCGGGAGCGGTGTGACAATCGCCGTGGCTCCGGAAATCCGCCTCTTGAATGTTGGTATGCCAAACGGGAAGACGAAGAAGATTGGTAAAGTGGACTTTTTGATCGCGAAACTCGATGCCGGAGGCTTACCAGTCGATTTCGCGGCTCTAGAAGTTCAATCGGTGTATATTTCGGGGAAAGGAATCCGACCTGCTTTCAACAGGTTTTTGAAAAATGGACAGTTTGCATCTGGAACAGACGAACGCCGAATGGACTTCCGGAGCTCTGCGCAGAAGCGACTGATGCCGCAGCTTAATCTCAAAGTGCCTGTATTCCGACGGTGGGGCAAAAAATTCTTTGTGGCAGTGGACACATCATTCTTCGCCGCCATGCCTGCCATTCGCAATGTGAACTCTCTGTCAAATAGCGAAGTTACTTGGCTCGTTTATCCGTTCGGGGTGGCGAACGGAAGTTTCACGCCAGGTCAGCCGGAAGTGAAATTTACATTGTGGGAGGACGTGCTCGGAGCATTGCGCGAAGGCACGGCACCGACACCCGAAGAGGTTTTGGCAGAAATTCGCCTGAAGTTGCCTAAACTAAAGTTGCTCTCGCTTTAGTTGGTCTCCGTGTTCATCCGCGCAATCCGTGGTCAACTCGTCTTGATTTTATCTCGTTCGGTGACAAGTTGGGCGGCGATGCTCAACGCGATTTCGTGCGGGGCGTTGTTGCCGAAGGGGAGGCCGACGGGGCAGTGAAACTGCGCGGCACGTTCGCTCGGTAATCCGTCGGCGATCATTTCGCGGCGGAGCACTTCGGCTTTTGCGGCACTGCCGATTACACCGACGAATGGGAAATTGCGCTCCGCCAACGCGCATTGCAGCACGGGGCGATCAAAGGCGTGGCCTTTGGTGAGGCAGAGCAGAAAGGCGTGCTCCGGCATCGTTGGGACGAGCGTTTCCGGCGCGTCCGCTTGAATGAAAAGCGCGTTGCGCGAGCGCGGCAAACGATCGAGCCACTCGCGGCGCGGATCGCAGACGGTGAGTTGGCAATCCAACGGCGCGAGCACGGGCACGAGCGCCTGCACAACGTGCCCGGCCCCGAAAATCCAGATCGGCCACGAGCCGCCACTCGCACCAGAGGGATTGGATTCGAAATACAATTTCACCGAACCGCCGCAGGTCATGCCGACGTCGCCTTTGAGTGTCCACGTGACGAAGCGCGTGGTGCGTTGGTTGAGCGCGAGGAGTTCGCGCGCGACGTCGAGCGCCTTGGCCTCGAGTTTGCCGCCGCCAACCGTGCCCGCGTGGAGCCCTTCGCTGGTCACGATCATTTTCGCGCCGCTGTCCTGCGGTGTGCTGCCCAGCGCTTCGACGAGCGTGACAACCACGAAGCCGCTGCCTGCGTGTTCGAGAGCGACGAGTTGCTCGGCAAAGGTGCCGCCCGGCGAGTGTGACATGCGGAGATTCATGTTCGCCCGACGCAGTGAGGCAAGCGCGGTTAGCGTGTCCGTGGGTGGATCAAGGGAGGCGTCGATACTCGCGCCAGCGTTCGTTGGCGCCGAAGAGCGGGAACGGCTGCGCGACTGCTTCGTCGAGCGTGAGGGTGAAGTGAGTTGCGAACAGCGCTTCGTGGTCGGTCGCGTTGAGTTGGTAAGGCGGACCGTCGCGTTCATCGCCGTGATAGAAGAGTCCGGCCAACACGCCGGCGGGACGCAGCAACTCGATCATGCGTTGCACGTAGGCGGCGCGTAGCGAAGGCGGGATCGCGCAGAAAAAAGTGCGTTCATAAACGAAATCGAACGACGGCGGCGCGAACGGATGTTGAAAAAAATCGCCGAGTAACACGCGTTCGCCGAGCTCCGCTCCGAGATTGGCGCGCGCACGTTCGACGGCAGCGGGCGCGAAGTCGAGGGCAGTAACGTCAAAACCCGCTTGGTGAAATGCTGCGACTTCATGACCGGTGCCGCAGCCGGGAATCAGCACGCGACCGCCTTCAGGGTGAGCGGCGATAAATTGCGCGAGGCGTGGCGGCACGCCGCCAAGGTCCCATGGCGTGGTGCCCGCGGTGTAGCGATCATTCCAGAATTGTGGATCGGAGGGATGGGACATGGGGAGCAAGATTCAGCGATTGAACGACTCACGCAAGCGGCGCAGATTCTCGGTCGCCAGCGGATCAGCGGGGCGAAGTTGCCGCGCGGTTTCGTAGTGAGCGATCGCTTCAGCAATGCGGCCGAGTTGCTGGAAGGTCGCAGCGAGGTTGACGTGGGCTTCGACGTGGTGCGGCGTCAATGTGATCGCCGCCGAAAACTCGCGCACCGCGCCATCGAAATTACCGGTGTGAAGAAGCAAGCTGCCGAAATTGAAATGCGTGAGGGTGGACTGCGGGTCGTCGATTAAAGCGCGTTGGTAGTGGGACGCGGCTTCGGCGGAGCGCCCGCGCGCGGCGAGGAAGTTGGCCAGATTGTTCCGAAGAACGACGTCATGGGGAGCGAGCTCGACCGCGGTTTGCAAAGAAGCGAACGCGTCGTCGTGTTCGCCGCGTTGAGCGAGCGCGAGACCAAGATTGGAGTGCGCGACGGCGTAGGACGGCGCAAGCGTGACGGCGCGTTGATAGGCGTCGAGAGCGTCGTCGAGTGCGTTGAGCGAGAGGGCGGCGTTGCCGAGACTGTTCCACGCTTCGGCGTTGGTTGGATTGGCGACGGTGGCGCGGTGCAGGAGGACTCGAGCTTCGGTTGGATGGCCGGAATCCAAGAGCAAGTTACCGAGATTGTTGAGCGCGTCGGGTTGATTGGGATCGAGGTCGAGCGAGCGCCAATAGGAAATGATGGCGGCAGCGGTGTCGCCCTGCGCAGCGAGGACAAAGCCGAGATTCTGATGTGCGCGGGCGTTGGCGGGCGCTTTCGCGACGGTGTCGCGCCAGAGTCCGACAGGGCCTTGGTAGATTTCATTGCGCTGCCACGTGAGCGCGCCGAGCACCATGGCGAGTCCGCTGAAAATCCAGATGGCACGGTAACCTGCCAGTCGTTGCACGCCGAGGCAGAAGCCGATGACGAGCACGGCGAGCGGCAGGTAGAGGCGGTGTTCGGCCATGGTTTGAGTGGCGACGGGCACGACGCTGGAGCTGGGCGCGAGCAGCAGAAAAAAGACAGCGGCGAGAAAACCGATTCGTGGCGCGCGCGCCAACGCGAACACGGTGGCGACCAAGGCTGCGCCGACCAAAACAAGCGACGGCAACGCGGCGCGGACGCTCGCGAGGATTGGCGTGCCGTAATCGAACACCAGCGGCTCCGGCCAAAAGACGAGGCGCACGTAGTGAATGAGCGCGACGGATTGTTGTAACGTGTAGTGCCACCACGGCATCGCGGTCGCAAAACCGATGGAGCCGCCGCGGGCGCCGGTGGTGGCGATCAGCGCGGCGAGGAGCAGCCACGACGCGACGAGTGCGACGTAAAGCCGCGCGCGTTGGCGCAACGCTTCCGCAAACGAGCCCGCGACAAACGTGCGGTCGTAGAGCATGACGAGCAGTGGCGTGACGGCGGAGATTTCCTTAGTCGCCACACCCGCGAAGCAACTGGCGATGGCGAGTGCCGTCCAACGTCGTGCGTTGGGTTCCGCCACGGAGCGCGCGAAAGCGGAGAGCGTGGCCAGCATCCAAAAGGCAGCGAGCGATTCGGCGCGTTGCACGACGTATGTGACCGCGGCAGTGGTCAACGGATGGACGAGCCAGAGCAATGCGGCTCCGATTGCGACGAGCGCGGCAGCGTTGCGTTCAGCGGACGTGCGCGCGGTTGATTCGGCGGTGCGGCGCACGAGGCCGTAGAGAAGCAGCGCCGCGCCCAAGTGAATGAGCAAATTGAGCGCGTGGTAACTCCAGACGGCGTCGCCACTGAGGGCGTAGTTGAGCGCGAAGCTGACGTTGAGCAACGGGCGGCCCGCGGCGGTGATGCCGGCGTCGGTCGGCGGTTGCCATGCGCTGCCGAGGGAGCGGATCGTGGGGTTGTCGGTGATCGACGGCACGTCGTCGAAGATGAAGGGGCCGTGGAAGGAATTTCCGTAGGCCGCGAGGGCGGCGAGGACGAGGAGAAGCGTCGCCCCGCGGCGGTCGGCGAACCAGCGATTGACTGAGGAAAACGCGCACACGTGCGGCGGTGTTTTTGCGACGGTGGCGGTGGGCTTGCGAGGCAATTTACGAATCGTTGACGCGGGTTTGCGCTTAATTCGCGCCAATTCGTGCCGAAGCACAGGGCAGTAACCTTTTGTTTAGTCCTTAACCAAAGCTCGATCCATGCACGCGAGAACTGTCCTCGGAGTTATTGCTTTTGTCACCTTGGCCGGCGGTCTGTTGGCCGCGGAAAAGGAAGTGAAAGTGCAGGCGAGTCGCGCGATCAAACTTGCGATCGTCGATGCCGATCATCGGGCGCCGGGACGCGACGCGTTGCACCAAACGTTCGCGGACACACTGGGTTTTGTGCTGAGCCAGCGTCTGAACGAAATGATTCCGGTCAAAGCGTCGCTGCCCGGCCTCGACAAAGCGTCGTGGGGCCTTGGCAACGGCATCTATGATATCGCGCTGGTCGTGAGCAGCAGTGTGCCGCGTGCGATGGTCAGTTCGGATTTTCAGATTCTGAAAGCGACGCCAGTTTCCGGTCAGGGGAAATTCTTTCTCTACTTCGTGATTCGCAAGGAAGACCCGGGTCTGGCGACGTTGATGGAAGAAGTTTTTCCAGAAGCGTTGAAGGGGCAATTTTTCCTCCGCGCGCTCGCACGGCAGCAAGGTGTCGAATTGGAAGATTGGCGCGTGGCACTGGCGGCGGCGAAGTAGGCGAGAGACGGCGCGGTGGGAGCGGACCGAAGCGTCGTGTTCGCCCAACAAAAAGCCGACTCATGGGTCGGCTTTGGGCGGGCTCAGATCAAGCCGAGCTTCATTTTTCCTTCCTCGGAAATCATCGATTGATTCCACGCGGGTTCCCAGGTGATGCGCACGTCGGCTTCAGCAACGCCGGGAACGAGGAGAATTTTCGATTTCGCGTCTTCGGCGATGACGGGGCCCATGCCGCAACCCGGCGCGGTGAGCGTCATGGCCACGTCGATCTTGTGGCCGCCATCGTCCTGCTTGGAGATGTCCATCGAGTAAATGAGTCCGAGGTCGACGATGTTGACGGGAATTTCCGGATCGAAGACTTGGCGTAGTTGCGCCCAGACGGCTTCGGGGTCGGGCGCGACACCGTCAGCGGAAGGCGCGGCCGCGGCGGCGGCGATTTGCACTTCTTCGCCGAGCGCATCGGCGTCGGCGCCGTTGATGCGGAAGAGACCGTAGCCTGTTTGCACGGTGTAGCTGCCACCGAGCACCTGGTGAATCATCACCGTCTCACCGGACGTGAGCGTGTGCTTGTCGCCGGACGGAATTTGATGAGCGACGACGTCGCGGGAAAGGATGCGATCGCGGTTCTGCATGAGGGTCGGGTGGGAAGGGAGCTGAGGTCGGGTTGGTGAAGGAGGCTCGGGGCAAGGCTGACTCTTAAGCCTGAATTACGGGCTCTGCATCCTTAAATTTCTGGCGGATGAGTTCGGTGAGGCTGTCGTGCAGCTCCTGGTTTTCGATTTTGCCGAGAACTTCCTCGAAGAAACCGAAGACGATCAATTCGTCCGCTTGCGCTTTGGCGATGCCGCGCGACTGGAGATAGAATTCCTGCTCGGCGGGAATGCGCGCGCTGGTGGCGCCGTGGGAGCAACGCACGTCGTTGGCCTGGATTTCGAGGCCGGGTAGAGAATGGGATTCAGCTTCCTCGGAGAGCATCAAGTTGCGGTTGCTCTGGTAGGCGTCGGTTTTTTGCGCGTCGGGATCGACGACGATCAGGCCGGAGAAAATGGTCTTCGACTGGTCGAGCAGTGCGTTTTTGTAGAGCAGGTTCGAGGACGTATTCGGCGCTTGGTGAATCTGCAGCGTGCGCTGGTCGAATTCCTGCGTGCCGTGCGCGATGGTGAGGGCGAGCATCTCCGAGTGCGCACCAGGCGCTTGCAACTGAGAGAAACTCTCGTGCCGCGCCTGGCGTGCACCGGCGTGGAGGTTGACCGACAACACGCGCGCGTCGCGGCGGGCGATGTTGGCGTTGAATTGCACGGAAAGGGCCTCGCGGCTCCAATCCTGCATCGCGATGTAAGTGAGTTGCGCACCGTGGGAGACGAACAGGTCGTTGCCGCCACAAATGAACTGCTTGTCGGTCGTGCGGGTGGAGCGCTGGAAGTCGGCGACGGTGACTTTGGAATTTTCGTCGGCGACGATGAGCGTGTGCGGGAAGAGTGCCGCGCCTTCACCGCAAATGTAGTGGAACACGCCGAGCGGCAGCGCGACTTCGACGCCCTTGGGGACGTAGATGAATGCGCCGTCTTCGAGGAAGGCTTCGTGCAACGCGGCGAATTTGGCGGAGTCGAGTTTCGACGGTTGCGTGAGCAAGTGCTCGCGCACGATCTCGCCGTGGTTGAGCAACGCGTTTTGCAACGTGTCGAAAATCACGCCCGCTTTTTGCAGGTCGGCGGACAACGCTTCGCTCGCGGCAACGCGCTGGTTGGCGAACACGAGGGTGCCCGCGCCTTTGACGCCGAGCTCGGTGTGGTGCACGTCGTCGAGCGTGACGGCTGGCGGGAGTTGGTAGCCGTCGAGCGAGAGCGATTGGAAGTTCGAGAAGCGCCAACCTTCGTCGGTGCGCTTGGGCATCGGCGACGTGGTGAAGCGTTCGTAGGCGGCGCGTTTGCGGTCGAGCCACCACGCGGGGAGATGAGCGACGCGCGCGAGGTGGGCGTCGAAGACTTCGCGGGTGAAGGAGCCGACGGTGGCGGTGGGTGAGGAAACGGACATGGAAATTACGATTTCAGAATTACGAATTACGACCTGCGACACGGAAGGGTTGGTAAATCGTCCTTCGTAAATCGTAAGTCGTAAATGGAGAGGTCAGCCGACGCTACCTTCCATTTCGAGATCGATGAGGCGTTTGAGTTCGACCGAGTATTCCATCGGAAATTGGCGGGCGAGGTCGTTGATGAAGCCGTTGACGGCGAGGCTCATGGCCTGCGCTTCGCTGAGGCCGCGTTGCTGCATGTAGAAGATCATGTCTTCGGACACTTTGGAAACGCTGGCTTCGTGTTGCGTGGCGTTGCGGTCGCCGCGGACGGAAATGGCCGGGTAGGTATCGGTGCGTGAGTTGGTGTTGATTAGCAGCGCGTCGCACTCGGTGTTGTTTTTGCAACCCTTGAGGTGCTTCGGCAGATGAACGACGCCGCGGTAAGTGGAACGGCCCTGGCCGACCGAAATCGATTTGGCGATGATGTTGGACGTCGTGTTGTTGGCGGCGTGAACCATCTTCGCACCGGTGTCCTGATGCTGGCCGTCGTTGGCCAGTGCAATAGAGATGACTTCGCCGCGGGCGCCTTCGCCTTTGAGGACGACGCCGGGGTATTTCATCGTGAGGCGGCTGCCGATGTTGCAATCGATCCACTTGATCTCGGCGTCTTCGTGCGCGACACCGCGCTTGGTGACGAGATTGAAGACGTTGTTCGCCCAGTTCTGGACGGTGATGTATTGGATCTTAGCGCCTTTGAGCGCGACGAGTTCGACGACCGCGCTGTGCAGCGTGGAGGTGGAGAACTTCGGCGCGGTGCAGCCTTCCATGTAAACGACCTCGGAGCCTTCGTCAGCGATGATGAGCGTGCGCTCGAACTGGCCGAAGTTTTCCGCGTTGATGCGGAAGTAGGCTTGAAGCGGCTGCGCGACTTTCACGCCGGGCGGCACGTAGATGAACGAGCCACCGGAGAACACCGCGCTGTTGAGGGCGGAGAATTTGTTGTCCCCAGTCGGGATGACTTTGCCGAAGAATTTTTTGAAAATTTCCGGATGCTCGCGCAGGCCTTCGGTGGAGTTGCAGAAGATGACGCCCTGTTTGGCGACGATTTCCTTGATGTTCGAGTAGGCGGCTTCGGAGTCGAATTGCGCTTCGACGCCGGCGAGGAATTTGCGTTCCTGCTCGGGAATGCCGAGACGCTCGAAGGTCTTCTTGATGTCGTCGGGCACTTCGTCCCACGTGCGTTTCGGCGTCTGGCCTTGCGAGAGGTAGTAACGGATTTTGGCGAAATCGATGTTCTCCAAATCCTTCGTGGCCCAATGCGTCGGCATGGGTTTCGCGAAGAAGGTCTTGAGGGCCTTGAGGCGGAATTCGAGAATCCACGGCGCTTCTTTTTTCACCGAACTGATGTAGCGAACGGTGTCTTCGTTGAGGCCGGTGCCGGCATCAAAGGCGTAGGTGACGTCGTATCTGAAGTCGCCTTTGGTTTGGTCGATGCCGGCAACGGGATTTTCCGTCGCAGCAGATTCGACTTCGGTCAGTGGTTTCATGGGCAGAATGGTTGGAGGGCTTAGGCCTTGGCGGCGTATTCTTGTTTTACCCAATCGTAGCCTTTGGCTTCGAGTTCGAGCGCGAGGGATTTGTCGCCGCTTTTCACGATGCGGCCATCGTGCATGACGTGGACGAAGTCCGGCACAATGTAATCGAGCAGGCGTTGGTAGTGAGTGATGAGCATGATGCCCAGCGGGCCGGTGCGGAGGGCGTTGACGCCGTCGGCGACGATGCGCAGTGCATCGATGTCGAGGCCGGAGTCGGTTTCATCCATGATGGAGAACTTGGGCTCGAGCATCGCCATTTGGAGAATCTCGCAGCGTTTCTTTTCGCCGCCGGAGAAGCCGTCGTTGACCGCGCGGGAGGTGAACTTCCGGTCGATCTTCAGCATGTCCATCTTGCTGTAGAGGCGTTTGTAGTAGCCGGTCGCGTCGAGTTCCTCGCCATCGGCCATGCGGGCTTGCACGGCGGCGCGGAGGAAGTTGGCGATGGAGACGCCGGGGATTTCGCTCGGGTATTGGAACGCGAGGAAGAGACCGGCGCGGGCGCGCTCGTCGACTTCCATGGCGAGAATCGAGTTACCGTCGAGCAACACGTCGCCGCTGGTAATCGCATAATCGGGGTGGCCGGCGATGGCCTTGGCGAGCGTGCTCTTACCGGTGCCGTTCGGGCCCATGATGGCGTGCACTTCGCCCTGCTTGATCGTCAGGTTGAGGCCTTTGACGATGGCTTTTTCGCCGATGCTGATGTGGAGGTCTTTGATTTCGAGTTGGCTCATTTGGGAAAGGAAGGAGTGGTTAACGGAATTCGTGAAAATGGATTGGGCGTGCTTAGTTGCGTTTAGCTTTGGCAAGGGCACCGGCGGCGCCACGGAAACTGAGTTCGATGGCGCTGGCGTCGTAACCGCTCGGGAGCAACTCGCGCAGCTTCACCATTACTTCGGACGGCACATCGATATCGTGCACGGCGCCGGTCTTCTCGTCGTGAAAATGTGCGTGTTCGTGCAAATTCGGACAATAACGCGTCGGCGCACGGTCGAAGTTCACTTGGCGCACTAGACCGTTTTGCACGAGGGTTTCGAGGCAGTTGTAAACCGTGGCGAGCGAGATGGTCGGCATCTGCGCTTTCACGCGCGCGAAAATTTCGTCCGCCGTCGGGTGGTCGCGCTTTTCGAGGATAACCTTGAACACCACTTCACGCTGCGGCGTCGCCCGCAGACCGGTGTCGGTCAGGCGTTTCGTGAGCGCGTCGTGAGTTTCGGAAGTGGAAGCCATGGGTCGTGGAGAGTTAAGCGAAGTCCATTGGGACTGAGTTTCAAGAAGGAATTAGAATAATTCTAAACAAACCGTGACATGTGTCAAATTTTGCGACCGCTGGGCTGACGTTCTCATAGGGAAACAAAGCCCGGCTTGTCCTTGAGCGGGCTCTAGGAAACTCAGCATCGCGCCCGATAACACCAATGCCACGGCTCGAAGCCGATGCGGTGGGGGTTGCGCGCGGGGTAGGAGAGCGTGAAGCCGAAGCGCGCGGCGTTCCGGCGCAGCCAACGATATTCGGGCGTGCGCGCGAATGCGCCATCGAGGTGCAGATTCGACGGCGCCGCGACGTCGATCGCGCGGCCGGTGTGGTGTTCGCTGCAACCGGGCGCGGCGACGAAGCGCAGGATCTCGTTAATCGTTTTGCCCGCGGCGAGTTGGCGGCGAATCACACGGGTTTGCCGCGCGACACTGCGATAACCGGAGAGGAGCAATAATGTGTGGCCGTCCGCGGCAGCCGCTTCGCGCAAACGTCGCCATGCCGCAGCGGCCGACGGTGTTAAGCGAATGAGTTGGTTGTCATCCGCGGCGCGACCGACGCGCACGAGGCGACTCGCCGGGCGTTGCACGGGCAAATGACGCGTTTGCGGATAATCCGCCGGAATACCCAACGTTGCCCACAGCCGCTGGAGTGGTGACGGCACGCGAGATCACCCGCCGTGTTCGGCGAGCCAGCGTTCGGCTTCGATCGCGGCCTGGCAACCCATGCCGGCGGCGGTGATTGCTTGACGATAAACATGATCGGCGCAATCGCCGGCGACGTAGACGCCCGGGGTCTTCGTGCGCACTTGTGAGCCGAGCGTCGGCTGGAAATAGCCTTGGTCGTCCGTATCGACGGCGTTCTTAAATGCTTCCGTGTTCGGCACGTGGCCGATGGCGACGAAAATTCCCTTCACGGCCAACACCGACTCGGCATCGGTCTTCACGTTGCGAATTTTCAGGCCACTCACTGCGCCTTGTGCGACACCTTCGATGGCAACGGGAACGCTGTCCCACACCATTTCAATCTTCGGGTGCGCGGTGGCGCGGTCCGCCATGATTTTCGAGGCGCGCAACGAATCGCGGCGGTGCACGAGGTAAACTTTGCTCGCGAAACGCGTGAGGAAGAGCGCTTCTTCCGCCGCGCTGTCACCGCCGCCGATGACCGCGACATCCATGTTGCGATAAAAGGCGCCGTCGCACGTGGCGCACGTGGTCACGCCCTTGCCACCGTAGAGTTCCTTCTCGCCGGGCACACCCGTGAGACGCGGCGACGCACCGGTGGCGATGATGATGATCTTTGCCGTGATCGTGCGATCTGACAGCTGCAGTGTGTAAGGCCATTGCGCCGTATCGAGACCGGTGACGGTGCCGCTCTCGTAGCGCGTGCCGAATTTTTCCGCCTGCTTGCGCAGGTTTTGCATCAGCATGAAGCCGTCAACTCCCTCGGGAAAACCCGGGAAGTTCTCCACTTCGGAGGTGGTGGTGAGCTGCCCGCCGGGCATGATGCCTTCCAGCACGAGCGGTTGGAGATTGGCACGGGCAGTGTAAATGGCGGCGGTCAAACCGGCGCAGCCGGTGCCGACGATGACGACGTTTTCAACTTGGGCGGTCATAGCGAATAAGGCACGCAAGAGAGCCCAACAATTCGGACAGCGCAACCCCGCAGTGCCGCATAGCTCGAAAGAACCATTGCCGCCACCGCCGCCGTTCCTATGGTGCGCCGATGCCTGACGCGCCCCGCTCGCATCATGATTTTTTCACGTTCGATACGCATATTGATACGCCGACGGCGTCGCTCATGCGCGAGGGATGGGATTTCGGTGCGCGCCACGAGCGGAGCTCGGACCGTTCGCAATGCGATTTGCCGCGGATGGCCGAGGGCGGCATCGATGCACTGGGCTTTGCGATTTATGTGACCCAGGCGATCCGCACGCCGCGCGGCCACGCACTTGCGCACGAGATCGTATGTGCGACGCTCGAACGCACCCTCGCGACCGTCGCGCACCACGCGGATCGCTGCGGCCTCGCGCTGCGCGCGGATGATGGTCCGCGGCTTAAAGCCGAGGGGAAACACGCACTCTATCTGGCGATTGAGAACAGTTATTCGCTCGGACTCGAGGTGGGCAACGTCGCGAAATTTCACCGGTTCGGCGTGCGTCTGCTCGGGCTCAATCACATTTTGCACAACGAACTCGCCGATTCCTCCACCGATCCGCGCGGACCGGAGTGGGGCGGGCTGAGTCCGTTTGGGCGCGAGGTCGTGGCGGAATGCAATCGACTCGGCATCGCGGTCGACGCTTCGCACGCGTCCGATGACGCGCTGTGGGATTTGCTCGAATGTTCGCGCACGCCGCCCTTGCTCACGCACACGGGTTGTCGCGCGCTGTGCGATCACCCGCGCAACATCGGTGATGACCTGCTCCGCGCCCTCGCGGCCAAGGGCGGCGTCATCCAAATCAACGCGCTTCCCATCGCCGTTGTTCATCTAAAGGACAAGTTGCTCACCGAAGAATTGGCGGATTTTTCCCTGCGCGTCGGCGATGTCGAACTCACGCCCGAATCACGCGCGATGATCAGCGCGGAGTGGACGCGCATCGAGCAACGGCATGAGCAGCCGTGGTGCAAATTGGAGGACTACGTGCGCCACATCGAGCACGCGGTGGCGGTCGCGGGTATTGATCACGTCGGCATCGGTTGTGATTTCGACGGTGGCGGTGGACTCGAGGGACTCGATGAAGTGAGCGATTACCCGAATATCACCGCGGCGTTACGCGCGCGCGGCTGGACGGACGACGCGCTCGCGAAATTGTGGGGGCAGAACACCCTCCGCGTGCTGCGTGCGTGCGAGACCGCCGCGGCGGCGCGTTAGTCGGGCGCGCGGCAGTCTATCGCACGGAGGCATCGCGTTAGACGTCGTGCTGCGCGCCGATTTTGAAAGCGGTGAAATCGTTCCAGACGTCGTCGTAGGGCCGGTCTTGTTTGAAGATTTGCAAGATGCGCGCGTGCTCCTGATCGCTCGTTGGAAAAATGCGCGCCGGCTCGCCCGGCAAAAACATGGCCGTGTAGGAGAGCTTACCATCATCGAGGCGACGAATAACCAGCATCGCGCACAGCAAAGTCGTCTTCGCGAAAAACGCCAGCGCGCGGCTGTCTGTTCCTCGCGTCGGTGAGCGCGCGTCTCAGCGCCAGTTATAATTGAAGCTGACGCTGATGCGTTCGTCCGCGCAGGGATTGGCGGCGACTTCATGGCGCAGCCAGCTTTCGAACAGCAGCACCCAGCCGGCCTGGGCGGGATAAGTGATGTGCGTCTGGTTTTCCGGGCGCGCTTTCGCGATCTTCGGTGGCGCGGCCATGAATTTGCTCAAGCGTGGATCTTCGAACTTGAGCCCCGGGCAACCGGCCGGCGTCACCACATAATACGTGCCGGAGATAAACGACAACGGATGCAAGTGCAGGCTGTGCGCGGAGCGTTCCGGCATGATGTTGACCCAAAAATCAGTCATGAAGATTTCGCGGCCGCGCAGATCCATGTCGAGTTCCCGCGCGAAGCGGCGCACGTGTTGCGTGAGCTTGCGTTCGAGTCCGCCGAAGGTGGACGAGAATTCGTGCAGCCGGTTCAGCGTCGCGTAGGACGTGTAGCCACCGGGGTAGTTTTTCTCCGACCAGCGTCGGCCCGCGTCGTCATAATCGCGGATTTGACGACACTCGGCGGCCAAGTCGGCGTTGAAGTGGTCGAGTCCGCGCTTTTGCAACGGTTCGTGATAAAGTGTGGTCGGAAACCAAGCGCGCGTGCCCATGGCGGCATTGCAAGCCAGTGCGGGCGGCGGCGCAACTGTTCATCCGACGCAATGGCGACCGCCAAAAAATGCCGCATGCCAAAACTTTTGATTGATCTAGGGTTTACGCCCTAGTAGCGGTGGGGAGATTCTATGCAAAAAACCACTCTTCAACAAACTTTGCTCGGCACTGCGATGTCCCTGCTGTTGTTCCTCCCGCTGCAAGCGGATCGCCTCGAACTCACCGATGGCTCGGTGCTGGTGGGCAAGCTGATTTCGGCTGACGCGGGCAAATTCAAACTCGAAACAACTTTCGCCGGCACGATTGAGGTCGCGCAAGACCACGTGCGCACCTTCACGACGGACGAAGCGGTCAATGTCGCGCTCGCCGCGGGCAGCACCATCCTCGGCGTCGTGCAAGCAACGCCGACCGGCATTTCAGTCGTCGCAGCTGATGGCCAGATGAGCGCAACGGCGAACAAGGTCGCCGCGATTTGGCGCGTCGGCACCGACAATCCAGAGGTGCGTGAGGCCAAAGCCATCGCCGAGAAAGCGCGCCGCACTTGGTCATACGAGGCCTCGGTGGCCATCTCTGGCCGCACGGGCTCGAGCGAGAAACTCAATGCCGCAGCGGGCTTGAAAGCCACGCTCGAGGGCGCGACCGACAAGCTGATCTTTTCCGTCCAGGCCGAACGCGCCGATGACAACGGCGTTGAAACGGCCAATCGCCAAAAGGCCGGCGCCGACTACTCGTCGTTCACGGGCGTGAACGGTTGGTTTGCGCGCACGGAGTTGGAGAAGGATAAGATCAAGCAACTCGACCTGCGTTCGACGACGGCATTCGGTTTGGCGCGCAAACTGCGCAAGACCGACGTGCAAGACCTCGAAGCTCGCGTCGGTGTCAATTACCTCTTCGAGAGTTACTCCACCGGCACTAATTTCGAATCGCCCGGTCTCGATCTCTCGCTGCAACACACCTACCACTTCAGCACATCGCGCCTGACGCAGGTGCTCAGCTTCACGCCGGCGTTCGAGGATTTCGGCAACTTCCGCGTGCACCACGAGTCCGCTTTTGAACTGCCGATCGCCGCGAGTCTTTGGAAACTGCGCATCGGTCTGGCCAACGACTACAACAGCACGCCAGTCCCCGGCACCGCGAAACTCGATACCACCTACTTCACCAGCCTGATCCTGAACTGGAAGTAAGTCGACGGTCTGAATGCTATACTTCTACGGTGGAGCGCTCGCTCCACCATTTTTTGGTCCCGAGACATGGCCACCGGCCCGGCGTTATTGCGCGGCCACCGAAAACGTGAAGCGCAGCTTCTCGGTGCCTTCGTGATTTAGTCCCCGGAAAAGCACGCGCAACGAATCGCCCCGATCCTCGATATCCACGATGCCAAATTGTCCTTCACCGTCTTCCGGGAGCACCGGCGTCACCGACCACGGTCCGCCTTTGAGCGAACCGGTGCGGTCGAGCGGTGAGGCTTGCAGGGCCGGAAAATTGGGTCCGCCGTTGCGCGCGTAATTGTTATTTCGACCGTCATCCGCCGCGAGCATGTGCGCGTCGCCGCCGAGAAAACACACGCCCGTAATTCCGTTCTCCACCATCCAATCGCTCAGCTCCGCGCGCTCCGTCGTGTAGCGCCCCCAGTTGTCGCGCTGCGTGGTTTCGTTGGAAATCCATGCGACCGAACTGACAATAAACACGAGCGGAAAACGTCCTTTGGCCGCGAGTAATTCGCGCTTCAACCATTCTTTTTGCCACGCACCGAGCATGGACTTGCGGGCATCATCGGGTTGCTTGGCAGCGTCGCGCGCACTGCGCGTATCGAGCACAAGAAAACGCACGCGAGCATACGTGAACGCCTGTGCGATCGGACCGTCGCTGGCTGACGCTTCCAAGGGGTAATGCGGCACATACTCGCGATAAACCGCATGGGAAGCTTCGCGGCTGGGCGAGTGACGGTCGGAACCATTGGGACCGAAGTCATGATCATCCCACGTGTAGACGATCGGCACGGCGCGATAGAGCGCACGTTGGCGTTCCGAACCGAGCACCGTGTCGTAGGCGGTGCGAAAACTCGGACGGTGATTCCACGAAATATCTTCGTAGTGAAGATCGCCCGCCATCAGATAAAAACTCGGATTCTGTGCCGCGATCCGTCGGAAAACTTGGTGGGTCGAACCCGAACGCGCACACGATGAGAACGCGAAACGAAACGAGCTCGGCGTGAACGGCGGTGGAAACGTCGTGAACGTGCCGTGGCTCCGATCATCATCGGGATCGCGCGGCACTTCGGCGAGGCGCACACGGTAGTAATACGGCGTATTTGACGAAAGTCCGGTGACGGAAAAGCGCGCGATCTCCGGCGACTGGTCTGGCAGAGCCGGCAGTGACTCAACGCGCGAAACTTCACCAAAATCAACACGGTCGCTCACCTCCAGCCACGCCCCATTTGCGGGCGTTCCGAGTTTGGCCACGACGACCGCGGAGTCGTTGGTCACCGCGCCCGACCACGGACCGCGCAAGACGAGATCGCCCGCGCGCGCAACGAGTGCGAGCACACTGACGGCAGCACAAAGTAGCAAAAAGCGACGCATGAATTGAACGGAGCGGGTGAGAGCGCGGAAAACTTAGTTGGACGCGGCGACGACTTCGACGTCGCGCAAAATCCAACGGTTGTGTTCATCGCGGCCCATGAGGCCCTTGATCGAGTCCCCCTTTTTCACAGCGTCCAATATCTCGGGTTCGACGCGAAACATCATCGTCATGGCGCGCATCACGCCGGGGATTTCCTCATGCTTTACCATCAGCGCTTGCCGACTCGCCATCACGTCCACCACGACACCCTTCAACGGATGCAGCGGCGCGGCGGCTTTCTCCGCGGGCGCAGTTTGCTCGCTCGTCGCGTGAACGAGCGCGGGTGAGATGAAGGCGAGCAACAGGCAGACGAGACGGATTTTCATAAAAGTAATCTGACTAGTTTAATTCGATTATCAACGTAGCAACACGCGAGACGCCACTTTGCGCCGTGTAACTCAACACCAACTGCGTCGGGCTGAGTTGCACAATCCGCGGAAATCCACCCGCGCGGGCTGTCGTGCTCGGTGCGAGCAATTCCGCGTTGCTCAATTCACCCGCAGGACTCAAGCGCCGCAGAAAAATTCCACCAACTTTGCCGGCTTCGTTGCCCGTCAACTCCAACCACGTGAACATCGTCGTGCCATCAGCGAGCATCACGGCATCGACGCGTCCCAGTGGACTCCCGAGATCAATCGCGTGCACTTTGCCAAACGAGTCGCCGCCGTCGTGCGACACCTTCGCCAGCACGCGCGGTCTACCCTGCGCCGCCGTGAACCAAATCGCCGCGACATTTTCGCCGCGCGCGACGAGGCGAGGGCCATTCACCGGACAAGCGGAGATTTCCCACAAATCGTCATGGAGCGAACGCGGGGCTTCCCACGCACCGTTGCGCCAGCGGGCGAGCCGAATATCGCGCACTTCGTTATCGGTGCGGCCGCGGTAGGCGAGCAACGCATCGTCGCCGACGCGCGCGAGCGCCAGTTGGCAGCAATCGCACACCGAACCATCCACGAGCAAGTCGGACCCGCCCGTGGCCAGCGTTTGCGCGTAGAGCGCTTGCACTGGCCGATGACCGGCGCGCGCGCGTCCATCCAACCACGCGACGAGTGCGCGTGATCTATTTTCGAGAGCCAGTGTCGCGGTAAATTCCGTGACCGCGCTTTCGGCCGTCGTCGCTTGCGGCGCACTCCACGTGACGCCGCGATCGTGACTCACACTTTGAACTGAGCGATAACCCGCGCCATGATGTCCGCCCGTGCCGCCATGTTCCGGCTCGGGATTATTGACGAACCACACCGCCAACAACTCCGTCACCGACAGCGGCGTGACGCTCGGGAAATCCGCCCAATTGATAAACCAGTCCGCGCCTGTCGCGATGGTTTGTGCCGTGATCCAATGTTCGTTTGCGGCATCGAAGAAACTGAATTTCAACGCCCACGTTTCGCCTTCCACGGGTTCCAACCACGAAAGCAACAGTGTGCCATCGGGCATCGCAGTGAGCGACGACCCCATCGCCCCTGCGCCCGCGGGCGACGGGACTTCACGAACGACAATGGCATGCGCTGCGCTCACGCACAGCATGAATGAAAGCAAAATTTTGCGAAGCATGGAGTGCCATCAGCAAACACGGAGTCGCTGGCTGAGCAAGCTTCGCGGCAACCCTGAGTTGCACTACTCGCGACCAACTCGTCGTGACAGCGCGCCGGAGAAGGCTGCCGCCGGTCCCCACCAACCGCGACGGCGCAACCGCTCGGCGAGCCACGCCGGTTTGAACAACGACAACAATCCCACCAACACGAATCCCACCGCGACAAAGCGCAACGCAAGCCACGCGACACTCTCCCATTGGCCACCAGTAATTAGAAGCACGCCGACGACCGCGACAAACGGCAGCCAAAATTGCCACCGGAGCAACTCGCGTGCGATGCGATGACGCCGCTGCGGCGCCGCTGTGCTCGCGGGCGCGGCCACCGCGTTGATCGACGCGATTTCGCGGTCGATGATCGCTTGCAACGCGCGCGGCGGTTGCCGCAAGCGCCACGCCACCAGCGCCGCGCTCGCCGCCGCCATCGCATGCAACGCCGCCCACACCAACAGCACAGCCACCATACTCGGTGCAGTGACCTGCCAATTTTCCGCCAACCACGTGACGAGCTTGCGGTAAGCGTTGAGCAGTTCCTCGCCGAGCAAAAGATACTGCAGCAAAAATCCCTGCAACGCCGCCCACGCACCGATGAGCACACCACCGAGTGCGACGCCGAGAAAATTCCGTCCGAGTAACTGCACGCTCGCACTGAAGAGTGCGCCTTGCGTGCAAATCGCCACCATCGGTCGAATGCGTCCGCCGCCCGGCGAAAACGCTTTCAGCCCGGCGGAAATAAACGGCACCCACACCACGCGTCCGGGCCGGCCCAGTCCAACAGACGCAAACGTCATGATCGCCGCTTGCAGACTCGAGAGCGCCAACCCGCGCAACGGCACCCGCGTCGCGTGCAACAGCGAACCAACACTCATCTCGATACCACCCGCCGCGCCGCCCCACAAACCGAGCCGCGTCCACTCCCCGAAATCCGCACACGCGCGCCGCAATTGTTCCAGTGCATCCGGTGCTGTCGCCGCGATGCGCAGGTCGAACTTGCGTTGGAGCTGTGTCTCGATTTCGGCAACGTATTCGGCGCGCACCGCCAACACCGCGATCTGGGGAGTCGCCGCGCGCAGCGCCGGCCATAGCGGCATCAAGCCTTCGCCACGCGCCTCGAATTTCCCGAACTCATCGAGCAGCAGTAGCGGCGCCGGTGGGGATTGGCGCAAGTTGTCCGCCCAGCGTTGCAAGTGATGCCGCGTCGGTTCGTGAAATTGATAAGGTGCGACGGTGCGAGTCGGTGCCTCGGGCAGACGCTCGGCCCACGGCAAATCTTCCGCTTCGCCCAACACGTGCAGCCGATAGTAGTCGGCGCCGGTGTCGGTCGCGGCGCGCGGACCAGCGACGGCGAGAATGCCCTCCACGCGTTTTTGCGCCGTGCGAAAATCCGCAGCAAGCGTCGCGAGTAACCGCGTGCGACCTTCGCCGGGCGTGCCGGTCACGGCGATCAACAGCGCCGGTCCCGCAGCAGTGTTCGACAGTGCACTCATGAGAAGTTGACCAAGTGGAACAGGAAACCGAGCGCACCACATGCGAGCACGACACGCACGACGTCCCACTTGAGTTTTTGCAACGCGACGAAAGCGGCGATGGCGAGACCGATGCTCAGCCAATCAACGCGCGCGCCATCGGGCAGCAGGACGTTGAGTCCGAACCACACCGCGAGATTGAGCACGATGCCGACGACAGCGGCGGTGATGGCGGACATTGCGCGACCGATCCACTCGTTGGCGCGCATCGCTTCGACGAACGGCGCGCCGACAAAGATGAATAAAAACCCCGGCACAAAGGTGCACCACGCCGTCATCAACGCGCAGAGCGTCGCCGCGCCGAGGGGAGAAAACGGCGCCGGAAAATTCCAACCGCCGAGAAAACCGACGTGTTGCAACACGAGCACGAGCGGCCCCGGCGTCGTCTCGGCGAGCCCGAGTCCGTCGATCATTTGCGTCGCCGTCAGCCAACCGTGCGTCTCGACCGCTTGTTGGGCCACGTAGGGCAACACCGCGTAGGCGCCGCCGAAGGTGACGAGCGCGGCCTTCGAGAAGAACAGACCTTGTTGAAACAGCACGTGGTCCGAACCAAGCGTGAGCCACGCGAGCGCAAGCGGCGCGATCCATATCGCCGCCCAAAACGCGAGTGTTCGCACGGTGCGTTTGGCCGACGGCGCCGGAATTACGTGCGAAGAGTCATCGGAAATTGCGGGTGCGTTACCGCCGTGGTGTTTCTCCGCGACGGGAAAATAGTCAGGGAAATAACGGCCGCCAATCAGCCCCACGATGCCGGCGCTGAGCACGATCGCGGGAAATGGAATCTTCAGCCAAAAAATTCCCGCAAACGCGGCCGCTGCGATCGCCCACAGCAAGGGTCGTTTCAAAATCTTCCGGCCGATACGCAGCACGGCAAACGCCACGATCGCGAGCACCGCTGGTTTAAGACCGGCGAAGATCGCGGCGATAGCGGGCACGTTGCCTTGCGTCAGATAGAGCCACGAAATTCCCCACAGCAGCAACGCGCCCGGCAACACGAACAGTAAACCGGCAACGAGACCTCCACGCACGCCATGCAACAGCCAGCCGACGTAGATCGACAATTGTTGCGCCTCCGGACCGGGCAGCAGCATGCAGTAATTCAGCGCGTGCACAAAACGCGCGTCACTGACCCAGCGGCGTTTCTCCACGAGTTCGCCGTGCATCAACGCGATTTGCCCCGTCGGTCCGCCGAAGCTGAGCAGGCCAATCTTCGCCCACACGGGCAACGCATCGCGCAACGTTGGTCGGGTTGGGGTGGCGGTCGAACTCACGCAGTCAGCGAATCTACTGCCGTCAGCTAGCCAAGTGAATTATCGCCGCGTGATTCGAAGGAAGTGAATTCAAACCAGAACTTTTCGAGCTAACCACGAATGGACACGAAAAGAAATCTACTCGGTGAGTGCTTTGAGTCTGTGCGTAAAGTCGTGTTTCGTTTCAAATTTCCGGTCCACTCGGTCGCGATCGCATTGGTGTTCATACGTGTCCATTCGTGGTTACTTCCGCAATCGCTCAACCGAAGGATTGGCAACGGGACGCGAGCCGGCACGCTCGCTGGTGTGCTGCTCGCGATTTACAAACCCTACGGCGTCCTCTCGCAATTCACGCCGGAGCCCGGTTCGCAGTGGCGCACGCTGGCCGATTTCGCGTTGCCGAAAGCGGTTTATCCGCTCGGACGACTCGACGCCGACTCGGAAGGATTGCTGCTGTTGAGCGACGAAGCGGGACTGAACTCGCGACTGCTCGATCCGGCATTCGCGCACCGTCGCGAATACTGGGTGCAAGTGGAACGCGTGCCCGACGCCGCCGCGCTGACGCGCTTGCGCGCAGGGGTGATGATTGGAGATTACTGCACGCGGCCCTGCGACGTGCGTCGACTCTTGCCGGAGCCTCAACTCGCGCCGCGCTCGCCGCCGATTCGCGTGCGGAAGAATGTGCCCGATTGCTGGCTCGCGCTCGAACTCACCGAAGGAAAAAACCGTCAAGTGCGCCGCATGACTGCCGCCGTGGGGCATCCGACGTTGCGTCTCGTGCGCGTGCGCATCGGCGCGCTCACGCTAGAGTCACTCGCGCTCGCCCCCGGCCAATGGCGCGAACTCACCCCCGCTGAACGCACGGCCGTGTTTGTAATATAATACGTTACAAACTGGCCGCGGCTCACGCGGTCTTGAAGACGAAGAGTTGGCCGCGTTCGGTGCCGACGGCGAGGAGGGTGTCGTCGCCGCGCCACGTGAACTTCGTTGCGGCGGCGGGCATCTTCACTGAAGCGACGAGAGGGTTTTTCCGCGTCGGCGACCACAGGATAAATTCACCATCCGCCGCCCCGGTGGCGAGGAGTCCGTGCTGATGTTGGAAGGCGAGTGCCTTGATCGGTGCGTTGTGCGGCAGGGCGAGTGGCTCGCGTCCTTCCGGTCCCGCGCCACTGCAATCCCACACGCAGGAATCCCGGCCACCGCCAGTGGCGAGCCACTTCGAATCGTGACTGAAGGAGAGCTCCTTCAACTTCGTTTCGTAACCGCTCATGTGGAGTTCGAGATCCGCGGCGGGCACCCAGAGATGCACGGCGTTGTCCTGGCAACCGGCGACCAACCAACGTCCGTCCGGCGACCACGCGAGCGCGTGGATCGCGTTGCCGTAGGCGAATTCTTTCTGCGCGGAAAAAGTTTGCGCGTCCCACAAACACACGCCGCCGAAATAGGCGACCGCCACCACGGGCGCGGTCGGGCTGGCGGCGAGGGCGGAAATTGTTTTCGGTGCTTCGGCGAACGTGTGTGCGGTGGTGCCGTCGGCGTGGAGCGCGACAAGTTTTTTGCCGGCGGCGGCAAACAACAGCGCCGTGTGCGGGGCGTTGGAGCGCGGCGATGCCGTCCATACCAGGTGTTCGACCCACGCGGTGCCGAGATTGGTTTCCGCGAGCTCCGCACCGGTGGCGGCGCTCCAGAACTTCACGCAGCCATCCTGTCCGCCGGAAGCGAGTTCGGGCGCGGTCGGGCACCACGCGAGGCAGTTGGTGCCGTCGGTGTGGCCGGCGAGTTGGTGCGTGACCGCGCCAGTTTGCGCGTCGAAGAGCGTGATGCCGCCGGCGGCAGACGCGGCGGCGAGCCATTGGCCGTCGGGTGACCACGCAAGGTCGATCACGTAGTCGTCGAGAACACCGGCCCAGTGCTTGGCAAATTGCATCGCGCGCAACTTGGGCCCGCTCGCGCTGGCGAGCAAGTCGCGAGTGCGCATCTAGGTGCGCGGCGATGACGGCTCGCGTCGGAAAGCTGATGCGAGCGTCGGCGGCGAATAGGGCAGTTCAATTTCAACGCGGATGCCGCGTGCGGAGGGACGCACGGAGAATACGGCTAGGTCGCCGCAGAGGAGCGCGAGTCGGCGTTGCAGATTCTTCAAGCCGATACCGGTGGAGTCGCGCGCCGTCTCGCCGGCTGCGCGGGCGATCCACTGACCGGAATTTTCAACTACGACGTAGAGACGTTCCGCGCGCACGCTGGCGGAGACACGAATCGTAAGCAGCGAGGGCGAGGTGCGCAGGCCGTATTTGATCGCATTCTCAATCAGCGGTTGCACGAGGGCGGTCGGCGCGATGGCAGTGCGGGCGGCTTCCGAAGCGTCAATATTCCAATCCAAACGGGTCGCGCCCAAGTGCGCTTGTTCAACGTGAAGGTAGCTCGCCATCGCGTCGAGCTCATGACCGAACGGTGCGGTATGCGCGCCGTTGCTCAGAGAATAGCGCAGGTAGTCGGCCATCGCGTGCGTGGTCGCAACGACGGCAGCGGGATTTGATTCTGCCTCGCCGATGATGGAATTAAGCGCGTTGAACAAGAAATGGGGATTCACCTGCGCGCGCAGGAGCTGCAACTCCGCCTCGCGGTGCGCCGCTACGAGTTGCGCAACCTGCACCTCCTTCCGCCGGGTGGTTAACTCATGCCGAATGGCGAAGTAAAAAGTGCTCCACCCGACATAGAGCGAGGCGCGGATAAAAACGGAACCGCGAAACACCACGTCTGGTTGGGGACCGAGATCAAGTGCGCTGCGGGCGACTTCGGCCAGGGTCATGTCGGCCACCAGCAAGACTGCGCAGCACAGGCCGACCAGCCACCAATGACGGGAAAGATGAAACGCAGAGACCGGCCAACGCCGGTAGATGCGCCACGCCACCAAGGTGAGGGCGAATCCGATGAGCTGTCGGATGACGCTGATGACGATCGCGCTGCCCGGCGATTCGTAGACGGTCATGACGATTCCTGCGAAAATAGGGACGAGCAAAAGCCATCCGCCAATTTGCAATCGCCAGAACAGTGACCGAATCGAAAGCGGAGCGGTTTCCAAGCAGGCGCAGAATGAAGTTTGCCTGTTTGAGCGCGAGCGAAAAGACATGGCGCGGACGCGTCGCTTCAGCGAACTTTGTCAGCGACTGAGGCAGGCCTTGAAGCTTTCGGTGAGCGCGGTGCGGTCGAGATTCTTGCCGATGAAGACGAGGGTGTTGGTGCGGTTTTCGTCGCGCTTCCACTCGCGGTCAAATTTTGCGTCGAAGAGCATGTGCACACCTTGGAAGACGAGGCGCTTGTTCGTGCCTTTCACGCAGAGCACGCCCTTCATCCGGAAAATATCGCCGCCCTTTTCTGCGAGCAGCTTGGAGATCCACTCGTTGAGTTTCTTGCCGTCGAGATCGCCGGGCGTGCTGATGCCGACGGACGAGACCGTTTCGTCGTGCGCATGTTCGTGCCGGAAAGTTTTGTCCCACTGATAGCGGAGCACGTTGCCGCTGGCATTGTGCAAATGCGTTGGCACGTCGTGCGCCGTGAAGAGCAAATAGGCGCCGGCTGTCGCGATCTGAATTGGGAAGTGGCCGTTTTCGTTCTGTAATTTCAGGCGGTGCAACTTGCCGTCGGCGGCGATGGGCTCGCCGGGGAGCGTGATTTTTTCCCAATCGGAAAACGTCTGCACGGTGGCGTTGATGGCGGCATCGATTACAGGCGCGTCGAGGGAGGCGAGCGGCGCGACGACAACGTCGAGCTCGTTGTGATCGTGGCCACACTCATCGCCGCACTCGTGATCGTGGTCGTGGTGATGATCGTCGTCGGGCGCGTGGCCGATGCCCAATTCGTAGGTGCCGGCGGCGAGTTGGTAGCCGCCGGCCCACTCGAAGGGATACTCCATCTCCATGAACTGCGGATCGACTTCGACCGCGCGATCGAGACTGAAGCCGCCGAGGTTGAGCACCTTGTCGATGGCGATGTCGGCGTTCTGCGTGCGGTAAATTTTGGCGACGGCGTTGAGGCGGTGAATACGCGTCTCGAGCGCGTCGAGCTCGGCGGGCGTGACGAGGTCGACCTTGTTGAGCAACACGACATCGGCGAAGGCGAGTTGCTTCAATACCTCGGGCGCGTCGTCGAGGTGCAGGTGAATGTGTTTTGCGTCCACCAGCGTGACGATGGCGTCGAGGCGGAACTGCTCCTTCATCTCCGGATCGGTGAAGAAGGTTTGCGCGACCGGCGCGGGGTTGGCGAGGCCGGTGGTTTCGATGAGGATGGCGTCGAGCCGGTCTTTGCGCTTCATCAGGCGCGTGAGGATGCGCAGCAAATCGCCGCGCACGGTGCAGCAGATGCAGCCGTTGTTCATCTCGAGGATTTCCTCGTCGCCCTGAATGACGAGTTGGTTGTCCACGCCGACTTCGCCGAACTCGTTTTCGATCACGGCGATTTTTTTGCCGTGTTGCTCGGTGAGGATGCGGTTGAGCAGCGTAGTTTTGCCGGCGCCGAGGAAGCCGGTGAGAACAGTGACGGGAATGGGAGCGGACATGAGAGTGAACGGTAAGCAGTGAGCAGTTTAGCCGAGGCGTCAAACGGAGGATTGCGCCTTCGGTGTGTTCAGGCGGGAGGCAGCGCGAGGCGCAGAGTGGATTGAATCTGCTCGCGCCACGAGTCGGGGACCTGCGCTTGCGCGGCGAATTCGGGCCAACGCGCGACGGCGGCGCGGACTTCCTCGAGGATCGTTTCGGCGCGCCCGCGTTTCATCGCGGCGGTTTGCGCGCAGGCGGTGAAGTCGGCGAGCGTGAAGCCGTCGCGTTTGCCGTTGAGGCTCAGCTGGTGACGGTCGGTCCACGCGCCGGACGGGTTGTAACTGTAACTCACATCGTAGGCCGGCGAGAGCGTCCAGCGGCCGGAGCGATCCATGAGAAAAGCGATGTTCTTCACGTGATCGTCCTGATTGCGGGCGACGATGTTGAAGGCCATGCGGCGGAACTGTTGTTCGACGGCGTCCATCGGCAGGCCGAGTTGGCGAATGACGAGGAAGGCCTGTTCGTAGGCGTAAGCACCGGCAGAATTAAAATCGAAATGCGCCAGCGCGCCGAGTGACTGCATGTGCAGTTTTTCGCCGCCGTCGAGCCGGTCGAAGCGGCGCGTCATGAAATGGCGGCGGCCGTTCTCTTCGAGCAAGCGGCATTCGGTCATCGTGATGCCGGCGGCGCGGGCCATGAGCGAGTAGGCGTATTCGATCGCGCCGTAACCTTTGGGATCTTCGAGTTCCTTGTCTTTGTTGCCGGAGACGCCGTCGAATTTCAGCAACCAGTAACTGAAACCGGTGTCGGCGGCGACTTGGCCGGAGCGCACCTCATTGGTCAGCGGGTTCCACGCGATGATCGCCTTGGCGCGCGCTCCGCCGGCGGACGTGCCGACGCGAAGGATGTCGTTGAGCGCCGCCTTGCGGTCGGGGTCGGCGAGAGAGCCGCGCAAGCCCGCGCGCTGACTCAACACTTCCGAGGCGAACTCGACGAGGGCGGCAATATCGACTTCGCGGGTTTGGCGCACTTGCGGACCGACGCTGGGAGCAAATTCGAGTGCGCCCATCCCGCGCGTGCCGGTGTAGCAGAGACGTTCGACGGCGTTGAAGCTGGCCGGCGTGCGACCTTGCGTGGCGAGCCACGCATCGATGAGCGCGTTGCCGAACTTGTCGGGCAGCGAATCGGCCAGCAGTCCGGGCAGACCATGAAAAGCTTCCCGCGGCAGGGCGGGGAATGAATAGACGCGGTTGCTTAGCGGCATCGTCAGCGGCGCAACCTCAATGCCGCTGCCAACGAAGGCGGGATCGTATTGGAAGGAAGCGGGCGCCGCGCCGTCTTCGAGCGAGACTGCGCCGATGGAGCGTCCCCAGAGTCTGACCTCGGCCAGCGTGCTCATGACGACTTGCCCCAAGTCCAAGTGCCGGCGGACGGCGGCGGTTCGTTGCGCGCGTTCGGCGTGCGGTTGGCTGGCGACGCGCGCCGACGCATGCGCCCACCCATTTTCAGCAACGCGATTGGGCCCGGCCCGGTGTCGGGGAGCAGGGCGTCCAGATTTGAGAGCAAATCCAACGCGCGGCACACGCGAACGAGCGCCGACAACTGCGCGGCCACGGCACCGGCCTCCAAACGCTCCAACGTGCGCTTCGAGATGCCGGCCTCGGCCGCCAGTTGCGCTTGGGTGAGATTTTTCTCCAATCGCACCTTCGCCAAGCGCGCGCCGAGCTCTTGAAAAATGGCTTGGTCCGTGGCTTCGTTGGTGATCTTCATGATTCGTCATATATGGCGCTTTTGGGCCGATTTTCAACTAAAAACGTCATTTATGGCGAATAGTAGCAAGTCTCAAATTCGCCAGATTAGACAAATAGGATGCGAATTCGGCCCGTATTCGGCGCTTCTGGCGATTTCCGCTGAGCTCTCGATCTAGTGTTGCGCTGGCCTTTGGAGGGCGCTGGATTTTGGACCATGCGAGATGCGCCCGCGATGCCTGCCGAGCCTCAGCCCGGACTTTACCGCCACTACAAAGGCAACCACTACCGCGTGCACGGATTGGCGCGGCATTCAGAGACGTTGGTGCCGATGGTCGTTTACGAAGCGCTTTACGGCGACGGCGGTTGGTGGGTGCGGCCGGCGGTAATGTTTGGCGAAACGGTAGAGAGCGCCGGAGCGGTCGTGCCGCGATTTGTGCGCATTGGCGACTAGCGCGGCGAGTCCGCTTGACGCCGCGGAAAATGCGCATCCTCTGGTGGGCGGTGAACCGTCCATCCATGAAGCCCCTGCCTGTCTGGAACCGCCTTGTCGCGGTGCTGGGCGTGGCGTTGGTGCTCGGGCTGGGCGCGTTTTCCGTCAACGCGGAGTGGCACGATTGGCTGCACCACGGTGATCACACGGAGCACGCCGTGCCCGAGCACGGGGATGCCGGTTGCGTGGTGATGCATTGGGCGCGCGGTGGCTCCACGGCTTTGACCGTGGCTCCGTCCGTCGAACCGCCGGTGCGCTTCGTGGAAGTGCTCGTGCGGATGGGAGAGCCCGCCGTGGTGGAGCGGGCAATTAGCTGGCAACCGCCGGGACGCGGACCGCCGACCGCCTGAACGTCAGGCTAATCGAACGACGCCGTGTTGGCGTCGTGTTTTCCATTGCGCGCCGCCGGTGTGGCGATGCGCGCTCCTGTTTCAACTCACCTTTGTCATGTCCGTTTCCAAATCTCTTTCTTCGTTCCTTGTTCTCACTGCGACAGCGGCACTCGCTGCGTCGCCAGTCCCTGCACCCGATGCGGTGCACCTCGATCAATTCGTCGTCTCCGCACTGCCGTTTGCGCGCGACCCGGCCGAACTCGCGCAAGCCACGAGTGTCCTCGCCGACACAGCGCTGGCGGTGCGCCAACAACCTTCGCTCGGCGAAACACTCGCCGGGTTGCCCGGCATTCATGCAACCTACTTCGGGCCGGGCAGCAGTCGCCCGATCATCCGCGGTCTTGGCGGCGACCGCATTCGCGTGTTGGAAAATGGCGCAAGTGCGATCGATGGTTCGACCGTCAGTCCCGATCACGCCGTGAGCGTGGAGCCGTTTCTAATCAATCGCATCGAGATCGTGCGCGGTCCGGCATCATTGCTCTATGGCAGCTCGGCAGTCGGCGGTGTCGTGAATCTCCTCACGCACCGCATTGAAACAGAATTGCCCGCGCGACCCATCAGCGGGTTGGTGGATGCGCGCGCCGATACGGGAGCGGGAGAGCGTGCTCTCGGTGGCATCGTCAACGTGGCGGCGTCACTCGACGACGATCGCGCCGTCGTGCTGCACCTCGACGGATTTCACCGTCGCGCGGGCGATGTGAATATTCCCGGCTACGCGCTGAGCGCGGCTAACCGCGCGGCGGCAACCGCGGCGGCACGACTCGCCGGGCAGCCCACGCCGGAGTTCGCGCACGGCAAGTTGCCCAACTCGGCTGTCGATACCACCGGCGGTGCCGCCGGACTTTCGTTCGTGACGAAGTCGGGACACGTGGGCTTTGCATTCAGCGGTTACGATACGCTCTACGGCGTGCCGAAGGAAACGGACGTGCAAATCGACCTGCGGCAACGTCGGTTTGATCTGCAGGCCGAGACGACGCAGCCGTTCGGGCCATTCTCTGGTGCGCGCGTAAAACTCGGCGTGGCGGATTACTCTCATCGCGAGTTGGACGACGGCGACGTCGGCACCACCTTCAACAACCGCGGCTACGACGTGCGCGCTGAGTTGCTGCACACTGACCTTGGCGGACTTGCCGGGGTTTGGGGCGTGCAAGCCGGACGCAGCAAGGTCGAGGCCAGCGGCGACGAGGCGTTTCTGCCGCCCTCACAAACGACGAATCGCGCGCTGTTCGCGTTTGAGGAGTTCCAAGTCGGCGCATTCACACCGCAATTCGGCGCGCGTTTCGAGACGCAGCAAATCAGCGCGCGCGATGGCACTGCGCGCTCGCGGGACGACCATCTGTTCAGCGCGTCAGTCGGCACGGTGTGGAATCCGGTGCCGGGTTGGATCGTCGGCGTCTCGCTCACTCGGACCGAGCGCGCGCCCAACGCGCAGGAACTTTTCGCTGACGGACCGCATCTTGGCACGGGCGCGTTTGAAATCGGCGATGCGTCGCTCGCGCGCGAGCGCTCACTCGGCGCGGAAATTAATGTGCGTCGTCGCGTCGGATGGGTGACGGGCGAGGTGAGTGTCTTCGCGAATCGGTTTCGCGGTTACATTCATGAAGCGGCGACGGGCGACGTCGCGGTGGATCGGGGCGGCTATGTCGTAATCGCGCCAGCGGCGGTTTTGCCGGGCGAAGAATCGCTCGAGGTCTATCAATTTGTGGCGACCGACGCGCGCTTTCGCGGCGCGGAGGCGGAGATTGTTTTTCACGTGCACGACACGGTGGCGCACAAGCTCGACGTGCGCGTCGCGACGGATTTCACGCGCGCGGAGGATCGCGCGCGCCGGGCGTTGCCGCGCATTCCGGCGTGGCGGCACACGGTGGGCGTGGCGTGGCAGCACGCGGCGTGGAGTGCGGGTGTTGACTGGCAGATCACGCGCGCGCAACACCGCGTGAGCGCCAATGAAGCGCCGTCGGACGAATATCAATTGCTCGGCGCACACGCGGCGTGGCAGTGGGCACGCGGCGAGGGCGGCTGGGAATTGTTTGTGCGCGGCTCGAACCTGACCAATGCCACCGCGCGGCCGCACACGTCGTTCCTGCGGGAGATCGCGCCGTTGCCCGGCCGCGCGTTCGGCGTCGGTCTGCGGCGGACGTTCTAGTCAACCTGCCACTCGTGCGCGCAACCGCATCAGGTGGTGCCGCGCGCACGCCGTCCGTTGCTCAAAAGCGAAACGTCCACGCGGCTTTCGTGGAAATCTCGCTGGCGGTGGGACGGAGCGAATTGTTCGCGGCATCGTAACCTTGATTAACGATGAAGAAGATTTCGTTGCCCGGTTGCACGGTCCACTTCGTCCGGAAATTGAGGCCGAGTTGATTGGAGAAATTGTCATATTGCGCGAGCAGGCTGAACTGCAAATCGGGGCTGGCGGTGTAAACTGCGCGGGCCGAAGCGATGCGCACGTTGAAGTTGCCCTGAGGGAGTTGGATGCGGCGCAGCTCCCATTCGGCACGCAACTCCACGTGGGAGGACGGTCGCCAGCCGAGCTCGACCTCGAGATTGGTGCTGTCTCCAGTGAAGAATCCGCCGTGTCGCAGCTCGACTTCGACATCGGCCCGGCGCGTGCGCGAAGTGCCGAAGCGCGCAACGGCACCGTTCCATTGATGTGCGCCCGCCGGAATAATAATACCGGGGCGAATGGCAAAGGCTTGGTCCAACACTTCACTGCCGTGCTCGAGGAAGAACGTAAATTCGTCACCGGCCTTGGTGCCGAATTCGAAACCCGCCCAGTAGCCGCGGTCGAGCGGGTGGTTGCGCAGGTCGTTGACCCAATCACCTTCGAGAAACACATCGAAGCGCTGAATCGTCGCGTTCGCCGGATACCAACGGTAACGATTCCACACATGCGCAGTCTGCACGCCGGTGCGCGGTGCGAAGCCGAGCGCGGGATCAAAGTTTTCACTGATGCGTTGGTAAGTGCCGAAGAATTCATACGGCTCATTGGGGTAGGAAATTCGCAGCGTGGCGGCGGTGCCTTGGTCGGCGACGAAGTCGGAGTCGGTGGCTTGCAGCGCGGCGCGCACGATCAGTTGTTTGCTTTTTCCGAGGAACTGCGAGTTGACGAAATTGTAGTCGACGCCGACGAGCGTGTTGTCGCCGTTGCTGCGCGGGTCACCGTGCGTGACGATCATGCCGACGGTCGATTCGTCGCCGACGCCACGCGTGACGCGACTGACAAAAAGATTCTGCGAATCGACCCCGGCGTGCTCGTCGATCTGCACGTCGAGCAAGCCGATCGTCCACGGCCCGGCGCGTCCGGTGAGTTTGAATCCACCGAGCAAGTCGACCTTGCTGCCGTCGCTGGCGAGTCCGATGCGCCGGGAGAAAAATGGCAACGGGTCGCGACTGATACCGGCGAAGGTGAAGAGTGACGCGTCCTGCGTGAAGAAGCTGCGTTTCTCGGGGAAGAACAGACTGAAGCGCCCGAGGTTGATCCGGCGGTCGTCCACTTCGGCGTCGGCGAAATCGGTATTGATGGTGAACGTCGCCGCGAGCGCGGGTGTGATTTGCCACGTCACATCGAGGCCGGGACGAAAATCGTTTTGTTTGGCGTTGCCCTGCGGGTTGGTGCGATGGGTGAACGACGCGTAGGGCTTGATATCGAGTCCGCGGCCTTGGCGCAGCGCGGTGACGCCGTGGAGCAAACCGAGATCGGGCAGGGAGATGGTGGATTTGTTGCGCAGAATGCCCGACCAACGGAGCACTTCTTGTTTCCGCCGCACGGCGCGCGCGATGTTGAAACCCCACGTGCCGTTGTTCGGATTGAAGGCGATGCTCTTGGCGGGAATCGCGAATTCGGCGGACCAACCGCCTGCGTCGCGCGACACTTTGCCGTGCCAGAGTGCATCCCAGTGCTGGTTGCCTTCGGTTTTGTTTTGCACGAGCCCGTCGTGTTTGCCGCCCGCGGCAGTGAGCGCGAAATAGTAACCGTCGTTCTGGCGGTTGAAGGTATCAAAGACGATGCGCACCAAATCGTCGGAGCCATTGTCCTGGTCGCGCTGCATCGAGTAGGCGCGGAGTCCGGCCTCGCCGGCGCTGTCGTGCGAGCGCACGGCAATGTAGATGAGATTCGCGTCGTGCGTGACCCAAAATTCCGTGAGTTCGGTGGGATCGGCGTTCTCCAATGGCAAGATCTGGCGAAAGGCCGAACTGGTAGCGGCCCCGTCCCATTCACCCGGCGAGATCACACCGTCGATGCGCGGTGGTTGCGTCGTGGCGGTGATAGTGAGCGCGGGTGGCGCGGCGACAGCGGCGGAATAGAGAGCACAAAAACAAATGGCGAAAGGAAGGAAACGAAACATGGGCAAGTGGAGAATACTCACTGTCGCAGAGGCCGATAGTGACAAGATTTCTATACCGCGTCCGCCGAGCGAGGTTACAAATATTTTCTCAAACAAACGCGTCGGATGCGTCGGAAAGATTCTTTCCAGGAGCTTTCCGCGACTTCGTCGGGCCGATTTTCTATCCGATGGAGCGCGGTCAACTACTCCGCCTGCAGGCGGGCGAGACATCCTGTTTCGGCCGCCGCAACGAGCCGTATGCCTCGCAGTGCATGGCTGGGGAATCAACCTCAATGGCATCGCATCGAGCCGCGCTCACAGAGTGCCATGTCGGAGTAAATTAGTGTCCGGGAGGCAACGTCAGATAGAGCGCTTTGATTGCTCCAACCATGATTTTGACATTGGCCTCAGTAGTCTTTTGGGCACCAGCAGCAGCGGATTGATCGATGGCGGTGGCCGTCTCGGTGATTCTAGCGACGGCTTGCTCGACATTGGTCTTATTCGTCTCCGGCAGCTTGGCGGCAAGCGCCTTTGCGAGATCGCGAATGGCGAAGGCATAATCATGGGCGTCTCTCAGTTTCCGGTCTTCCACGCTCTTTTCCAGCAGTTGCTGTTGCCGAGAGATTTCCTTGGTGATGTCAACGATGGTGTCCGGCGCCTTGGTTGAGTGTTCGTGGCTGTGTTCTTCGACTGGCGGCGGGCTGATTTCGTGCTCGGGATGGGCGGCCAAGCGAGTGAGGGACAGTGCGACCAGCGAGGTTGCGACCAGTAGAGAATTATTCAGGGATGATTTCATGGTGGGTGGGATGTTGGTTGGAAAAAATGAAGCGGGGGTCGGTCGGTCAGTGTTTGTGTCCCGGTCCGGCCATGTCTTCGTGGACATGGAAATGTTCGTCCTTGTTGAGCGGAAAGTGCTCCGGATATCGCGTGTGCTGGTAACTGTGTAGTTGCATCAGGAGGAGCAGCAGACCGGCAAAGAGCAGGGCCATGTTGCAGACGCGGCCGAGCCGGGCGAACGACGGGGTCTTGCGCCACTGGGCGAGCAAGATCCACATGATGCCGAGTGCCAGCACTTGACCTACTTCGACGCCGACATTGAAGGAGAGAATACGCAGCACCAGTCCGTCGTGGCCTAAGGGGAGTTGCTGGAGCCGCGTGGACAAGCCGAAACCGTGGATCAGGCCGAAAATGAACACCGCACCGACCAGATTCGGCGACGCCATGCCAAGGTGTTTTTTAAACCCGTCCAAATTGTCGAAGGCCTTGTAGCAAACAGTCAGCGCAATCACGGCGTCGACCAGGTAGAAGTTGGCCTTGAGCTGCAGGAGGGTGGCAAAGATCAGCGTGATACAGTGCCCGAGGGTGAAGGCCGTGATTAGCTTCAGGATGTCCTTGAAGCTGGTCAGGAAGAACATCACGCCGAAGAGGAACAGCAGGTGATCGTAACCCGTCAGCATGTGAGTGGCGCCGAGCATCAGGTATTCGGGGTTGCCGCCCGCAAGCGCGGTCGCCTGATCCGTTGTCGTCATGGCATGGGCGGATACGCGCAAGGTCGTGAGAAAAAAGGCGGTTAAGGTAAGAATGAATTTCATGAAGTGAGGGAAGGTAGCGCGGGATGTCTACTAGCGAGGCAAGGTGTTTGACTCTGCTTCGTGGGCGCGCACCTCGATTGAGGCAGTGCCGACGGGGAGCGGGTCCAGCGGCACCCGGTAGGTGCCAATGCCGGGTCGTTTGTGGCGCCGGACTAGCTGGCGAGGTTCGAAATGCTCCAGAGTGCGGCGGAGCACCGCACCTGCGGAGTCGTAAAGGGTCACCTCAAGATAGGTCTGCGTCGTATCGTCAGCGTCGAGTCGCTTGACGATATAGCCCTTGACGACGAGCACTCCCGCATCTCGCTCTAGCCAGATTTTCGTGACCACCACGCGAGAAGAGTCGACGCGTTCGAGTTTGATTTGAGCCACATCGGGCGGAGCGCGAAAGGGCGTGGCGCAACCGACCAAGCCCAACGTAGTGACCAACGCAGCGGTTAGAAAGAGTCGGTGCTTCATGCCTGCGCCTCCACGATTTCGTCGGGCCGGTGAAACATCCGATAGAGCGCAGGCAACACCACGAGTGTGAGCAGCGTCGAGCTGATGATGCCGCCGATCACGACGGTCGCGAGTGGGCGTTGCACTTCGGCCCCTGCCCCGGTGGCGAGCGCCATCGGCACGAAGCCCAGACTTGCCACGAGCGCAGTCATCAACACCGGCCGCAGGCGCGTGAGACAGCCTTCTTCCACTGCCGCATCGAGTTTAGTGCCCGCTTCGCGCAAAGAACGGATGAAGGAAATCATCACGAGGCCGTTGAGCACGGCGACGCCAGAGAGTGCGATGAAACCTACACCCGCCGAAATCGACAACGGGATGTCGCGCAACCAGAGCGCCGCAATGCCTCCGGTCAGCGCGAGCGGGACACCGGTGAACACCAGCATGGCATCTTTGGCATTGCCGAAACTCATGAAGAGCAGCCCGAAAATCAGCAGCAACGTCACCGGCACGACGATGCGCAGACGCTGGCTGGCCGAGAGGAGTTGCTCAAAGGTGCCGCCGTAATCGAGCCAGTAACCGGGAGGCACGGGGACTTCGGTGGCGATACGTTGCTGCGCATCCGCCACGAAGCTGCCGAGGTCGCGCCCCCGCACATTGGCGGTGACAACGACGCGGCGCTTGCCGTTCTCGCGACTGATCTGGTTGGGGCCTGGGGCGATCTCAAACGCTGCGACTTCGCGTAGCGGAACAAAGGCAAGCGCGGCGCTGGCAGAAATACCATGTTCGAGTCCGAGGATCGCGGTGCGCGCGGGGCGCGCTTCGTCGTGGTCTAATGTTGGCAGCGGCACAGGCAAGTTGCCCAGCGCGACCAAGTCGGTGCGCAAATTCTCGGGCAAGCGCACGATGAGTTCGAACCGTCGATCGCCCTCGAACACGTGACCGACCGCCGTGCCGCCAAGTGCGGTGGCGATCAATTCCTGCACGTCGGCGACGGCAAGCCCGTAACGCGCGATGGCTTCACGATCAAGTTGCACGGTGAGCATCGGCAAGCCCGTGGTTTGCTCGATCTTCACGTCTGCCGCGCCCGCGACGGACTGCAGCACCGTTTCGATTTGCTCACCGACTTCGTTCAGCACGGCGAGATCGTCACCGTAAACTTTGACAGCGACGTCGGAACGCACTCCGGAAATGAGTTCGTTGAAACGCATCTGGATCGGCTGCGTAAATTCGTAGTTGTTGCCCGGCACGGCGGCGGCCGCGGCTTCCATCGCAGCGACGAGGTCGGCCTTGCTGCGTTTCGGGTCGGGCCACTGCGCGCGCGGCTTCAACATCACAAAGGTGTCCGCCACACTCGGCGGCATCGGGTCGGTGGCGACTTCGGCCGTGCCGATCTTGGCGAAGACCTTGTCCACTTCGCCGAAGGATTTCATCGCGGCTTCGACATCGCGTTGCATCTGCACGGATTGCGTCAGGCTGGTGCCGGGGATGCGCAGCGCGTGCAGGGCGATGTCGCCTTCGTCGAGATGCGGAATAAATTCCGTGCCCATCTTCGACGCGGCGAATCCGGCGAGCCCGACGAGGAGTATCGCGCCGACGGCGGCGGCGGGTCGCACCGACATGACGAAACGCAGGGTCGGCAGGTAGAGCGCCTTCGCTCCGCGTATCGCGAGATTGTCCTTCTCGGTGACTTTGCCGGTGACGAACAACGCGACCGCCGCCGGCACGAACGTTATCGAAAGCACCATCGCGCCGAGCAATGCGGTGACGACGGTGAACGCCATCGGGTGAAACATTTTTCCCTCCACGCCCGTCAGCGCGAAGATCGGCACATAGACGACCGTGATGATGAACACCCCGAAGAGCGACGGTTTGATGACTTCCGCCGTGGCGTTGGCCGCGAGGGCGAAACGCTCCGGTTGGGTCAGCAGGCGTTGCAAGCGCGCCTGTTCGTGACCGAAGCGCCGCAGGCAGTTTTCGATAATGATGACCGCGCCGTCCACGATGAGACCGAAATCGAGTGCGCCGAGACTCATCAAGTTGCCCGATACTTTCTGCGAAACCATGCCGGTGACGGTGAAGAGCATCGACAGCGGAATCACGGCGGCGGTGATCAGTGCCGCGCGCAGATTACCGAGCAGAAGAAACAGCACCGCGATCACGAGAAGTGCCCCTTCCGCGAGATTAGTGCGCACGGTCGCGATGGTGCGGTCCACGAGTGTGGTGCGATCATAAACCGTTTTCGCGACGACGCCGGAAGGCAGCGAGCGGTTGACCTGCTCGAGCTTGGTGGCGACGCGAGTTGCAACTTCACGGGAGTTTTCGCCGATGAGCATGAACACCGTGCCGAGCACGACTTCGTTGCCATCGACGGTGGCGGCGCCGGTGCGCAACTCTTGGCCGAGAAGCACGCCGGCGACGTCACGCACACGCACCGGTTGTCCGGCGCGACGCGCCACGACGATATTTTCAATCTCTGCGAGGCCGTTCACCTGGCCGGGCACGCGGATCAGATACTGTTCACCGAAGCGCTCAATGTAGCCGGCACCGACGTTGGCGTTGTTGCGCGCGAGCGCGTCCATCACCTCGCGCAAGGTCAGACCATAACTGAGGAGACGCTCGGGATGCGGCGTGACGTGAAACTGTTTCACGAAACCGCCGATGGTATTGACCTCGGTGACACCGGCCAGATTGCGCAATTGCGGTCGGACAACCCAGTCCTGGATTTCGCGCAGATCGGTGGCGTCGTAGGCGGAGCCGTCGGGTTTGCGCGCGCCTGCGGTCGGCTCGACGGTGAACATAAAAATTTCCCCGAGGCCGGTGGAGATCGGTCCCATCGCCGGTTCGAGTCCGGCGGGCAATTGCGATTTTACTTCCTGAATGCGCTCATTGACCAACTGGCGAGCGAAGTAGATGTCGGTGCCGTCCTTGAAGACCACCGTGACTTGCGAAAGTCCGTAGCGCGACAACGAGCGGGTGTAGTCGAGTTGCGGGAGGCCTGCCATCGCGGTTTCAACCGGAAACGTGACGCGCTGTTCGGCTTCGAGTGGCGAGAAGCCCGGCGCCTCGGTGTTGATTTGCACCTGCACGTTGGTGATGTCGGGCACCGCGTCGATCGGCAGGTGTTGAAACTGATACACGCCGAGCGCGGCCACGCCGAGCGTGACGACGAGCACGAGCCAACGGTGTCGAATCGAAAAATGAATGAGTTGAGCGAGCATGGCGGGGATTCCTTAGTGGTCGTGCGATGCGCTGGATTTGCCGATGTCCGCTTTGATCAGAAAACTGTTCTCCGTCACGTAGCGTTCGCCGGGTGCGAGTCCCTTGACCACTTCAGCGAAGCCATTACCGCGCCGCCCGAGTTCGAGCGGACGCGCTTGGTAGAGTTCGCCGTGCTGTGAGAAAACGACCGTGAAATCGTAGAGCGTTTGCAGCGCAGATTCCTTCACCGCGACAGCGACTGGATGCTCCGCGAGGAGGAGGTCGGCTTTGACGAAGAGACCGGGTCGCCAGCGTTGGTCGGCGTTGGCCAGTGCGACGCGCGCGGTCGCGGTTTGCGCGTCGGCGGAACTGAAAGGCGAGAGCCACGCGACTGTCCCGTGCGCGGCGGGGCCGCCGTCGTCGGCGTGAATGACCACGGACTGACCAACCTTCACTCGCGCATGGTCGCGTTTCGGGATGTTGAGATCGAGCCAGACTTCGCTGAGGTCCGCGATGGTGTAGAGCGCAGCGCCGTCGGCGACGGTTTCGCCGGGGTTGACGTCGCGATCAATCACCACACCGGCAAGCGGGGCGGTGACTTCGATAGTGACGAGCGATTGGTTGGTCTCGACGAGCGCCACGACTTCACCGGCAGCTACAGTGTCGCCGAGCGCTTTATGGGCGGCACGCACGATGCCGCCGAAACGCGGTGCGGCGCGCGCGACGCGATTTGCATTGAGCTGGATGTGTCCATATACGGGCAACGTCTCCGCCAGCGTCGCGGGTCCGGCAATTTCGCTGACGACACCGGCGCGTTGCGCGGCGGACGGATGCATCGTGGTCTGCATTTCCGGCGCGGCAAAGGACCAACGCAAGGTGCGGCCGCCGTGCTCGGCGACGATGGCGTAGTCAAACGAGTGTGGTTCATAGACCTCTCCGTGGCCGCGCGCGTAATCGCCTTCGGGAGTGAATGTGAAGTGATCGCTGACGCCGTTGGGTCGCTGGAGCGTGACGTTGAGTTTCACGTTGGCGGGAGGAACCGGTTTGCCCGCGACAGTGATCCAAGCGCGAAATTCCGGCGGCACGCCTTTTTCGAAGATGGCGAGTTCGAGCGAGAAGTCTCCGTCGACGAGAAGCCGTCCGCCGTGCGGACCGCGGGCGGGTTCGGCGGCGGCGGCGTGCCCGTGGTCATCGTGGCCGTCGTCGGCCTCGTGATCGTGGCTGCGCTCGACGAGGTAGTAGGCGGTGCCACCGGCGAGGGCGAGTAGGGCAACGAGTGTGAGAATGAGTTTACGATTCATGGAGAAAGGGAGTTAGCGGGTGGCGGATGTGCCGAGCAGTTGTTCGATGGCGACAAGAGTGAGGTGATAATCGGCGGCGGCCTGGGTTTGGCGGCGCTGCGCGGTAAAGAGGGCGGCGCGGGCTTCGAGCAATTCGCGCAGCTCATAGCGTCCGGCCGCGAGTCCAGTTTCGATGCTGGCAATCCACTCGCGCGCGGCGGGGAGCAATTCGGCGTGCGTGGCTGTGTATTCGACGTGGGCGTGTCCGAGTTCTTGATAATGGGCGAAGAGCATCGCGCGTGCGGCGAGCAACGCCGACTCGCGGTCGGTGGCAACGCGATCGTGTTCGGCTCGAGCGAGGGCAGCTTGGGCGCGCGGCGCCTGCTTGGTCGGCCACGCGTAATCGAAACCGAGCACAAAGCCGAAATCGTCGGTGGATTCCGCACGGCGCAAGCCGGCGGACCAACGGCGTTCCCCGCGCGCGCCTTGCGTGAGGGCGAGAGACTCCTCGGCGCGGCGCCAACGCATGAGAGCGGCGAAGTGCGTTTGCTGGGGAGCAGAGGAGAGGCGCTCGGCCAGCTGGTCGAATGAGGCAACCGCAGGGAGTTCGGCGAGATCGGCGGTCGCGGTCGTGAAGTCCGCATGCGGTGCGCCCCACAACGTGGCGAGATTCTGCCGTGCCGCTGCCAGATCGTGCTCCGCGTGTTCAACCGCAATGGCGAGTTCGGTGTGCGCGAGTTTGGCACGGGCGAGTTCGCCGATGTTCGCGGCGGCCTTCGCGAGGCGCGTTTGCACGGTGGCGACAGTTTGTTGGCTGAGAGCGAGTTGCTGCGTGGCGGTTTCGTGCGTCGCTTGGGCGGCGACGACGAGAACAAAGCGACGCGCAGTTTCGGCGAGCAAGACGCGCCGCCGTTCCTCCCACTCGGCGCGCTCAGCATCGCTTTGCGCATGAGCCACGGCGCGGCGGGCCGTGCGGCGATCAGCCTGATCGAGTGCGCGACTGAATTGCAACGTGGTCTCGAGACTGCGCGCCGCGCGCAGTTCACCGGTGCCGAGGGCGTTCTCGAATTGGAGGGAAACTTCCAGTGGCGGTGCGACGCTGGCGAGGTCGTCGCGAGCGGCAGCGGCGGAAATCAGCGTGGTGCGACTGCGCAGCCACGGATGACCGGCATCCACGCGGGCCAGCGCGTCGGGTAACGTGAGTGGAGCAGCGGCCGCGCCGCCGCAAAGAAAGAGGGATACGAGAAAAATTTTCATAGTGGAATACGGCAAAATCGAAACGGGAGACGAACAGGCCACGCAAGTGACCGAAGGGCCCCGCACGGAGCGGGTGCAGGAGATCACGACCGCCGGAAGATTCCGGCGCGGCGACGTGATCAGGCGTTCAACTCAGGTGCCCGCGCGAGTGGCGCGGCGCGACGAACAAATTGCCAAGTCACCACTGTTGCACGGGGTGGAACATGGGGGGGGGCAGCCAAATTAGGCTCGGTCACTTGCGCGATCGCTCGGACGAGCGACGAGCGGACTTCGGAAAACGAATCTGCGGGCAGTGAAATTTTCGGCGATGGCGAACTGGCGGCGTAATCGACATCCTCAATCGCGTGGCAGTCTTTGCCGTTACTGTGGCACGTGGACGAAGTATTTTCGTGATCGTGCGCGAGAAAATCAATCGCTGCTCGCTCTAAGTCGCAATGCAGCGTGGATGGCAGCCAAAGAGCCAGTAGCAGCAGCGCGATGAATTGTTTCGTAGGAAACACCTCGGCAGACTTCTTCGCGGTGGTGGATTGTCAAGCACGCGGGAAATACTCCCGCAAACTTTCATCAGCCACCAGGCGCGCGAAAAAATTACTCTACGGTGCGCAATTGGATGCTGTCGATGCGCTCGTTGGCGGCGGTGGTGACGTCGGAAATGATCACGAGTTTGTCGCCGGACTTGATGCGTTTTTGTCCGAGGAGAAGCGAAATGGCGCGCATTAGCGTTTTCTCCGGATCGCCGAAGGCGGGGAGCAAATAGGGTTCGACGGAGCGCACCATTTTCAGGTGACGCAGCGTTTCGATGGAGTCGGTGATGCCGAGAATCGGCGCTCGAACCGGGCGATGCGCGGCGAGTCCGGCGGCGGTGATGCCGCGGCGCGTGAAGCAGAGGATGGCGGAGTTGGGCAGTTCGTTCGCCATCAACACCGCGGAGCGGAGAATCTTCATGCGCTCGGCGAGGAACACGGACGGCTCGCCGTATTCGTTGGCGATTTCGTCTTCGATGCGCCGCGAGATGGTGTCGAGCACGCGCACGCATTCGAGCGGGTAGCGACCGACGGTCGTTTCGCCGGAGAGCATCACGCAATCGGCGCTTTCGAAGACCGCGTTGGCGACGTCGGTGATCTCGGCGCGCGTGGGCATCGGTTGGCTGATCATCGATTCCAGCATGTGCGTGGCGATGATGACGGGGCGACCGATCGAGAGACAGGTGCGGACGGCGCGGCGTTGCACGACGGGCAGTTCCTCCAATGGAATCTCAATGCCGAGATCACCGCGCGCGATCATCAGCACATCGGTGGCGCGGATAATATCGTCGAGGTTGTCGATGGCGGATTGGTCTTCGATCTTGGCGACGATGCGCGCGCGCGAATTGTTTTCCTTCAGGAAATCGCGCAACAGAGCAACGTCGGCGGCTTCACGCACGAACGAGAGCGCGACGAAATCGATGCCTTCCTCAATGCCGACGAGCGTGTCGCCGCGGTCCTTGTCGGTGAACGACGGGAGATTCACGTGCACGCCGGGCAAATTGATGTGGCGACGCGACGTGAGTTGCCCGGGCGTGAGCACGCGGCAACGGATGTGGGCGTCGTTTTTCTCCAACACTTCGAGTTGAATCAGGCCGCTGTCCACGAGCACGGTGTCACCGATGCGGATGTCGTTAACGAGATTGCGGTAATTGACGTCGACCGAACGGATTTCCTCGGCGCGGTCGCGATCGACCTCGGGCTTGACGGTGAAGTCGAAGATTTCGCCCGGCTGGAGTTGGATCGGCACTTCGAGATCACCGGTGCGAATTTCCGGGCCTTTGATGTCCATCATGATGGCTACTTCGTGCCCGGTGGCCTTGGAAACGGCGCGGATGCGACGGATGATGGCGCGCGTCCAGTCGTGTTTGGCGTGAGCCATGTTCAAGCGGACGATGTCGACGCCGGCTTTCATGAGCTTGCCGAGCATCTCTTCGCTCTCGGTGGCAGGGCCGAGGGTGGCGATGATCTTGGTGCGGCGGAAGGGCAAGGCGGTCATAGGCGAAAAGAAAAGGGCGGTAGGTTCACCAGCTTTGCCGCCAATGTCCACCCCGCTCCGTGTCTTCAAAACGCGTAGACGGGTGTGCCGGTGCCGGGGGCGACGATTGAGTAGGCGCAACCGAGCGCGGCCAGTGGGGGGGCGCAGGCGGCTTCGACGGCAGCGGGGGTGTTGCAGTCTCGGCTGAGGTGGGCGAAATAAACGTGGCGCCAACGCGGGCTGGCGAGCGCTTGCAGGAGGTCGCGGGCGGCGTGATTGGAAAGATGGCCGTGGCGGCTGTTGATGCGTTGCTTGACCGACCACGGGCGGCGGGTGTCGGCGTCCAGCAACTCCGGGCAATAATTCGCTTCAATTACCAACACGTCGGAGTCGCGCGCGCGTTCGAGCACGTGTTGAGGGGCGTGGCCGAGGTCGGTGAGCCAGGTGAGAATGCGGCGCGGCGTAAGCAAATCGTCTTCGCCGTGCGCAAAAGAAAAACCCACGGGATCCTGCGCATCGTGCGGCACGGAGAAGTTGCTCACCTCGAAATCGCGGAAGCGAAACGTCGTGCCGGTTTCAAAAACTTGCCAGTCGATGCGATGCTTGAGTGTGCGTTGGGTGGCCTGTGCGGTGGCGCGATTGGCGAAGACTTTGATCTGCGGGTAACGCGCGAGACCGTTCAGGCCGGCGGCGTGGTCGCCGTGCTCGTGCGTGAGAAAGATCGCATCGATCCGCTCCAGCGATTCGCCCGCGTCGATCAGGAATTCGTTGAGTTTGCGCGCCGAGAACCCCGCATCGACCAACACGCGCGTGTTTTCGGATTGGAGCAGCGCGGCGTTGCCGGAGCTGCCACTGCCGAGAATCTGAAAGCGCAAAGACACGCCGCCGAGGGGAAGGCGCGCGAGCGAATGATGCAAGGATGCAACTGGAGAGAAAAAATCGATATTTGGTTTTGACGCAGGTCCGGATAGGTTTTTTTGTCCGGCACCACCTGACACAAAAATGACTACCCCCATGTTGTTTCGCTCACCCCGCCTCGCCCTAGTTTGCGCTGTCGCCGCCCTGCTCTGGGCTACGCCGGCCAGCGCTCAGCTGGTGTTTACCTACACTTATGCCGATGTGGTGGGCGCTACAGGCACCGGTTATGCCGACCCGACTCACGGGGCCGCGCGACGCGGCTCACTGGAGGCTGCCGGCGTCGCGCTCGCCAATTATTTCACGGGCTACAACGTCACGGTGAATTTCAATGTCACGTCCGAGAACGTCAATAGCGGCACGCTAGCCAGTGCCGGCAGTGGCATTTCTTTTTCGAGCGACGGATTCTACAAGAGCAACGTGCAGAAGCTGATTCAAACCAACACCGGCACGAGCGACGGAACGATTCACTGGAATTTTTTCCATAATTGGGATTTGGACGATGATGTGGCGCCGGGCGCGTTCGACTACAAATCGACCGCGATGCACGAAATCCTCCACGCGATGGGCTTCTCCAGTGGCATCAATTCGGCCGGCCAAGGCCTTCAGCAAAACGCCTCGGGCACATCGGATGTCTGGTATGATTTCGACCGTTTTCTGACCAACAACAGCGGTAGCTTTCTCGTCGACTCGACCGGCTTCAATTTCAACACTTCGCTGCAAAGCACGCTTACGGGCGGTTCTGCAAACGGGGTGTTCTTCAGTGGTGCGAATGCCATGGCCGCTTACGGTGGCCGCGTGCCGATCTATTCGCCGAATCCTTATGAAGACGGCAGCAGCGGCAGCCACACCGACGACCTGACCTTTACCGGGGGAAACCAATTGATGATGAATGCAGCCACCGTCGCCGGCCCGGGCGTGCGCACATTGAGCCCATTGGAATTGGGCGTATTGCAGGACTTGGGCTACTCCGTCATTCCGGAGCCTTCGACCTACGCTTTGATCTTCGGCTTGGCCGGACTCGCGGTGGTCGTCTATCGCCGCCGTCGCGTTGCCTGAACCGATCTACGAACACGCATTTTCCGGCCCGCTGCGAAGCGGGCCTTTTTGTTGGCTACGAGCAGTGCATTGCCGCGAAAGTTGACCCGCGCCCGAAACTCGCTTCCACTCTGCCTTCCATGCCCAAGAAAGCCACCGCCAAGCCCACCGCCCGCGCTCCTCGCGTGCTGCGTGGCGTCGTCACGATTACGCGGCAAGTGCATTTCAATTCCGCTCATCGCCTGCACAACCCGAGCAAGAGCCAGGCGTGGAACACGCAGCACTACGGCCTGTGCACCAACCCGCATTGGCACGGCCACAACTACGTCCTCGAAGTCTCGATCCGCGGCCAACCGGATGCCGACACGGGCTACATCATGGATTTGGGCGCGTTGAAACGGCTCCTGCACGAGGCGATCGTCGACAAGTGCGACCACCGCAACCTCAACGACGAAGTCGATTTCCTCCGCGGCATCATTCCCTCCACCGAAAATCTCGTCATCGCCTTTTGGAACGAGATCGAGCCGCGCCTCACGCATGGCGAACTCACCCGCGTGCGCCTTTACGAAACTCCCCGCAATTACGCGGAATATTTTGGTCCCTCCGCGACCTGAACGCGCCCTCCGCGCAACCTTCCGGTTATCGTCCCCGCAAAAAACGACATGAGCAAAAAGAAGCCGATGTATCTCCACCGTTCTGACGACGGCGCCGCCCCGCGCCAGTCGCGCAGTTACGACAAAAAATTCCGGGTTACGCCCGCTTACCGCGCGTCGTTGCCGGACATGATGGAGGCGGCGCACAACACCTTGCAGGGCGTGAACGTGCCGATCCAGCAGGTCGGCATCCACAACTTCAAGTTGCCGCTCAAATACCGCACCAAGGGCGGCAAGCAGCACACACTCGAAACCAGCGTGACTGGCACGGTGTCACTCGAAGCCGAGTTGAAGGGCATCAACATGAGCCGGATCATGCGCACCTTCTACGACCACAAGGACGAGGTCACGACCGGCGAATGGATGGGCAAGATTCTCAAAAACTACCTGCGCAATGTGGACAGCAAGGACGCGCGTCTGCGGATTTCCTTTTCCTACCCGATGCTCCGCCAAAGCCTGCGCAGCGGTCTCGAAGGCTACCAATTCTACAACGTCGCCTTCGAAGGCGTGATGACGCGCGATGGCCGCTACCGCCGCTTCATTCATTTCGATTTCGTTTACTCGTCCGCGTGTCCGTGCTCGGCGGAGTTGTCGGAGCACGCGCGCGACATGCGCGGCGCCTACACCGTGCCGCATTCGCAACGGAGCAAGGCCCGCGTCACGATCGAAGAGGCCGAGGGTAAAAAAATCTGGATCGAAGACATCCATCAACACTGCCTCAACGCGCTGCAGACCGAAACGCAGGTCATGGTGAAGCGCGAAGACGAACAAGCCTTCGCCGAACTCAACGGCGCTTACCTGAAATTCGTCGAGGACGCCGCGCGTCTGCTCTACAAGGAATTCGACAATGACAAACGCATCGCTGATTTCCGCATCGCTTGCTCGCATTTGGAATCACTGCACTCGCACGACGCGGTGAGTGTGATCTGCAAAGGCGTGCCCGGTGGCTTCGCGGCCAACTTCATGGATTTTGGCTCGCTGCTTTGCTAAGACAGGGGCCACCACGAAATACACGAAAGACACGAAAATAATCACCATGCGCTTCTGGATTTTTCTTTTTGTGGGCGTGGTGACTTGCGGAGGGACTTCAGGATGAAAAAACCGGTCGTCCTCATCACGGGTGCGTCGCAAGGGCTCGGGGCCGCGTTTGCGCGGATGTTTGCGAAAGAAATTTCCGGTGTGCGTTTGGCGCTGGTGGCGCGCACCGAGAAGAAATTACAGACCGTCGCGCGCAGTGTGGAGAAACTCGGCGCGAAGGCGGAAGTGTTTGTGTGCGATGTGACTGATGAAGCGGCGGTGCTGGCGATGGCCGCCGCGGTGCATGAGCGCTTCGGGCGCGTCGATGTGTTGATCAACAACGCGGGCATATTCGAAGGCGCGCCGTTGCTGGAGACGAGCGTCGCGCAATTCGACCGTGTCGTCGCCGCGAGTTTGCGCAGCACGTTCCTCGTTTCGCAGGCCTTCGTGCCCGGCATGGTGCAACGCGGCATCGGCGATATTTTTAACCTGTCCTCGATTGCGGGTCTGCAGGCTTATCCCAATGGCGCAGCGTATTGCGCGGCCAAGTTTGGGGTCTCGGGTCTGACAAAAGTCATGCGCACCGAATTGAAGGACAAGGGCGTGCGCGTGTGCTCCGTGTGCCCCGGCGCGACCTGGACGCCGTCGTGGGAAAATTCCGGTTTTACGGCCGAGCGGATGATGCCCGCGACCGATATCGCGCGTGCCATCTTGAATGTCTATCAGCTCAGTCGGAGAACAGTCGTGGAAGAAATCATCCTCCGCCCGCAACTCGGCGACTTGTGAAGCCCGCGCGTCGGCGCGGCTGCAAGTCCGCGAATCAATTAGGGGAGTAACTTGATGCTCAGGATGCGCACGGGCGGTTCCAACGTCTGTTCGCGTGCAGGCGATTGGTGGATTGCACGCACGATGTCCATGCCGCGCACCACGCGGCCGAACGCGGCGAAGCCCTGACCGTCCGGGTTGCGCCGCCCGCCGTAGTCGAGTTCGGGTTGATCGCCGATGCAGATGAAAAAGTCCGACGTGGCGGTATCGGGACCATCGCGCGCCATCGAGATCGTCCCGTCGCGATGCAGCAGGCCGGTTTCGCGGGTCCGTTCCAACGCAATTGGCGCGAGATCGGCGGCCGCCTTGTTACGGCTGACGCTCGCCTGAATGACTTCAATTTTGACGTCGTTGTCCGGCTGGTTGTCCGGTTGCAGGCGCACCGTGCGATGAAAAATTCCGCCCGTGTAGTGACCGGCGCTCACGTAATGGAGAAAATTGGCGACGGACTTCGGCGCTTGCGCCGCCGCGAGTTCGATGTCGAAGGTGCCGAGCTCGGTCTGCACGCGAACCGTGGGTTCGGCGCCAGTCAGCGTGACGCCGAGGAGGAGTGCGAGGGAGAGTCGACGAAGCAGCATGGCGAGGTTGGCGCGGTAGTGGAGTCCCGACCCGCGCTGCGCCCTGAGTAGCCGAGTGAGGAAAGCCAGACAAGGTCGTTTCCTGTGCGCGAATATTGGTCGGTTGCGCGCCGCAATCGCAGTGGCAGCTTGAAAGCGCCGTGAGGTGCGGTCACAACGCTGGAGATGCCCGCGCCGCTCCAGACAATCCTTGTGGTCGAAGACGAGGCTGCCATTGCCGAGACGATTCTTTACGCGCTGCAGACCGAAGGTTACGCGCCGCTCTGGAAATCGACCGGTCGCGATGCGCTGGCGGCGCTCACCGAGCAAACGGTGGCACTGGTGATTCTCGACGTGGGCCTGCCCGACATGAGTGGCTTCGAGGTTTGCCGCGAAATTCAGCGGCAGGGCGTGACGCCGGTGATATTTCTCACCGCGCGCAGTGGCGAAGTGGACAAGATCGTCGGACTCGAACTCGGGGCCGATGATTATGTCGCCAAGCCGTTCAGTCCCCGCGAGCTCACGGCGCGTGTGCGCGCGGTGTTACGGCGCAGCAATGGCGCGAGTTCCGCGAGCGGGAGGGGCGGCATTGCCGCCGACTGGCAGCACGACGAAGCGCGTTGCCGCATCAGTTACTTCGGCCAGCCGCTCGATTTGACGCGCAATGAGTATCGATTGCTCGGCGCGCTGCTCGCGTCGCCGGGGCGCGTGTTCAATCGCGACCAGTTGATGACGGCGGCGTGGGAGGATCCGGGCGCGGCGCTCGACCGCACCGTCGATGCACACATCAAAACCCTGCGCGCCAAACTCCGCGCAGTCGCGCCGGACGAAGATCCCATCGTAACACACCGCGGACTCGGCTACTCCATGCGCGAGGCATGAGAATTCGCACTGCCATTTTCGGCGTCTATGTGTCGGCCTGCGCGGTCGGTTTCGCGGTGTTGATGTGGTTCATGCTCGCCGAAGTGCGGCCGCGCTACGTCTCGGCCGTGCAAGCGAATTTGCGCGACGCCGCGCGTTCGATTGCGCGCTCGCTCGAAGGTCGCTCGGAAGCGGAGGCGCTCGCGGCGCTCACCGGGCAACCGAGTTATCAAGTGCGCTTGGTCGCGGCGGATGGCACCGTTTTGTTTGCTTCGCGGGAAATGGATTCAGAGATGGGGAATCGCAGCGACTACAGCGGCGGCGAAAGCACTTCGACGCGCGCCGTGGCAACGCGGGTGGGCGGACGCTTGCTTGATGGCACGTCGCCGCCGGACGATTTTGAGGTCTCCACCGTGGCACCTTTTCAACTGGCGGACGGCCGCACGGTGCGCCTCGTGCTCTCGCGTTCCTTTCGCAGCGTCAACGCCGTCATCTGGGCGGAGCGGCGCAAACTCGCCGGCATTTCACTCGTGGTGGCCGGGCTGATGGTGATCGCGGGCTGGTGGATCGCGACGAAGTTGACCGAGTCGTTGGAACGGCTCACGCGTCATGCGCAAGCAGTGCGCGACGGCAAGCCGTCGCAGCCGCCGATCTCGGGGGCGTTGGAAATTGCGGCGTTGGGGCAAGCCTTCGAGGAGATGCGCGATGCGCTGGAGGGGCGGCAACACGCGGAACGATACACGCAGGCGCTGGCGCACGAAGTGAAAGCGCCGCTCGCGGCGATTCGCGGCGCGGCGGAGTTGATGGACGAGACGATGCCGGAGGAGCAGCGCCGGAAATTTCTCGGCAACATTCGCAGCGAGTCCGCGCGCATCGAAAAAATCATCGAGCGTTTGCTGGAGTTGTCTTCGCTCGAAGCGCGTAAGGCGCTTGGCCGGACGGAGCCGATTGCCACCGCCGAATTGCTGACCGAAGCGGCGGGCGTGATGGAGCGTGCGTGTGCGGCGGCGCAGGTGACGCTGTCGGTGCGACCGGTTGACGCAACACTGCACGGTGAACGCGTGTTGTTGCGCGAGGCGTTGGTCAACTTGCTGCAAAATGCGTTGGAATTTTCCTCAGCGGGCGGGGAGATCGTGCTGACGGTGGAGCGGCGCAGCGACCGCGTGGAATTTGTCGTTGAGGATACGGGGCCGGGCGTGCCCGACTATGCGTTGCCGCGTGTGTTCGAGCGTTTCTATTCGTTGCCGCGGCCGGAGACGGCGCGGCGGAGCACGGGACTCGGCCTCGCGCTCGTGCGCGAGATCGCGCATTTGCACGGCGGCGACGCAGCGTTGGAGAATCGCGCCGACGGCGGCGCGCGGGCGAAGTTCTGGATGCCGCTGGCGTAGCTGATTTCTGTCAGATTTCACCGTCCCTTCATTTTGGCTTCATGTAGCCCGGGCAGACTGGCGGCATGAATTCATCATCCGTCGGTCAGGTATATTGGTTCAAACGCTGGAGGCAGTCGTGAGCACTGATTTGCCCACGATGATAGCCGCCGTCCGGCGGCGAAACTCGGTGACGTTCAAGCTGCTGTTCATCGGCGTGTTGATCCTCGTCCTTCAGATCCCGCTCATTCTGATCGAAGAGCTGCGGCAAGAGCGCAGCAAGAACCGCGAAGCGGGGGCTGCTCAAGTCACCGTGCAAGCTGGGGTGGAAAACGCTTCAACAACTCGGGCCGACGAGGGGGCGAAGGCGTCGGGCTCAGCCGCCGCCGAAGGTTACCGCATGGCGGAGCGCTCGCTGAAGCACGGGATGCTGGTGATCACGCTGCTGTTCGCGGCGTTCTTCCTGTTCGAGACGCTCGCTGATCTGCGCCTGCACGCGGTGCACTACGGTTTGGTCGGGGCGGCGCTCTGTTTGTTCTATCTCGCATTCTTGGCACTTGGGGAAGTGGTGTCGCCGGGCTGGGCCTTTGTCGGCGCGGCGGTGGCGTCGTCGCTGCTGATTACGCTCTACTGTATTTCGATTCTGCAAAACGCGCGGCGGGCGTCGTTGATCGCGGCGTTGCTGACAGTGGAATACAGCGTCCTCTATGTCGTGTTGCGGATGGAAGATTACGCGCTGCTCGCGGGCACGGCGGCGCTGTTCGGAGCCCTTGCTGCCGTGATGTTTTTCACCCGCAAAGTGGACTGGTTCGCCCAAGAAGCAGGCAAAGAGTAACCACCGCCCCGCACGCACTTCGGTTCGCATTTTGTCCCTAAGGCGCGCTTACAGCAACGAGCCCTGGTCGCTGCTGGCGGCTTTCAGGCCGATGGCGTGGTAACCTTTCGGTGTCAGAATGCGGCCTTGCGCGGTGCGTCAGGGCGTCGGAGTTCCGAGGTGGCGATTCAAGAACTGCAGCGCGCTCTCGTAGCCTTTGATCTGATTCACCTTCTTGCGAAAGCCGTGGCCCTCGTCGGGGAAAATCAGGTAATCAACTTCGGCGCCGTTCGCGCGGGCGGCGGCCACGATCTCGTCGGATTCAATTTGGAGCACGCGCGGATCATTGGCGCCTTGGAGAACCATGAGGGGGTCCTTGATGTTCTTGGCGTGGAAGAGGGGTGAGATGCTGCGCAGATATTCTTCCTGGGTGTCGGGATTGCCCAATTCGAGGTAGAGAGAATTGCGGGCGGCTTCCCACCAGGCGGGGATGCTCTTGAGCGTGCGAACCCAATTGGTGACGCCGAAAATATTCACGCCGGCCTTGAACGCGCCGGGGCGGAACGTGAGCGCGGCGCAGACCATGTAGCCACCGTAGCTGCCGCCGATGATCGCGATGCGGTCGGGGTCTACCCAGCCGGTGTCGATCAACATCTGCTTACTGGTGACGCAGTCGTCAAGGTCGCCGGAACCGTGGCGCTGATCGTCGAGCGCGTAAAAAGTTTTGCCGTAGCCGCTGCTGCCGCGGTTGTTGATGGCGAAGACCGCGTAGCCCTGATTGACGAAATATTGGATCGTGGCGCTCCAGTCGGCGCGGGATTGGCCGCCCGGTCCGCCGTGAACCCAGACGAGCGCCGGAGCTTTTTGGTCGGCAGAAGCTCCGTGGGGTTTGTAGAGAACGCCGGGAATCGTGACGCCGTCGAAGGAGGCGAAGCGCACGACCTCGGGTTCGACGAGATCAGCGGGATCGACAGCGGGGTTGAGGCGGCGCGTGAGTTGAACCGGTTGCGCGGTCGAGCCGAGTGACCAGTGAAAGAGGTCGCCGGGCGACCGACCGCCCTCGACATAAAAGGCGATCGACGATTCATCCTGCGCAAACGAGACGTTGGTGATTTTCAGACCGGGCATGACCGGCAATGCGAGCGGTTGGCCAGTGCCGACATCGGTGACGCGCAGCTCGGTGCGGGAATCGCGATTGATGGAAATCGTGAGATATTGACCGGAGCGAGAGAGGCGGGCGGCCACGATATCCCAATCGGTTTTTAGCACGAGGTCATCGGTGCCTGACGCGAGATCGCGGCGGACGAGATATTGAAATTCGTGCCCGAGGTCGGTGAGGTAGTAGAGCGATTGACCGTCCTTCGAGAAGGTCGCGGCGGAGACGACGGCGTCGGTGGCGGGATTGAGGAGTTCGCGGGTCTCGCCCGTTTGGCGGTCGAGCAAAAAAACATCGCTGTCTTTGCGCGTGTTGGTTTTGCCGAGCGCAAGGTAGCGTTTGTCGGTGGAGATGGCCTGCACGTCGCGGCCATCCTTGTTTTCGTAAACCAGCGTGCGCGCGTAACCCTCGAGGGAAATTTCGAATAAATCAAAGTAGCGAGGATCGCGCTCGTTGGTGGTGACGAAAAATGATTTCCGGTCGTCGGCCCAGCCTTGGAAACTCGCCTTGAGGCGAGCGCCCGGCGTGAGGTCGCGAACGGTGCCGTCGAGCTCGCGGACATAGACGTGGTTGAGTTCGTTGCCACCTTGGTCGGCTTCATAGAGGAAGCGTTCGTCGTGGGGAAAATAGGAGCGCGCCAAAATGGACTCGCTGGTGGAGATGGTGAGCGGAATGGCGGCGCCGCCATCAACGGGCAAGGCGTAGGCGTTGAGAATTCCGGTGCGGTCGCTGGTGATGAGCACCTTCGAACCGTCAGGCGAAAGCGAGGCACCGGAGACCGCTTCGGTCGCGAGAAGCTCTTCGATCGTGTAGCGCTTCGCCGCGGCAGCGTGGACCAGTGCGCACGCGAGCAGCGCGGCGACTGTTGTGCTGATGATGCGAACGGACGGGGAGGAAAACAGTGGAGGCATGGAGTTGGGGGCGGGGTTAAATAATGGGGAGCGCCGGATGCGTCAGTGAGTCAAGCCCTGGCGGGCCGACCACTAAAGCAGCGACTGCTGGTCGCCGCTCGCGGCTTTCAGGCCGATGGCGTGGTAGCCTTTCGGCGTGAGAATGCGGCCTTGGGAGGTGCGGGCGAGGAAGCCTTCTTGAATGAGAAATGGCTCGTGCACTTCTTCGATCGTGTCGGCTTCTTCGCCGACGGCGATGGCGATGGTGCCGAGACCGACCGGGCCGCCTTGGTGGTGCTCCGCCATCAGCCGCATCATGCGTTTGTCCATTTCATCGAGTCCGGCGGCGTCGATTTCGAGCAACTCCAACGCGGCGGCGGCGACCGGCTGCGTGATAATGCCGTTCGCTTTTTCCTGCGCGAAGTCGCGGCAGAAGTTGACGAGATTGTTCGCGATGCGCGGCGTGCCGCGCGCGCGACGGGCGATTTCCTGCGCGCCGCCGGCGTCGATCTCGACTTTCAGTAACGAACAACTGCGTTGCACGATGCCGATGAGCGTGTCGCGTTGGTAGTAATCAAGGCGTGTGTTGAGCGTGAAGCGCGAGCGGAGCGGCGCGGTGAGCAGGCCGGAGCGCGTCGTGGCGCCGACGAGGGTGAATTTCGGAATCGAGAGCCGCACGCTGCGCGCGTTCGGACCTTGGTCGATCATAATATCGAGCCGGAAATCCTCCATCGCGCTGTAAAGGTATTCCTCGACTGTTTTCGGAATGCGGTGGATTTCGTCGATGAAGAGCAGGTCGCCTTCCTCGAGATTGGTGAGCAAGCCCGCGAGATCGCCGGGCTTTTCGATCACAGGCCCGGCGATGACGCGCACGTTGCGACCGAGTTCGTGACCGAGGATGAACGCCAGCGTGGTTTTACCGAGACCGGGCGGGCCGGAGAGGAGAATATGATTGAGCGCCTCGCCGCGCCGCTTCGCCGCGCCGACCATGACTTTCAATCGCTCCACGGTTTTCGTCTGCCCGGCAAAGTCGGCAAAAGACAGCGGACGCAACGCGGCTTCCGCGGACGAGACCGGTGCGGTGAGAGCGTTGGCGAGAAAGTCGGTGCCTTTGGGCGGTTGTTCCTTGGGCATGTTACTTCCACTCCACTTTCGCGCCGATGGAGCGCAGGTTTTCGACGAAGTTGGGATGCGCGCGGCGGATGGTGTCGGCGTTTTTCACGATCGATTTTCCGGGAATGCTCGCGGCGACCATGTAGAGCGCGACGGCGGCGCGGATGATGTAGGGCGCTTCGGCGACGGTGGGGCGGAGCGGCTTGTTGCCGAAGACGGTGATGCGGTGCGGATCGCTGACGACGATGTGGGCGCCGAATTTCGAGAGCTCCGACATCCACGTGAAGCCGCCTTCGTAAACTTTGTTCCAGAACATCACCGTGCCCTCGGCGCGCACGGCGAGCGCGATCATGCACGGGAGCAAATCCACGGGGAAATACGGCCACGGCGCGGCTTCAATTTTCGCCAACAGATTCGAGGTGAACGGCTCTTCGATTACGAGTTTCTGACGCTTGCGCACGATGGCGGTGGTGCCTTCGTAGTCGATGCGCACGCCGAGTTTGGCGAAAGAGCGATTGATGAGATCGAAGTGTTGCGGCAACGCGTTCTCCACGCGCACTTCGCCGCCGGTGATGGCGCCGAGCGCGAGGAAGGTGACGACTTCGTGGTGGTCGGTGTTGATCGCGAACGTGCCGCCGCGGAGTTTTTTCACGCCGCGCACGGTGAGCATGCTGGTGCCGATGCCGTCGATCTGCGCGCCCATTTGCGCGAGCACGTTGCACATGTCCTGCACGTGCGGCTCGCTCGCGGCGTTGATCAAGACGCTCTCACCGTCGGCGAGCACGGCAGCCATCACGAAATTTTCCGTCGCTGTCACCGACATGTAATCGGGCCAGTGGCGCGCGCCGCAGAAAGTTTTGTCCAACCGCATCGTCAATTTGCGGCCGCGCGTGATGGTGGCGCCGAGTTTTTCGAGGATTTCGAGATGTGGATCGAGTTCGCGGATGCCGAGTGAGCAACCCTTGGCGTTGGTTGGCACGACGAGTTTCTTCATGCGTTGCAGCAACGGCGCGAAGAGCAACACGGAGGAGCGCATGCCGGAGGGCAACTCGCCGTCGAGCCGGGTGGCGTCGAAGCGCGAGTGGTCGATCTCCATGCGGTTGGCGGCGTGGTTCCACTCGATGCGCGAGCCCTGTTCGGTGAAGAAGCTGACGAGCTTTTCCACGTCGGTGATGTTGGGCACGTTGGTCAGCGTCACCTTGGCGTCGGTGAGCAGCGTGGCGCAGAGAATCGGGAGGACGGAGTTTTTGTTGCCCGACGGCGTGATGGTGCCGCTGAGGGGTTTGCCGCCGTGAATAATGAGGTCAGCCATGTGGCGAAAAGGGGAGCGCGAACGGGGAACGAAACGAAAGGGAAGTGCGATGAACCTCGTCCTATTCCGCGCTGTGATGCGACAAAAAAAGGCGCCCGCCGAAGCGGACGCCTGAAGTTGTTGCGAAGTGAGTGAGGCTTAGCTTTGCGGATGACCGCCGCCACCGCCGCCTTGGTGATCACCACCGCGACCGCCGCGATAGCCACCGCGACCGCGACCGCCGCGACGACGATGGCCGCCGCCACCACCGCCTTCATTGCGGTGTTCGCCGCCGCCGTGGCCGCGATTCTCGCCGCCGCCATCTTGGCGATGCTCGCCGCCTTGACCGCGGTTCTCACCGCCGCCTGGACGATAGCCGCGTCCACCGCGACCGCCGCGATGACGACGATAGCCGCCGTGACCGTCCTCGCGAGGACCACCGTGCTGCGGTTGTCCGACGGCCGGCTTGGCCGCAGGAGCGGAGCTGAACAGAGATTTCAACCACGCGAGGAAACCGCCCTTGGGCTTCGCGGTGGCGGCTGCGGCCGGAGCTGGGCGAGCCGGACGATCATCGCGACGCTGTTCGTCACGACGTTGTTCGGTGCGTTCAGGGCGTTGGGCTTCGCGCGGCGCGGAGTCGCGACGCTCGTTGCTGCTGGGACGTTCGTCACGTTGCGGACGATCCTGGCGGGGTTCGCGCGCTGGACGGAAATTGTCGCTCTCCCACGTTTGCGTGGGGATGACTTTCGCGCGTTCGGGTGGCAAGATGTTGAGCTCGGCCTTTTCCGCGGGAGCGGCAGGCTTGGCGTCGGCTTGAGCGGCTTTGCCGTCGAGTGGGAACAAGTCCGACTCGTCGTGCGGGATGCGCTTCGGCGGAGCAGTGCGAGTAGGAGGTGCGGTGCGGGCAACGGGCGCGGCCGGAGCAGCGGGTTGCGCGACAGGCGCGGGAGCAGGGGCCGCGGGGGCGGCAGGAGTTTCCGCTTGAGGAGCGGGCTCCGGGGTAGCGGGCGCGAATGGATTTTGATATTCGCGCGGCGCGGTCACGATCTCGATCGAGGTCGGTTGGTAGTCTGACTTGGGGGACGAGGCAGGCGCAGCGGAGGCGGCGGGAATGCTCGGGCGTTTGCCACGGGCGAGGCCGGAGCCACGGTTACCGAATGAGGCTGCCGGCGCGCTCGGAGCGTCTGCTGGCGTGGTCGCGGCGCCTTCAGTAGGAGCGCCGGACGATTCGTTGGATGACATGTATCTTCTTGGTTGAAAGCGCCTGCCGAAAAGTCGGCGGCGCATGGGTTAAGCCGGCCGGAGCTCGCGGAGAGGCGGTCTCGGCACTGCGGGAAGCGCAGTGGAACGGCGGCAATAAGGCAGCTACCGTCGAGAAACCCCTCTCTCGCCGCAACTGCAAAAATCTCCGGCTCGCGGGCTTGCCACCCGATTGCCTCCCGCCCACGCTCGCGCGCATGGACAAATTGGAGGAGATTTTCCGCATGCAAGATGCGCTCAATAAGCGCATTGGAGTGAATTTGCCGCCGCCGACTGACGAGGAAAAAGCCAAGTGGATCCTTAATTACACGCGCGCGATGCAGCAGGAAACGGCCGAGCTGATCGACAGCGTGCCGTGGAAGTGGTGGGCAAAATATCAGAAATTCGACGAGCAAAACGCGAAGGTCGAAGTCGTGGATTTGTTTCATTTTCTCGTATCGCTCGCGCAGACGCTCGGCATGACGCCCGACGATGTTTACCAAGCCTACCTCAAGAAAAACCAGGTGAACCACGAACGCCAGGAATCCGGCTACGTGAAAAAAGACGAAGCCGACTCCAAGCACATTTGAGTGTTGGCGTGACGCCGCGGAAGTCCGTCGCGCCTCATAACAACGCCACGAACGAACCCGCGAAGACCACCGCGGGTTTTTCATTTTCGCCATCGACCGTCGCGTGCAATTCGAGGCGCGCTTTACGGTGGCGGCGCAACTCGGCGAGAAATTCCGCGACGAGTTCGGCCGACGGACGCGCACAACGCGCTCGCAATGTGCCGGTGACGGGCGCGCGGTAATCGGCGGAGCTGCGGCGCACGACGACGTGTCCGTCGAGCCCGGCTTCGCGCAAAATCATCCAGAGCGTCGCGTAGCAGGCGAGGGTCGGTAGCGTTTGCAACGAGCCACCGAAGGCGGTGCCGAGGTGATTCTTGTTCGGTTCGAGCGGCGCTTCGAGCACGAGTTGGTGCGCGTCACTGATGGCCACGCGCAGACCCATCGCGCGCGTGAGCGGAATCTTGTCGCGCAGAAAGGTTTCGAGTGCGGCGGGCGAGAGGTCGGCGGGGACGTGGTCGTGCATGGCGTCAGGCTCCGATGAGTTTCACGAGCACGCGCTTTTTGCGGCGGCCGTCGAATTCGCCATAAAAAATCTGTTCCCACGGACCGAGATCGAGTTGCCCGCCGGTGATGGCGACGACAACTTCGCGGCCCATGAGTTGGCGTTTCAAGTGAGCGTCGGCGTTGTCTTCGCCGGTGCGGTTGTGGTCGTAGGCGCTGTGCGGTTTTTCCGGCGCGAGTTTTTCGAGCCAACGTTCGTAGTCGGCGTGCAGACCGGACTCGTCGTCGTTGATGAAAACGGAGGCGGTGATGTGCATCGCGTTGACGAGGCAGAGGCCTTCGCGGATGCCGCTGGCGCTGAGGGCGGCGGCGACTTGCGGAGTGATATTGAGGAAGGCGCGTCGCGTGGGCGTTTCGAACCACAATTCCTGCCGGTGGGATTTCATTGCCGGAGAATTAGCACGGAAGCTCCGCATTGCAGAGAAGGTTTTTGCCCACGAAACACACGAAACGACACGAAAGGGAGCAGACCGGAATTCGGTTGATCGACAGTGAGGTCTCAATCTTCGGAGATTTGAACTTTCGTGCCATTCGTGTGTTTCGTGGGCCACTCAGGAAGATTTGTGCTGTGCTGGCGGTGCTATTTCTCGCCAATCTTCCTCCATGGACTGTCGGTCGCACTGCGGGGCGTGTTGCATCGCGCCGTCGATCACGACGCCGATTCCCGGCATGCCGCACGGGAAACCGGCGGGGATTCCGTGTGTGCAATTGTTGCCGGACTGGCGCTGCGCGCTGTTCGGGCGGCCGGAGCGGCCGACGTTTTGCGCGAGCCTGCGACCGAGCGAGGAGATGTGCGGCGCGACGCGCGAGGAAGCGCTGGCGTCGCTGACGGCGTTGGAACGTGCGACCCAATAAATAAAAAGCCCCGCGCGGTGGCGGGGCGAAAAGAGGCGAACCGCGGCATGCGCCGACGGTGCAGATGGGGTTAGTCGGCGCTGTTGGTGAACTTGAAGGCGAGGGCGGCGGCGATGCCACCGGCGAAGTTCGCGACGACGTAGATCCAGATGCTGCTCCAACTGATGATGCCCATGGTGCAGACGCCGATGGCGACGGCGGGATTGAATACGCCGCCGGAGATGCCGCCGACGGCATAAGCGCCGGCGAGCACCGTGAATCCAATCGCGAGTCCATAGAAAGAGTTACCGCTCGTGCCCTTGGCCGTCGCGACGTTGAGCACCACCCAGACGAGCGCGAAAGTGAAAAGGAATTCTGCGAGGAGCGCGGGACCGACCTCGGGCGTCATGGCACCGGTCATTTCGGCGGCTTTGGCGATGACGCCGGTTTTGAGCGCTTTGACGGCGAAGCTGGCGCAGATGGCGGCGGTGGTTTGGGCCAGCAGGTAGGGGGCAACGTCGCGCCCCTCGCATTTACCGCGCAACCAAACGCCGAGGGTCACCGCCGGGTTGAAATGTCCGCCGGAAATATGTCCGCCGGCAAAGATCATCACCGCGAGCACGGAGCCGATCGCGAGTGGAGCGAGGTTGCCGGCGCCGGGCGCGAGCACAGTCATGCCGATGGTGAAAACGAGGAAGAACGTGCCGATGAATTCAACGAGGTATTTTTTCATGATGCGTGAGGGTGCCTTGGAGATGGCAATTTTCTGGAGGCGAGTCGAGGCCGCAGGTGGCAAGGCGCGGTGGATGCTTGCAACTTTTGGCAGGTGCGGAGAGTCAATAAGGCAGTGAATCAAATCGCAAAATGGATTGCTGTGGCACTGGCGCTCGTCGTGGGAGCGATCGCGGCGGTCTTTGGCGCAGTGCTTGTCGCGGGGCTGATGTTGTTGGCGGCGGTGTTTGCGCTGTTCGGCAAGGGCAGCTTCAAAGTTAACATCAATCGCGGGCCTGCTCAACGCCGCCCGCCCGCGCCACCGCCGGTGGACAAGAGTGATGCGATTGATATCGAGGCTACCAAAGTCGAACCGCCGCAAGAGTTGCGGTGAGCCGAGTTGGGTTAGCGGAGGACTTTACCTTCGCGCAGACCGGCAGCGTAGGCGCCGAAGACGAGACGGATCTCGTCCCTCACGCGGCGGAACTCGGCGAGAATTTCCTCGTCGGTGCCGGTGGCGTGCGCGGGATCGTCGAAGCCCCAGTGGTGGCGGTTTACCTGACCGGGATACATCGGGCAGGCCTGGTCGGCGTTGCCGCAAACGGTGATGACGGTCGTGATCGCGCGGTCGAGAAACGTGTTCAGGTGCTTCGACGTGTGTTGCGAAATATCAATGTCGATTTCCCGCAGCACCTGGATGGCTTTCGGATGCACGTAGCCGGCGGGCTTGGAGCCGGCACTGTGAACTTCGATCAACTCTCCGGCGGCGGCGCGCAAAATGCCTTCGGCCATGTGGCTGCGGCAGGAGTTGCCAGTGCAGAGGATGAGAACGGTCGGTAGTGTCTTCATGATGCAGGGGAGGAAGGAGTTTCAGGATACCAGCGGCGGCGAAGCCAGAAGGAGACGTGCACGAGGCCGATCAATGCGGGCACCTCGACCAGCGGACCGACAACCGTCGCGAAGGCCACGTCGGAATTCAGTCCGAACACCGCGATGGCCACGGCGATCGCCAGCTCGAAATTGTTGCCCGCCGAGGTGAACGCGAGGGTGGTGGCTCGCGGGTAGTCGGCGCCAAGCCGCTTCGCCATCGCGAAGCTGACAAGGAACATCACGCCGAAATAGATCACCAGCGGCAGCGCGATGCGCAGCACATCGAGCGGCAGTCTCACGATCGCGCCGCCCTTGAAGGTGAACATGACCACGATGGTGAAGAGCAGCGCACCGAGAGTGAGCGGCGAGATGCGCGGAATGAACACTCTTTCATACCAATCCAAGCCCTTGAGTGGCACGAGCACGACGCGGCTGAGCACCCCGGCAGCGAACGGGATGCCGAGGTAGGTCATTACGCTCCAGAAAATTTCCCCCATGCGCACGGGCACGACCGCACCGGCAAGACCAAAATAGGGCGGCAATACGGTGATGAAGATCCACGCGAACAGACTGTAGAACACGATTTGTGCGATGCTGTTCAGCGCGACAAGGCCGGCGGCGTATTCTGGACTGCCCTTGGCGAGATCATTCCACACCAGCACCATGGCGATGCAGCGCGCGATGCCGACGAGGATGAGCCCGACCATGTAGTCCGGGTGGTCGCGGAGCAGCGTCACGGCGAGCAGGAACATCAACACCGGTCCGATCACCCAGTTTTGCACGAGCGAGAGGGAGAGAATGCGGACGTTTGCAAAGACCTTCGGGAGCTCTGCGTATTTCACTTTCGCGAGCGGCGGATACATCATCACGATCAGGCCAATCGCGATGGGGAGATTGGTGGTGCCGATTGTCAGCGGCGCGAAGAAGGCGGCGGGGTCGGCGATGATGAAGTTGCCGAGCACGACGCCGAGCGCCATGGCCGCGAAAATCCAGACCGTTAGGTAACGGTCGAGAAATGACATTTTTTGGGCGACGGAGTTGTTCATGGGAAGGTCAGCGGGCCAGACGCAGGAGTTTGCGCCGCGGCACGTCCGGAACGGCGCAGTCGCAATCAGTGCGGGTGGCGAGTTGGGCGAGGCGGGCGAGGTCCTTGCGCAGGACGGGTTCGGTCTTGCACGCCTTCTGCAGGCAATTGAGGTTGGCGGTTAAGGCCGTCGGCGCCGGACGGGCCAGCGCATAGATTCGCCACGGTCCGCTTTGGGAGCTGGTGACCAAACCGTTGCGCCGCAGGTGGCCCAGATGTCGGGAGATGCGGGCTTGAGGGAGCCGGAGCACTGCTTCGAGGTGGCAGACGCAGAGCGGCTGTTGCGCCAGCAAGTTCACTAGGCGCAAGCGTGTCAGGTCGCACAGACAATCATAGAGGCGGAGCAGTTGCACTTTTGACACCGAAGCAGCCGATAACATATTCGGCAAAACAAATATAATTTTGTCACCGTAATGTCACCGGTGCCGGTTCGGGCGGTGCCGCCGGGACACGAAAAAAGCCCGGACCTGACCGGTCCGAGCTTTGGGTGCTAGAGGTGAACCTAAGAGGTTACTTCTTGCCGATCGACGATTGGGCGGCGGCGCTTTGCAGCGCGCCCTTTTCGTTGCCGTTGATCACGCCGTTTTTCTTCAGGCCGTTCAACATATGCGCCATGCAGCTGACGTAGGCACCGTGATTTTTTGCGCCATCGGCACAAGCAGCGGAGGCGCTGGTCATGTGATCGGCGAGGGTGATGCCGGGGCTGATCACGCGATTGGTGACGCCGGAATTGATCCCGTTGACCGAGACGGTGGCGGACATGTCGGAGAGCGGAATGGAGTCCGCGCCATCAATCGTGCCGTCGCCATCGGTGTCGGGATTGAGCGGGTCTGTGCCGGCGAGGATTTCGGCGCCGTCATTCAAACCGTCGCCATCGGAATCAGCGTTGGTGGGACTCGTGCCGTAGAGGGATTCGTCGCCGTCGTTGATGCCATCGCCATCGGAGTCGGCGTTGAGCGGATTGGTGCCGAGGGTGACTTCGTCGCCATCGTTAATGCCGTCGCCGTCGGTATCCGAATTGTTGGGATCGGTGCCGAGCGTGGCTTCTACGCTGTCGAGGAGGCCATCGCCGTCGGTGTCGACATCGACGGGCTCGCTGCCCGTGCCGGGTTCGATCGTGAATGGTTCATCGGATTCGAGGGAGAGATCGATGCGGTAATTGAAGCCGACCCAGCCACCCCAATCAACGAGCGTGATGTAGATGGTGTTGATGCCGGGGACCAAGTTTTGCGCGAACGTGAGGTCGGCGTTGATGTTGGCGCCGCCGGTGATGTTGGCGATGTGCGCGCCGTTGAAGGCGATGATGGCGGCGTTGTCGGCTTTGATCTGCACATACATTTGCGGAGTGCCTTCCCAAGTGGAAGGGGCCGAGAAGCGGACGCGGTAGAGTGTGGTCGAATTCAGCCCGACGAACGGGCTCGGATCGAAATTGATCCAGCTATTGGTGCCGGGGACGAAGCTCCATGGATGCCAGCCGGTCAGGTAAGCGGGATGCCACGTGGCGCCGCCATCACGCGAGTAATCGGTGTAGGAATCGACGTCACCTTGATTGCCGTAGCCGCCGAGGATGGTCAGGGTTTGCAGGCCGGCGTGGGCCGACGGTGCGACCAGGCTTGCACCGAGCGCGGCAAGGCCGAGACAGAGGATGAATTTTGAAAGGAATTTTCGCATAGTTTGAATGGATTGAGGTGTGGTTGATTCTAGAGGGAGGCTACTTAATTAAATCGCCTAAATTGCTCCCCAAGAATTAGATATTAATTCGATTAGATACTAAGGTTACGCGATGTTGGTAATCGGCGCGAGGTTTTTGTCGGGCAATGCCCGACAAAGCTGTGGCTGCTACTAGCAAATAAAAATGACATTAGATTGCCCTATAACTGGTTTGCAGAATTTCGGGATGTTCGCGGGTCTGAAGCGCACGCGCGGAATCAATTTGGCGCGGCGCCGACGTGCTGAGGCATTGCCAAGCGGCGATGCGTGCCTTTGCTTCGCGGGCCATGGCCCAGACCGAAGCTCCCAAGATCATTTTCTCGATGCTCGGCGTCTCGAAGAAAATCGAGCGCAAGGAAATCCTCCGCGACATCTCGTTGTCGTTTTACTACGGCGCGAAGATCGGCGTGCTGGGCCTGAACGGCTCGGGCAAGTCTTCGCTCATGCGTATCCTCGCGGGCATCGACAAAGAGATCGACGGGCGCGTGCATTTTGAACCCGGTTACACGGTGGGATTTCTGCCGCAGGAACCGCAACTCACCGCCGGTGCAACGGTGCGTGCGTGTGTTGAAGAAGGCGTGAAACACCTCACTGATCTCACCTCAGCATACGACGCATCGTGGGACGAATTGGCCGAAGCGGCCGACGACGCGGCGCGCGACGCCATTACCGAGAAACAGGGCAAATTACAGGAAGAGATCGAGCACCTCGGCGCGTGGGATGTGGCGCCGCTGGTCGAGCAAGCGATGGATGCGTTACGCTGTCCGGCGGGCGACGCGATCGTCGATCAACTTTCCGGCGGCGAGCGTCGGCGCGTGGCGCTGGCGCGGCTGTTGTTGCAGAAGCCGTCGATTCTGTTGCTCGACGAACCGACCAATCACCTCGATGCCGACAGCGTCAACTGGCTTGAGCAGCATCTCTCGCGTTACGAGGGCACGGTCATCGCGGTGACGCACGATCGCTACTTCCTCGACAATGTCGCCGGCTGGATTCTCGAACTCGACCACGGGCACGGTCTGCCGTGGAAGGGAAATTACTCTTCGTGGTTGGAGCAAAAACAAGCGATGTCCGCTGTCGCGGAGCGCACGGAAAGCAAACGACAGAAAGCGATGGCGCGCGAACTCGCGTGGATCCGCCAGTCCGCCAAGGCGCGTCAGTCGAAAGGTCAGGCCCGTATCAACGCCTACGAGGCGATGCTCAACGCCGATGTCGCCGAGCAGGAAAAACTTTTCGAAATCATCATTCCGCCCGGCCCGCGTCTCGGCCGCGTCGTCGTGCAAGCGGAAGGCGTCACGAAAGGTTACGGTGACAAATTGCTGTTCGAGAATTTGAATTTCGCGCTGCCGCCCGGTGGCATCGTCGGCATCATCGGACCCAACGGCGCGGGCAAGACCACGCTCTTCAAACTCATCACCAACATGGAGCAGCCCGACGCGGGCACGTTCAAAGTTGGCGAGACCGTGAAGTCTGCTTATGTCGAGCAGTCGCGCGATTCGCTCGAAGGCAACAAGACGATTTGGGAAGTCATCAGCGACAGCCAGGAAGTGATGACGCTCGGCACGCGTTCGGTAAACAGCCGCGCTTACTGCGCGCAATTCGGTTTCACCGGCGCGGATCAGCAGAAAAAAGTCGGCGTGCTCTCCGGCGGCGAACGCAACCGCGTGTTGCTCGCGCGCGTGCTGAAAAGCGGCGCCAACCTGCTCCTGCTCGACGAACCGACCAACGATCTCGACGTGAACTCCATCCGCGCGCTTGAAGAAGCGCTGGAGACGTTTGCCGGTTGCGCGGTGATTATTTCGCACGACCGCTGGTTTCTCGACCGCGTGGCCACGCACATCATGGCGTTTGAAGGCGACAGCTACGTGCATGTGTTTGCGGGCAATTACTCGTCCTACCTCGAAGATTTCAAAAAGCGCAAAGGTAAGGACGCCGACCAACCGCACCGCATCAAGTATCGCCGTCTCACGCGTTAAGCGGTGAGCGCGGCGTCGGGGGAACGCACGCGTGTTTGCGCCGTAACTGCGTGGTGCAATCCGCGAGGGTGTCCGTGTTGGCTCGAAGTTCCGGCTTGAGCGCGGGTTAGTGTCAGCTAGCTTTTTCACGGGCCAAATTTCATCATGAAATCATTGGCCCTTTTTCTTGCGAGCGCGTTGGCGATTACGGCTGAGTTGTTGGCTACGAGCGAGCCAGAGCAGCAGCACATTTTCTCTGCAAAATTGGAACCGGGTGAGGTGTTGCTAGTGCGGACGACGCGTTGGATAGCATCGACGATTACTCTCGAAATCGAGTGGGCGATTTCAGGCGAAGGCCGAGCGGAGCACGCGATTTCGTGGAGACAGGAACACGACGATGAGGTTTGGGTCATTGCGGAGCCAACCATGGAACAATACGTGGCCGGTGGTGCGTTGACGCGAATCGAACTTCAACCCAACGAATTAGTATTGGAAATAGAATCGGTGAACGGAGTCAGCGAGAGGCGACAGCGCTTTGAGTGGCGAGTGACGTTCGCGCGATGGTCGGAAGTTTCTGAATCATTTACCGGTGAATCTCTGAAATTGCCTGCGGGTGAATTTCGCGCGATGCGAGTCGTTCGGCGCGCGAATGTAGCCGCATCGCCCTAGTGCTAACATAGTCGAAACCGCACTTGGAAATCATCATGCCGCCGGCCAAATGTCTAAAATAGGGTAATTACCCCGTTTGACTGGACTTGAGTTGAGCCGATGATACTCTTCGAAGCCGTTGACCTTCAATAGCTGAAGTTGATCGCCGCATTTCAACGAGGCTGCCCACCGAAAATACCTCTATGCAACTCATGCAGTCTAAGCGTTATTCGCCGAAGAAACGGCGATGGTTCCGAATCTTTCTGATCGTGGCAGTCGCAGGACTGGTGGTGGGAGGCGTCGTGCTGCGCGATAAGTTGACTCCGCGATACAATCTTTGGAAGCAGCAGCGCGCGTTGAAGCAGGCGCGCGATTTCATGGAGCAATCCGACCAGCGCAATGCAAAGATCGCGTTGGATGTCGCCTTGCTTGCGGCGCCGAACAATCCAGAGGCGTGGCGCACAGCGGCGGAATTTCTAGAGCAGAACAGCGCGATGCAGGCGATCCGCGTGCGGCGGCAGATTGTCGAACTCTCGCCCGATACGCTCGATGACCGCATCGCGCTCATCATGACCGCGCTGCGCTTTAAGGACATGATCACGGCGCGCGAGGCGTTGTCCGGCATGTCGGTGGCGCAGGCGCAGGAACCGGCGGCCTTGCGCGCGGCGCTCGCGTTCGCTTTGGCCACGAATGCGGCTCCGGTTGCGGACGCGCTCTATGATCGGTTGCGCGCGATTTATCCTGATAACGAGGAGTTGCGTTACGATCACGCGGCGTTGCGCTGCTTGATTCCGAATCAGGAACTCGCGTCGGTGGCACGCGCGGAAGTGGAAAAATTTGCGGAGAAACCGGAGTATCGCCTGCGCGCGTTGCGGTGGTTGCTGGTGGATGCGATCAAGCGCAAAGAAAACGCGGTGGCGATCAAGTGGTCGCGTCAACTCGCTGAAACGCCGAAGGCCGAACTGCACGATTTGCTGCACCGTGCGAATGTCGCGTTGCTGATTGAGAAAGCGCCGTTGGCCGAGTTGTTGCCCCCGCTGGAATTGCGCGCTTCGCGCAATCCGACCGATGTGGCGACGCTGGTGGGTTGGCTGGCCAATCAAAACCGCATCGACCTCGCGCTGTTGTGGCTCGCACGATTGCCTACCGAAATGACGATTAAGCCTGAAGTGGCGGACGTCGGCGCGGAAATGGCATTGCGGCAGGAGAAATGGAATTTGTTGGGCGCGTTGTTGGAGCAAGGCGCGTGGGGCAAAGTTGACCCCGAGACTGTGCAACTCGCGATGTCGGCCCGCACGCTGTCGGATCGGCAGCGCACCGATTTGCGAAAGCGCGTGTGGGAAGAGGCGGTCGCATCCTGTCGCGGGAATCCTTTTGCGTTACGCATGCTCGCACGGTTGAGCGGTGCGTGGCGCTGGGATCAGGAAATGGAAGTGACGTTGTGGGCGGTGGCGCGCGCGTTCCCTGACCAGACGTGGGCGCACTACGCGTTGCTGCAAGGTTACCGCATGAAAAAGAGCGCGGCAGGTATGCGTGAAGTCATCGCGGCGTTGCGCCAGCAGGACGCCGGCGTGAGTCGCAACCAGCACGACTGGGCGTTGCTCTCGATGTTGACTGATCAATCGCGCCAATGGTCGAACGACAAGGAACAGATGAAATCACTTTATCTCGGTGCCAAAAACAATCCCTACCACATGGTCGGATATGGCTTCGCCCTCGCGCTTACTGGGCAGGCGTCCGAAGCCTTGAAGGTGATCGAACCGCTGACGGATCTCGATCGCGCCTTGCCGTCACGCGCGCCTTACCTCGCGTTTATTTACGGTGCGAACAAGATGGAAAAAGAGGCCAAGCATTACGTTGAATTCGCCGCGAATGCCGACTTGCTCGACGAAGAGCGTTCGCTGCTCCGCCAAGCGATCGATATGCTCCACGTCAAACCGGCGGAAGCACCCAAAGCGAGTAAGGACGTCAAGAATCCGCGCATGAAAGAGTCTGAGACGAAGAAGCCGTGACCATGGCGGCACCGGCCAAGATATCACACCACGAATTCTGGTGGTGGGCGCTGATTGCGTTGCAAGCAGGCCTGTTACTCGTGCCTTTGAGCGTGGCTTGGAAACTCTCGCCAGATGCCGGACATAGTTGGGCCGTGCCCTTGTTGATGGGTTACCTTTATTGGGAGCGGTGGGCGGAACGTCCGGAGGCCCATCCTGCAGCGCGTTTACCCTGGTGGGGTGGTGGCGTTCTCGCGATCGCGGCAGTGTTCGCGTTAATTGCCCGAGTCTTTCTCGAACCATACCCGCTATGGCCAGTGCTATTGGCCGGCTATGTCTTCCTTTGCGCTGGTTTGGTCGCGCTTTTTGCATGGCTGGCTGGTGGGCGAGGGTGGTTGGTCTGGATTGCGCAACCGATGATTCTCTTGCTTGCAGGGCTTTTGTGGCCGGGATTTGTGCAAAGAGAATTGATCCAGCCGGTGCGAGAAATTTTAGCTCTGCTTTCAGCTGAAGTATTGAACGCGGCGGGCAAGCCCGCCATCGCCTACGGCACCAGTGTGAAATTGGGCATGGGTTGGGTTGGCGTCGATGAAGCGTGCGGCGGTATCCGCTCACAGCAGGCCGCCGTAATGATTGCTCTTTTTGCCGGCGAAATGATGAGGCTGGGTATCTTGCGCCGGGTCGTTTTGTTACTGATCGGCATCGCGGCTGCGCTCGTGGGCAACATGGGGCGCACCGTATTTTTATCTTGGCAGGCGTCCAAAAGCGAAGAGGCGCTGGCGGCCGCTCACGATCCAGCGGGATGGATTGTCCTAGCGCTGACGATGGCGAGTGTCGGTGCAACGGCTTGGTGGTGGACGAGAAATGCGCCACGTCCACCTGTGCAGGCACCGGTGCGGGCAACTGGGGCCATTCCGGGCAGAGGAATCTTAATCGGAGCGACTGTTTGGGTTGTTTGTTTACTTGGTTCTGAACTTGGTGCGCGGTGGTGGTTTGACCGCGGGGCAAGTCAGCGGGAATCAATGCCTCAATGGACAGTTGAAATGCCGGTCGATCGTTTGGGGTATTTGACGGTGCCACTCCCAGAGGCCTCGCGGGAAATGCTCCGACCCGATTTTTTTGTGGCCGCGATCTGGCGTGATGAAAAAGGCCAGCCGACCAGCGCCTACTACGTTGAGTGGCACCATGGTCAAGTTGCGCGCTATTTACCGTTTTTCCATAATCCAACGGTGTGTCTACCGATGTCTGGTTGCGAAATGAGCGGTTCGCTGGGCGACTTAGAAATTACCATAGGTGACCTCACGATTCCGTTTATGGGTTACCGTTTTCGTCGCGCAGGGGAAGAGTTCCGAGTCTATTTTACAATTTGGGATCCCAGTCGCGCTGCTCCTCTCGATGCAGTTCCGGTCGGTGGCGGGTTCAGAAGTTGGTGGGATTATCAATGGCGCGATGTGATTGAGGCACGCCGCGACCAACCGGCTCAATTGTTTACGGTGGCCATTTATGGGGAGCGTTCAGAGGCGGAGGTTCTCCAACTCATGACCGAATTATTGGTGCGGCGGAAATAAGGCCTCTTAGCCTGTCAACTCTTGGTGTTTCCAATGAGGGCGGCGCGTGGCTCCTCCTCGTCGCAATAACACGGTGCCCACTAATTCGCATACGGATCAGGGGCTTTTTGGGTCGGTCTTCACTGGTGCGGGAAAAACCAGGATTTTGAGTCGCGATTTCCGGCAGTTACGGTGGTAAAGCCCTTTGGGACGCCGAAAATCGTGGCATTTACAATTTTTTCAAAAAATAGGTTTTGACTCGGATAAGACATAGGGGCTATTACCTAGTGCATCATGAAGCGCTACCTAAAAACACTCATCGCAACTCCCGCCTTAATTTTGGCGTTGTCGGTTCCCTCTTTCGCCCAAGTTCAGACAATTGAAACGGCCTCGTTGTTTGAGGGCTCCGCCACGTCGATTGCATCAGGCCGCGCATTCGGACAGACCTTTACTAGTGCTGACCAGATTTTCAGTGCGACTTACCGGTTCGCTTCCTACACCGCGACCGCCGCTGCAAATCTGAATGTCTATTTCTCACAATGGGACACGAATACAAACCGCGCTATCGGGCCAGCGCTATTGTCGACGACTGCAGTTGTGCCGATCTCGAGCTCATTCACGACCTTTTTCGATGCGGGGGCATCTCCGTATCAGGGCTACGACTTATTGATTACGCTGAACCAAGCACTCCAATCGGATCTCACTTATGCATTGATCTTGGTTGGAACAAATGCCGGCACGCTGCCGAGTTTGGCCCAAGCGACTGCTGCCCCCGGTGACAATTTCCAGTATGGCACAGGCTTGGTTCGCTTCAGTGGCATTTCGACTAATCTTGCCACCGGTTTCACGAATTTGACCTCGATGTCCTTAAGCCAAATCAATGCTCCCGGCATGGACTGGGGCTTCTCGGCTATCTCGATCTCGATCGTCCCCGAACCCTCCACCGCTGCTGCCGCTCTCGTGGCTGGCTTCATCGGCCTGATGGTCATCCGTCGCCGTCTGCAACGCGCCAAGGTTCAGCCGGTCGCGGTTGCCTAAGTTAGCGCAGAAAAAACTTCATGATCTTAAAACCGGGGTTCGCCCCGGTTTTTTTGCGTCCGGAAATCGGCGCGTGCGCGCTTAGCTTAATCAAACCCGAAGAGATCCGCCATCGTGCGCCGATCTTTCTTCGTCGGCCGGCCGCTCCCGCGTTCACGGGCCAGCATGTGTTCAAGGCCCGCTTGTTTGACGCGCTCGTATTCCGCCGCCGGCGTCAGGTCTTCCACGAACTCGGACAACAGTTTCGCGGCGACGCGCGAACGCGGCACGTCGCGCACGCGCAACGTGCGCGTGAGCATGCCGAGCTTCACGACGATAGTTTCACCCTGATGCACGTCGCGCCCCGGCTTGGCGGCGTGTTCGCCGATGTGAACGTGACCGGCGCGGCACGACGACATCGCCTCCGCGCGAGTTTTGAACACTCGCACGCTCCACAGCCATTTGTCCAAGCGCGCTTCGGCCATCGCGCCAAGAGAAACGCGGAGTGCCGACGCGGTCAATTGCAGGCTCGCCACGGAATTCGCGAACGGAAAACTCCCATCATGTCCGACGACACGCGCGCTTCCACCGGCAGCTGGCACGACGCCTGGCCGGATGCGCTGGCTTTTGCGAGCGGGTTGACGCTGGCGTGGCTGTTCGAATGGCAAACGCGGGATCTGGTGTGGAGTCTGTGGCTCTCGAGTCTGCTCGTGGGTTACGCGATGATCATCTGGTCGATTTTTCGTCCGGGTGCGGTCATGGCGGCGCGCATCGCGCGCGAAAAACCGCACCGCGACGGACTCGTTCCCGTTGCGCTGCTCGGCGCGGGAGCGGGTGCCTATCTCGCCGGCGGGCTGCTGTTGCTCGCTTTTTTCACCGTGCACTTCGGGATGTTTCACTTCGTGCACTCGGTGTTTCTCAACAGCTTTTTTCCAATCGTGCCAGAGGGGGGATTTGGCAATTGGGGACTCTATGCGGAGGTGGTGACGCGTTACTGGTGGTTCGTGCCCGTGGCGGCGCTCGCGGAGCGCAAGGCGTTTCGTTGGCACGAGGAGCCAGCGACGCCACCTGATGTTGCCGTCACGGTCGCGGCGATCGCGGCGCGCAAGAAACGCAACGCGCAGCAGTCCGGCTTCGCTGCCGACGGAGGCATGATGGGGCCCTACAAAAATGTCGTGCGACTGCATCTGCTGATTTTCTTCTTCGCCTTTGCGCACTTTGCCGGAGTGGAGAATTTCGCAGTCTATGCGATCGTTTATGCGGTCTATTTTTTCCCGTGGAGATTGCTCGCGCGGCGTCGCTGGTTGGCGGCGAATTGAGACAGAGTCACTCCGCGCGGCCAAATTTGCGTTCCCACGAAAACAAATACTGCTGGGCCAAACCGGCGTGCGGTCCGAAGTGTGCACGGGCAAACTGCGTGAGTTGCGCCGGGCTCCATTTGCTCAACCCATAACGGCGCGCGAGGGCTTTCAGAATCCACGTATCGACGGGAAACGCTTCCAGTTTCCCCGCGCCAAACAGCAGCACGCAGTCGGCCACTTTCTCGCCGACGCCGGGCAAGCTTATCAGACGCACTTTCGCCGCCGCATAGGGCGCGGCTTCGGTTTGATCCAACCATGCCGGGTGCGCCGCGAGGAATCGTGCCGTCTCACTGATGTAGCGCGCGCGAAAACCGAGCGCACAGTGGCGCAATTCTGCTTCGGGCACGTGGGCGAGGGCTTCCCACGTGGGCAAGGAGTGGCGCGGTTTCGCGTCGCTGCTGTCGTCCGTCTGTGGAATCGGTGCACCGTGTCGCTCCGCGAGGAGCGCGAGCATGTGTTTGATCTGCGGAATCTGTTTCGTCGCACTGCACAGGAAGCCGAGCAAGGTTTCGCCAAACGGTTGCCGCAAGAGTCTCAGGCCCGGAAACGCCGCGAGACAACGCGCGAGGTGCGCATCGGAGCGCCAGGGCAATGTGTCGGTGAGTCGCGCCCAGTTGGTGTCGCCTCCGAGGTAGCGCGGAAAGTCCTGCGCGACCCGTGCGCGTTGCTTCTCCGGTGAACGCCAACTCACGACGCCGTCGTGCCAACGCAATTCGACCACAATGTCCAACCACTGGCCGGTGTAGATTCCGGTTTCATCGCGGCTCCAACGAAAAGCTTGGCCGCCGTCCATCGTCTCGGCCAACACCGCGGAGGTCGGCGACCAATGTGCGAGCGGTTGCCACACACTCCACGCGGGCGCATTCATCGCTCAGGCTTCCGGTGGCTTTTCCCAGAGATAACTTTTCTCCGTCGCGAGCACCGCACCCGTTGCATTGCGCACGGTGACTTGCCACGCGACGGCATCGATTTCGCGATTCGGCCAATCCGTGCCCGTGAGTCCGAGATTGAACAACGCCTTGCCGCTCGCGACGCGCACCGGGAAAGTAAATTTGTGCGGGCGCGGCGACTCCGGCAAGACGACTTCAATTTCGACGATCGCGTCGTAAGCGGCGGTCGCATTAACCGTGCGGACCAAGAAATAGTAGCCGTCGCGCACCTCGGCTTTGGTGCGCACGACAGTTTGGCCGCTCGTGTTTTCCACGCCGGTGAAATACTCGGAGATGCGCTTGAACGAGGCCGCGTCGCGCCAACCCGTGAAGACGCGCACAATCTGCAAATCCGCCGCCGCGACGGACACAGTGAGAGCGAGAAAAAGAGCGAAAAGGCGCATGGGCGGACGGTGCCGTCAGGGCACGTCGAGGTAAATCTTTTTGTATTGGCGAAAGCCGAGCATCGCCGGTTCCCACCCGCGCACCGCCGGATGAATCAAGTAGGTGCGTGCACCGTAAAACACCGGAGCGATCGGCGACGCTTCAAGGAGCTGGGCTTCGGCCGCTTGCAAGTGGGCGAAGCGGCTTGCGTCATCGAGGGCGGTTGCCGCCGCCGCGATCGAGGCATCGTAGTGCGCCGACGCCCAGCCGGTCCAATTGTTCGTGCCGCCACCGACAAACATATCGAGAAACGTCACTGGATCGACGAAGTCGCCCACCCAACGTGCAGTCGAGATGGCGTAGTTGAGTGACTGCTGATTTTGCACCCACGTTTTCTGTTCGACGGGCGCGAGCGTGACGTGGATGCCGAGTTCGCGCGCCCACATCGCTTGGATGACTTCCATCACTTTGCCATGAAGATCGTCGTTGCGCAGTTGCGCTTCGAAGCGCGGAAAATTGCGGCCCTCTGCAAAACCCGCCGCCACGAGCAACGCGCGCGCCGCGGCCGGATCGTGGGTGACGCGAGCCTGCGCCGTGTAGCCGCCGCAGTCGGGTGGCGTGTAACTAAACGCCGGCGCCCGCGTGCCGCGCAACAAAGTGCGGGCGAGCAACTCGCGATCGATCGCCAGGGAGAGCGCGCGGCGCACCCTTGGGTCATCGAGCGGCGGGCGCGTCGTGTTGAAGCGAAGGAAAAAAGTTTCGAGAAACGGATCGAGCCGCACGCTGTCCGGCGCACTCCGTTGGTAGGTGGCGATTTTGCTCAACGGCAATTCGGCGGTGACGTGCACTTGGCCGGCGCGGAAATTGCGTTCGTCGACGTTGAGATTTTCAGTGGGAAAAAAGGTAATGCCACGCAGGCGCACGTGGGCGGCGTCCCAGTAGTGCGGATTGCGCGCGACGCGCACGTGCACATTCGGCGTCCACTCGGAAAGGACGAACGGACCGTTGCCCACGAGGTTTCCGGGGCGCGTCCAAGTGCTCATGCGTTGCTCCACGCCGCCGTGCGCGCGCAAGGTTGCGAGTGGTAGCGGAAACCAAATTGGATTGGCTGTGAGCGCGGGCAGGTAAGGGGTGGGCCTCTCGAGCGTGAGTTGCAATGTCTGCGCGTCGAGGGCCACGGCACCGAGCGTCGTGGCCTCAGCGTGGCCGTTATTGATCGCTTCGGCGTTTTTGAGCGGAAAGAGCAAATAGGAATACTCCGCGGCGAGCGCGGGCAGGAGCGCGCGTTGCCACGAGGCGACAAAATCGGCCGCGGTGATCGGAGTGCCGTCCGACCAACGCAAATCAGCGCGGAGATGAAACGTGTAGGTGAGTCTATCGGCTGAGACATTCCAGCGCTCGGCGGCGGCGGGCACAGCTTGCGAGGAACGTTCGTCGAGCGCGCAAAGTCCCTCAAACAGTGCGAGCGCGATGTTTTGGTCGGTGAACGCGGTCATCAACTGCGGATCGAGGTCGCGCGGTTCGGCGCTGTTGCCGAGCAAGAGCATCTGCTCGCGAATGCCATCGTCGACGGGGCGTGCGCCGACGAGAACGGCGGCGCAAAAGCAGAGCAACACGAGGCGGACGAGCATGGGGGGAAAATGCACGCTCCCGCCGTTGGTGCAAGCGGGTGAATTATCGCCGAATTGCGCCGATAAGGAGGTTGGCCTTCGGGCCGACCCTTGAGCCAGCCTGCCACCCAGTCGACCCCTGCGATGGCCGTGCGCGCCGCGCAGCAGCGGTATGCCACGGCATTGCAGCGCTATGCGGTCGATCTGTTCGACGGTAACGACGCCGCGGCCGAGCGCTTGTTGCGCGAGGTTTGGAGAGGATTCGCCGTCGAGGGATTTGAACAATCCGAGGATCGCGTGCGCGAAGAACTATTCGTTGCCGTGCGCCGCAGCGTGACGCGCGCGCAACGCGCCGCGGGCGTGGCGGAACGCTTCAGAACCGAAGAGAGCGGCGCGGAACTCGCCTCGCTAGAGAACGGAACGGAGACGCCGCTCGGCACAGTGCAGCGACTGTTCTCCCGGCTCACGCCCAAGCAGCAGGAGCTGTTGCGGTTAAAATTTCGGCACGACTTCAACGTCGTGGAAATTGCGCGCATTATGGAGCTGTCGCCGATGCACACGGCGCAGTTGTTGCATGTGTCGTTGAGTCGGATCTGTGCGGCGTTGCGCGTGCACCGCACCGAGGAGTCGCAGAAGTTGCCCGAGGATTTGTCGCTGACCTTGGCGGCGTTGGGAGAAGCGACGATCGAAGGTGCGACAGGTGCGTCACCGGATCACACCAACTCGTTGCTGGCGCGGGAACGTCTCAACGAAGTGCAGCGCACTGCGCAATTAGTCGAAGCAGTCGTGCGCCGCCGAGTTGCGGGCAGTCGCTCACTGCGCGCCCGCGCGCCCAAAATTGCGCGCATTATTGGCTTGCTGACGGTGCTCGCGCTCCTGGCCGCCGGTGCGTGGTGGGGCTGGCAAAGTGCCGCGGTGGAGCGGGCGAGCGAGGCCGCCCAGCGTGGCGCGGAAAGCGAACGCGTTCACGTGCGCGAAACGGATGACCACACCACGTCCAACGATGGAGTTGAGAGTGTAGCCGCAGACACTTCATTCTCGCAGGGCAGGCAGACACACGCGGGTTCCACTCCGAAACGAGGAGCGTCTTTGCGCCGAGCTGACGCGCTAGGAGACGCACCCATCGCCGACGTCTCTGCTTCGCGTCACGAAGTTCCCGCCGGCGAATCAGCACCGTCGGCCACATCGACAGTGTCGAGTGAACCTGCCGCGCAGGCGCGAGGCGAATCGGGCGAACTTGCGGGAGGAAATCCGTTAGCGTCGTTTCGCGGGGCACGAGCGGCCGTCCGCCCTGAACAGGAAGCATTGCACCAGCCAACTAGCGAAGGTGAAGAAGTCGCACCTGCATCAGTCGCGAGCGACGCTTCAGCTACCGTCACTCCGTCGCCCCGTCCGAGTGAACCTGCGACAGTTGCGCGAGTCGGCGAAGACCCCACCAAGTCAGATTCACGTCCTCCGCGGGTTGCCACACCTGCGCCACCGAGCGAGCGCGACGTCACGCGCTCCGCTGCGCACCGTGATTTGCAGCGTGCGCTTGCGTCCGAAAAATGGCCGACCCCGACGCAAGTAGCCGCAGCAAAGTTGGGCGAGCGCGGCATGCCGGAGAGCGACGCGCAATTGGCAGGACCGACATTCTCACTCGCGATCGAAGCGGCGGAAGTGCCGTGGGAGGCGTCGCGTCGCGTCGTGCGCGTGACGGCGCGGGCGCCGACGCAGGCCAATGCGGCGCGTCCGCGCATCAACGTCGTATTTCTCCTCGATGTGTCGGGTTCGATGGCAACGGCGAATCGCTTGCCCTTGGTGCAAGAAGCCGTGGCGCGTGTCGTCGAGGCGTTGGAGCCGCAGGATCGGGTGGGGATTGTTACTTACGCCGGTGAGGCGCAGACGATGTTGCCCTCCGTGCGGGCACAGGAAAAAGGTCGCATCGCTCGTGTGTTACAAGCGCTCGTGGCGCGCGGCCAAACCAACGGTGGGGCCGGACTCGTCGAAGCGTTCGCGCTCGCGGAGGCCGGTGGCAATGACGCGGGGCCCGCAGTCGTGCTGTGGTGCACCGACGGTGAATTCAATGTCGGGCAAACGAGTGACGCGGCCTTGGGCAACTTGATCGATGAGCAAGCGCGGAGTGGCGTGCGGTTGGCGATCTTCGGTTTTGGGCGGAGTGCGCGGATCGATCCGCGGTTGGAGAGTCTCGCCGCGCGCGCGCAGGGTGGCAGCGGTTATGTGAACACCAGTGCGGAGGCCGCGGCGGTGTTGTTGGCACAACTCCAACCGATGCTCGAGCCGGTGGCGACGGATGCTCGGTTGACCGTCGAATTTAATCCGTTGCGCGCCGTGCAACCACGCGGTTGGACGCGGGACGGCCGACGGAGTGTGGAGCAGGCGGAAGTTTTTCCCGGCGAAGCGATGAGTCTGCTCTGCGACTACGCGCCCGACGCCACGGCGCGGGTGATCGATGAATTGCTTCACGTGCGTTTCGTGAATCAACCGGTGGGCGCGGCAGTCTTGCCATTGCATGAGGCGCGTTGGGATGACGCCGGCCGAACGTTTGCGCAGGCCAGCGCTGGCTTTAGATTCGCGGTGCTCGGTGAGCGACTCGGCGAATTGCTGCGGCGCGGCGCCGGCACCCCCGAGGCGGAGTGGACACAGTTGCACCGATTGATCGAACAACATCTGCCGCACGACGCCGGTGGTTATCGCACGGAATTGCTGGAGTTGGTGGAGCGGGCGCGGGGCTTGGTGCGGTAGGCGGGCGAAAAATCGCTGTCCACTTGCCTAAGAAATCGCACGCTGGTGCGTAACGATGGCAGGTGACGTGAATACTGAACCCAATTCCGATGAAAACAGGGCCTTCGTGCAGAGTGCCGTGGAGCGGCATCAAGCTCCGTTGCTGCGTTACGCGACGCGGTTGTTGCACGGTGATGTCGAGCGGGCGCGGGACACGGTGCAGGATACGTTCATGCGATTGTTGGCGCAACCGCGCGTCGCGGTGGAGGATCACCTCGCGGAGTGGCTCTTCACGGTGTGTCGCAACCGCGCGCTCGATTATCTGCGGAAGGAGGGGCGCGTGAGTTTTTTCGAGGAAGGGCAGGCCGAGCGCCTGATCGCGCCGGAGCCGCGTCCGGATCGCCAAGTCGAACGTGCGGAAGCGCACGCGGCGATGTTGGCGTTGCTCGAAAAATTGCCGCGCAACCAACAGGAGGTCGTGCGGTTGAAATTTCAAAATGGATTTAGCTACAAAGAAATCAGCCGCATCACGTCGCTCTCCGTGACGAATGTCGGCTTCATCTTGCACACGGCGTTGGCCCGCTTGCGCAAGGAAATGACGGCTTTGCCAGAGTGAGGAACTGCCATGAATCCCAGTGAGAAAATTGCCCCCGACGATCCCCGACTGACGGCCTATGCGTTGGATGAACTTGAGCCTGCCGAAGCGGCGGTGGTGGCGGAGTTAGTCCGCCACTGTGGAGAGGCGCAACGCGTGGTCGCGGAGGTGCGTGCGGCGGCGCAGCGGTTGAGTGCGGCGTTGGAAGATGAGCCGGCGACGCTGGTCGCGTTGCCGAGCGTCGCGCCGGAAAAACATTCCCCGCGTCTAAAGCGGACCGTTTCGTTGCTACGCTTTCCGCAACTCTACTACGTGACCGCAAGTCTGGCAGCAGCGTGCTTTGCGGTCGTGTTTGTGGTGCAGCACCAGTCGCCGGAGGCCGAACGTGGCTCAGTGCAACACGTCGTCGCTGCCGCACCCGCCGCCGCCGCGTCGGCCAACTATGCGATGCAAGCCAGTGACTCTGCCGAGCGGGCGCCAGCGGCCCGGATGCAAAGTGCAAGGGTCAGCCTAGTCAGTGCATCGGCGACGCGAGCCGAACGATTTTTCACCACGAATGACGTAAGCACGTCATCGTTTCCGTTGCGAGTGGGCCGCGAGTCGTATGCGACGGTGGTTGAACAGATGCGGCAGGGACGACGCCCGTCGCGCGAGACGGTGCACGTGGCGGAGTTGATCAACGCTTTCAATTATTCGTGGCCGGAAGCGGCGGCGGGCGAGCCGGTGGCGTTTTTGCTCGATGACACCGCGGCCCCGTGGTCGCCGACGCATCGTTTGGTGCGCGTGGGTTTGAAAAGTGTGGGAGCCACCGGCGCGGTCGTGGCGCGCGAGGCGCGCGTGCAGGTGGATTTTAGTCCGACGGTGGTGCGGGCGTGGCGGCTCATCGGTTTTGAACAAGCGGGTGCCGCTATCGGCACACCGACGGAGACGGGCGCAACGTTGCGAGGAGGAGAAACAGTTACCGCGCTCTATGAAATCGTCCCACACGAACGCGTGGTGGCGGACGCGAATACGCCGCTTTTGTCGGTGCGCCTGCGCTACGAGACGGAGGGCGTAGGTGCGCCTCGAGAAATTGCGCGACAATGGCAAGGAACGATGGCGACGTTCGCGCAGGGGAGTGCGGATTTGCGTTTTCTGGCGGGAGTAGCGGCTTACGGGATGGCGTTGCAGGGTTCGCTGCAACAACCGCGATTGGACGTGGCGACGATGGCGGAGTGGGCCGCGTCGGGCGTCGGCACCGATCCGGTGCGACGTGAATTTGTCGAGTTGATGCGCGCCGTGAAGTGACGGGGAGGCGCGTTAAGCGCGGTCGCGCTTGGCGCGCGACTGGCGGCGCACTTGGAGGACGACGAAACCCAAACCGAGTGCGAGGAGCACGTAAGTCGAAGGCTCAGGCACGGCGGTGAAATTCAGCAGCAATTCGCCGTTGCCGGACAGCGAGGTGAGTTCGAGAGAGAAGGTGCCGCCCATCGACGTCTGAAACTGGGTCGTATCGAGGAGGAAATTTTCCGGATTAATCAACCGAGTAGGACCAGTGATGTTCTGGTAGGAAATGAGCGTCCACGAGTAGAATTGGCCCGGCTCCACATCGCCGAGAATGCCACCGACGCCAGCGGAATCGAGCGTGACGGGTTGGATGACAAAGGGCTGCGCAGCCGTCGCGACGATTTCGAGGGTGTTGGGAGTGTTGATCGAAATTTGGTCGCGCGCTTGGGTCGCGCTGGGGTCGGCGCTCTGAATGTGCCACTGGTAAATACCGCCACCGCCGAGAGTGAGGTGATTAAAGCTGAGGAAGCCGATCTCACTCCCGTTAGCAGAGGCGCCGGGGGAAACGGCGGAGCCAGAGCCGATCGTCGCGGTGGAAAAATAGCCGCTGCCATTGAGTGCACCACCGGAGACGATGAGAGGATTGTAGAGGCTTTGATGACCTTGCAGCACGAGCGAGCCGCCATTGAGCCAGATGTGGGGGGCGGCGGCGGAAATATAGAAACCAGGGCCAATAATGAGCGTGCCTTGGTTAATCTCGAGACCGACGAGTGGGTTGCCGATGATCGAAGTCTCGGGCGTGCCATTCATGACTCCGAGGCTGCCGCTATCAAAGGACAGGGTGCCGGCGCCGGTCTTGACGACGCGTGCGCTGTTACCGGGGGCTTCCGAAGTGATGAAGCCGGAGAAGTTTCCTTTGGTTTCCTCAACGATGGTTAAGATCGTGTTGTCCTGCGTCAGCACGAGGCTGGCGTAACCGCCGTAGTTGCTGCGTAGTCCGTGCACGACGGGAGCGGCGGTGTTGAATTGGGCGAAGCCGCTGCCAACACTGGAGCCGAAACCCAGCGGGCCTTGGCCGGCCGCGGTGTTCGAGTTGAAAATCACGCTGGCTGCATCCCTCACATAAATGCCGCCGACGAAGGTATTATTGCCGCCCAGGGTGACGGTGAAGGGACCTTCGATTTGTTCGCCCAGATCGATCCCGCCGCTGCCCGAGATCGTGCCTCCCAAAGTGAAACTGCGGCTGCCGCCGATCGCGAGGTAGCCGTTGAGCACAATCGGATTATTTAGAATCAGGTTGTTGCTGCCTGAGGAAAGAAGCGGATCAATGGGTTCGTCATCGCCTGGGATCATGAAATTGATGGCCGCTACCGTCAGCGCGCTAGTGCCGAGCGCGGAGGAGGGATCAGTGCCGATGGTGCCGTTGGATTGGCCGAGAATGAGGTGCCCGCCGTAGAGCGTCGTGCCGTTGCTGAGGCTCGAGGCGTTGTCGCCGGAAATCATCACCGAAGAATATTGTTCGCGCAGGCGGTCGCCGAAACTGCTGAACCACTCGGGGTGGCCGATGGCGAGGGCATTGCCGGTCAAAGTGCCGGCGACTTCGAGCGCGCCGCCTTTGAATGCTGCGAAGCGGTGCTTGAGATCGGTGTTGGGCGCGATGGTGCCGACGAAGCGGACGCCGGCGCCGGTGACGCGGTCGAGTTCGTTGTCGTAGAAAAACGAGCTGGTGGCGAAATAGGCGTTGGCAAAAGTGCTGATGGCGGCCCCGGTGAGATCAACGACGCGGGTGCCTTCCGCACCGGTGCTGAGGTCGAAGCCGATCATGCCTACGGTCGTCAGAGGGAAGTGGGTTAAGTAGGCGTTGAGGTTGGCCACCGAGCTGAAGTTGCTGCTGCTGGCCGTGCCAATGTAACCGCCCGGTCCGGCGATGAGGTTATTGACACCGGCGGGCAGGGGAACGCTTGCGTCCAAAACGACGCCGGAATTGTTGGCATAGATTGTCCCGCTGAAACTGGAGGTCGGATGGGTAAGGCGGAGGGTGAGGGGTAAATCTTGGGCGGAATCAACGTAGAGGTTGCGGTTGGCATCGAGTGGCGAGGAGACCGTGAGGTAGCCGCCACCACCGCCAAATCGATAGTCTGCTCCTTGCGGGGTAATGGTGCCGGCAAGGACGGCGCGGGTCGCCGAACCGAGACGCGTCGTCGGAGCGAAGCCGGTCAAATCGATGGCGTTTTCATACGGCGAGGCGCCCCTGACATTCGGGTTGCTGTCGAAGCCCACCGTGCCGTGCATGTTGGCTTTGCTGAAGCGGTCCAAGAAGCCCGCCACGACATTGGAGCTCGAGGCATAGCCGATGTAGCCACTGTGCGAGGAAGAAAGAGAACCGATGGTGGGAATCGGGCTACTTTCAGTGGGATTAAAAATCAACACTCCGGCATCGACGTAGGTGCCGCCGGTGTAGGTATTTGTGCCGGAGAGGATGACGGGAGTTGTCGAATTGACGGAGAGCATCAAATTCGGGGAGGCCTCTCCGATTGACCCGTTGATAAAGAGCGGCGAACCCTCGGCCCGAATGGACGAAGAGGTATTCATCGTCACGTTGCCGGTCAGAATGACTTCGGAGTCGTTATGGGTGGTGAGATGGCCGTTTAGAAAGATGTCGTTGGCAACAATGACCGGCAGATCAAACGAGCCGATGGGGCCGTCGGTTCCGCCTTGTCCGTTTCGGCCGATATTTTGGGAGCGAAATTCGATGACCGGCCCGTTCTGGGAAGAGATGACCTTTTGGGCACTGACTCTAGAGCCGTCCGGGCGGACGTAAATTGCCTCGACTTGGGGTAATGGCCCGACCGACAGGGGACCGGTCCCGAGTGCGGAAGTGGGCGTTCCTTCGCCACTGAAGCCGTTAACCACCAGCCGGCCTTCGTTGTGAATGATGCCGCCGGAATTGATATTGCCATGCTGCAACATGAGTGAGCCCGCGCCGGTCTTGGTCAGCGTGCCTTCGCCGCTCAATGCGACAAACACTTCAGTCGAACCCGATGCGATGTGCCACGTTTGGTTGGCCCCGAGCGCGAGATTGAAGTTACCTTCAAAGGCGAGATGGGTGTTCGGATTCGCGGGAGTGAACGCCAAGCCAGCGTCGCGGAGTGTGAAAGTGAGGGAATATCCGCTAAAATGAAAGTGATCGCCCACCACCAATCCGAGCACGTCAAGTGACGTGTCGAAATAGACGGAGTAATTCCGAGCGGACGGAAAGTTGAGGAATTCGGTGCCAGAGGTTCCGCTCGGCACATTTCCGCCGACCCAATTTTGCGGCGCGGCGAACGAGCCGGAGAATCCTTGGCCGGTCCAAACGAAGGCCGCTCCGGGTTCGGTGACAGCCTGTGCGCTCGCATGCGAGACTACGCTAAACGCCAAGAGGATAGCCACCAAGCTGACGCGCGATTTCATGACTGGAAGGCTACGCCGCCGCCCTCGGCGGAACAAGGCTTTTGTTGCAAACAAATGGCCCGATCCTCGAAAGGAGCGGGCCATGAAAATTTAGAGAGTCGAAAAGAGACTTACTTCTTTTCCGGGGACTTCTCGGCTTTGCAGCATTCTTCTTTCTTTTCGGCCTTGCAGCATTCTTCCTTCTTCTCGGCTTTGCAGCAGGCAGCGACTTCTTTGCAGTCCTTACAATCAGCGGTTTTCTTGTCGTCGCCCGCGAAAGCGAAGACGGTTAAGGAGAGGGCGGCAAGGAGGCCGACGAGACGGAGCGTGTTTTTCATAATGGATGGGTTTTGGTTAAGTTGAACCGAGCGACGATATTACGTCACCTAGCCAAAATATCCTCTGTTATTTTGACATTAGCTAGCCGTAATTTGCCATATCAGGCCGCTCGGATCTGCCGCTTCCAGCGTCTCATCGTCGAAACCACGATTCTTCCGGCGCCTGGGAAACGCTCTTGCCGCGACCCAGCCGTGGGCAATTCTCAACGCATGGCTCAGTTTGGTCCTTTTGCATCGCTCCGTGCCCAGAACAACTCCCCGCGCTTCGCCGCTGCTTTCGCCTATGTAGAAGAAGCATTGCGCGTCGGCTCGGAGGCGCACACCCGCATTCTCGCGGTGGCCGAGGGCGCCACGGAACGCGTCGAACTTGCTGACGGCGCCTTCGCCCTCGAACAAGCCTACCTCGCCAAACCGCGCAGCGAAGGATTCTTCGAAGCGCATCGCCGCTACATCGACGTGCAAGTCATCGTCACCGGCGCGGAATTGATGGAAGTCGAGGAGATCGACCGCCTCACGCCGACAACCGACTTCGTTGCTGAGCGCGATTTGATCAAATTTGCCACTGACGTGCCGTGGGCGTCGCGACTCGTGATGCGCGCGGGTGATGCGGCGCTGTTTTTCCCGTCTGACGGACACATGCCGTCGTTGCATTTGCCCGGCGCCGATCGCTTCGTGCGCAAGACGGTCGTCAAAGTGCCGGTCGCCTGAATCGCTCCATGAATTACCGGCATCACTACCACGCGGGCAATTACGCCGACGTCTTCAAACATGCGCTGCTGCTCAGCCTCATCGGCGGCATGCAGCGCAAAGAAAAGGGCTTTCTCTATCTCGACACGCACGCCGGGCGTGGCGGTTACGACCTGACGACATCCGGAGTTTTGCCTGATGGTCGCGAGCGTGCTCCCGAATGGCCCGCCGGCATCGGCCGACTGTGGGCAGCGGCGCAATTACCCGCAGGACTCGCGCCACTTTTGCAGGCGAGTAAGGCGTTCAATCTACGCAAGACGGGCGATGATGCTGAAATCCGCGTTTACCCCGGTTCGCCATGGGTCGCGCAAAGCGCATTGCGACCGCAGGATCGCGCCGTGCTTTGCGAACTGCGCGAAGACGACGCGGAAGCGCTGGATTTTGAAATCGGCGGACAACCGGGCGTTAAAGTGTGCGCGATGGACGGCTACACGGGGCTGAAGGCGTTTTTACCACCACCGGAGAAACGCGCGCTCGTGTTGATCGATCCACCGTTCGAAAGCGCGACGGAGTTTGCCGACATCGTTGACGCAATGGCGGCCGCGCAACGGCGGTTTCCCAGTGGCACCTATGCGATTTGGTATCCGATTACGGAGCGGGCCCGGTGTGATAACTTCATCGCCGCGCTCGCGTCTGCGCCGGCGGCACCGCCGATGTTGTGCGCGGAGCTGCAGATCGCCAGCGAAGCGTCCCAAGTGCGCATGAAAGGTTGCGGGTTGCTCGTGCTGAATCCGCCGTGGCGGATCGACGAAGCATTTCGCGCCATCCTTCCTGCACTCGCGGCGTTGTTGAAACAGGATGCGGGTGGCGCGGCGCGCGTGAGTTGGCCGGTGCCGGAACGCTAAATTACGAGCGCGCGGCCGAGCGACTGCGCGCTCGCGGCGTGACGCGCTTGGTCGTGAAGGCGAGAGGCGCGTGCGGCGGTTGCAACTTGAGTTGCGGAGCGCGAAAAACTGGTCGCCCCCACGTCACATCGCTCGCCAAATCGGAGGCGGGAGTGCGGGCCGCGGGCGACTTGGCGTCGTTGCGGCGAAGTTGGTGTGGGAAGTGCGTCATGTTCGGCTCGGGCTAGGTGTTAGAGGTCAGAACCCGCCGCGCGCGCAGAAGTTCCCGCGATTTTGCGAAATCACGCGACGAACGTCAGATTTCTTAACACGCACCGCGCGCGTCGCCCAAAAAAGAAGCGGGCCGCCCACCCCTGGACGGCCCGCCATTGCTTTCTTACCCCCAAACCTCCGCATCGCGGAGGAAGTGATGGCACCAACCTAGCTGGTTCTATGCCACGTGTTGAGTAACCAAGTTCGTTACGAAATGGTGACGCTTCGGCACCACGATGGTCAGAATGCCGTTTGCCATCTCAGCGGTCAGTTCGGACAAGTCGAGGCCGTGGCCGAGTCGCAGCTTGAGTTCGTAGTCGCGCTGTGCGGCTTCGAGGTGGAGCGCCTGCCAATTGACGCGCACGGGGTGCGGCTTGTGGGCGACCACGACCAAGTCCGGACCACGCGACGTGATTTCGACGCCGCCGGCTTCGACGCCCGGGATGCACACCTCGATTTTCATCCCGTGCGGCAACGACGTGCATTCAAACTGCGGCTGGCGGAATTCCGGTGAGGAATCCGCGGCGGCGGTGATAAGGCGAGGCACTGGTGGGTTGATCGTATGCATACGCATAGGGCTCGTCGGTGGTTACCGGCGGTCTCCTGGAAGCGAAGGACTTGTTCCGTGGGTCGGTAGTCCGTCAGGCCAGGCAGCCCGCGTCGGTGATTTGTTTAGACCAAATGGCGACGCACGGGCACATCAGTTGCAGCGACTGCTGCTGGGCAACGACGAGCGCGACCTTCGTAAACGAAGCGCCGCGGCTAGGACGTTGAACTGTTGTGGCAGGTGCCATGAGGATGGGTCGGAACCTACACACAAACATCGGCGCAACAAGTGGGATGTTGAGCAAAATCCGCCTATGACGCTTTTCGCGTCGCGCTTGCCCCCGCGGTCCGGTCACGCCACGTTCGCGCGCATGATGCAAGATGACACCGCCACCGTCGCCGTCCTCCGCGCTCGCGTCCTCGCCTTCGCGCGCGAGCGGGATTGGGAGCAATTTCACTCACCGAAAAATCTTAGCATGGCCCTCGCCGCGGAAGCGGGCGAACTGATGGAGCACTTTCTCTGGAGCGACTCCGCCGCGTCCACCGCCGTCGCGCAATCGCCCGCAAAGCGGGAGGAAATCGCCGACGAACTCGCTGACGTGGTCATCTACGCGCTCGAATTCGCCAACATCACCGGTATCGACGTCGCCGCGGCGATCGATGCCAAGCTCGCGAAAAACGCCGCGAAGTATCCCGTGGAAAAAGCGCGCGGTCGCTCCGACAAATACACCGACCTTTAACCGGTCAGGGTTGCGGAATGCGCGGCCCGGGATGGCACGCGCAACCCGCCCCGCAACCACCGCTCGCCGCGGGCGCTACTTCGGCGGGCTGACCAACGCCCATCAAACCGTAGCCGCCCGTAATCACACGTCGCACCGGTTCGCCAGTGGAAGGATCGCGCTGCAATGGGGCTTCTTTCATGCTCTGCACGACCTCGAAGCGACGCGGCGTGACGCCGGTCTGTTGCGGAATAGTTTCGTAAACGTAGGTGGCCATCGGAACGCGTCTTTTTGAAAGCCAACTGACGCAGAACGCAAGCGCGCGGCACGCTTCACGCCGACGAACGCAATTCCACCGCCGCCCGCCCCGCCGCTCGGAGCGCGCGGAGTGAGAGTGCGTCGTGCCGTTTCGCGAGGCGCACGCCGTGTTCGTCAGTCACCAGTGGACAATGATAATACGCGGGCGCGCGGTGACCGAGCAGACGCAGCACAAGCAACTGCCGGAAAGTGGACATCACCAAATCCGCGCCGCGCACGACTTCCGTGATGCCCATCGCCGCATCGTCGACTGCACAAGCGAGTTGATAGCTGGGGAGTCCATCTTTGCGCCACACGAGAAAATCCCCGATGTCGCGGCCAAATGTCGCGCGCTGCACGCCGCATTGCCCGTCAGTGAATTCCAACGTCTCGCTGTCCGGCACGCGCAAGCGCCAGTTCACACCGTCGCGCGGCTGCGTGGTGCGGTTCGCGCGTTCGGCTTCCGTCAAGTTTTCCGGCCGACAATTTCCCGGGTAAAGTGGTTCGTCCGCGTGTTCGTGTGGCGCGGCGATCGCGGATTGCACATCCTTGCGCGAACACGTGCATGCATACACGTGCCCTGCTGCGCGCAATTGCTCGAACGCCGCCGCGTATTGCGCGAGTCGTTGACTTTGCGCGTAAGGCGCGTGCGGGCCGCCGACGTCCACCCCTTCGCTCCACTCGAGTCCGAACCAGCGCATATCTTCCAGCATCGCTGTCACGAACTCCGGCCGGCAACGCGCTGCGTCGAGATCGTCGTTCCGCAAAATGAGTTCGCCTCGCGCGTTGTGCGCGCGCTGTTGCGCGGTCCAAAACGTCCGCGCGTGACCGAGATGCAAATAACCCGTGGGCGAGGGTGCGAGACGGCCGCGATAGTTTTGAGGAACGTTGACCACTGCCGAACACGCTTAATCACCAACCAAAAAGGAACCATCCGAAAATTCGCCGGAAGCTGGCATTGAACTCGAAACCCGGCGGCGCTTATCGTGTTTCACCATGAAATCCCTCTGCGTCTACTGCGCCTCCAGCGACCGGCTCGACCCGAAATATTACGCCGCCGCAGAACAAGTGGGCGCGGAGATCGCGCAACGCGGCTGGGCGCTGGTTTACGGCGGCGGCAAAACGGGCCTGATGGGAGCAGTTGCGCGTGGCACCAAGTCCGCCGGCGGACGCGTCGTCGGCGTGATTCCCGAATTCATGAAGGAGCGCGAGCTGGCTTTCGATGAAGCCGACGAACTCATCTCGGTCATCACAATGCGTGAGCGCAAGATGCTGATGGAAACGCGCGCCGATGCCTTTCTCGCGCTGCCGGGTGGCTGGGGCACGTTGGAAGAGTTGCTCGAAATCCTCACGCTCGCGCACCTCGAAGTGCTGCACAAACCGGTGATTCTTTTTAATCAAGACGGCTACTACGACGACCTCGTGCGGCTGTTCGAGCGCGTGGTGGAGGAACGTTTCATGCACGCCTCCATTCGCGGCAAATACGCGGTGGCGAATTCGATCGACGAAATCTTTCCGCTCATCACCGGCTGGCAACAGCAGCCCGGTGACGAGAAGTGGTATCAAACAAAGTGAACGCTCCGCGCGTGACGCAACGTCACTGATAAAGCTGCACGAGATCCGCGGTGCGCGCCCAACCGGTTTGACCACTGGCAAAGTTCAGCCGGCTCCAACCGAGGAATGTGCGATCCACTGTCGCGAGTGAACCAGCGGAAAGCGCCGTCGTTTTCTGCGTGTCGGCTTCCGATGGCACGCTGCGCAACGTCGACGCCCGCCACACCAGCACGGCGCTCGGGTCTGCCAATTGTCCGTAAGTGCGCAGACTAAACGTCGCGCCGGCCGCCAACACAATTGCGACCAGCACCGCACTGAGCGCAGTCGAGCGCGCCCACGCGCCGACGCGGCGGTAAGTTGCGAGCAATAGCAACCCAAACGCCGCTGCGATGACCAATGAGGCGCCACCGAGCACGAGTTGCCATTCCGCAGGAGAAGCCGCCCGCGCCAAACCGTAGCGCCCTTCGCCACGCGAAAATTGCACGAGCTCCGGATGCGCCAAACCCGAACGCTGCAAGCCGAGCGCGAGATCCCATCGCGCAGTTTCGCTGCGCGGATTCAGCACGAAGCCACTCGTCCAGTGCGCCGTCGCTTCCGCCCAACGATCCTGTTGCGCGAGGGCGAGACCGAGATTGTGGCGCACGCTCCAGTCGGTCGGTGACTCCACCAGCGCCTTGCGCCACGCGCTTTCGGCAGCGGGATATTGGCCGCGCTTGTAGGCTTCCTGCGCCTGGGTGTTGGCGTGGGCGGTGAGCGGCGCGAGCGCGACGACGAGTGTAAAGAGAAACGGCAACAGGTGCCGCGGCGCGAAGAGTGAAAACGGCGACCAACCCGGCACACGCACGGCGTGCAAGGCGGCTTCGGCGCGCGCGGACCAATCCGTCGGCAGCGCCGTGTCGCGGCCGTGTTGGGCGCGATCAGCTTCCGCCCACAATGCCGTCCACGTGCCCGTCGCGTTGGGCGCGAGCGAAGTCACATGGGTTTGCACGAGCGGCGTGCCCGGCGCGGCGTGCGGAATATTCCAGAAAATGGCGGCGTGTTGCTGCCAGGCGCGCAGTAGAAGGGTGCGCGCAGCCGCGTCAGCGGTGCGCAGTTGCGTCAACGTCGCCACGAGCGCGGCGCGGGCTTCACGACGGCGGCGTTGCGGATCGAGTTCGCGCGAGCGCAACGCGGCGAGCACGAGCCACGCAAGCAGCGGCAAAAGGGCCGCAAGCGTCACACAGCTCCACACGAGCGCAGTGACGGAGAGCGGCACGAAGCGGCGATCAGTTTCGGCAGCGGGATCGCGTGGCAAGTTTTCGGGCGGCACGGGTGCGACGGCTTCCGGCAACGTCAGCGTAGGGGTTGTCGCAGTCGCGTTGCTCGGCGGCGTGAGGGAAAATTGCACCGGACCGCCACTCGTGGCGCGCGGCGCGGGCGCGACGCTGGTGCCGATGTCGATCGTGGTCGCAGGCGTCGTTAGCGTTTTGTAAGTGCCGCTGGCGGGGTCGAAGTAAATGAGTTTGACCGGCGCGAGGGTGTAGCGCCCGGGTTTGGTCGGCACGAGCACGACGTCTTCCGTGAGCGAGCCGTCGAAGAGCGAATTATCCTTCATCGTGCGCTTCGACTTCGGTTGCACGACGGAGAAGTCGCTGGAAACTTCCCGTTGCGGCAGCCCGGAAATGTCCGGCCAATTGCCGGTGCCCGACAATTCCAACGTCCACGTGATCGGTTCGCCGACACTCGGATTGGTCGGCACGACATTCGACGTGAGTGTGAATTGTCCGACCATGCCGGAGAAATCGTGCGGCGGTGTCGGCAACGCGCGAATGGTCAACTCCACGGGCTCGGTGACGAGGACGCGTTGTTCGACTGTGGGCGTGGAAAAGAGCCCGAAGCCGGACGTGCCGACGGCGAGGTTGACGAGTTGTTGCGCGGGCTTGAACGAAAAGTTGCCCGGTTGTTTCGCGTAGGCGCGCGTCGTCTGCGTGGCGATGATGCGGCGCTCGCCTTTCACCATCGTTTCCGTCGCTTCAGGGCGCGTCCATTCCTCGAGGATCAGCGGACTGGCCGACCACTCGACCAGCGTGGCGGGCGAGTGAAAGTAGCGTTTGATCACGCTGAGAGTGTAGCTGACTGGAAAAACTTCGCCGGCCCAGAAGGTCGTTTTTGGCAACGTGAGCGTGGCGCTGGAGATGTCGTTCAACGCGAGTCCGCTACTGCCGACGGTGGCGTCGCCTACGGTGTAGTTGGCGGCGGCGACGCGCAGCGTGCCTTTGTTGGTTTCGACTTGGAACGCGGGAATTTGAATCGGCGCGCGCTGCGACGGGCGCACGGGAAACACGAGGGAGAAGCGGCGCGTGACGCTGAAGTTGACCATGCTGGTTTCGCTGCGTTGCGACGGGCGACCGAAGACGAGTCCGGCGACTTCGGGTAACTGGAGTCCTTCCTTCGGTTCGCAGTCCTCGAATTCGAGCGTGAGTTCGCTGACCTGATTGTAGCCCAGTTGGCCGGACGGCGGATTCCAGCGCACGGTTTGGGCGCGCACCGTGGTGGCGATCGTGAGAGCGCACACGAGCGCGAGGAAGAAGAGAGGGAAAATTTGTTTCGGCTGACGCATGGGAATTACCAATCCTTGCCTCGCTTCGGTTGCTTCTGGGGCTGGCCTTGCAGGAGTTGCTGGAGTTTGGCGGGAGAATCTTGGTTGCGAACCTGGTCGAGTTTCTGGAGCGGCATCGCGAGATCGGGATCGAGCGGGACTTCTTCCTTCTTCTCCGGCTGGCCGCCGACTTTCTGGGTCTGCGGTTTCGGCGGTGGGGGAGTGCCTTCGGGTTTTTCTTCGGCGTTTTGTTTTTCGTCAGGCTCCTTCATCTCGCCGAACGCGTCTTGTTCCTGCTTTTGCTGGGAATCGGACTTCTGTTGCTCGTCTTGCTTCTGTTGTTCGTCCTGTTGCTGATCCTGTTTCTGCTGATCTTGCGGTTGTTGATTTTTGTCCTGTTGCTGCTGGTCCTGCTTTTTTTGTTCGTCCTTTTTGTCTTCCGGTGGCTGTTCCGGTTTTTCGAGCAATGCTTCCAACTCGGTGCGCAGACGCGGCCAGTCCGCGGCTTTTGCATCTAACTTCGCTCCGAGATCAACGCCCGTAATCGCGTCGCGCACGACGCCTTCGGTCACGGGCTTCTGGGAGGACTTCAGGCGTTCGCCGTAGGTGAGTGTGGTTTGCGCGAGGTCGGCGTAGTCCTTCGCCGTCAACGCATCTTTGTCAGCGAGTCGCGCGACCGTCGTCGTGAGCGGTTTCGCCAGGGTGTCTTCACTCGAAACCGCCGTCGCCGTCGTTTGCGCGTGCAAGGGTTGCGGCGCACCGAATCCGGTGAGCAGCAAGAAGCCAATCGCCAATGCGGCGGCGCGCTGCGCGGGTCGCGGCGCGCGTGACGTGGCGCGACCGAGGGGCAGGGCGCGTTCGCGGGGGCGCACCGGAAACTCCGACCAGAAACTGATCATCAATAACACGAGCCCCGGCACGAGAAACCACTGGTAACGCTCGATCAATCGCGCGGTATTTTTCTCAGTGAATTGTCCTTTCTGTCCGGCTTCGACGGTCTTCTTGAGCAAGCCCGCGAGATCAATCCAACTGCTCGCGTCAGTGTAGGCGCCGCCGGTGGTTTGCGCGAGGCTTTGCAACGTCGAACTATCGAGGCGTGACAACACCACGGCACCGCGCTCGTCTTTGACGAGTCCGCCGGAACTATCGGGAATGAACGACCCCTGATTCGTGCCAATCCCGAGGCCGATCACGCGAATGCCCTTCGTCTTCAGCGTGTCGGCGAGTTCCTTCCAGCCGTCTTCCGTGCTCTCGCCATCGCTAAGAATGATGAGGTAGCGATCAGCTGTCGAAGTGCCGAAAGCTTGGACGGAAGTCTCCAGCATCGCTTTGTAATTCGAGCCGCCTTCCGGCAAATAGTCCGGCCCGAGCGCGGGCAAAAATTCGCGCAAGATTTCGTAATCCGAACTGAGCGGACTTTGCAAAAACGCGGTGCCGGCGAACAACACGAGTCCGACGCGCTCGCCCTTGAGGCCGTCGAGCAACGACGTGATGAGCAATTTCGAGCGGTCGAGCCGCGAGGGCTTCACATCTTGCGCCAACATCGAGCGCGACAAATCGACGGCGATCAGCACTTCGCGTGATTGGTCGAAAACTTGTTCTTCAATCACGCCCCATTGCGGCCGCGCGAGCGAGATGATGCAGCAGGCGAGACCGAACCAGAGCCAGATGCGCGCGCGCGTTTCGGCCGTGGTGTGTTTGGTGCCGAGCGCGACATCGAAGGCGCCGGCCCACGCGCGCGGAATCTTTGGCCACAATGTCGCGGCGGCGCCGACGCGCCGCGCGAGTTCCCACGAGAACAACAACACCAGCGGCACGAGCAACCAAAGCAGATGCGGCGAATGGAAACTCATGCGCGTCCTCCTTTCGCCGCGGCTGTAAGCGGCGCGCGGCGACGCGGAAATTGCGGTGGTAAGGCGATCAGCGCACCGAGGAACAACAACGCCGCGCCCGGACCCGCGAACCACGGAAAGAGCTCCGTGGTGATGAGGTAGGACTTCGACTGAAATTCGATTTTCTGCGCCTGATCGATGGCGGAGAATGCTTTCTCGATCGTGTCGCTGTCGAAGGCGCGGAAGAACTTTCCGCCCGTCGCGTTCGCCATCGCGCGCAGTTGTCCCTCGTCGAGATCCGAAATGGCGCGGCGATAGCCAATCTTGCGGCCATTGTCGTCAAACACCGGCATGCGCACGAGTCCGTCGCGTCCCGCGCCAATCGTATAAACCGGCACGCCGCGTGATTTCGCAATGTCCGTAGCTTGGTCGGGCGTAAGTAGGCCGCGGTTGTTCGCGCCGTCGGTCAGCAGCACCACAAACGCGCCCTTGCGCTGGTTGCCTTCGTCGCGTCCGGCTTGTTCGAGTCGGGTGAGCGCCACGCCGAGTCCGTCGCCGATCGCGGTGCCGTCTTCGATCAAGCCGAGTTTGAGTCGCTCGACTTGGCGACCGAGCCAGTCGTGATCAAAGGTGAGCGGCGCGAGTGTGTAGGCGCGACCGGAGAATACCACCATGCCGATGCGATCGCTCGTGCGTTGCGTGATGAAGGCTTGGATGACGGGCTTGATTGCCTGCAGCCGGTTAATCGGCTCGCCGTTGCGCTCGTAATCCTCCGCGAGCATCGAGCCGGAAAGATCGATCGCCAGCATGAGGTCGTAGCCCTGTTGTTTCACTTCGCGTTTGTCTTCGACGATCTGCGGCCGCGCCAACGCGACGATGAGCAAAGTCAGCCCCACCAACGCAAACGAGGCGGGCCAGCGCGACGTGGGAATGAAGGTTGGTTTGTGCCACGCGGCCGCAAACGGCACGACCAGCACCGGTGCACCGCGATGGCCGCGCGCCCAAATCATCAGCGGCAGCGCGACGAGGGCGAGCAGCCACCAAGGTTCGGCGAGCGTGTAATTGGCGAGTGGCATCAGCGGCGTGCACCCGCAGCCATGCGGGCGTGGAAAAAGCGGACGAGCGCCTTGAGCCGGTCTTCGTCGGTGGGCACGACGAGGCGGCTGAGCGGCGCGGGAAACAGTTGGCGAAACGACTCCTCGCGCTCCGCGACCCACGCGGCATGTGCGGCGCGTTGCGCAGATGAAGCGCCATCGAGATTAACCAGCCGACCGGAAACCGGATCGTAGGCCGTGAGCACGCGGTCCGTCGGCAACTCTCGGTCCCACGGATCGTCGACGCGGAAGCCCATGGTTTGATAACGGCGTGAGAGCACGCTCCAGCCTTCGGGCGGCAACTGCGGCGGAAAATCCGAGAGCCAAATCAAAATGCTGTGGCGCGGCGCGGCGTGCGCGAGAATGCGCCACGGAATTGCCGACGACGGCGCAACCGCTTCCTCGGTGAGACCATCGAGTGCGGGCGCGGGGCGTCCGAGTAATTGCGCAGCGAGGTGGAGAATTTGACCGCGACCCCGCACGGGTTCCTTGAGCGTGTAACCGTCGCGCGAAGCATGGAGAAAGCCGACGCGGTCGCGATTCACCGCGCCGAGCAACATGACGAGTCCCGCCAATTCGAGCAGCGCCTCGCGTTTCGATTGCGCACCGGAGCCAAATTGCAGACTAACGCTGTCATCGAGCACGAGCAGCAACGTGACCTCGCGTTCTTCGATGAATTTTTTGCGGTAAGGTTCGCCGAGGCGCGCGGTGACGTTCCAGTCGATGTCGCGGATGTCGTCGCCGTAGGTGTATTTGACGACCTGGTCGAACTCCATGCCTCGCCCGCGAAACGCCGAGCGATATTCACCGCTGAGCACGTTCTCGACCGCATGACGCACCTTCCACTCCAACTGGCGCAGCAGCGCGAGTTGGGAGGTAACGATCGAGGTGTGTTCGGTGAGTGGATTGGCCATGACGGCGGACGAAGTGCGCGGCGCAACAGCGTGCGGCGGCGGCGACGTTTTAGGCGTGCGCGGGCACCGGAGTGCGTTCGAGCACGCGAGTGAGAATGCGGTCGGACGTGAGCTCTTCCGCTTCAGCCTCGTAGGTCAGACCGACGCGGTGACGCAGCGCATCGAGGAAGATTTCCTGCACGAGCGACGGAGAAAGGTAATCAGCACCACGCAACCACGCGAGTGCGCGACCGGCTTGGAAGAGCGCGAGCGACGCGCGTGGCGACGCGCCGAAGTTGAGCAGACGTTTCGAGGTGGTCGTCGTGCCTTCAGCTTGCGCGGCGAGTTCGCGCGTGCCGCGCACGAGCGCGAGGATGTAAGCCTGCACGCCGGCGGACACGTGGATGGCGTCGACTTGCGCGCGGAGTTCAAGCAACTCGGCACCGCTCGAGACCGGTTGCAATGACGGGGACTTGGTGACTTGGCCCCACATATCCATCATGCGTGCTTCTTCGTCGGCCGAAGGATAATCCACGATGAGTTTAAAGAGGAAACGATCGGTCTGCGCTTCGGGCAGCGGGTAGGTGCCTTCCTGTTCGACCGGATTCTGCGTCGCCATGACGAAAAACGGCTTGGGCAACTGCAGAGAGTTGCCGCCGATGGTGACTTGGCGTTCTTGCATCGCTTCGAGGAGCGCGGATTGGACCTTGGCTGGGGCGCGGTTGATTTCGTCGGCCAACACGAGGTTGGCGAAGATCGGGCCTTTGTGCGTGGCGAACGCGCCGTCTTTCGGCGAGAAAATCATCGTGCCGACCACGTCGCTCGGCAACAGATCGGGCGTGAACTGGACGCGTTCGAACTGCACGCCGAGGGCGGTGCCGAGCGATTTGACTAAAAGAGTTTTCGCGAGACCGGGCATGCCTTCGAGAAGGACGTGGCCGTTGGCAAGCAAGGCGACGAGGAGGCGTTCGACAACCGCGTCCTGGCCGATGACGGCTTTGCCAATTTCAGCGCGGAGTTTTTGGGACCAAGCAGGGCCGTTAATCATAAGCAGGGAGTGAAAAGTGACGGTGAAAGTGTGACAAGCGCCGAACCGCTTTGGTTGGGGGAGACGGGCGGAGGCGCGGGTCGATGGGTGGGAGGTTGGTTTGACTCATGGCGACAGGGTTGGTTTCACTCGGAAAGGCAAAAGATGGCTGATTTTCCTGAAATTGTAGAAGCGGCGCTGCGGGCCCGATTTGTCTCTTTGCGGGTTCGCCCGGAAGAGGTGACGGAGCGTTATGTCCGCGGCACTGGGGCCGGAGGGCAGAAAATCAACAAAACGTCCTCCACCGTGTGGTTGCAACATGAGCCGACTGGGGTCGACGTGCGCTGCCAACGCGAGCGATCGCAGGCGACGAATCGATTGCTGGCGTGGCAGGAACTGGCGGAGAAACTGGAATGGCGTCGCTCGGCGGCGGCGAACGCAGCGCAAGCGGCACGCGAATTAGTGCGCCGCCAAAAGCGCCAAAAATCACGCGGCCAGAAAGCGCGGATGATTCAGGGCAAAAAGCACCGCGCCAAAATCAAAGGCAAACGCGGGCGGCCACAAACTGACGATTAGACAATCGCTCTATTGAGCGCAGGGACATGGCTCAGAGCAGCGCGACGGAGTCGCCCACGCGGACGGTGCCGGTCTTGGTTTCGTGAATGAGATTCACACCGAAATTCACGTCGGTCGGATCAGCGGTGTCGCGGCGGAAGGTGGCGAGTGTGCGCAGCGGTTCTTTGCCGCGTTCGCCGGTGTGTTGATCCGTCGTCGTAACGACGCAACGGGCGCACGGGCCGGCGTTGCGAAAAATAATTTCGCCGATGCGCACGCGCCTCCACTCATCCTCGGCGAAGGGCGCGCAATCGGCGATGACGAGATTGGCGCGGAAGCGATCCGCGGGCACGGCGTCTTCGCCGGTGGCAACAATGCGATCATTGAGGTGCGCGACGGAAGCTTCGGAAATGGCGAGAAACGGATAGCCGTCGGCAAAGGAAACGGTGTCGCCGAGCAAGGCTTTGCTCGGTTTCACAGGGCGGAAATAATCGGTGCCAGCGTGCACTAGTCGCGCAGGGAGGCCGAGGAAGCCGGTCAACCACGCGGAAATTTCGTCGCCGCAATCGTCGGCGAGCACGGTGTCGGACCAGACGTTGACGGCCAGAGTCTCAGCGACGCGGCTCGCGGGACGCGCGACGGCAATATCCGGATAACCCGGCGCGGCGAGGGTGACGCCTTGCGCGGTGAGCGCGGTGTCGATCAGTGCCAGGCGCGGGAGTTGGCGTTGGGTGAAAAATTCACCGGCCGGGGACACGATCATGTAGTGGCGGTCGTGGTTGAATCCCCATGGGCCAACAGAGGCTTCACTGACGGCGTGGCCACGGCACGACTTGACGGGATAAATGAAAATTCCGGTGACGTGCGGCATGGTGGGTAAATCGTGGAGGGTTATTTCAGTTTGCGTCGATAGGTGACGAGGTAGCGGCGGGCGCCGTGCCGCGTCTTGAAATCCGTAGGGCGCGAGCCGTCGAGTCCGTAACAAATCATCAACGTGTCTTTGATGAACTTGAACCGACACGGAATCGTGCGGCCGGCATTTGTGCCGATGGTGCTGAGTAAAGTCAGCATTTCTGCCTCGCTCTGAAATGTGCCTTGGTCGGAAGACTCTCCTCCGAAGCGCACCACGTAAGCGCCGTCGCGCAACTCCACTTCGGTTTGCTGCAAGACTTCGGCGGGTGCTTCTTCGCCGTCGAGTTCCGCGTAGAGCGGTTGCCAGATGCCTTCGAGTGTTTCCATCGAGGGTGAAATGGTCAGGTGCGCTTGATGACGTCGCGCGGTGAGCTTTCGACGAGAGATGGATCGGCGAGGTCTTTCGCGCCTTTGGCGCCGAGTTCGTGAAATTTGCGCGCGCCGGGTAGAAGGGTTTGTTCGAACGAACCGACGGCGGAATTGTAGGCTTTGTTGGCGGTTTCGAGACCGCGGCCGACTTTGTCGAGATTGTCCGCGAAGTTGGCGATGCGGTCGTAGAGCACGCGACCGAGGTCGGCGATGAGTTGCGCGTTCTTCGACACGTCTTCCTGCCGCCAACCGTAGGCGGCGGCTTTGAGCAGCGCGATGAGGGTGGCGGGCGTGGCGAGCAGGACCTTCTTCGCGATGGCGCGGTCGATGAGGGTGGGATCGCCTTGCAACGCGCCGGAGAGAAACTGATCGCCCGGCAAAAAGAGGACGACGAATTCGGGCGAGGGCTGAAATTGCTCCCAGTAATTTTTTGCGCCGAGCGCGTCGATATGGTTGCGGACTTTCGCGGCGTGCTCGGCGAGCTTTAGCGTGCGCACGGCGTCATCGGACGAGTTGACCGCTTCCCGATAGGCTTCGTTGGGAGCCTTGGCGTCGATTACGATTTGTTGGCCACCGGGCAGACGAACGATGAGGTCGGGGCGAAAACGGCCGCCGTCGGTGGAGACGCTGCTCTGCACATCGAAGTCGCAGTAGGAACTCATGCCAGACATCTCGACGACGCGGCGGAGTTGGAGTTCACCCCAAGTGCCCGCGGTGGTGGTGGAACGCAGCGCGGTGGTGAGTTTGGAGGCTTCGGCTTGCAGCGAAACCTGCGCGGTGCCGAGGGATTTTAACTGCTCGGAAAGTTGGCCGTAGGCAGAGGAACGGGATTTTTCGATCTCGCTGATTTTGGCGTCCACTTTTTCGAGAGATTCCTTGAGCGGTTTGACGAGCGAATCGATGGCTTGCTGGCGTTTTTCCAAATCGCCGGCGGATTGCTGGTGGAGCTTGAAAAAAGTTTCCTTGGCCAGCTCGAGGAACGACTGGTTGTTGGAACGCAGCGCATCGGCGGAGAGCGCCTTGAAGGACTCCATCAACTTCGCCTGAGTCTCGCGCAGCGCGCCGCGCTCGGATTCAAGCTCGGACAGTTTCGCGCGCAAGGCGGTGAGATCGGCGTTGGCCTGCACGAGCTGTTCGGTGGCGATGCGCGCCCGCTCGGCGAGCGTGGCATTGCGCGACTGCGCCCAAAACCAGACAAGCGCGCCAGCGACGGCGGCGGAGACGAGGGCGATGACAGTTTCCAGCACGCGCGGAGTGAAGCTGCGAAGTCTGCCGCGGGCAAGCTTCGGTGCGGACGAACTGGAGCCGGGCATTCCGAAACTGGAGCCGGGGCGCCCCCGCCCCGGAAGCGAGAACACGGAGACGCGCTCTGCTGGCCAGCAGAGCGCATCCCCATTTATCAAAACCAAATTCCCAACCAGCCAACGCAGAACAGAACGCGGCGAGGGCGCCGCATCCCCAGTGAAACAAACGAGCAGGGCAGAACGCGGCGAGGGCGCCGCGTCCCCAATAAGGCATAAGGCAACGATCCAGAACTGGAGCCGGGGCGCCCTCGCCCCGGAGACGACACCGAAACACGGCGGGGGCGCCGTATCCCAGCGGGGCGAGCCTCAAGCCTGCTTCCGCCGCCGATACGCCGCGAAGCCCAGCGCGGCCAATCCCGCGAGCGCGGCATACGTGGACGGCTCAGGCACGGCCCCGATGGTGAAGGCGCCGCTTTCGAGTATGCCAGTGCCGGAGTCCTTCGAGGCACCGTAGAGTATGGCACTAGTCGAACCATCGGTGAGCACGGCGATGTCCTGTAAGTCGCCGGCGCTTCCCGCCCAGAAGTAGGAATCCTCCGCCGTTCCCCCCGGGGTGAATTGGATGAACGTGTTGTTCGAGCTGAACGACACCAGGAGGCGTTGGTCGGCGAGGGCGGAGCCGCCGGCGAGGAAGTAGTTGCCGAGGCCGGAAGGCGTCTGGGCCGAGGTGAACGTGAACGACGCGCCGAGAAACGCACTGCCGGTGAGATTGTAGAGCCCGACCGACTTGTTGGCTGAGAGATCCGTGTAGCCGATCCAGAGGTATTCACTGCCGCCGACGAGGAAGGAATTGCTGACACCCCAGGCGACGGCACTATTTGCGCCGTTGATGTTGCCGCCGCCGATGCTATCTCTCGAGTCTGGGAAGATATTGAATGCTCCGTTGCTTTTGAGTTCGATGGTCTTGAGCCCATCGGCGGAGAGGCCGAGATCGGTGACGCCGCCTGAGTTTGCGTAGCCTCTTCCCAATGCCAGTGTCGTCGGGTCATACTCTTGAGTGCCCACGTTACCTGAAACCACGACCACGTTGGACGAGGCGGCCACGCCCGTCGGCGGCGCGGAGAACGAAGCAAAATTAGTCAGGGTAAAAGTGATCTGCGCGTCGGCGGTCGTGGGCGTGGTCAGGACGAGCAGGCCGAGCAGACCAACCGAGCGAAAGAGCTGGCCCGCCTTCGTCAGGCTACGGAGCGGCGAGGGGCGGCACCGTTGCTGGCTCCCTGTTGCACTCTGCTGAGCGCCCGGGGTCTGTCCTGCGGCCTTCGCCGCGGCAGAGCTGCCAGCCCGGTGTTTGTCCGGGCCGTCGCCCGGCAAAAGAGCTGGGAGCTGGGAGCTGGGAGCTGGGAGCTGGGAGCTGGGAGCTGGGAGCTGGGAGCTGGGAGCTGGGAGCTGGGGAAAGCGTGGCTCATGACGGGGGCGAGATGAGCAGGCTGGGCGGAGGCTGGCAAGGGCGGAGTGGAAGAACAGAGCTGGAGCCGGGGAGTTGGAACTTGGAGCCAGGGGATTCCGAACTTGGAGCCGGGGCGCCCTCGCCCCGGAGGGAAACCCCAGAGACGCGGCGAGGGCGCCGCATCCCCAGTGAAACAAACGAGCAGGGCAGAACGCGGCGGGGGCGCCGCGTCCCCAATAAGGCAAAAGGCAACGATCCAGAACTGGAGCCGGGGCGCCCTCGCCCCGGAGAAATCGCCGAGACGCGGCGGGGGCGCCGCATCCCCAGGGAAGCAAACAGAGCTGAGAAGAACGCGGCGGGGGCGCCGCATCCCTAGTTTACAAACCAAACGCCCATCCTCAGAACCGCAGATCAAACAACCGGCCTTTCCACGGCCAATCGGCAGGTTGGGCGCAGAGATTTTTCTGCACGGGATTCGAGGCGACGTAGTCCCATTTCGCGCTGTAATTCTCTGCTGAGCGAACGAACCGGTCGAAGTAATCTTGCTGCCAGAGCGGAGGCTTGAAACCGAGGCCCGATGCCAGTCGGCGGGCGCTGAGCGATTTCCAAGTGCCGACCCACTTAGCGAGCGGTTTCGCGCCGATCAGCGCGCGAGCGAAAAGATGAACATGATCCGGCATCAGCAGATAGTCGCCGACAAACCAGCCGTCGATCTCGGGCGAGTTTTGCCAGATACCGGTGAGGGCATCGAAGGCCGTCTGATTGGCGAGGAGCGAACGCCGTTCGTGGGTAACCACGGTAAGGAAGACCAGAGGCTGCTCGGCGAACGGCCGCAGATGGGGTAGATGGCGGTGCTCGGGCACGGGCTCGAGGGTGCTTGAACGGAGAGTTGCAGGCAAGCGTGCAGAGACGCGGCGAGGGCGCCGCATCCCCAACAAGGCAACAATCCAGAGCTGAAGCCGGGGCGCCCTCGCCCCGGAATGCGCAGAGACGCGGCGGGGGCGCCGCATCCCCAACAAGCGAAGAACCGCCGCATCCCCACTAATACAGATTCCGAACTGTAGCCGAGCATTCCAAACTGGAGCCGAGCATTCCGAAACTGGAGCCGGGGCGCCCCCGCCCCGGTATGAACCGGCAGGATAGGTAACACTTGGACCGGGGTGATGGGTGACACATACGGCAGTGATGCCGTGGAAAGAAGTCACCCCAATGGAAGAGATCATTCGCTTTGTGACGCTCGCGAACAGCGGGCGTTTTACCG
>CAMTVI010000009.1:0-135211 GCA_947085165.1 uncultured Opitutaceae bacterium
AGACGGGGATGGGGTTCATACTCATTATGGCGATGCGAGCTGGCCGTTTGTGGCGGCCGCTCAATTAGCAGTTCGAGTTAAGCCCACGAGACGAACACCGACCAAAATCCGTGACGGACTCAAACGGTCCACACACGTTTTGTCCGGTCTGGTGTCCGCCGTGGCCCGATCGGTTGCAACCGCTCCGGCCACCTCGGGGTTCTGTCCTGAGTTCATCATTAACGGACTTCCTGAGTCAAAAATGAACATACCATTACACGGATAGCACGGATGGATTGAACCACAGAGGCACGGAGACACAGAGCTCACCGAGATCAGACAAGGAAACCACGGATTCGCGCTTGGCACTTAGCGCTCAGCATTCCGCCCTACGCCCTCCGCGCCTCTGTGTCTCCGTGGTTCCACTATCTCCGGCTCCGCCTACTCGCTCCCCACTACTCGCTACTCGCTTCCAATATCCTTGTGCCGCTGCGCTCGCACCGTAGGTTGCGCGCCGGGCCAATCAACGGACGAGCTTGCTGCTGTCCGTGTATTTTCATTTGTTTACTTCCGCTGCATGACCCCGCCCGCGTCTGTCTCCGAATTTATTTCCCGCTGGTCTTCGGCCGCCTCCGCCGAACGCGCGAACTACGTTCTCTTCCTCACGGAACTCTGCGACCTGCTCGACGTGCCGCGTCCCGATCCCGCCGGCCCCGACTCCTCGCGCAACGCCTACGTCTTCGAACGCGCCGTTACGTTCCATCACGCCGGCGGCAAATCCTCCACCGGCCGCATCGATCTCTATAAACGCGGCTCCTTCGTCTGCGAGTGCAAGCAATACGCCGCCGCCAAACCCGTAGCGGGGAGCGCCAGCGACCCGATCCTCGCCCTCGCCCACGCCACCGACTCCGCTCCCGCACGCCGTCCCGCCATCACCCGCGGCTCCGAAGCGTGGGACCGCGCCATGCTCGAAGCCCACGGCCAAGCCGACCGCTACGCCCGCTCGCTCCCCGCCGACGAAGACCCGCCTCCCTTCCTCCTCGTCGTCGATGTCGGCCACGTCTTCGAACTCTACGCCGATTTCACGCAAAAAGGTAAATCCTACCTCCCGTTCCCCGACGCTCGCGCCCATCGCCTCCGCCTCGCCGATCTCGCCCGCGACGACGTCCGTGCACTCCTCCGCGCCCTCTGGCTCGACCCGCAATCCCTCGACCCCGCCAAAGTCTCCGCCGCCGTCACCCGCGAAGTTTCCGCCCACCTCGCCGAACTCGCCAAATCCTTCGAGCAACACCACGAACCCGCCACCGTCGCCGCCTTTCTCTCCCGCTGCCTCTTCTGCATGTTTGCCGAAGACATCGAACTGCTCCCCGCCGACAGTTTCACCACGCTCCTCGACTCCGTCCGCGCCGACCCCGCCGCCGCCACGCCGCTCCTGCAACAACTCTTCGCGGAGATGAACACCGGCAAGTTCTCCGTCATCCTCCGCCAAAAAATCCTCCAGTTCAACGGCGGCCTCTTCGCCGACGCCTCCGCGCTCCCGCTCAACAACGTCCAACTCGGCCTCCTCCGCCGCGCCGCCGCCCTCGAGTGGCGCCACGTCGAGCCCGCCATCTTCGGCACCCTTCTCGAACGTGCCCTCGACCCCGCCGAACGCCACAAACTCGGCGCTCACTACACGCCTCGCGCCTACGTCGAACGCCTTGTCCTCCCCACCGTCGTCGAGCCGCTCCGCGCCGAGTGGACCGCCGTCAAGACCGCCGCCATCACCTTCGCCACCCGCGGTGATCTCAAAAAAGCCATCGCCGCCACCCGCAACTACCACCACCGCCTCTGCTCCGTCCGCGTGCTCGATCCCGCCTGCGGCTCCGGCAACTTCCTCTACGTCACCCTCGAACACCTCAAACGCCTCGAAGGCGAAGTCCTCCAACTCATCGAGAGCTTCGGCGAAAACATGCGCCTCGACCTCGGCGGCGAGACCGTCGATCCGCACCAGTTCCTCGGTCTCGAACTCAACCCCCGCGCCGCCACCATCGCCGAACTCGTCCTCTGGATCGGCTACCTGCAATGGCACCACCGCAACCGCGGCGCCACCGAGTGGCCCGAGCCCGTCCTGCGCGCCTTTAAAAACATCGAATGCCGCGACGCCGTCCTCGCCTACGATAAAAAAGATTTCGCCAAGGACGCCTCCGGCAAGACGCGCTTCGTGTGGGACCGCAAGACGACCAAGATCGACCCCGTCACCGGCCGCGACGTGCCCGACGACCAAGCTGTCATCCCTCTCGACACGTTTGAGAATCCGCGTCCCGCCACGTGGCCGCCCGCCGACTTCATCGTGGGCAACCCGCCGTTTCTCGGAAAGGGCAAGATGCGCGAAGACCTCGGCGATGGTTACGTAGAAACCTTGCGGAATGCCTACCCCGAAGTTCCCGACAGCGCGGATTTCGTGATGTATTGGTGGCACAAAGCAGCCGAAGAAACTCTTGCCGGCCGGACGCAGCGATTTGGCTTAATCACGACCAACAGCATCAAACAAACCTTCAATCGGCGTGTCGTTAAGCGCGCACTCATGGAAGGGATTTCACTGCGGTTCGTAATTCCAGACCATCCTTGGGTAGACACGGTTGATGGCGCAGCAGTTCGAATCGCCATGACTGTCGGGGTGTTCGGCGATCCAAAAGAAAATCGATGGACTGTTGAAGAAGCACCGCCCGATCCGTCTGCGTTTTCTGGCGAGGTATTGCTAATCCGCAGTGAGGTTCCGCACGGAGACGGTTCGGCTGATGTGGAATTTACAGCCCTTCATGGACGCATCGGCTCCGGTTTAAATATTGGCGCCGAGCTGGAAGAGGCGATTGCGCTCCAATCAAACGACCTCCTCGCGAGCACAGGATTGATATTGGGGAGTCGTGGATTTGTTCTGACCAAATCGGAAGCGGACGCATTGAAGAAGAAAGACCGGCATGCCGCAAAACTCATAGCTCCACTCCGCAATGGCGATGATATGACTAGCAAACCGCGAGATGCATTCGTCATCGATACGGACGGATGGGCCGAAGAGGACTTGCGCGAAAAGGTGCCGAACGTCTACGAGCGACTGCTTTCGACGGTAAAGCCGGATCGTGCAACGAATCGCGATCCGAAGCTGCGAAAATTCTGGTGGTTGTTCCGCCGTAGCAACGAACAAGTCCGTAGTGCGATAGCTGGGCTGGGTCGCTACATCGCGACCGTAGAAACAACGAAACACAGGATATTTCAGTTCTTGGAAGCTAAGATAAAGCCGGAGCACGTGATTATTGTTGTTGGTCTAGATGACGCGTTCCACCTCGGCGTTCTGAGCAGTCAGATTCATGTCATTTACGCACTCGCCGCTGGTGGCACACTCGAAGATCGCCCCCGCTACAACAAAACCCGCTGCTTCGATCCGTTCCCGTTTCCCGACTGCACGGAGAAGCAGAAGGACAAGATTCGGAAACTGGCCGAGGAACTCGACGCCCACCGCAAACGCGCGCAAGCCCAGCACGGCCTCGGCCTCACCGACATCTACAACGTCCTCGAAAAACTCCGGCGGGTAGGGCGAGGCGTCCCCGCCGAGCCGTCCGACGCTGCGGCTCATCCGGAGGATTCGCCCACCCTCACCACCAAAGAACGCGCCATCCACGACGCCGCCCTCGTCTCCACGCTCAAGCAGCTCCACGACGATTTGGACCAAGCCGTGGCCGACGCCTACGGCTGGAACTGGCCCCTGACCGACGCCGAGATTTTGGAGCAAGTCGTCGCCCTCAACGCCGCCCGAGCTGCCGAGGAAGCCAAAGGCCACATCCGCTGGCTCCGCCCCGATTACCAGCTCCCCCGTTTCGCCGGCACCAAGCAATCCGAACTCGGCCTGAGTGAATCCGGAACTGTGAAAAAAGTGGGAGCGAGTTCACCTCGCGAACTCTCCTCCAAGAAACCCAAACTCCCCTGGCCCGCGACGATGCCCGACCGAGCGAAAGCGGTGGAGCAAGCCCTTGCCCAGAGTGAGCGCCCGATCGCCGCCTTCGATCTCGCGAAGCACTTCCGCCGTGCGCGCGAGAAAGATGTGGCCGAGATTCTGAAGACGCTCGTCGCCCTCAGCCGAGCCCACGAATCCGACACCCCCGGCACCTACGTGCGGTGACTCGAAAAAATTATGAACATCTACGGAAAGATTGCCCAAGCCGCCGTCCTGCATTGCCAGAAAAAGTCGGCCGATCCCGCCAAGGCGTGGGACATCGCCGCCAAAGCCGGGATTCCGCATAGCGTGTCGATGCAACGCAAGAGTTGCCCCCGTTCGGCCTTCCTCGGGCTCTGTTCCGCCGGAGAAATCAGGGATGTTCCCAGTGGGGAGTTCTTGCATTCGTCGAAAAACGGGGCTCACGCACTGAAGGCGGTAGAACTCTTGCGGTCAGACAAAAGCCTCGCCGCCGACCGGAACGCGCTGTGGCAGCGAGTGGTGAAGGGCGGGACCGCCATCAAGCACAACGGTCAGCTCGATGTCGTGTTGGCGCTCTGGCACGGCAAAATGCTCAAAGGCTCTTAACCACAATCCCCATGCCCATCCAACACGCCATCTGGAAAGTCGGCACCCAACCGCTCCCGCTCGGAGTGACAAAACTCGCGAGCGAGCAGGCGTTGGAAGAGATGATCGTGCGCGATCCGAGTATTCTCTCAAACGAGTGGATGCTCATCGGACGGCAGGAGCATACGGGCTTCGGCGGGCGCATCGATTTGTTGGCCATCGCGCCGGATGGGTCGCTGGTGTTGATCGAGCTGAAGCGCGATCGGACGCCGCGTGATATTGTGGCGCAGGCGTTGGACTATGCTGCGTGGGTCGCGGATTTGAAAGCGGATCGCATCGCGCAGATTTACCAGCGCTTCGCGGGCGACGGCAGCCTCGATACGGCATTCGAGCAGCGCTTCAAAACGAAACTGGATGAGGACGCACTCAATGATTCCCACCAAATTGTGATCGTGGCGGCGGAACTGGATGCGGCCACGGAGCGGATTGTCCAATATCTCCACAACCGAGATATCGCGATCAATGTGCTTTTTTTCCAAGTGTTTCAGCATGGCAACGACCAGCTCCTGAGTCGCACCTGGCTCATCGATCCGAGTGAAACGCAGGCCAATGTCGCCACCACGACCAAGAGCACCGGCACCAAGGAGAAATGGAATGGTGAATTCTATGTTTCGTTTGGCGGCGAGATTTGGCGGTCATGGGATGACGCGCGCCAATACGGCTATATCAGTGCCGGCGGTGGGACTTGGTATAGCCAAACACTCAAAATGCTGGCGCCGGGAGATCGGGTGTGGGTGAAGATTCCGGGCAAAGGATTCGTCGGTGTTGGCCGCGTGACCGAGTCGGTTCAATCGGTGAAGGAATTCACGATTGCGACGGCGAAAGGAGATCAGCCCTGCCTCGACTTGCTCAAGGCCGCCGAAGAGCTGAGAAAAAACGCAGATGATCAAGACAAGGCCGAGCATTTTGTCCGCGTGCAATGGCTCGACACCGTGGCGGAGGATCAGGCGTTCAATGAAGTCGGTTTGTTCGGCAACCAGAACACCGTCTGCCAACCGACGACGCCGAAATGGCGACACACCGTCGAGCGACTCAAAGCGCAGTTCAAGCATTGGGACAAGTAGCCGCATGATCGGGCGCTAGGGGAATTCGCTCTTGGCAAGAGACGCGGGGCGGGCAGATTTTCGGGCAGCGGGCCGCTGACTTACTATTATTGCTATGTCACTGACCCAAGCTGAGGCGCTGCGATTGTTGCAGTTGCCGAAATCATTCAAGCCATCGTTGACGTCTCTCGAGTTCAGTCTGCTCGGGCGATTCGATCAGGAATTCGAACTGTCGGCCCACGGCACCGCACCAGAGCGTTTTCTGCTCGATTTGGAACGCGGAAATCGGAAACGCGTGCGATTGAAATTCCAAACCCGCGCTCATCGCATCTACGTGTTGGCTCGATTGGATTTGGCAGGGAAGCCTCATCGCAATCCGCCGGACGCACCCTATCGACCCGGAGAGAGATTGGTCGGCCATCACCTCCACCTCTACACCGAGGGATTCGGTAGCCGGATCGCCTATCGCCCGGAAGAGGCAGTGGGTTTTCCGCTGCCGACGTTGCCGGGAGATGTCTCGTGGCTTGTTGCCTTTCTTGCGTTTTGCCACGTTAGTCCTGTTCCCAATATTCAGACCACGCTTTGACCCATGCTTGCCGCCGAAGGAAAACTGCTGATCGACCGCTACGTCACGTGGCTGAAGCAAGGCTACGAAGTCGAAGCTGGAGACGGGTTCACGCTCATCTCGACCCCGTTTCTCGATCCGCACAACGACGAGCTGCAGTTGTTTGTCGAACAGCAGGGGGAAACCCTGAAGCTGTCCGATGACGGCTACACCTTGAGCGATCTCCGCTCCTCCGGGCTCGAAATCAACACCCCGAAACGCGACGCCCATGTGCGCCAGATTCTAAATGGATTTGGAGTTCGGCTGGAAGAGGGAGAGTTGGTGGTGACGGCGACTTTGCGCGATTTCCCGCAGAAGAAGCACAATCTCATTCAAGCCATGCTGGCCATCCACGATCTGAGCGTGATGGGACAAGCGCAGATCCTGCAGTTTTTCGAAGAAGATGTGGCGCGATTTCTGGAGGAGAGCGGGGTGCCGACAGTGAGAAACATCAAGCTCCCGGGTCGCAGTGGTTTCGACCATTTGTTCAACTTCGTGGTGCCCGCGCAGGGACTGCGCCGCGAAACTGTTTTGCAGGCGGTCAATCATCTGGGCCGCGATTATGCAATGAGTGTCGCGTTTGCGGTGAATGATGTCCGCTTGCTCCGCGGGCAGGATAATTTCTCGGCTGCTGCAATCATCAATGATCGAGAAGCGAAGCCGGCTGGCGAGTATCTGGAGGCGCTAACGGCTTACGGCATTAAGCCTCATTTGTGGAGTAATCGCGATCTGCTCGTGCGACAGTTCTCCAACAACTAGTCGATTTTCCAAGGGCGCGAACGAGTCTGGCCGCGCCGACCAAAGTTCGCCCTTGGCACGGTCGACGGACGGCGTAGGTTCGCGCCAACGCTTGGGGCCACGGGCGGTGAATTACCTGTCATGCCCACGGTCCATTATTATGTCGATGAAGCTGGCGATGGCGTGCTGTTCGGCTCCCGCGGACGCAATCGCCTGACGGATGCCGACGCCAATCGCTGCTTCATGCTCGGCATGGTGAATTGCGCGAACCCGCGCGCAGTCAGCGACCAGTTGAGCTCGCTGCGCACCGCCCTCCAGACGAACGTCCTCTTCGCCAGCATCCCGTCGATGCAGCCTGAGGCGATGAAGACGGCGCGGGCGTTTCACGCCAAGGACGACCACCCGGAAATCCGCAGCAAGGTCTTCGAGCTGATCACCGCGATGGAGTTCAAGTTTTACGCGGTGATCAAAGACCTGCGAAAGGTCCGCGAATATGTGGAGCGACGAAACCACTTTGATCAGACGTATCGCTACCAACCCAACGAACTCTACGATCTCACCGTGCGGATGTTGTTTCGCGAGCGACTCCACAAGGACGAGCATTGCAGGGTGGTATTTGCACGTCGCGGCAGTTCTGACCGCACGGCCGCGCTTCGAAACCAGTTAGAGGAGACCCGTCTCCGGTTTCTGATGCAGCACGCGATCAGCAGCCAAACCACTCTGGATATCAAACCAGCCTACCCATGGGAGGAACCATGTGTGCAGATAGCAGATTACTGCCTCTGGGCGTTGCAACGGTGCTATGAAAAACACGAAGCCAGATTTATCCGGGCAATCTGGCCGAAGGTTTCACTGATCATGGACGTGGACGATCCTACTGCCGGCACAACTTATGGCCGCTATCTCCGCCGAAAGGATACTCCGCCAGACCCCGATAAAATAAAAAACCGATGGATATAGGTTCCGCTGGTCCGAAGACCTGAAACACACGGCATGGAGCCGAATTTTGTCCACCGGTCACCGGAAGAATCCTTTACCCGCCCGCCCTTGTCAATTCCGCGCCTAGCCATTCCCACTGCATTTTCATGTCCATGCTAACGAACACCGTTCCGAAAACTTACGCGGCGTTACGGCGTGGGGTCGAGAGTGTGGTCCTCGAAGGCCGCCAGCAGATCGAACGGGCTTGGGTGCAAACTTACCACGAGTGTGGGCGATTGATTTACGAGCACCTGCTGCTGCAGAAGGAGCGGGCGGCTTACGGCAGCTACGTCTTTCGCCAACTCGCCGCCGATACCGGCATCGACATCCGCACGTTGCAGCAATCGGTGCAGTTCTATCGTTGCTTCCCAATTGCGCGCCACGGCGCGCAATTGAGCTGGGCGCATTACCGGGCGTTGGTGCAAGTGGACGATGCGGAAAAACGCGAACAGTTGCTGCACGACACGGTGAGACTTGGGTGGACTTCACCGCAACTCGTCGAACGCGTCCGGGCTCTGAACTCGCGGTCGGCGGAGAGAAGCCCGGAGGCGGAAAGTCTGCTTGCTTCGGTCAAACTCCTCGCGGTCAAGCGGGGCACGCCCGGGGTCTTTCGTGTGATCGCGCGCGGGGAAACGCGGGCGGTTGATCTCGGGTTCAAACTCTACCTCGCACTCGACGACGACTCGCCGCTCGCGTCCGGTGACTTCGTGATTTTCGATCCGCGTGGCCGTCCGGTGGCGGCGACGGAGGCCAGCAAGTCGGACCTGTTTACTTATGTTGCCACGGTGCGGCGAGTCATCGACGGCGATACGCTCGAAGCCGAGATTCGTCTGCCGCGCGGCTACGTGCATCAACTCAAACTCCGGTTGCGGGCGCTCGACTGTCCGGAGATGGACACCGTCGCGGGCAAGGCCGCCAAGCGTTTCGCGGAAGCGCTCGTTGCTGCGGCCACCGCCGTGACCATCGTCACTTCGAAGCCGGACAAGTATGACCGTTATCTCGCAGATGTGTATATTCCGGACGGCACGGCAGAGTTCATTTTCCTTAACAACGAGCTCCTGAAAAACGGCCACGCCATCCGCAAGGACGGCTGGACTGTCAGCGACTGGGAGGGGTAGGATTTTTCACCACGAAACACACGAAAAACACAAAATGACCAAACTCATCATCATAGTCGTAATCGTATTTGTTCTGCTGGCGGTCGCTGCCATTGTCGTGGCGAAGCTAAAAGCTGGGACACCGGCCCAAGCCAACGTCTACTACTTGCGCAAGGCGCTATTCACGGCGGCGGAACGTTCATTTCTTGGTGTTCTGGAGCAGAACCTGCCAGCGGGCACACGGGTATTCGGGAAGGTGAGACTGGAGGATATCTTTGGGGTGAAGAGTGGATTGGAACGAGGGGAACGCACGGCGGCGAGAAATCGCATTAACCGCAAGCACGTCGATTTTTTGATTGTTCGCATCAGCGACCTGGTGCCCATCGCTGGCGTCGAACTCGATGATAGTTCGCACGAGGAAGAGGATCGAAAGGAGCGCGATCAATTTGTTGATGCGGTCTTCGCCAGCGGCGGCATTCCCCTGCTTCATTTCCCCGCACAAAAGGCCTACCAATCGGCCGAGATCAAAGCGAAGCTCGCTGGGGCATTCTCGACGAAGCAATTATCATGACCAGAATCATCTTATTCACGCTGCTCGGTCTTGGTCTGCTGGGCTCGGCCTTTGCGCGACTGGGCGAAACCGAGCAGCAGCTCGTCAAGCGTTTCGGCGAGCCGAAATCGCGAAATCAGCACAAGATCATCGCTCAAGGAAAATTCATCGAACTCGGGCCGCAGCTGCGTTTTGTGGAGGGCGATTGGAACATCGCTTGCGAAATGATCGACGGGAGGTGCATGCGCATCACCTATTCCAAGCGCGGAGATTGGACAGAGGAGCAGGTGCAACTGGTATTGAACGGCAATGCCCAAGGTGCGCGCTGGGAAGAAACCACCAAACGCGGGCTGGCAAAGCTGATGAGAGAATGGAAACGAAGCGACGGCAGCATTGCGAAGTGGGGCAAAGGCACTGATTTTAAACTAACTTGGGACGCCTACGAAAAAGCGAAGGCACGGGCCGAGGAACGCGCCCGCGTTGAAGCCAGTCGTAAGCCCAAGATTTAATCGCTCACGGCCAGAGCCAGTAGAACACGAACGCGGAGCCGACGGCGTAGAGGGTGGCGTCGATAAAATACTTGGCCGTCGCCGACCAAGGGTGATGCATCCAGATTGATTGCGGAATCTCGCCGATGCCATACGCGATGAAACTAACGGCCCCGACTAACTTCGCCGCCGCGCGGGCGCGCGTGGGATCGAGTCCGAAGAGTTGCGTGGCGAGGAAGGCGGCAATGATGGCGACGACGAGCGTCATGAGGAACCACTGACCGAGTGACTTTCCCATGTTCGGCACGCCGCTGGGCGCGAGCGTCAGGAAGCCGACTGGTCCGTCCTGGTATTTCTTGATCATCGCGGCAGAGCCCATGTCTTTCATCTCCTTGCAATAGGGGATGCAATACTGGCCGGGGCCGGGATTGCCGGCGCGGATGGCATCGCGCACGGCGTCTTCGTTGGACAGGCCGCGGTATTCCGGCGCGTGCCATTTGAAAACCATGTGAATCAGCGTGCTGATAGCGAACACGACGACTGCGCTAAGCAGGATCGGCAACCAGAGGGCGAGGAGGGCATTCATGGGCGATGGGGGTTGAGCGCCGGGTGGCTGGGTCAGTCCGCAGAACGCGGCGCGTGGGGTTGGCGATTGTTTCGCAGATTTGGGCCGAGAACGAAAGCAGGAAAGGCAGGCGCCCTGAGTCGCCACGTAATACACTAAGCCCACGAAAATCGGGCGGCTCTTTATCTGTGCGATTCGTGAAATCGTGGTGGAGCGCCGGGAAAATTTGAACCACAGAGGAGACAGAGACGCGGAGGAGTGAGGCAGAGTTGAGCAGCAAGGACTCGCATCGCAGCCTCCGGTTTGCGCGGGCGTCCCCAACGCAACGGCAATCCGACTTTCGTGTCGTTCGGGTATTTCGTGGTGCCTGCCTCCGTCCTCACTGCGCGCTCGGGGCCTCCGTGGTTTGCGCGATACTGCGCAACCTCCGCGCAGACTCGGCGGTTGAATTTCGCGCGGTTTCCCTCCTGTGTGGTTGGTGACACAACAGTGCCGATGACTTCCTATCTCCAACTTTTCCTCACCGTGTTGCCCGTGCTGGTGCTGGTGGCACTGGGCGTGTTGCTGCGGCGGGCCGAGTGGATCAAGGCGGAGGCGGAGGAGAGTTTGTTCAACATCGTGATCAAAGTCCTGACGCCGTGCCTGATTTTCGATGCGGTAACGGGTAACGCGACGTTGCGCGAACCGGGTAATCTGGTGGCGGCGCCGCTGACGGGATTTTTGCTCACGCTGCTTGGTATCACGGTGGCGTATTTCGTGGGACGCGGTCTCGGGCTGAGTGTTGGCACGGGCTTGCGGACGTTTGCGCTGACGGTGGGCATCGCGAATTACGGCTACTTGCCGCTGCCGATCATGGAGTCGCTGTTCGGGCCGGAGAGTCGCGGGTTGTTGCTCGTGCACAACGTTGGTGTCGAAGCGGCGATCTGGACGGGCGGCGTGTTGGTGGTGAGCGGGATTTCGTTGCGTGATGGTTGGCGGAAGTTGCTCAACCTGCCGTTGCTCGCGCTGGTGTTGGCGCTGACGGTGAATTTGTCGGGACTGAGTCCGCATGTGCCGCTGGTGTTGTTGAAGACGATCAAACTCCTCGCGGCGTGCGCGATTCCGATGGGGCTGGTGATGTCGGGCGTGTCGATTCAGCCGCATCTGAACGATCCCGGAAAACTTTTTTCGCCGCGCATCAGTCTCGGGGCGTGTTTGGTGCGGCTCGCGTTGTTGCCGGTGATTTTTTTGGCGGTGGCAAAGTTTGGCCCGTTCACGGTGGAGATGCAGCGTGTGATCGTGGTGCAAGCGGCGATGCCGACGGCGGTGATTTCGATCATCGTCGCGCGGGTGTATGGCGGACAACCGCTCACGGCGGTGCAAATCGTGTTGATGACGACCACGCTCGCGCTGTTCACCATTCCCGCGTGGATTCAGATCGGGTTGCGCGTGATCGGGCAGTGATTGAACCGCAGAAACACAGAGGAAAGGCGTGATTTAGAAACGAGGGAGTTCCTTTTTGTCCACGGTTTGCACGGCCCTCGCCAACAAGATACGGATCCGATGTTCGTGGGTTTAGTGTATTTCGTGGTGCCACCCCCTGCCTTCTCTCCGTGCTCTCCGCGTCTCTGTGGTTTACCCAAAATCCCGATCGATTTTCCGCAGTGACGTCGAGGCCGGACCGTGACAGCGTGCTGGGGAGTTAGTCCTGCTCCCCCACCAATCACCCGCCCGCCATGGAAGAATCCAAACCCACCGGTCCTGAAAATGTTGTTCGTTCGCGCCGGATCACGGCGATGATTTTGGTGTTGGTGGCGATCGCGGCGTTGCTCGGGCAACATTTGGAACTGAACTTCGGGCGTTTGATTCCGTTGATGCTCGGCATCGGCTTCATCGCGTGGTCGCTGTTGGCGCGCGAGTGGGGGTTGTTGGTGCCCGGCGGAATTTTGACGGGCCTCGGCACGGGCTTGGTCGCGCAGCAAGTCTTGCACATGAACCGCGGCGTCGAGTCGGGCGTGTTTCTCCTCTGTTTTTCGGGCGGGTGGATTCTGATCACGATGCTGTCGCAAATGGCCTTTGGTCGGCGCGTGTTGTGGCCTTTGTGGCCGGCGGCGGCGATGGCATTTGCCGGCGTGGTGCAATTGGCCGGATCGGACTTTTGGCAATGGTTCCGCTGGCTGCGTCCGTATTGGCCGTTTGCACTGATTCTCGTCGCGGCGTTCCTGTGGTTTGCCAAGCCGCCGAAGCGCGATTCGTAACGCGCGGTGCAATTGCCCGTTTGACGCCGGTGCGCGCAACGGACTGACTCCCGCGCATGGACTGGCTTTCCGACCCGCAGGCGTGGATTAGTCTGCTGACGTTGACGGGGCTCGAGATCGTGCTCGGCATCGATAACATCATTTTTATCTCGATTCTCGCGGGCAAATTACCCGCCGACCAACAACACCGTGCGCGTCAACTCGGCTTGATGCTCGCGCTCGTCATGCGGCTGCTGTTGCTCGCGAGTATTGCGTGGATGGTTAAGCTCACGGCGCCGTGGTTTTCCGTCTTCGGCCACGGCGTGTCGGGGCGGGATTTGATTTTGTTAGTGGGCGGACTTTTCCTGCTCGTGAAAAGCACGATGGAGATTCACCACAAACTGGAAGGTGAGCACGGCGGCAGTAATCCTGTCGGGGTCACGACTTTCGGCAAGGTGCTCGTGCAAATCATGCTGCTCGACGTCGTTTTCTCGCTCGATTCGGTGATCACGGCGGTGGGCATGGCGCAACACCTCACGATCATGGTGCTCGCAGTCATTATTTCGATGGCCGTGATGTTGGTCTCGGCGTCTTCGATTAGCGACTTCGTCAACAAGCACCCGACGCTGAAGATGCTCGCGCTCTCCTTCCTGCTCTTGATCGGCACGATGCTGATCGCCGAGGGCATGGGTTTCCACATTCCGAAAGGCTACATTTACTTCGCGATGGCGTTCTCGTTTGGCGTCGAGATGTTGAATCTCCGTTTGCGTCGCAAGACGCGGCCCGTCGAGCTGAACGAACGCTACAACTGAGCAACGCCGAGAGTATCGGCGTCGGTGCCCGGGCAAGAAAAAGCCCCGTTCGTAGCGGGGCTGAAATTTAGCTTCGCGCGAGTTTGCGCGCTGCTCAGAACTTGCCGTGCAAAACGTCGGGCGCTTGGTTGCGCTCGTCGTTGCGCGTGTGCACGCGCTTGGCGTGGCGATCACCGACGAGGCGGTCGAGCTTATCGATGAGCAGATCGACGGACTTGTAGCCGTCGTCGGACTCGGCGGAAGCGACGAGATTCGGGCCGTCGATTTCGACGATGCCTTTGGCGGTGAAGCGGTGATTCACGTCGCGTGCCGCGTCGCACTCGATGTCGATGCGGACGCGGATGATGTGCGAATTGTGCCGTAACAGGCGCTCGGCCTTGTGGTGGATCGCCTCGGTGAGGGCGGGGGTGAGCGTGAGGTGGATGCCGCTGACGATGATTTTTTCGTTCATAGTAAAGTGAGTGGGGGTTTGACTGTCGTCCTAAGGTATAACGTGAAGCGCCAACAATTACAACCGTGCGACGAGAATCAAGCCAACCCGGCCCGCGTGTGCGAAATTGGGCGTGCGTTTTCGGTGCTGAAAATAATGATGCCGTTTCCCACCCCCGACCATGAGTTTTACCCCGCTGTCTTTTGCGGCCCTGTCTGAATCCGAGATGCGCAACCGGGCCCGTGCATTCTACGAAGGCATTAGCCAGCGCCACACCGTGCGCGATTTTTCACCACGCGCGGTGCCGCGCGAGATTATCGAGGATTGTCTGCGGGCGGCGGGAACCGCGCCCAACGGCGCCAATCTGCAACCGTGGCACTTTGCCGTGATCGGCGATCCGGTGGTGAAACGGCGGTTGCGTGAGGCGGCCGAGGCGGAGGAACGCGAATTCTATAGTGGTCGCGCGCCCGACGAGTGGCTCGCTGTGCTTGCGCCGCTCGGCACGGGGCCGGAGAAACCGTTTCTCGAAACCGCCCCGTGGCTCATCGCGATTTTTGCCCAGCACCAGTTCACCGGCAGCGACGGCGTGCGGCACCAGACTTATTACCCGAAGGAATCCACCGGCATCGCCTGCGGGTTTCTCATCGCGGCGTTGCATCACGCGGGCCTCGCCACGCTCACGCACACACCGAGCCCGATGAATTTTCTCAACGAAATCTGCGGCCGCCCGTCGCATGAGAAACCGTTTCTGCTCCTCGTCGTCGGTTATCCGACCGACGACGCGAAGGTGCCCGCGTTGGCCAAAGCCAAGAAGCCGCTCGCGCAAATCACCTCCTGGCACTGAACCGCCGGGCCGCCGCGCGAATCCGCAGTGGCACCGCGACTCAATTCGCCTATCTTACCTTCATGAAAATATTCCCTTGGATGATTGCCCTCGGACTCGGTGTCACGGCCTCAGCCTCGACGCCGATTGCCGATCCGATCGAGCAACAGGTCCACGAACTCATCGCGAGCGAAGCAGTGACGTTGGTGCATTTCTGGGCACCGTGGTGCGGCAACTGTCAGGCAGAAATGAAGCCGGAAGGCTGGGCGAAATTTGTCGCGGCCAACCCACAGGTGAAAGTCGTCTTCGTTAACATCTGGCATCGCAACCAGGACCCCGCGGAGCGCTTGCGAGAGGGCGGTCTCGGTGCGCAACCGAACTTCCTCGCGCTGACCCACGGCAATCCGTCGAGCGTGGCGGCGGAGCGATTGAATCGTTTTCTCGATCTGCCGATTACGTGGGTGCCGACAACGTGGATTTACCGCGGCGGTAAACTGCGCTACGCGCTGAACTACGGCGAAATGCGTTTCGATCTGCTGCAAACGCTCATCCACGACGCGCAAGACGCGTGGGCACACTGAGTCGCATCGCCCAACTTTTCTTTCTCCTATGAAAATCACCCATTGTTTGGTTTCGTTGGCTGCGCTGAGCGCGAGTTGGTTCGCGCACGCGTCCACTTATACGGCCGAGGAAATTGCCGCCGAATCCGCCAAGGCGAATGTGTTTTTCGAGCGGGTCTTTGATGAAGTCGTGGCGCGCAGCCCGATGACGATGACGCAACTCGGCCTCAAAACCGGATACGACAAGTGGGACGATTTTTCGGAGCAGGGCTCACTGGAGAATCTGCAACTTGCCATTACGCAACTGGCGGAGATGAAGCGCACGATCAATTTTGCGGCGCTCGATGACCAAACACGCGTCAGCTACCGGATGTTTGCGCTACAAACGGAGGAGGCGATCGAGGGCTGGCGTTGGCGTCATCACAGTTATCCATTGAATCAAATGTATGGCGCGCACTCCATGGTGCCGGCGTTTCTGATCAGTTTTCATTCGGTGGAAAATCTCGCGGAGGCGCAGGCCTACGTGGCGCGGTTGCGCGGCATTGCGCCGTTGTTCGCTGAAACGGTCGCGAGCGCGAAGGCCCGCGCGGCGCTCGGGGTGTTGCCGCCGAAATTCGTTTTCCCCATCGTGATCGATGCCTGCCGCAGCGTGATCACTGGCGCACCGTTCGAGCAGACGGAAAAGAAGAGCGCGTTGTGGGAGGATTTTGAAAGCAAGGTCAAAGCGCTCGCCGACGTCGATGAGGCCGCGAAAACTGCGCTGCTCGCCGAGGCGCGCTCAGCGTTGCTCGAAAGTGTGCAGCCCGCCTACGCAAAGCTGATTGCACTGCTGACCGAGCAGCAAGCGGTCGCCACGACTGACGATGGCGTGTGGAAATTGCCGGCGGGCGACGAGTATTACGCGTTCAAGTTGCGCGAATCCACGACGACCAATCTCACGGCGGCGGAGATTCACCAAATCGGTTTGCGCGAAGTTGCGCGCATCCACGCTGAGATGACCGCGATCAAGGAGCGGGTCGGTTTCAAGGGAACGTTGCAGGAGTTTTTCGTCTTCATGCGCGAGGATCCGCAGTTCTACTACCCGAACACACCCGAGGGAAAACAGGCCTACATCGATCGCGCCAACGGTTTCATCGCCGCCATGTCCGCGGAGCTTGACCGATTTTTCGGGGTGAAGCCGAAGGCACCGCTCGTGTTGCGCAAAGTCGAGCCGTTCCGCGAAGAAGGTTCGGCGGCGGCATTCTACGAGCAACCGTCGCCCGACGGTTCGCGACCCGGCGTCTATTATGTGAACACTTTCGACATGAACGGCCTGCCGATTTACGAGATGGAATCGCTCGCGTATCACGAAGCGATTCCCGGTCACCACATGCAGATCGCGATCGCGCAGGAGCTCGAAGGGATTCCGCGCTTCCGCAAATTCGGCGGCAACACGGCGTATGCGGAAGGTTGGGCGCTCTACACGGAATTCATGCCGAAGGAATTTGGTTTCTTCACTGATCCCTACATGGATTTCGGCCGCCTCTCCAGCGAACTGCTCCGCGCCGCCCGGCTCGTGGTGGACACGGGCATCCACGCGCAGAAATGGACGCGAGAGGAAACGATGCACTGGATGCGCACCAATTCGCCGTTCCCTGAGCGCGACATCTTCACCGAGACCAACCGCTACATCGTGATTCCCGGTCAGGCGTGCTCCTACAAAATCGGCATGCTGAAAATCCTCGAATTGCGCGAACTCGCCAAAGCGCAACTCGGCGACCGCTTCGATCTCCGCGCCTATCACGATCTCGTGCTAAAGGACGGCGCCGTGCCGATGAACATCCTCGACGAGAATGTTCGCGCCTGGATTGCCCGGCAGCGCAACTGAGTCACGGCGTCAGTCCAACGCGACGCGCGTCGGCGCCGGAATGCTGGCGGCGGAGCGCCGCAGATTGTCGCACACAATCGCGGCGGCGACGGCGGCGTTGAGCGACTCCGCACCGCCGAAACGCGGAATCGTGATGCGTTTCGTCACGCGGGCGGCGACCGCGGGGGAAAGACCTCGTCCTTCGCTGCCAACGACGATCACGGCATCGAGCAACGCGCGGAGGTCGTGCACTCCGTCGCCTTGCAAATCGCATCCGAGCACCGGCGCAGTGAGGTCAGCGAGCGCATTGGCGAGTGTCGCGGTAAACGTCGCGACCCGCGCGAAGGAGCCCATGCTGGCGTTGATCACTTTTTGCGAAAACAAATCCGCGCAATCCGGCGAGAGCACCACGCGATCGAGTGCAAACCAATCGGCGATACGGAGCAATGTGCCGACGTTGCCGGGATCCTGAATGCCATCGAGCGCGAGGGTGAGACCGCGATTGAGCGCACCGGGAGTGAGTGGACGCCGTTCGATCCGGCCGACGGCCAGCACGGTGGCGGGAGTTGGGTAGTGGCTGATGCGCGCCATCGTGGTCGCGTCGATCTCTCGCACAGCCGGACCGCAACCATGCGCACTCAGCGGTGGATGCCACGCGTCGGTCGCGTAAAGTTCCACGAACGGATGCTGCGCCGCGAGCAGTTCGTCGATGACTTTTTCGCCTTCGACGATGAACAATCCTTCCGCCTCGCGATGCTTTTTCTCCTGCAAAGAGCGCAGGCGGGCGATTTCGGATTTGGTCAGCGACATGACGGGAGCCAAGCGCAGCCCCGGCGGTTTGTCACGGCTGCGTTCGAGTTGGAGGTGTGGCGTCGTCGCTTGTGCGGCGGTAGATTTGCGGGCTTTTCAAGCTGCGCATCTCCATTATACTGGTTCGATGAAGCGTTTCCTTCCGATTATTGCACTCGCTTGCGTGATTAGTCTTTGCGCGTCGCCGTTGTGGGCGGCGGCCACGACTCCGGCCAAGGGCAAAGACGGCGAAGTGCCGAGTGCGGGCCTCGAACTGGCTAAGACGGCCGCGCAAATCACCGGCATTGCGATCTCGCCGTTGCTCGGTGTCAGCGCGGTCGGGGCTTACCAATGGATGCAAGCGAGCACGCCGGAGCAGAAGGCGAGGCTGCCGTGGTTTGCCAACCCGTTGGTGTGGCTGTGCGGCTTTTTGCTGGTCGGTGCGGCGGCGGCCAAGGATGCGTTTGGCGCAACAATGCCGCCGGGCTGGAAAAAACCACTCGATGTGCTCGATACGGTGGAAAACAAATTCAGCGGACTCGTGGCAACTGGCGCAGTCGTGCCGGTGCTGGTGGCGGCCGCGGCGAAATTCATGACCGCGAACGGCGGCACGGCAGCGCTCGATTTGCATCTGGGCGGCATCGCCATGATTCACTTCGGCGCAATTGATCTTTCGTCGCTGTTGACGGTGGCGATGGTGCCGCTCGCGGTGGCGGTGCACGCGACGGTGTGGCTCGCGTCGCACGCGATCAACGTCCTCATTCTCCTCAGCCCGTGGGGCGCGGTCGATGCCGTGCTCAAGAGCGCACGCACGGCGTTGCTCGGCTCGGTCACGGGGCTGGCGTTCATCGATCCGGTTGTCGGCGTCACGCTGTCGGCCATCATCGTGATTTTCTCCGCGTTGATTGCGGGTTGGGCGTTTCGCCTGACGACGTTTGGCACGGTTTTCTGCTGGGACTTTTTCACGCGACGCCACAAACGGTTTGAACTGCTGGCGAATGACAACCGCGTGTTTCTCGGTCGCAAACTCGGCGGTGCACCGGTGCGCACTTACGGCAAATTGAACCAGGCCGACGACGGTCAACTGACGTTCTGCTTCAAGCCGTGGCTCGTGCTGCGCCAACGATCGATTGTCGTCCCGCGCGAAGAGATCGTGGTCGGGCGCGGCGTGTTTTATTCGGAAGTGCTCGGACTCGACACGACGACGGGCAAGTCGGCCTCGTTGTTGCTGTTGCCGCCGCGCTACCTCGGTCACGAGGAGGAATTCTCGCGCTTGTATGCGATGAACGGCACCTGCGAAATCGGTCTGCGCAAGGCGTGGAGTTGGCTGCGGGAAGCGCTCGGATTCGGAAAGAAGCGGCCCGTCGCCGAAGCCGCTGCGGGCGCCTGAGGGATGTTACTCGCGATTGGCGACCGGCGCGTGTGAGCAGCCAACCGGCGCGCACATTTCCACGGCCTCGTGGAGTTCCTCTTTGACGTGGGCGCGCATCGCGTCGCGGTAGTTGTTCACCGACTCAAAAAACGCCGACATCATCAGCGTGAGCCAGAACATGCCGCGTTCGTTCAACCGCCACCCGCGGGCATCCTCGCTCGCGGCACCGAGTAGGCGCAAGGTGAGCAATTCGCCCCAAAGCTTGCGGAAAAATTGCGGGCCGTGCTGCAGCAACACAGCGGAGCGATCCAGGTGAAGCCCAAACAGCCGCACGAGCAGCGTGTAGCGCAGGCGGTCCGTCTCGCGCAGCCGGTGGCAGGTGGTGATGCCGGTGTGGCCCTGCGCGATCTGGCGCTCGTAGGTGGAAAGCGAGAACGTCGTGCAGTAGAGTGTGCCGTCGAGGTAGCTGAACGCGCCGCTGCCGACGCCAACGTAGTTGTCGGCCGCGACAATGTATTCGTCGGTGCCGTGACCGCGCCGCGTGAAACACCACGCCGAGGACGGCGCGAAGTCGGGCGCGAGTTGCTGCACGATGGTGTGATAAAACTGCCGGAGTCGCCGTGGATCGGTTTGCCCCATCTGCTTGGTCATGCGCCGGTCAACGGTGGGGGATGTCATCAACGGGTAGAACGATACCTGATTGGCCCCGAGTGTGCGGAAGAGCGCGAGGTCGCGCTCGAGCGAGGCGCGGGTTTGGTGCGGCTGGTTAAAAATGAAATCGACGTTGAGCGTTGGAAAAACTCCCGCGACGGCGCGGATGCGTTCCATCGTTTCGGAACCGCTGCCGTATTTTTCATAACGCTCCATCTCGCGCAGCAAGTCGTCGTCGAAACTTTGCACACCGACCGAGAGTCGCGTCACTCCGGCGGCGCGGAGCGGTTGCACGATTTCCGGTCGCAGATCCTTCGGATTGGTTTCCACGGAAATCTCGGTGACGCCGAACAGCTCTTTTACCAACTCGATCGTCGTGACGAGTTCCGCGGGTTCCGTGGTGGGCGTGCCGCCGCCGAAATAGACGCCGGTGAAGCGATGTCCGGCGGCGTGGTAGAGACGAATCTCCTGACGCAACGCGGCGAAGTAGCGCACGGCTTGGCTATGCCGGTGTTGCACGCGATGAAACGAACAGAACGGACACAGCACTTCGCAAAATGGAATGTGCACGTAGAGATAACCCGAACCGCCGGCGGGTGGCGGCGGCACCGTCGGTGGCGCATCGACCATGCGCATGAAGGCGCGCGTGCGGAAACGGAAGAGTTTCAGCAGGAGCGAATCGATGATGGGCAGGTCGAACACGGCGGGGCGTTGGGCGTCCCGCAATTAAACTCGATTCGCGGTGCGGTCGTGCGGTGTCGCTTGCCCAACCGTGCGCATTTTTTGCGCACTGCGAGTCATCGCTCGGTCGCGGGCGACGGCGGGGCGGGGCGCTTGCGCACGAGGATCCAGTTGACCGCGCCGATGATGCCGACGGCCGCGATGATTTTGGCGTGTTCCGCGTTGAGCCGGGTGAAGATCAGCACGCAAAAGCCAAAACCGAGCGCAGCGAAAAAGTGTCCGGCGGGCAGACGGAACGAATCGACGTTTGGTCGCGTGCGGCGGAGCTTCACGAACGCGGCGCAGACCAGCGTGTAGCTGATGATGCGGGAGGCGACGGACAGCACGGCGTTCCAGATAAAGCTGCCGTAGATTGCGAGCACCAGCACCAGCGCGCCCCACAACAGAATGGAAACACTCGGCGTGCGAAAGCGGGGATGCACCGTGCCGAACGCCGCAGGAAAATCACCGCCGACGGCGAAGGCATAAGTGAGACGCGGCACCGCGACGAGTTGCGCGCAGAGAAAACCGAATGTGGATACGAGGGCGCCCAGCGCGATAAATTTTGCCGCGCCGTCGCCGAAGATTGCCCGCGCCGCATCGGCGAGCGGGCGTTGGCTATTGGCGAGATCCGGCACCGCCCACATCGCAACGAAGTGCAGCAACATGTAGAAACTCGCGATCACCACGAGACCGATCAGCAACGCAAACGGCACGTCGCGCCGCGCATTCCTGGCTTCAGCAAGTGGAATTAACGCCGTCTCGAAACCACCGAAGGCGAACATGAGCACGACAAGGGCGTTGAGCCAGTTGGACGAACTCGGCGCGAAGACTGGTGCTGCGGGCGTAAATTTTTGCGCGAGAAACAAACCGGCGACAATCAGCAGGGTGAGCGGCACGAGTTTGGCGACGGTGAAAACATTTGAAAGCTGTGCGCCGGTTTTTACTCCGCGGTAGTTGACGAGCGTGAGGCCGCCGAGCAACGCCCCCAGGATAAGCGCACGCGGCCACGGCTCGGTGGCGGTGGGAATAAATTCACCGAGGTAGACGACAAAGAGGTTGGCGTTGGCGGCGGCCGCGGCGAGGCGCGTGAGCCAAACGAACCAACCCATTTGAATGCCGGCGTGGCGACCAAAGGCATCGCGCGCCCAGAGGTAAGAGCCGCCTGCCGCGGGGTATTGCGAGCCGAGTTCCGCGTAGATTCCCATCAGCGCGCCGACCCCGATCGCGGCGAATAAATAGCCCCACGGTGCGGCGCTGCCGAGTTCGCGCGCGACATCATCGGGCAAACCGAAGATACCACTGCCAATCACGCCGTTGATCACCAGGGCGACGAGCGTCCAGCGTCCGAGCGCGCGGACGAGGTTGGGTGGGGTAGGGTTAGACATGAAAAATGGGCGGAGCTACTTGCGGACGCGCGGCGGCGATTTTATCGGGCCCGGGAAGGGCACGCCCCAGAGTGACGCTTGGGCTTGGGGCGTCGGATCGACGTCGGGCGCGAGGTATTTGAAAACATCAGCAAAACGAATCGAGCATTGCAGTCGCCGTTGGCGCGAATCGATCTTCGGATTCACCTGAATCACCGCTTGAGTGAACGGCGGCGCGCTTTTCATCTTCGCGGCGAGGCGGCGGGTTTCCGCGATGGAGACCGAAGTATCTTTGATGAGGCGATCGAGGCGCATGAGGTCTGCGAGTGTGACCGGACCCCAGAGGGCGCGCCATTGCTCCGGCGTGATGACGGGCGCGAGGATGTTGGTGAAGTGTTTTTCGTCGCCGTCCTGCCGCCAAAAACCGAGCACGAGCATGAACGGTTCGTTAATGGCAAATTGCCGCAACGCGTCGCCGAGATCGACGGCGGTGCCGTGTTTGATCGCCTTCGGATTCACCGGCACGCCACCATGCGCGCGATTTGCCTCGGCGGGAATGTCCCATTTTTGCGTGTAACCCGGCGGACGGTAACCGTCGAAAAACGTGTCGCGAATCCATTCCTCAAACACGAGCCCGTGTCGCTGCACTTCTTGTGCGGACAGAGTTGCTGCGCCGACGAGCAACGCAACCAGCACGAAGACGACGCGCATGAATTTCATCAGCGGATCGACGCGGTTGAGGCTGACAACTGCGGGCAACGTTGGCGCAACTCCGCGAGAAACACGTCGCGGTCGTCCGGTGAAATCAGCACCAAGGAACCATCGGCGGTGCCGATCTTCACGCGGCACAGCGACCAAGCGGGTGCGGCGAGCGGATTGATGGATTTGGCGGCCCTCCGCATGTCGCGGTAGAGAACGTCCCATTGCAATAAGCCGCTTTGGATGTGGAGGCGGTCGGCCAGCAAAGTGTAGCGCAGCGGAAAGCTCAGGATCGCGACGAGGGTGCCGACCGAAGTTCCCCAAGTCGCCAGCAACCACACCCCCTTCGATTCGCCCTGATGATTCAGCCAAATCGCGGCGGCCACCGGGGCAAGCACGGCCAGCATCAGCAAAATTACGAGCCAAAGGTCGATTCGGGAGCGGAACGTGCGATCCGGCAGCATCGCGGGAGACTGCGCGGGGCGGCGGGAATTGTCACGCCCAGCAGCATGTTTTTGTTTTCGCCGTCATCGAAAATGAGTCAGCGTGATCGATATGAGCGAAGATAACGCGCCCAAGCTCCGGTTGAAATCTCGTCAGACCGAGAGTGAAGCCACCCCGCCGTCGTCGACTCCGGCGACGCCACCGGAGGCTGCGTCGTCGTCGCCCGCTCCGACGAATCCGCCTGACACCGCGCCCGCACCGGTCCCCGCGCCTTCCGAAGAGACCTCGTCTTTGCGACTCAAACCACGCTTGAGTGTGTCGTCGCCCAGCGAGCCGACTGCACCCGCTTCCGAATCCCCCGCGTCGGCTCCACCGATTTCTGTCACGCCGCCAACACCGCCGGTGCCACCCGAAGAAGCGAAGACCGCCCCAATCCCTGAATCTGCTGCTGAGGTCGCTTCGCCGATTTTGAATCCGCTGCCTGCGCCCACGCCGCCACCGGCATCAACCGCGTCGACACCGCCGATGAAGTTTTCGTTGCGCCCGCCCCTGACGGCCAAGCCAACTGAACCAGCCGCGCCGCCGATCGCGATTGTGCCTCCCGCGCCCGCGCCGGCCAACTTCCCGCCGCCCTTCACACCAGTGAAGCCCGCGCCAACCGACTCCGCCGCCGCCACACCCGAGGCCACCGCGTTTCCGCCTCCACCTGTCGCCAAGTTTCCCCGACCCTCCGCCGCCGCAAAATCGGCCGAACCAGCGCCCGCGCCTGCCGCTGAAGCTACGGAAGCCGCACCCAAGCGTCGCTTCAAATTGCTGCTGACCGCTACGCACAAGCGAATCCTGTTCGCCATTGCGGCTTTGGGCGCTCTCGGAGTCCTCGGTTTCGGCGTGTTGCAATTTCTCGAGAGCGAAGAGCACCCCGTGCCGCAGTTAAATACGGCGCGGGTTCTGCCGAAACCGATCAGTGCACCGGTGACGACGACGAAAGCAGTGATCGCTAACATTGCCGAAGGCCGCACCGCGTCGGCCAACGAAGTGTTGGCTGAAACTTCCGGAGTTGCACCGTCCCCGTCGTCTGACGTCGTGGAAACGGCCACAGTGCCGGCACCGGAGTTGCCCAAGCCGATCGCGAACCAGCAAGCGGCTCCGCTGCAACCGAGCGTGGCGTTTGCCACGTGGGTGCGCGATGCACAGATCAGCGGCGTGCGCAGCGGTGCGTCGCCACGTGTCTTTATCGAACGTTCGACCTACGGCGTGGGCGACCTCGTGAATCCACAATTGGGCATCACCTTCGTCGGCTACGATTCCGAGACGCGACTACTGACGTTTAAAGACGATTCCGGCGCAGTCGTCGAACGGCGCTATTGAGTCTGCCTTTTGCGCGCATCCGTCCGTGGCGCGCGAGTTGGAACTGTCCGATTTAGGCGCCGATTGCGCGATGTTCGGGCGCGAGCCATTGCCCGCCGGCCCGACCCGTCTCCGAAAAAATCCGCATGGTTTTCATCGGCGGCGAATAAATGTGCAGCGTCACTAAATTGGTGCCGGCCACCTGCAGATTGGAAACCCGGTGCGTTTCGCTGTCGTGCGACGCGATAATTTCACCCGCCGGGACATGACGCGTCGCACAGGGCGCGACGGCGCCATCGGCGGCGAATTCGTAGACCGTCTCGCTGCACACGCCCGTGAGCACCTTGAAGGCGCACGCAGACTGCGCGTGATCGTGGATCGGTGAGTGTTGCCCACTCCGCCAGCACAGCACGAGCAAGTTGAACCACGGACCTTCCGCCACGAGGTTGCGGCGATAGCTGTCGTCGGCGAAATGCAAATAGTCGCGCAAATCCGCCAACGTCACGGGTGACTCACCGAGCAAGCGACTCAACTCACCGAGATCCGCCCGCTCGGTTTGCAAGCTGCGCAAATAGGAGAGCAGCGGAGCCAAGACAGCAGGGGGGGTGGGCTCGGTGGAGTGCATGCGACAACCGAGTTCTACCAAGTCGAGCAACTTGCTCAAGTCTGACTTCGTTCGGTTTAGCGGGCGAGAATCGACTTAATCCCGCGCAATAATTCCGGATCCGTCGCGATGCCGAGCACGCCGTTGACGACGAACTGCACGCCGATGCACATGATCAAAAACCCCATGATCTTCGTCATCGCATTCATGCCCACCGGGCCGATGAATTTCACGATCTTGCCCGACAACCGCAGCACGAGATAAGTGAGGATCGCGACGACGATGATGCCCGCGATGATCGCGCCGTAATCCACCCAATCGGTCGCCAACGACGTGAAACCTAGCGTGACCGCGATCGAGCCCGGTCCGCTCAACATCGGCATCGCCAGCGGCGAAAACGAAATGTCGCCCTTTTGCCGCGCCGCTTCGCGTTCGGCGAGTTCCTCTTCGGTGGAGTGATGTGCCGCGAGCATGCTCATGCCGATTCCCGTCATCAAAATCCCGCCCGCGATGCGCAAACCGGGAATCGAGATGCCGAAAAAATTCATGATAAACGTGCCGCCGATCAGTGAACTCACCAAAATGGCCACCATGTAAATGCAGCCCTTGCGCGCTTGCTCGCGCCGTCGTTCATCACTGTCACCTTCCGTGATGGCGAGAAATGTCGGCGCCGCCGCCAGCGGATTGATGATCGGCAACAGTGCGACCACCGTGCCGAGGAAAATAGCCCAGAGATGAACGAGATTCGACATGGCGAGTGAGCACTAGGGAATGGAAACGGGAAGGCGAGCCCGCATCACCAGACGTCCACCGGCCCCTTCGGCACGGGGATGGATTCGCGGCGCACTGTCGCCGGATCATCGGGATCGCGCATGAACGATGCCACCATCGCTTCCGGCTGAAACCGCGGGAGCAACTCGCCGTGCTCATCGCAAAATTGTGCCCGCCACGCATTGTAACGCGAGATGAGCTCGTCGAACTCGGCCCGCGTCTTCAATCCCACGACGGCCTTCTTGAATTCCTTGGCCGGACCAAACCGTTTCGCATACCACGCCGCCGGTTTACGAAAGAGACGACAGCCGAGGTCTTCGCCAAAAAATTCCACCGCAAGATCGAGGTGACGCCCCATCACGCGCACCCGCTCGGCGAAACTCGCCTCCGCTGGCAATACCCCCGTGCGCAAGTAATCGAGCGTGTGCCGGAAAATCCACGGATTGTAGAACGCTCCGCGACCGATGCTCACTCCCGCGCAACCGGTTTCGTCCAACATCTTCTTCGCCGACTCCGGCGTGGTGACGTCGCCGTTTCCGATCACCGGAATTGTGCGCACTGCTTTCACGACAGCGCGGATGCCCGCGAGATTGACCGTGCCGCTGAATCCCTGCGCGCGCGTGCGCCCATGCACGAAGATCGCGGCCACGCCGACATCTTCCAACGCCCGCGCGAGGTCGGGCGCGGTGAGATTGTTGTCATCCCATCCCAGCCGCATCTTTGCCGTGACCGGAATTTTCACCGCGTCGATCATCCCGCGCACGAGTGCCTGTGTTTTCTTCAACTCCGTCATCATCGCCGAGCCGCCGCCGATGCCGACGACTTTGCGCACGGGACAACCCATGTTGATATCGACGGCGGCGATGCCCATCGATTCGACGATGGCCGCCGCGTCGCGCATTTCTTCCGGCACGGAGCCGAAGAGTTGCACCGAAAGAAATTTCTCCGCCGGACTCGTGTGCGCAAGTTGCAGTGCCTTCGCGTTGCGCTCGATGAGTGAGCGCGCGTTGATCAAGTCGGTCGTGACCCAATCCAGTCCGCCGACTTCGCGCACAGTCAGGCGAAACGGCAAATTCGTGTAACCCGCCAGCGGCGAGAGACAGAGATTGGATTCGAATTCGTAGGGACCGATGCGCACCAACCCCAACGTGCAACCACCCCGCCGCGCGGCAACTCCGCATTTTTGTCACCTATTAGGTTACAACGAGAGATCGCGTCCACCGCGCTTCTCCACGAGCCAATGCAGCATCCTCAATGTCAACTCGGCGTCGGGAAGGCGCTGTTGGCCGGTGAGAAAATCGGACAGACGCTGGCGCGGGATATCGAGATAGCGAGCAAGCCGGACCTTTGCGCCATAGGGCCGCAGTTCGGCACGCAAGTGGTGGGCAATGAGATTCCACATCGGCGTAGCGGGACCGGGCCGCGTCGTCGCATAGGAAGCCGTGCGCCGCGGGCGGAGTTTTTTCCGCGCCGCTTTGGCGACTGCGTCACCTGCTTCCAACAACAGTCCTCCGACTTCCAACCAGAATTCAATCCGTGGATGAGCGTCCTTCATGTTGTCACCTATTAGGTGACAAACGGTTTGGGGACAAGCGTGCGGTCGAGAGGACGTTTGTAACCTAATAGGTTACAAGCGGGCGGGACACCGCCACCCGAGCGTCGGTAGTCCGGACGACTTGGTGCGTGGCTTAGCGGCTGGCGAGGGCGCGTTTCAGGCGGGCGAGGGCTTCGACCAAAGTGGCGCGCGTGCAACCGAAGTTGAGCCGCACATAGGAATTCGCGGTGGCGCCAAACGGGGAGCCGTCGGAGAAGCCGAGACCGTGTTGCTCGAAGAAGGCGTGGGCGTTGTCGAGTTGCAGCGCCTCGATATTAAGCCACGTGAGGTAGGTGGCTTCGACATGCGTCATCGTGATGCCGGGCAACTCGCCGCGCGCGACGGTTTGTTCGATCAGGTCGCGGTTGCCGCGCAGGTAATCGAGCATGGCGAGTCGCCACGGTTCGCCGTGACGCAGCGCGGCTTCCCCCGCGACGAGACCGAGCACGTTGATGTCGGGCACAATGCCTTGCGTGGCGCGATTGAAACTGGCGCGGAGCTTCGCCTCCGAGATGACAGCAAACGAGCAACCGAGTCCGGCGATGTTGTAAGTCTTGCTCGGCGCCATGAGCGTGATCGTCCGCGTGGCGATTTCGGGCGAGAGCGTGGCGGCGGGAATGTGCGCGAGGTCGTCGAGGATGAGGTCGCAGTGAATTTCGTCGGAGACGAGCACGAGATTATGGCGCAGGCAGAAAGCGCCGATCTGCTCCAACTCGGCGCGCGAGAAGGCGCGGCCCACGGGATTGTGCGGGCTGCAGAGAAAGAGTTGGCGTGTGCGCGGCGTGATTTTTTGCGCAAGCAGGTCGAGATCGAGTTCCCAGCGATGGTTGCGCAAGACCATCGGCACAGTGACGGCGACGCGGTCCTGGTTGGCGGGCGCACTCATGAATGGCGGATAGACGGGCGTGGCGCAGAGGATTTCATCGCCGCGTTCGCCGGCCATGGCGGCGGCGACGTTCAAGCCGGTGACGAGGCCGGGCAACCAGACGATCCACGCCGGATCAATCGTCCAACCGTAGTGCTGCGCGCAGTGAGCGATGACGGCGTCGTTGAGCGACGGAAGCGGTTTCGCGTAACCGAAAACTTCGTGCTCCACGCGTTCGCGCAAGGCGGCGGTGACAGCGGGTGGTGCCGCGAAATCGGTGTCGGCGACCCACAGCGGGAGCACGTCGCGTCCGGCGTATTTTTGCCATTTCTGGCTGTCGCTGTGTTGGCGGTCGATCGGTTGGTCGAAATTGAAGGACATGGGAAGACGCGAGCATTGGTGGCGACGCGAGGTGGTGTTGACCACGGTAAAATTGACGAGCGCCCGACGAAACGGCCTACTGTGCCGGTGAGTGACGCGACGAAACTAGTGACGCGACGGGCCGGGCCGGCGGACGCGTCGGCGTTGAGCGAACTCTGTTGGCGATCAAAGGCGCACTGGAGTTACCCGGCCGAATGGATGGAGGCGTGGCGCGGCGAACTCACGCTCACGCCGGCCATCTTGACGCGCGAATTGGTTTATCAGGCGGAGTTGGACGGCGTGCGGGCGGGATTTGTGGGGCTGCGCGTCGATGAGGCGCGCTGGCATCTGGAGCATTTGTGGGTGGAACCATCGTGCATGGGTCGTGGGGTGGGCGGGCAACTCTTCGCGTTGGCCGTGCGACTCGCGACAGCGTCGGGCGCGGAAAATTTGCACATCAAAGCCGATCCACACGCCGAGACGTTCTATCTGAAGCAAGGCGCGGTGCGCGTCGGCACGGAAAAATATTTGCTCCTCGGAAAACACCCGCGCGAGTTGCCGCTGCTCAGTTTCGCGCTGCGACGAACCTCAAGCGGGACGTAATTTCCCGGTGGGTGTGTCACGGGCAGGACAAAGTTTCGCACGTCGCGGACGGTGCGAATGCTAAGTTTCCATTTTTGAGTAACTTAGGTTCCGTGCCGCTCCGGCATGCCAGATGCATGTTGAGAGACATCCAACCCAACAGGAGGAAACAACATCATGAATCGTCTCATTCGTTACACCAATCCTCGCGTGAGCCTCTTCCGGGGGCCCGCTTTTCAAAACTCATGGTCCGGCCTGGAGTCGGAAATGGATCGTCTCTTCGAGACCGCTTTGGCGGACATCGCGACGCCGTCGGCGCCGCGCTTCCCAGTCGATCTCTACGAGGACAAGGACAACGTCTACGTCCGCGCGGAGCTGCCGGGCGTGAGCCGCGACGCGATCAACCTCGAGATGGTTGACGGTTATCTCGGCCTCAACGCCACGCGGAAAACCGGCGAGCAATCGTTCAGCTACGCGCGCTCGATCATCATCCCCGAGGCCGTGCAGGCCGATAAGGTCAGCGCCACGCTCGAGCACGGTGTGCTCACGGTCACGTTGCCCAAACAGGAGCAGGCCAAGCCGCGCAAGATCGCGATCTCCGTCTCGTAATCACCACTCAACTTAGAGGAACTCACCCATGAAACTCTTCAATTCACTCGTTCCCCGTCTCTCGCGCTCAACCGAACAGCGCGAAAACAACGTCGCCACGCGCGAACCGGAATACACGGTCAAGCCGGTGTATGAACTCAACGAAACCGCCGAGTCCTGGGGCTTCACCGTGCACTTGCCGGGCGTGGCCAAGGAGGGCCTCGACCTCAGCGTGGAGGAAGGCCAGCTCTCGATTCGCGGCAACCAGGCGTGGACGCAACCGGAAGGTTGGACGCAGCTCTATCGCGAGTCGGTCAATGCGCCTTTTGCGCTCACGCTGGAGCACGACAACTCGGTCGATACGGACCGCATCCGCGCCGAATTCAAGGACGGTGTGCTGCGCGTGACGTTGCCGAAGACCGAAGCCGTGAAGCCGCGCAAGATCGCCATCGAATAACAACACGCCCCGCGAATTTGCAGGGGCACAAACTCAGGGGTAAAATCCCGCCGCGCGTTGCGTGGGCGGGGAGCTGCCGGAGTCCGCGCAGCGGATCCGGCGGTTTTTTTTGGCGCGGAAAATCGCACTGGCGCACCGGCCCGCGCCTGCTTTGCTCCCCGGCATGGAGCTACTGATTTTTGCCGTGATCGGTGGAGGCATCGTCGCCCTTGTGCTTTGGGCGATCCGGCATGATCGAAAAAAGTGCACGGCCAATCTCACCGGTCTCGCGGCGCGACTCGGCTTGGAATTAATTGCGACCGAGAAATCGTGGGTGGGCACGCAATTAGAAGTGCGTGGCCCGCGACTCGGCAAGGACGTGCGTTTCTGGTCCTTCACCACTGGCTCGGGCAAATCGCGGCGTCATTGGGTGGCAGTTGGCGTGCGCGCCAAGGACGTGGGTGAGATGAAATTTAAGCTGCAACAGCAGGGCTTCGGCACGCGCGTGGCTGAATTATTTGGCGCGAAAGAAATCACCGTGGGCGAGCGCGCGTTTGACGACGCCTGGTTCGTGCGCACGAGCGAGCCGGATTATTTCGGGGCGGCGTTGGTCGCACCGATCCGCGCGAAATTGATGGCGGCGCGTGAGGCGGGCGCGACGGAGAATTTTAAGCTGGAGGACGGTTGGGTGAGTTACGCGGAGCAGGGCAGTTTTTCGAGCGAACGTCACGTGGCGCGACTCGAGTCCTTGGTGCCCGTGCTCTACGATCTCGCGGATGTTGCCGAAGTGTGTGCGGCAGCGATCAAGCCGTAACGCGCATGCGGTTCAGTGAACCACGCCTTGCGCGTCGGACACAATGCAGAGTCCGCCACTGCGTTTGAGAATCGGGCGGACGATGTCGACCAGCGCGGTGACTTTCGGTGGCGGGCAGGCGCAGAGCACGCAGACGTTGCCGAAGACGCCGGTGACTTCGTCGTCGTCGCGGGTGCCGCGGTCGCCTTTGCCGGTGACGTGGTGGAAGACGGAGTAGTTCAGACCTAGTGCGTCGAGCTGACGCCGGAGTCGCGGCAAGTCAGGTTGCGCGACGATGATTTCGACTCGTTTGATGGCTTCCATGGTCAGGCAACGGCGTTGACCGCCCACCAATAGAGCGGAATGCCGACGATAAGGTTGAGGGGGAAAGTGACGGCCAGCGACATCGTGACGTAGAGGCTGGGGTTGGCCTCCGGCACCGCGAGGCGCATCGCGGCGGGCACGGCGATGTAGGAGGCGCTGGCGGAGAGGATGACGAAGAGAAATGCATCACCGGGGCTGAGCGCGCAGAAGCGCGCCAGCGCGAGGCCGAGGGCCGCGTTGACGAAGGGAATCAGCAGTGCGAAGCCGACACAGAACACGCCGACGGTCCGCAATTGCCCGAGGCGGCGCGCGGCGACCAATCCCATATCGAGCAGGAACAGCGCGAGCACGCCGGCGAAGAGATCGTGTGTGAACGGCTTGAGCATCACGCCGCCTTTCTCGCCGGTAAGTGCGCCGATCACCAATGCACCGACAAGGAGAAAAACGGAACCGTTGAGCACGGCATCGCGCGTGATTTGTGGCCACGAATGCGCGGCACCGTCTTTGGCCGTGAGTAAGCGGGCGAGCAGCACCCCGACGATGATGGCGGGCGACTCCATCAACGCCATGGCGGCGATCATGTGGCCGGAGTAAGTGACCCCGGAGGCATCAAGAAACGCGGCGGCGGTGATAAACGTCACCGCACTGATTGAGCCGTAGGTTGCGGCAATCGCGGCGGCGTTGGCGACATCGAGTCGCAGGCGCATGATAAGGAAAGTGAAAATAGGCACTCCGAATGCCATCAGCATGGCTGCGCCCATCGTGACCATCACGCTTTGGCTTAGGCCACTATGTGAGAGTTCGACGCCGCCGCGAAAGCCGATCGCGAACAACAGGTAGAGCGAAAAAACCTTGGGCAACGGTTGCGGCAGTTCGAGATCGCTGCGGAGCAACGTGGCCGCGATCCCGAGCAGAAAAAATAAAATGGGCGGGCTGAGGAAATTGCCGAGAAGGGTGCTGGTATCCATGACGTTGAGAGCGGCTGATTTACTCGAGCTGGTGCGGCGCGGCGTGAGGCGCCGCCGTGATGATGGCAGGGGAAAGCACGATACCAACCGTCCCGCCGGAAGGCTGGAGTGGTATTGGCGCACTGTTCCAAGCCCGCTGCGGCACTAAGTTGGAGAGGGCAAAAACAGGAGTCATCGGGGTGCGGAGTGTGGCGGGGCATCGCGCTCATGAGCAAGCGGGGAAAAGGACGATTCGCCCGGCTTCGGCTATATCTTTGACATACGGCGGGGGCGGCTTTGTAGGTTGGGGACTGCGATGAACTACCACCGAGCCCTCTTTTTACTTTCGTTCGCTTTTGCGCTCGTCACCACCGCTTGGGGTCAAGAGGCCGCCGACACCAGCGCGAATGCTGATGGGCAACAAAATACGACCTTCGCGGCCGCGGCAGTTGCTTCGGGCCACGCGCAGCCTCGCCCGCCGGATTTTCTCGAACACATGGTGGATCTGATTCTCGAGCTCTTCGACATCCGTTCCAGTGGCAACACGGCGACGCATTACATCATCGCGCTGTTGATCACGTTGTTCGCCTACGTGCTGCGTCGAGTTGTCACGACGTTGATTTTTGGCTTCTTCCGGAAGCTCGCGGCCCGCACCGAAACGACGCTCGACGATAAATTATTTCCCGCACTCGAAGGCCCGGTGAAGGCATTGATCATCGTGATCGGCACGGTGGCTTCGATCAAAGTGCTCAAGCTCTCCGCCACCGCAGACGAGACGCTCGGCTACGTTTACACGATGGCGTTTTCCTTCGTCGTCTTCTGGGGCTTCCTGCGCACGTTCAACACCGTCCTCGATCACCTGCAGGAAGTTGCGAAGGAAAAGCAGATGGGCCTAGCGCCGTTCATGCCGTGGATCAAAAAGTCGCTCATCACGATCGTCTTTATCTTCGGTGTCTTGATGATCGCCCAAAGTCTCGGTGCCGATGTGAAAGCGTTTCTCGCCGGTCTCGGTATCGGCGGTTTGGCCTTCGCCCTCGCGGCTCAGGACACCATTGCCAACATCTTTGGCTCCGTGGTCGTTGCGGTGGACCAGCCGTTTAAAATCGGCGAAACTGTGCGCATTGGTTCGACCGTGGGCACCGTCGAGGACATGGGACTGCGTTCGACCAAAATTCGCGCACTCGACCGCTCGCTGGTCATCATTCCGAACAAGTCGGTCGCCAGCGAAACCATCACCAACCTTTCCCGCTTCAACGGCCGCCGCATCGAGCAGACGCTCGGTCTGACCTACGACACCACCGCCGACCAGATGCAGGAGCTTGTCGCCGAGCTTCGGCGGCTGATCGAGTCGGATGCCGACGTCGATCCGACCACGGTTCATTGCTACTTCCGCGACTACAACAACTCCTCGCTCGACATCTGGATTGTCTATGTCGCGAAGGATCCGGATTTCGCGAAACAATTGATCCTGCGCCAGCGACTCAATCTCGCCTTCATGCGCGCCGTCGAGTCACGCGGTCTGTCGTTTGCCTTCCCGACGCAAACGCTGCACGTGGCCTCGCGGCCGTCGAAACCGCAGTCGTAAGCGCGGCTCTCGTGCGCCGGATGGTTATTCGGCCGCCGGCGATTCGCCCGGCTCCGGTGCGGTGTGTTGTGCGCAAACCCACCGTTTGCTGCAACCGATACACGTCGGCAACAAATGCAGCGGCGCGCGTGTCTCCGCTGCAACCGCATGCACATCGCGAAACGCGAGGATGTCGTCGAAGCGATCCTCGCGCCACTCATCGTAGCCGCAGTGCGCCGGTTCGGTTTGCGGACGCGGATTGCGGAACGTGCCGAAGAGCGCGTCCCACACGGGTAAGTCCGCAAAATTTTGCGTATGGTGCCGGTATTGGTGATGAATGCGGTGCGACTCCGGGCGCTGAATCAAATAACCCACCCAGTGCGGCGTGCGAATGTTGAGGTGGTAGAAGTATTCCGCGATCGCCGTGAGAAAGGTGTAGATCGCGCCCGCCTCGACGCTGCACCCGAGGAGCAGATACACGATGCCCGCACTCAAAATCGAGTTGATCGTGATTTCGACGGGATGCTTGTAGAACGATGTGACGAGTTCGATGCGCCGCGGCGAATGGTGGAGTTGGTGGCAAAAACGCCAGAACCACGCCGATTCATGCCGCCAGCGATGCCACCAATAATAGACAAAAGTCGAAAACACATACGCCGCGACGCCCTGCGCCAGGGTCGGTAAATGCTCGCGTAGCGCGAACAACGACGACTCCTGCAACCAGCGGTCCCACGAATAACCGGCGAGGATGATGATCCCGAGTTGGATCGTGTTCACGAAAATCACCCGCGCCCACCAATTCGTTACGCGCGGCTGTTCGCGCGCCGGCCAGAGTCGTTCCGCCACGAAGAGCGCGAGGGCAATAACGAGGAGCAACGGCAGCATCGGAGCGTGAGATTGGCGAAGCGGCTTCCGGCGAAAAGCCCAAAAGCGAGTGTTGCCGCCCTGCGCGGCGTTGCTCAAGTTCGCCGACGTATGCCGCGCTCCTCGCCTCGGCTCGCCAACACGCTGGCTTTCGCCCTCACGCTCCTCGGCTGTCTGCCGATGTTCGGCTATTTGATCGGCTCACGCGAACTCCGCGGCCTCGGTGCCGCCACGGCGGCCGCGCCGTTTCCCAAGGTTTTCTCCGACGTCGATGGCCTCGAAACGTTCGCGTCGGAGTTCGCGCTGCATTGGCGGGACGCCGCCGGCACCGCACACGCGACGCCGATCACGGCCGAACTCTATGCGCAACTTTCCGGCGCCTACAATCGCCGCAACGTCTACGGCGCGGCGCTTTCCTACGCGCCGCGGTTTCCGGAAAAGCTGTGGTCCACCGTGTTTTGTTACGCGTTTACCCAGCCCGGCCCGTTGCGGGTGGAATTCGGTTTGCCGGAGGGCGCGCACGATTTCGCGGTCGAGATACGCACGCGCACCCGCGGGCGCAACGACCGGTGGCTGCTCCGCCCTGAGTGTTCTTAACCGCCGTCATGCTCCACGCCGTCAAAGCTATTCCTCCTGCGCAGTTCGCGCTCTTCCGGATCCTGTTCGGCGGTTACCTGCTGCAACACTTCCTTTATTTGCTGCCGTGGGGCGCGGAGATTTTTTCAAACACGGGCGTGCTCGCGGACCCGCGGTTGAATCCGACGCACGGATTGTTTCCGAATCCACTCGCGACGGAGTGGGGCGGCACGCCGTTCTTCGTCACCGCGTTTCTCGCGGGGTTGTCGTTGTTGAGTGTGTTGTTCATGCTCGGTGCGTGGCGGCGTTGGGTGGCGCTGGCGTTGTGGTTTGGTTGGGCGTGTCTGTTCAACCGCAATAATCTCATCAGCAATCCGTCGATTCCCTACGTTGGATTGATTTTGTTGCTCTGTGTGTTGGTGCCACCGGGCGAGCCGTTTTCGCTCACGGGAGCGCGTGGACGGCGACCGTCGGAGTGGTTTTTTCCGGCGGGCGTTTACTGGGGTGCGTGGTTCTTAATGGCGGCGGGTTACACGTTCAGCGGACTCGTGAAGCTCGATAGTCCGAGCTGGGTGGACGGCACGGCGATGCGGCACTTGGTGGACAACCCGCTCGCGCGACCGGGGGTTTTCCGCGACATTTTTCTCTGGCTGCCGGATTGGGCGGTGGCGGTGCAAACGTGGGCCGTGCTGGCGCTGGAGATATTATTTCTGCCGCTGTCGTTGCATTGGCGCGGACGCGCCGGGGCGTGGCTCGCGATGCTCGGGATGCATCTCGGTATTATTCTCATGGTCGATTTTGCCGACCTCACTTTCGGGATGGTGATGCTGCATTTGTTTTTGTTCGACCCGGCGTGGTTGCCCGCGCGCCGCGATGCGCGGCGACCGGTGCTGCTCTACGATGGCGAGTGCGGGCTGTGTAATTTCATTGTGCGCATACTCGTGGGTGATGATGCGGCGCAACGATTGCGGTTCGCGCCGTTGCAGAGTGCGCCCGCGCAGACTTATTTGGCCGCGCAAGGGTTGCCGACGACGGATTTCGACAGTCTCGTTTTCGTGCCCGATTGGAATCAACCGACAGCGCACGCCGCACGGTTGCGCACTGCGGGGGTGTTGGGCGCGGCGGACGAAATGGGCGGTATGTGGCGCGTGCTCAGTTGGAGCAGATTACTGCCGGCGTCGTGGCGCGATGCAGCTTACAAACTGGTCGCGCTTTCGCGTTACCAATTATTCGGCACCTACCGGCCGACACCGTTACCCGAGCCGCAGTGGGAGCAACGCTTCCTCGCGCGCTAAGTGCAAAGGCGGCTTAGTCGCGTTCGTCGTAGTCGCGCCGACCGCCGCGATCGCCACGGTCGCCGCCGCGAAAGCCGCCACCGCCACCACCGAAACGACGAGGGCCACCACGACCGCCGCCGAATCCGCCGCGCCCACCACCACCACGATCATTGCCACGGTCGCCGCGCGGCGGCCGATCTTCCCGTGGACGCGCGACGCTCACCGAAATTTTTCGCCCGTCGATTTCGAAGCCGTTGAGTTGATCCACGGCGTGCTGCGCTTCTTCGGGATTGGCCATCGTGACGAAGGCAAAGCCGCGCGAGCGACCGGTGAATTTGTCGAAGACAACTTCAACCACGCCAACGGTGCCCGAGTCCGCGAAGAGGGCTTCGAGGTCTTGGGCGGAGCTGGTGAAGGGAAGATTCCCGACGTAGAGCTTGTTGTTATCCATGGAGAGCGCGAGAGGCGTGGCATTTCTCTGTTCGCTCCCGAGGGCCGGGATTCAAGTCGTCGACGGATGCACACACGGCATCCGGCAGGCAGCTTTGCGTGGCAGAAAAGTCATGCAAACAACCAACTCGACGAGGGGAAGGGTGTCGTCGGCGAGAGCGTGGAGCAAGTGTGGATTGGCCGGCGTCGCGCGAGCGCGGACTCGAAATCTGTCCGAGAATTGACGCGCGCGCATGGTCGTTCGAGGGAGCAAAAAACGTTCGTCAATCGAAATCTGATGACTTTTCCCCTCTGAGAATTGTGATTTCCCCTCTAGAAAATCATTGCATCGCACCCGCCTCATTCTAATACGAGAAGCACTATGGCAAAGAAACCCGCTCGCAAACCTAACGCAAAATTCATGGCCCCGGTTCAACCGGACGCCCTTCTCGCCGCTGTTGTTGGCTCCAAGCCGCTTCCGCGCACTGAAATGACCAAGAAACTCTGGGCCTACATCAAGAAGAACGGCCTGCAGGACAAGAAGAACAAGCGCATGATCAACGGTGACGCCGCCCTCAAGGCCGTCTTCGGTGGCAAGGCGCAAGTCAGCATGTTTGACATGACCAAGTTGGTCAGCAAGCACGTCTCGAAGATCTAACGAGTCGTCCCTTTTTTAGCTTAACCGCCGCGGAGTAATCCGCGGCGGTTTTGTTTTGCGGGTCGGCGACGCGCGCGGTTTAGTGCGGCCACTCTCGTTGTGCGTCCTTTCTGGTCCATTTTCCGCACGGTCGCAGCGTGGCTTCTCATTGCGACGCTCGCCGGTGTCGCGGGCTGGTGGCAGGCGCAGCAGCAACAACGCGTGCTGGCGCAACAATTGTTGGATCGAGCCGCGCGCTGCGCGGTGGCCTTCATCGCTGACGATGTGCGCGCGTTGAGCGGGACGCCGGGCGATCTCGAATCGGTTAACTATCGCTCGGTGAAGGATCGGCTGCAGCGTCTGCACGTTATCACTGATACCGTGCGCTCGGTTTTTTTGCTCCGCTCCACGTTCGAGCCGGGTTGGGTGATCTATCTCGCCGACTCCGCGCAGGCGGGCACGGGGTTTCGGCCCGGTGATGAGTATCCCGGTGCGGCCACTTCGCCGGGTCTGCAAGCGATCTTGCGCGACCAACGTCCCCAGATCGGCGACGTTCTGCTCACTACGCTCTCGTCGCGCATCACGGCCTTTGCCCCAGTGGGCGACACCGTGGCTGGCGCGCCGAGACACCTCGTCGGCCTCGAGGTGGATGTTTCGCACTGGCGTCTGGCGATGGTGCAGGCGGGGCTGACGGGTTTCGCCTTCGTCCTTCTGTTGCTCGGGGTGCCGTTCGGCATTTGGAATTTCCTGAGCCGCGAGCGCGATTTCAACCGGGAGATTCGCCGGTTGTCGGCGGCAATCCAGCAGAGTCATTCGATGGTCGTGATCACCGATGTGAATCGGGTCGTCGAATACGCGAACGACGGTTGCACCGCGGCGACCGGTTATCACATCAAAGAACTGCTCGGCCAGCCACTGCGGCAACTGTTGCCTGTCGATGTCGATGAAGTGCAACGCGCCGAACTCCACGAACGCCTGCTCAATGGCGAACGCTGGCAGGGTGAACTGAGTATTCGTTGCCGTAACGGCGACATGTTTCCGGCGCGCGCGGTTTTTTCGCCGGTGCGCAATCGGTCGGGACGCATTGCCAATTTTGTCGGCGTGATCGATGACATCAGCGAACAGAAGGGGGCGGAGAATGCGATTCGTGATGCGCGGGATCAGGCGGAGTCGGCCGATCGCGCCAAGGGTGAATTTCTCGCGGTGATGAGTCACGAATTGCGCACGCCGCTCAACGGCATCATCGGCTTCGCGGCGTTGTTGCAAGATACCTCGCTCACGTCGGAGCAGTCCGATTACACCGAGACGATTCGCAAGAGCGGTGAAGCACTGCTGGCGTTGACCAATGAATTGCTCGACTACTCGCGCATCGACGCGGGCCGGATGCGACTCGATCCGCAGGTGTGTTCGCCGCGGCAGATTGTCGAGGAGGCCGTGGAGTTGCTCTCGGCACGCGCGGCGGAAAAAAATCTCGAATTGCTCGTCACGGTTTCCTCCGCCGTGCCGGAGCACGTGCTGGCGGATCCGGGGCGGCTGCGGCAGGTGCTGGTCAATCTCGTGGGCAACGCGATCAAGTTCACGCCCGCTGGCGAAGTCGAAGTGGACGTCACGGCGACCCCGCTCGAGGGCGCGTCGAGCAATGGCGATCCGCGCGTGCGACTCGAGGTGACCGTGCGCGATACCGGCGTTGGTATTCCGCTGGATAAACAGAATCGGCTCTTCACTCCCTTCAGCCAGATCGACGCTTCGACTACGCGCAAATACGGCGGCGCCGGACTGGGACTGGCGATCACGCGCAGTTTGGTGCGCTTGATGGAAGGTGACATCGAAGTGATGAGCGCGAGCGGAACGGGTTCGGTGTTCCGCTTTCATATTCTCGCCGATCAATTGGAGGCGAACTGCCCGTTGGCACCGCTGCCGGCAAAGCGCGTGGCGGTGATTTCGTCCAATCAACGCGCGCGACTGCTTTACACCGGTCTTTTGGAAGGGTGGGGTTTGGTGGTGACGCCCTATGAGAACCTCTCACAGCTGCCGACACAGAAAGAACACGACGTGTTGTTGATCGATGTCCTCGTGCGGGATGCTACCCTCTGGCCGACGCTACTGCGCGAACATCCGGGCTGCGCGGCGGTGCCGGTAGTGGGACTGGCAGCGGTCAGTATTCCGCCGTTGCTCCGCGATGAATTGCGCCGGAATTTCCGTGCGCTGTTGAAGAAGCCGCTGCGCGATTCGCTGTTTCACGCGGTGTTGCAAAATCTCCTGCGCGACTAATCGCACGGCGCGACAGCTTTGTTCTTGGAGGCAACTGCGGCGCGGCTACGCTCCGCGCTTTTCCGATGTCTGCCCGCTCCCCGCATACGACCGCTCTGCTCATGCTGTTGCTGGCGAATGCATTTTGGGGGCTGAGTTTTCCGCTCATCAAGGCGATCATCACGGCGCATCAGCAACTGGTGCCGGAGAGCGGCAACTGGTTTATCACGGCGATGACGATCGCGCCGCGCTTTCTGCTGGGCGGTGTCGTGATTGGTTTGCTCGCCCGCAGCCAACTCGCGGACGCCAGTCGCGGCGAAGTGCGCCAAGGCTTGCTGCTCGGACTATCGGCGTCGCTCGGCATGCTGTTTCAAACGGACGGATTGCAATTCACCCACGCCTCCACATCGGCGTTCCTGACGCAATTTTACGCCATCATGATTCCGGTCTACGTGGCGGTGCGCTCACGTCGTTGGCCACGTCCGGTCGTGTGGCTCAGTGGCGTGCTGGTGCTGGCAGGTGTGGGGATTCTCGCGGGACTGAACTTGCGCGAACTGCACTTGGGCCGCGGCGAACTGGAGACTTTGATCAGCTCGGTGTTCTTCATGTGGCAAATCCTCGTGCTGGAACACAAGGGCTACGCGGGCAATCGCGTGCTGCCGGTGACCGCCGTGATGTTCGCGACGCAAGCGATCATCTTTTCCGTGATGGCATTGCTGACGGCGCCGACGCTTGCCGCCGTGCTCGTGCCGTGGACTTCAGGTCCGTGGCTCGTGTTCACCGTGCTGCTAACGGGGTTTTGCACGATCGGTTCATTCACGTTGATGAACCGCTACCAACCCGCGATTAGCGCGACGGAGGCGGGGCTACTCTATTGCACGGAACCGATTTTCACCTCGGCGCTCGCGCTATTTTTGCCCGGCCTCTTTTCCATCTGGGCCGGCTTCACCTACGCCAACGAGCTGCTGACATGGCACCTGGTAGTCGGCGGCGCGTTGATCACGCTCGCGAATCTCGTGATCCATTTTCGTCCCGCGCGCCCCGCATCGGTGTGATGGGGCGCATCGGCGCACGGCTATTTTTTGCCGCCTGATTCGGCCGTCGCGAATTTGCCGTGGCGGAGGAAGTGCAACGTTTGATCGATCACCACGCGCCGCCACAGCATCAACGTGTGCGAATACGGCACGACCAGATGGTCACTCATGCCGGCGAGCCGGGTGGATTGCACCGCGACCGCGCCATCGTGCGGGCCGGTGAACACGTGGTTAAAAAGTGGGTTGATCGACGACTGCCCGGCGATCACGCCCAACTCAAAATCTGCCGCACCCAACTCGCGGGTGATGGCGCGTTCACCCGTGCCGAGCCGCTCCAAGTTTACGCCGATCAACCAGCGCAACACCTGGTGGCGCGCCGCCGCATCCGCTGCCGCGCTGCCTTGGTTGGGCGGCCCGAGCATCACGACGCGACCGAGATTGGCCGGACGTTGGTCGCGCAAATACAGTCGCACCACGAGACTGCCCATCGAGTGCGTGACAAAATGCAGACGCGGCGCCGACGCGACTTCGTGGGCGCGCAATGCCGCCGGAAGATCTTCGCTGGCGATTTGTTCAATGGTGCGGTGGCGCGACGCGTAGCCGAGATTCACCGTGCGATAGCCGGCGGCTTCAAGTGCGTCGGCGAGAGGTTTCATTGCCCACGGGCCAACCGCGACACCGTGCAAGAGCACGACACACTCGCGTTGGTCGTCGGCGCGCAACGTGGCCGAGCTGAACGCGAGAAACGCCATCACGCCGATAATGAGTGAGCGAAGCACGAGGTTAGTTGCGCAGCACTTCGCGCGGTGGACGGAGGATGGAGTCAACCGAGCGCCACGTCACGGCGCCCAGCACAATGCCGCCGCCGATCAGGGCGAGCGAGGACGGCACTTCGCCGATCACGAGCATAACCCACAGTGGATTGAGTATCGGTTCGATCACGGGAATCAGCACGCCTTCCAACGCCGTCACGTGACGAATCGCGCGCGCATAAAGGATGTAGGCAAACCCGAGTTGCACGACGCCGAGGATGAATAATGCCGCCAAACTTCCGTTGTCCGGAAAAGGCGCGCCGAGCATCGACGGCAGACCGATGAAAAAGCCGAGGAGATTGCCGAGCACGATCGAGCTGAGCGGCGAGCCGTCGCGTTGCATCCGCAGCAACACAATCATGAACGCAAAACTCACACCACTCGCGATGGCCAGCAGGATGCCGGTGAGATTGTTGAACCGCAGTCCGTCGAAGAGAAAGATCGCCATGCCGGTGAAGACAAAAGCCATCGTAATCCAATCCGCCCGCCGCGGCCGCTCTTTGAGCAACCACGCTCCGAGTAGCGCGACGTAAACCGGCGCGGTGTATTGGAGCAAAATCGCGTTGGCCGCCGTGGTGAGTTTCGTCGCCGCCGCAAACAGCACCGTGCAACCCGTGTAAGCGACCGCCGTCGCGATTGGTAGGAGTCCCCATTGAAATTTCAACGAACGCCCCATCACGAGCATGAGAAAGATTGCGGCGATCAAGCCGCGGCCGCCGCCGACGGCGAGTGGCGGCCAGTTGACGGATTTCAACAACACGCCGCCGAGACTCCAGCAGAGCGCGGCGGCGAGTAGCAGAAAGACAGAGCGAGTATGGGCGGGATCGCGCACGATGAAGCACGACCCATGAGCGAATCTCCCGCGCTAGGCGAATCTGGAAATCAGTCCGTTCGCGGCGATCCGGTTTGTAACGTAATACGTTACAAACTCCCCAGTCGCTCAGCGCGCCGCTTCGGCGAGTTTTTCGAGCACGATACCGCCCGTGAGCAACTCCGGCAAGATCACCGGTTCGGCTTTGCCGGGCGCGTAGATCAGATTGAACGGCACGGCGGAGCGGTTCCAGCGGGCGAGTTCGGCCGTGATGGCGGGATCGCGATTCGTCCAATCACCGCGCAGCAAGACGACGTTCCGCTTGGCGAATTCCGCGAGCACCTCGTCGGACGAGAAAACCGTGGCCTTGTTCGTCTGGCATGTGGCGCACCAACGCGCGGTGAAGTCCACGTAAACAAATTTGCCCGCGGCTTGAGCGGCGGTGATGGCTTCGGGCGACCACTTTTCCCAGACGACTTGATACGCGGCTGTTGCACCGACCGCGGGTGCAGCGGGCGCACTCTTGGGCCAGCCGAGCCACAGACCGCCGACGAGCAACAGCGCCGCCGCGAGGCGACCGAGGAATTGTCGCGTCGGTTTGCCATAGGTTTGACCAAAACGCCCGTAGACCCACGCCGCCATGCCGAGGAGCACGAAGGAAAACACGATGAGCAACAGCGCGTTGTCATCGTTCGCGGTTTGCGCAGCGAGCACCCAGAGCAACCAACCAACCGTCGCGTAGAGCGGAAAGGACATCAGTTGCTTGAACGTTTCCATCCACGCGCCGGGGCGCGGCAACAACCTGATCGCCTGCGGAAAAATCGAAAGCAGCAGGTAAGGCATGGCGAGGCCGAGGGCGATCGTGGTGAACACGAGCAACGATTGCGCCGCCGAAAGCGTCAGTGCCGCACCGAGCGCGGGTGCGAGAAAGGGCGCGCTGCACGGCGTGGCGACGAGCGTGGCCAACATGCCGGTGAAGAAGGAGCCCGCGAGGCCATCCTTGGATTGCAAGTTGGCACCGGCGCCGGTCGCGGAGAGTCCGACTTCGAAGAGGCCGCTGAGATTGAACGCAAAGATCAACAGGAACGCCGCCATCGCGAAAACGAACGCAGGCGATTGCAGTTGGAAGCCCCAACCGAGTTGGTCTCCGCCCGCGCGCAGTGCGAGCAACAATCCCGCCAGCGCCCAAAACGACGCGAGCACGCCCGCCGTGAAGACGAGTCCGTGTTGAATCACTTTGGCGCGGTCGCTGCCGGCTTGATTGACGAAACCCATGATCTTGATGCCAAGCACGGGGAATACGCAGGGCATCAGGTTGAGCACGAGACCGCCGAGAAATGCCAAGAGCAACGTGCCCGCGAGCGTAGCGACAACCGGATCGGCCGCACTGCCGGCGTCGGTCGCGGCGATTGCCTTGATCGGTTCGCGCACGACAAACGGTTCGTCGAGCAACAGTGCTTTGCCTTCCGTCGCAGTGAAATTCGTTTTCGACGTAAGCACGCCACGCAGGCCCGGCGCATCGTCGGGAGCCGAAGCCTCGGCGACCAGTTCCAACGTGTAAGTGCCGTTGGCTTGGCGGATAACTTGCGGCGCGGCGTAGTCCACGACGGCGGCCGCGTCGAAATAGTGGAGTTCAGTCGGGTTGCCCAAATCGGCCGGATCGCGCGGGGTGATATTGAGCGTGATCTTTGAACCGTGGCGTTGCGCGGAGAACGCCCACGCGGCGGATTTCCGCGGCAGGGCGTTGAAGGCGTTAGTGAAGCGCCGCGCCACCTTCATGTCCGCGCCCGGTTGCTCGGTCCGCACGGGACGCGTGAGTTGCAACGTCGCGTCGCCGGGCATGCAGCTGTCTTTGCACATCAACCATTCGACGGCGGCGGTGAGCGCGACGTTGGTGCCGGGCGCGAGCGTGGCCGGCGGTGTGATTTCGACGAAGAGAAAGGCTTGGTTTTCGTAACCGTTACCCGTGACCGTGCCATGCGAGTCTTTGACGACGGCAGGCGCAGGCCAGACGATCGGTCCGGCGGTGAAGCCTTCCGGCAGCGTCCACGTGATCGCCGTCGGGTAGCCGGTGCCGGGGTTGATCCAATAGCTGTGCCAATGCGCGTCGTGATCCAGCTGGAGCGCGACCCAGAAACTCTTGCCCGGTTGGATGGAGTCGTCGTGGGCGACCAATTCGACGCGCACCGAGCCCACCGAAGCCCATGCGGGCTTTTGCTGCGCGGTGGCAACCGTGACGAAACAAAGCAAAGTGCCCAACAGGGCGAGGAGCGGACGGCGAAGAGTCATTAGTAGTGAGAGTAGGCGGGGAGTGGATTATTTCAACCGCGGGGCGGCGGCCGGTCAGGTCGCGGTGTTGTGCGAGAAAAGCTTGGTAGAGTAATAACGCTCGGCACGGTCGCAGAGAATGGTGACAACGCGCGCGTCCGCCGGGAGTTTCGCGGCCGTGCGGAGCGCGGCGACGACGTTGGCGCCGGAAGAAGTGCCGACGAGCAAACCGAATTCGCGCGCGAGCCGCTGCGTCATTACCAGTGCGTCGGCCGAGGAAACTTTTTCCGGCCAATCAATTTTCACGTCCCGCATCAACGGCGGCATGTAGCCGCCCGCCACGCCTTCGATGCTGTGACAGCAGGGTGATTCGCCCGACAGCATCGCGGCCTCGGCGGGTTCCATTGCGACAATGCGGATATCTGGATGCGCTGCGCGTAAGGCGCGACTCGTGCCATTGAGCGTGCCGCCTGTGCCGTAGCCGCTGACGAACGCCGCGATTGGCCCCGGCAACTGTTCGAGAATCTCGCGACCGGTGTGCTCGATGTGATCCTGCGCGTTGAGCGGATTGGCAAATTGCCGGGGCAGGAAAATGTGCGGATCGGCGGCGGCCATTTCTTCGGTCATTTCGATGCCGGTTATGTAGCCGCGGTCCGCCTTGAACAACTGCAACTCCGCACCGAAGTGGCGCATCAAGTGCCGACGTTCCACGCTTGCCGTGTCGGACATCAGAATCTTCACGCGATGTCCGAGTGCGGCGCCGACCATCGCGAGCGCGATGCCGGTGTTGCCACTGGTGCATTCGACGATGAGCGAGCCGGGGTGCAACAGTCCGCGCTCGCGCGCATCGAGCAAGATATAGGCGGCCAACCGATCCTTGATCGAACCGCTCGGGTTGAGAAATTCGGCCTTGGCGTAAAGCGTCACGCCTTCCGCGCGAAACGGCAGCGCCACCAACGGCGTGTGTCCAATCAACGCGAACAGCGGTGGGAGGGTGGTTGACGGGGCGGCAGGAGCGGAGGAATTCATCGCGCGAGCCGCGAGCCTAGCAGAACCGAGGCCCGTCCGCCATAGGCTGTTGGAACTAAGCGGACGCCGCCGGACGATTCTGTTGCAGCGTGATGAGCGAGAACAGAATCACCCAAAAGCAGTTCACGATGGAATTGAGCGGCAACTGCAGCGCGAGCGGCAGTGAGTAGATGCAACACACCGTCGGCACCCACACGGCCCAAACCGCGATCATCACCGGCAACACCCGTCGATAATACCAGCGCGGCGCGCGAAAATCCGCCAGGGGCGCCGCCCAGCGGAAGCCCGCGTCCTTCCACGCGTAGAGCAGCATTCCGTAAGGTGCCGCGAAGAGCGGATTGTAGATGAGTTGGTCGAACAGCATTTTGGTCACGACGGTGCCGACATCGACCTGTTCACCGAACAGCACCGCCTGCAACCGGTAGAGCGCATCCATCTCCACGCCCTTGTAGGCCCAGAAGCCGACGAAAAACAGCAAGTGGGGCCACGGACTCAGCGCACGAGTTGCGGGATTGAAGCGCAGATAAAGAAATGGAATCGCTCCAGCGAACAGCGCGGTCGTCACCGCCGAATAATAATAGCCACCGCGCACGCGAAATTCCGCGAGCCGTTCCAGTGCCGCGTGGGCTGCGGCGTTTTGGTAATAGGAGACGACCACCGCCGCCGCTGCCGCGACCAACACCATCCCCGGCACCAACGTCGCGCGCGCACTGTGCAGGCCGACGCGCCACGGCGCTTCATTGGGAATGGAATTCAGCTGTGACATGGCCGCCGAGCAGAAACATTTTCCCCTGCCACCACCAGAGCTTTGTTGCCCACAAAATGCGCCGACGGCCCGAGGTGGAGCGGATTGACTTCAATCCGCGTCGAACGCGTTAAGGTCAACGCGTTCCACCATTCCGCCGCTGCTCAGTCCAACGCCGCCGCGAGTGTGGCGATGATATCTTCCACCGGCTCGGCTCCGACCGACAAACGCAGCAACTCTGGCGGAATTCCGGCGTCGGCCAACGCCGTGCTCGCACTCCGGTGCGGCAACAAATCGTAATGCGCGAGGTAGATGTAGGGACAAAGCAGCGTCGTCGTCATGCCGAAGCTCGGCCCCTTTGCCACCGCGACGCGGTCGTAGAACCGCGCCAGCGAACCCTGGAGCGTAAACGAAACCACCGCCCCGACGGCAGTCGGTGAACGCGCAATCCGATGGAAATTTTCCGCCGTCGCTGCTTGGTGCGACCACCAGACTTGCGCCACCGCCGGATGTTTCTCCAAAAAAGCCACCACCGCCGGCGTGTTGGCGTTGATGCGCGCCACGACATCCTCCGCGCTGCCAATCTCCGCCGCCAATCGCGCCAAATCGCGCGCGTAAGGTGGATCGAGCAACGTGGGCAACAACGCCGCGAGTGCAGCCGCGTCAGGGCCGTGGGGATTTACCACCGCCGCACCGGCCATCACGTCGCCTTCGTGCGACACATATTTCGTGAGACTGCACGCGACGATGTCGGCCTGGGGCAGCACGTCGACATTGAGCGCCGACGCGATCGACGGGTCGCAAATCACGCGCACGCCGTGGCGGCGGGCGAGGTCGGCGATTGCGGCTAGATTGGCGGTTTGCAGCAATGGATTGGTCGGCGCTTCCGTGATCAAACCCGCGAGTCGTTCACCGTGTGTCGCAAACAATCGTTCCAGCGCCGCCAGATCGGTGACGTCGTGTTGCACGAGGTAGTCGCGCGTCGGATCGGGCGTGAATTTTTTGAGCAACGCAATCGTATCGAGGTAGAGCCAGCCGAGTTGAATCCACGCCGTCCGCCCACGCGGCGTTTGCACGGCGCGAATCGCCTCGAAGGCCGCCTGCATCGCGCTCATCCCGCTCGATGCCAAATGAATTTCCGTCGGCGCTACGGGAAAGTGTCGCGCCAGCACGCGCTGCACTTCGGCGGACGCGTTGCCGTCGAAAACATTTTCCGGCAATACCGCCGTGCGCCGGCCGAGTCGCACCAAGGCGTCTTCCGCGGCGCGCGAACTCAACAGACCGCCACGGTGTTGCAGCCACAATTTGCCCGCAGTGAACAACACCGGTTCCGCTCCGTGCAGCACCACCTCCACGCCGGCGTGAGTAAGGCTGCGTCCGGTGCCGAGGTGTCGGATCAGTTCACGGGCGGCGCGGGCATTGAGCACGGGCCAGAGGTGTTCGTTTGGTTGCGCGAGCGCCGTGGTGAGGTGCGTTGTCAATTCGGCCACAAACGGATGCACGGCAAAACGCGGGTAGCCGGCAATCATCGCATTCACGACCGCCGCCTCGCGTTCTTCGTAGCCGATGATGTCCGCCATCGTCGGTAAGCTGCACGAGACGGAGTGCGGCGAACCGGGGATCGGGTGCCCGAGGGGCGGCGAGAAGAGAGCGGACATGATTTGATTGGCCGCGCGTCGCGCCAACAGGGCAACGTCACGATGCGTCACCGGTAGTTGTTTCCATGTCATATCGCGAGTGATATTAGGCCTGCGGTATGACTTGCTGCCGCATTGTGAGTGCAGGGCAAACGGAGTCCGATGTGACTGTGTCGGCTGATTCGCATTCGTTTATCTTGTCTCTGCCCCCGCTCGCCTTGGTGCGGGGCGGTCGCGTGCGGCAGCATCGCGCGGCGGCCTGGTGGTGGAGTCGCACCGACGACACGCCGGGGCATCCGCAGTCCGATGTGCCAACGGTGTTGCTGGTGCACGCGTTGACCGGTGGCGCGCGCGCGGGCGGCGAAGACGGTTGGTGGGAGCCGTTGATTGGTCCGGGTCGCGCACTGGATCCGCAAAAATTCCGCATCCTCTGTTTCAATAATCTCGGCTCGTTCTACGGCAGCAGTGCGCCGGGCAGCGCCGGATTTCCGCGCGGCAAAAAAGCGACACTGACGAGTCTCGATGTGGCGGGCGCGATTTTGCAGGGACTCGATGCGCTCGGCATCAAGCGCGTGCATTTGGCCGCCGGTGGCTCGTTGGGCGGCATGGTCGTGCTCGCGCTGGCGGCGTTGGCCCCGAAACGATTTGAGCGGATTCTGCCCATCGCCACTACCGCAGCGACGAGCGCGTGGGTGGCGGGATGGAATCACGTGGCGCGGGGCGTGTTGCAGGTCGATCCCGGTTATCCGCATCACGCGGCGCGCGGACTCGAAGTGGCGCGGCAGATCGCGATGATGACCTATCGCGCTGAACCCGGACTCGCGCAAAAGCAGACGGCGCAGACGATCGGCGGCTATCTCGAACATCACGGGCGAAAACTAAACAGTCGCTTCACTGCCGCGTGTTACGAAGCTCAACTCGACGCGATGGACCACCACGATCTCACGCAACCGTTGCCCGGCGGACGCCGTCCGGCGTTGGCGTGTATCCGCGCGGCGACCCTCGTGGTGGACGTCGACACCGATCAACTTTTCCCGCCCGCGCAGTCCGATCAACTCGTCGTCGCCCTCCGGGCCGCTGACGTGTCCGTGAGTCGGGCGACGTTGCGCAGTCCGCATGGACACGACGCCTTCTTGATTGAATGGGATCAACTGGAGCCGTTGATTAAGCGCGCGCTCAAACTTTCCGTATCATGAATGACCTCTGGCAGATTTTTAAATTCGGCGGCTCTTCGCTCGGCACTCCCGGCCGGTTGCCGCGCGTGATCGAGCTCATCGCCACTGGCCCGCGGCCGTTGGCCGTGGTGGTTTCTGCGCTCGGAGATACAACGGATTGGCTGCTCGCGGCGGCGCGGGCAGCGGCGGACGGCGAAATCACGACGGCCCGTGGCGAACTGGCGCGCGTGCGCGATCTGGCGATGACTACGGCACGTCCAGTGCTTACGCCGCACGGTTTGCGGGCGTTTAAGGCGGACCTCGACGAAGTGCTGACGCCGGCGGAACGCATTCTCTCGGGCATCGAACTGACGCGCGAGTGTTCGCCGCGTTCGCTCGACGCGGTCATCAGCGCGGGCGAACGCATTTCGATTGCACTGGTTTCACGCGCACTCAGCGAGTTGGGCACCCCGGCGCAACCGGTGGATGCGCGCGATTTCGTGGTGACAGACGCGTCGTTTGGCGCGGCAGAGATCGATGTGACCGCCACCGCGCTGAAGTTTCGCGGGATTCGTCCCAGGCTCGAGAATGTAGTGCCGATTGTCTCCGGTTTCATCGGGCGCACGCGCGACGGCCACACGACGACACTTGGCCGCAATGGTTCGGATTACACCGCGACGCTCGTCGCGTCTTTGTTCAAAGCGGAATCTGTCACCGTGTGGACGGATGTGCTCGGCGTGATGACGGCGGACCCGGGTCTCGTGCGCGAGGCGAGTCCGGTTGACCGGCTCTCCTACGACGAAGCGCTCGAACTCGCCTACTTTGGCACGCGGATGTTTCACTCGCGCACAATCATTCCACTGCGCGATTGCGGAGCGGCGCTTGTTATTCGCAGCACGACGCGCCCCGACGCTCCCGGCACGCGGATTGACGCAACGGGCAATTCCGATCCAGCGCGTCCGACTTGCGTCACGAGTTTGGAGCAACTTTCACTCATCGGCGTGCAATCGCGACGGACGGGTATCGGTCGTCCTGTCGGCAGCCGCATTGTTGCCGCGCTCGATGCCGAAGGAGTGCGCGTGTGGCTGGTGACGGAGTCCACGCTCGGCCAGACTTTCTCTGTCGTCGTGCCGCTGGCCGACGAATCGCGGGCGAAGGAAATTCTCGCACGCACGCTTGAATCGGAATTGTTGCGCGGTGATTTGACGCTCGGGCCGGTGATGTCGCCGGTGTCGATGGTGACGCTGGTGGCTGAGACGATGGGACGAAAACCGAACGTTTCCGGTCGCATGTTGCACGCGATTGGATCGGTCGGCGTGGTGGTGCGCGCGTTGGCGCAAGGCGCGGCGGCGCGCAGTATTTCCGTGGTCGTCGATGCCGCCGATACGGCCTTGGCTGTGCGGACAGTGCACGCGGCGTTCAATTTGGCGCATGCGGAATTGAACGTGTTGTTGCTCGGCAAGGGCATCGTCGGCGGCAGTCTATTGAAACAATTGGCGGCGCACGGCACGGATTTGCGGTCGCATCACGACGTCAACGTGCGGCTCGTCGGCTTGGCCGGCAGTCGCGGCGGGGTGTTTGATGCGCGCGGTTTCACGCCGGAGAAAGCGGTCGAGCAACTCGGCGCGACGAACGAACCACGTGTGGTGCGCGACTTGTTGGCGGAGTTGGCGCGGTTGCCCAACCCGGTGTTGGTCGATTGCACGGCGTCGGCCGGCATGGAGCAGGTTTACATCGAAGCGTTCGCGCTGGGGATCAACGTGGTCTCGGCTAACAAGCAACCGTTGGCGTTGCCGTGGGCGCAGCGCGAGGAGTTGCACGCGGCCGCGCGGCGCACGTATCGCGTTTATCTTTACGAAACCACTGTCGGCGCGGCGCTGCCGGTGATCGAGACGTTGAAAAATCTCGTGCGCACCGGCGACCAAGTCGTGCGGATCGAAGGCGCGTTTTCGGGCACGCTCGGTTATTTGTGCGAGCAACTCACGGCGGGGGTGCCGCTGTCGGTCGCGGTGCGTCGCGCCAAGGAGCTCGGCTACACCGAGCCGCATCCGCGCGACGATTTGTCGGGTCTCGATGTGGCGCGCAAGGCCCTCATCCTCGCGCGCGAACTCGGCTTGGCGCTCGATCTTGACGACGTGGCGTTGGAGCCGTTTGTGCCGGCGGAGTTTTTGAAGGAAGATGACCCGGAGGCTTTTTTGCAAAAACTCAGCACGGCGGACGCCACGTTGGCGGCGCGCGTAGCGGAGATGCGCGCGTCGGGGCAGTTGTTGCGCTACTTGGCGCGCATCGAGATCAACGGCGGCGCGGCGAAAGTGTCCGTCGCACCGGTGGGCGTCGATGCGGCGCATCCGGCGGGACCGTTGCGCGGAGCGGAAGCTTTTGTCGCGTTTCATACCGAGCGTTATCGCGAATACCCGATGGTCGTGCGTGGCGCGGGAGCGGGCGGTGATGTGACGGCTGCGGGTGTCCTCGCGGATATTCTGCGTTTGGCGCAAAATCTCCGCAGCGGAAGACAAGCCTGAGTCGCGCGACGAGGCGGCGGACGCAACCTACGCAGCTCTGCGTATGGTCGGGGCGGGGTTGGGCGGGTAATGTAGTGGGGTGATGTCGGATTCAAATCTCCACGGGAAGACGCTGCGCCGTGTCGGGCTGATCGAAGCGGTGGTGCATATTCTCAGCGCCGCGGCACTGTTGGTCGTGCTCGCGGCGGCGTTGCCGGAGGGTTATCGGTTGGTGGGATTGGCCGGAGGCGCGGGACTGTGGGCCGGTTGGTATGGCGTGCTGCGTTGGGCGCGGATGCGCGAGTGGTTTGGCGGGTGGAATGTGGCCTCTTTTGTGACCGTTTGGACCTACACGAATGTGTTGGCGGTATTCGCGCAGGCGGTGGTTGCAGGGACATAAAAAACACTTGGGTTGATTCGCCGAAATTTCGCGCAATTTATGCGCAGAGATAAACGAGTTTGGGCAACCGATGGTTAGCGGAGCGGAGCGTGGTTGCGTATGATGCGCGCACTATTTTCCCCATGACTGCCGCCACTTTGCTCGCCCGCTTCAATCCCCGCCAATCCGTCACTCCCATCGCCGCAGCGGAGCGCCGTGTCGCCAAACGCGACGGCACCACTGCCCCGTGGGATCTCGCCAAAGTCGTGCGCGCGATTGCGCTCGCATTTTTCGAGGTCAAGCGCGGCACCACCACTAATCCCCACCGCAGTGATCCGGCAGCGCGGTTTGGGTTGGACGCGGAAACTTTTACTCGCGTGCAGGCGATTGCGGCGCGGGTTACGCGGATGCTCGAATTGACTTACCGGGCCGGCAAGCATCCGACGATTGAGGAAATTCAGGACACGGTGGAGAAAGCGATCGCGGCCGAGGGCGAGTGGGATGTCGCGCGCAGTTACATTATTTACCGCGCGCGCAAAGCGGCGCACCGGCTCAATCACTACGAGGAAAACGGCCTGAGCGACTACATCGCGACGGCGAAGTATGCGCGTTACCGTCGCGACCTCGGGCGGCGCGAATCGTTTGCCGAAGCAGCGCGGCGGGTGATGGCGATGCATCTGGAGTATTTCCATGCGCGGCTCACGGCGCGAATCCCGGCGCCTGCGGCCGATTCGCCGGTGCGGCCCGATGACGCGCGTTTTCTCAACGAATGGCTCTCCGGCGGCACGCTGGCCGATGCGATTCACCGCTCCTTTGGGGCGGTGGCGATGAAGCGGGTGTTGCCATCGATGCGTTCGCTGCAGTTTGGCGGCGAGGCGATTCTCAAGAATCACGCACGGTTGTTTAACTGCTCCTTCAGTTGCATCGATCGGTTGGAATTTTTCCGCGAGTATTTCTTTTTGCTCCTGGCGGGCACGGGCTGCGGCTTCTCGGTGCAACGGCATCACGTGGATTGCCTTCCGACCCTGCCGGTGCGTGCGGACGAGATGGAACTGCCGGTGCAGCACTACGCGATCAGCGACACGATTGAGGGTTGGGCGGATGCGCTGCACGTGTTGTTGCGCAGCCACTACGAGCATTTTCAGGCGGAGTTTAACTACTCGGCGATTCGCCCGCGCGGTGCGTCGCTCGTCACTGCGGGCGGCAAGGCGCCCGGACATTTGCCGTTGAAACAGGCGCTGATCGACGTTGCGGCGATCCTCACCGGTGCGGCGGGCCGCAAACTGCGTCCGATCGAGGTTTACGACATCTGCATGTTCACGGCGCGCGCGGTTCTGAGCGGCGGCGTGCGACGCTCGGCGACGATCTGTTTGTTTTCGCCGGACGACGACGAGATGATGTCGGCGAAGACGGGCAATTGGTTTGAAAAAAATTCGCAACGCTCCGCGTCGAATAACTCCGCCGTGGTGCCGCGCGCAGAGTCGGATGATGCCGTGTTTCGAAAACTGTTCGCGGCGCAGAAGGAGTTTGGCGAACCGGGCTTCTATTTCGCGGATCATCCTGACTACGGATGCAATCCGTGCTGCGAGATCGGGCTGCATCCGGTGATTGAGGGACCGTTGCCCGAGAGCGAAATCGCGAAGTTGCGGGCGCTCGGTTACGCGGGTGAGTTGCCGCCGGAGGTGCGCTTGTCGGGTTGGCAAATGTGCAATCTGAGCACGATCAACGGCGCGGTGTTGCAGACGGAAGACGATTTCTTGGTCGCGTGCATTCAGGCGGCGGTGATCGGCACGTTGCAGGCCGCCTACACGCATATTCCCTACCTCGGGCCGGTGACCCGTTACCTCAACGAACGCGATGCGTTACTCGGTGTTTCAGTGTGTGGGTTCATGGATAACCCGGAAATCCTTTTCAATCCCGACGTGCTTGAACGCGGGGCGCGACTCTGCCGTGCGGCGAATCGGCTCGTCGCGGGTGTCATCGGCGTGCGTCCTGCCGCGCGGGTGACGTGCGTGAAACCGGAAGGCACGGCCTCGCTGTTGCTCGGCGCGGCGTCGGGGATTCATCCGCACCACGCGCGACACTACTTCCGTCGCGTGCAGGCGAATCGCCGCGACCCGGTCTTTCAGCACTTTTACGCGCATAATGCACACATGACGGAGCCGTCCGTATATCGTCCGGCGACGGATGACGTCATCACGTTCGCCGTGGAGGCACCGCCGCACGCCATCTTGCGCGACGAGATCAACGCCGTGCAATTCCTCCACTTTGTCCAATTGGTGCAGCAACACTGGGTGTTGAACGGTGAGGCCGAGGATTCGCGCTCGCCGCAACTGCACCACAACGTCTCCAACACCTGCACCGTGAAACCGGAGGAGTGGGACGAAGTGGCGGCGTTCATTTGGCAGCACCGCGAACACTTCACCGGCGTGGCGTTGCTTGGCTACTCCGGCGACAAACGTTACGCGCAGGCGCCGCGTGAATCCGTCAGTTCCGAAGATGATTTCGCGAAGTGGAACCGCCTGAAATACAACTCCGTGAACTACACGGAACTCACCGAGCATTCTGACGAGACGGCGTTGAAGGAAGTTGCCGCCTGCGCTGGCGGGGCGTGTGAGTTGAGCTAGTGCGTCGCCCTTGCTCGGAGTGGTAATTTCGGTGCCGGTGGGCGATTGACCACGGCGGTCGCACCGCGTTGCATCGCGGGCATGTCGTTGACGCTCTCCCAACTCGAAGTCCGTTGCCAAGCGGCGTTGAACGACGTGGGGGGCGATGCGGCGCACGATCTCGAACACGTGCGACGCGTCGTGGTGAACGCGCGGCGGCTGGCAGCGGCGGAGAACGCGCGCTTGGAAATCGTTCTGCCGGCGGCGTGGTTGCACGACTGCGTGGCGGTGGCGAAGGATTCGCCGGAGCGTCGCCGCGCCTCACAGTTGGCGGCGGCGCAAGCGCTCACGTGGTTGCGCGAGTGGGGTTGGGCGGCGGCGTGGTTGCCTGACATCGCGCACGCGATCGAAGCACATAGTTTTAGTGCCGGCATCGCGCCGCGCACCGTGGAAGCGCGCGTCTTGCAGGATGCGGATCGTCTCGATGCACTCGGCGCGGTCGGACTCGCGCGTTGCTTGATGCTCGGTGGCGAAATGGGGCGTCAGCTTTATGTGCCGGGCGATCCGTTTGCCGCGCGACGCCCGCTTGATGATCATGCGGCGTGTGTGGATCATTTTTATACGAAGCTGCTCACGCTTGCCGCGACGATGCAAACCGAGACGGGGCGAACCGACGCGGAGCAACGCACAAATTTTCTGCGCGGTTATCTAACGCAGTTGCAACGCGAGCTCGATACCGGCGACGCGACGCGCGGCGCAAATTGAGCGCGGGCGACTAGTCTTCGCCCAAGTTGCGGCGGAGCATCGCGGCGAGCTTGGCGCTGTCGCGTAAAGTGATCGTTTTTCCCTTCACCGAGATGAGCTTTTGATCGCGGAAGCGAGCGAGGGTGCGGGAAAGCGTTTCGCTGCTGGTGCCGAGTTCGGCGGCAAGCACGCGTTTGGTGCCGGGAAGCTGAATCACACCGCCCGGAGCGGAACGGCCGTGTTTGACCAACCAGTTGAGCATGCGCGTTTCGACATCCTTGAGGGTGAGATCGTCGAGCATACCGACGAGCACGCGCAAGTGGGCGCTCATCGCTCCGAGCATGCGTAGCGCGAGATCGGGGCGGCGCCCGATGAGTTCGAGCAACGGCACTTTGGGAATGAACAACACGGTGCTGGGCTCGACGGCGCGGGCGTTGGCGGGATAGCCGGTGGGCGACGCGAGCGACGCTTCGGCGAGCGATTCCGGAGCGCGAAAAACGTGGATGACCTGTTCTTTGCCCACGGCGTTGACGCGATGGACGTTGATCGCGCCGCTCTGCACGAGGTAGCAACCGCGCGACGGCTCGCCTTCGTGAAACAGGTAGTCGTCCTTCGGCAGCGAAACGAGCGTCGAGAAGTTGGCGATCGTGGTGAGATCTTCGATCGGCAGCCCGCTGAATTGTTGATTGCTGCGCAACGTTCCGATCAAGCCGATGATCTTGAGGTCGTTGGCGCGTGGGGTGGGGGACATCTGGCGCAAGCTAGCACGTTGCCACGTCGCGCATCCACCAATTTCGGTGGGGAAGGCGGTTGCTGGTGCGGCGGCGTTGGCGGGGCGCGCCTCAGTCTGCTCGTTCGCCAACGTATGCGCAGCACCAGTTAACCGATGCACAGACAATCTTGCGTCGCGCGGGCAGAATAGTCCCACGATGCAAGAGGAAGTAATCCGTGCGTTGCGCGACCGCCGTGCTCAGATTCGCTCCCGATGGGAGGCGTTTTTGCGCGTCGAAGCCGTGGCTACTCCACTGGCCAATCCGGACACGTTGGTATTTGGGATCAATGAGTCGCTAGGTGAGTTTTTCACATTACTCCGTCAACCGATGCCGGAGAAATTGGAGCCGGAAGTGGAATGTGTCTGCGGCCGCAATCCGCTGCTCGCCTACTACCGTGCGGGGGAACAGGCGATGTTGGAGGCGCTCATTTTGGTGCAAGCAGAAATGCCGAAACTCAATCCCGTGGAGCGCGACGAAGCATTCGCGAAGTTGAAACACGTGGTCAACGCCGTCGCGCGACGCGAGATCGGCGCGATCTCCGGGGTTTGCCAACAGCGGGACGAATCCGCGAAGTGAACCCGCGTCGTGTGCGTCTCAGTTCTTCGGCGGCATCGCTTGGATGACGAGCAACGTCATTTCATCGAGCGCCTTCACGGCATGCGGGGCTTTGGGCGGCAGGTGAAAAAGTTGACCGGGCACGAGAACATTCGGTTTTCCGTCGACGCTGAATTCGCAGCGGCCGGACATCACTTGCACAAGCACGCGCGCACTGCTGGTGTGTTCGGAGAGTTCCTGGCCGGCGGCGAATTTGAAGAGCGTGGCGCGGAGTCCGGGTGCGGTGAGCAGTGCTTGGCTCACGATGCCGTGGGCAACTTGTTCGACGGGAATCTGCAAGGAGCAGACGGCGGAGGCGTCGGTGGCGAGGAGGGCGGAGGATTTCATTGGTGGAGGGAAGTGCGCGCAAAAAATGGCGCGCGGTGCGGTTATTCGCTTTTCCAAAAACTCACGGACCACGCGCCGTCCTGGCGGTGTTCCATGTCGGATTCAAAGCCTTCGCTGCGGAGCATCTCGATCAGCGGGGAGGGGAGGAAAGGAGCGAGGACGGTGAGACCTTGACCGCTGGTGAGCGCATCGACGCGCTGGCGGATGGCGAGGAGGGGTTCATTGCCGGCGGCGAGAAGCGGACGCACATCGAGGACCTGAAATTTTTTCGGTTTCATGCTGGGGTTGCGAGAATAGGTTGAGAATAGCACGGGAAAGGGGCGAGCGCCTTGATGCATGTCATGCAATTTGCGACGCGGAGAAAGAAGTTAGGGTTCGCGCATGAAGCCGTTGCCGCCGTCGAAGGCGAAAACGATGAGGCGACCGCGCTCCGCCATGACTTCGCCACTCCACGTTTGGCGCGGGGCGTCCGGATCCGGGCTGGTGGCCACGCTGAGGGTGAGCTGATGCGCGCCCGGCGTGAGCGGCAGGCGGAGTTCGCCGATGGACGCACCGTCGGATTTGAATCCTTTTGGCTGAATCACGTGTTCGTGTGCGACGCCGTCGGCGGCGATCCTAATCACGATCGGCGCCCGCGTGCGGTTAACTTGAATCGAGTCGGCGCGCATGTGGGACATGCGGCTTTGCTGCGCGACGGCCGTTACCTTGGTGGCATCGAGCCAATCGCCGTAGGCGCGGAAAGTGAGCACGAGTTCCGGTTGGTGCGCCGTCGGGTGGCGGAAGGGGGCGTTGCTGATCCACAACAGCAGTGCGAAGCACGCCCCGGTGAGCGCCACACCGACAATCCAACCAGCGACGCGCGACGGGGTGCGCGTCGCGTCGACCAGCTTTTGTTTGAGCAGCGCGGCTGCGGCGTCGGTGAGTTGCTGCGGGCGCGTCGGGTCGTAGCGCACATGCGCGACTTTGCTTGGGTCGGCGCGATTAGGGCGAAATTCCGGTTCGCGCGTGCCGGCGAGGCGCATCGGCAACCAGCGGTCGCCTTCGCGGACGTAGGGATCGGCGGACACGGAGCTGACCACGAGCACAGCGCGAGCGCCTTTGGCGATGAGCGTTTCGATTACCTTCGGTTCCACCCAGCCGGAAGTCGGCACTGGGCGCACTTCGTAGCCCGGCAAACGCGCGCGCCACGCGGCGAGCTTGAAAAAGTCCCAGCCGCCGTCCATCTGCGTGCACACGAGCGCGAGCGCGGGCGGTTGGCCTTTGGCGACTTCGCCGGTGACGTAGTCCTGTAATTCCTTCGTCACTTTACGCGCGTCGAACCACGCGAGGCCGATACCTTGCGTGTCGCACGACCCGACGCAGATGCCGCAGCCGATGCAACGGTCCGGATCAATCTGCGCCTGCGACGGGAATGGTTTGCCGTCGGTGCGCGTGACCATCGTGATCGCGCCGAACGGACAATCCTGCGAACACTGTGTGCAGGAGAAGCAGCGGGAGATGTTGACGGTCGCTTGATAGGACGCGCGCTCGCGCCGGCGTCCGAGCCACCACGGCAACGACATCAATCCGCCGAGCGTGAGCAGCGCGGCGAGCCACACGCCGCCGCCGCTCAAGCGCGCGGAAATCTGCAGCGGCCACAGATACCACCAGTCCATCGTAAACGCTTGGGGCTTGATCGCCATTTGCGCGGGCGCGGCATTGGTGGCGGGAAGAATCAACGCGGCGAGAATGGTGGCGACGGTGATCCAAGTGCAGAATTGCCAATTCGGAATCAACTTCGTCCGACTAAGCCGCGCGAGGTGCAGCACCAGTCCGCCGGCGATCGCCAGCGGCAGCACCATGTGCAAAAAGAACACGACGAAGAACAGCAGCGACGGCACGGAGTGATCCGCGGCAAAGAGGCGCAACATCGGTTCGCCGAAGATCGGCAGCACATCGACGGCTTTCATCGAGTCGAGCGCGACCCATTGCGCGCGCACGTCCCACACCAGCCAGTAACCGGTCCAGCCGATGAACCACACGAGTGCGATCAACGCGATGCCGCTCGACCACGCGAGCCAACGTGCGCCGTCGAACTTGCGTCCGAAAAATGTGCGCACGGCGTGCGCCAGAATAAGAAGCATCGCCAAGTCCGACGAGTAGCGGTGCACGCTGCGCATGATGCCGCCGAGTGAGTAAGGTCCGAGTTCGGCGAGCGAACTCCACGCCTGCGGCGCACTCGCCGAATACCAGAACAGCAACGGAATGCCCGACGCGGTGGCGAGCAGGAGTGCGGCGTTGGCGGCGGTGCCGAGTTGCGCGAGCGGATTGTATGCGCGCGGCAACGCCCGCTCGATCCACGCGTCGGCGCGCGTGAAAAGACTTTCAACCGCGGCAAGCAGGCCGCCGAAGCGCGTTGGGGGGACCGGAGGAGGCGCGGCGGGGCTGTTCCCGGGAGCGTTCCCGAGGCCGTCAGCCAGCACCTCGCAATCCGGATCAGGATGCGGGTGGTGATGCGACATGGTTGTCCCGCAAGAGGGAGCGCAGTCCCTCACGGAGCCACGCGCGATGGCGCGGTTCCAGCGTGAAGCGATAGGAAATAAAACCGTCGCGATCGACCAATTGCATGAGGTTCATGTGTTCGATCACGCCGGTCTCCGGATTGCGCGTGCGGGCGAATTGGAGGCGGGAAAGCAGGTCGAGCATCTCGGCGGGTTGCTCGCCGTTGACGTAACGAAACTCCGGATAAGTGAGTCCCTGCGCGTCGGCCATCAGGTCCATCAGCTCCGCGGTTTCGTATTCGGGATTGAGCGAGAGCGCGACGACGCGGACGCCGGCGCGTTCGGCGGGCGTGAGCTCGGCGAGGACGGCGCGGATTTCTTTGAAGATCTCCGGGCACGCGGTGGTGCACGCGGAATAGACGCCGGTGAAGAGCACGACTTGGCCCTGCAAATCAGCGAAGCGGAACGGCGTGCCCTTTTGGTCCACCATCGCGACGTCGGGCAACGGCAACTGGACGCGAATGGTTTTGCCGGGGAAGGGTGGCAGGATCTGCGCGGCGGCGGTTTCGTTGAGCGCAAAACTCACGAGGCCGGCGATGCAGGTTCCGATGATGGCGAGTCCGGCGAGCGCGGTCTTGCGATAGCGCGACCAGGTTTGCCAGCGGCGCAGGTCGGCCAGTGACTCGCGCCAGAGGATGCTGGCGACGCCGACGACGAAGAGCGGCTCAAGCAGCATCATGATGACGGAATTCCACGACATGCCGCCGGTGCGCGGATCGTAGCCGTAGCACCAGACTTGGAAATCGCGAACGAAGCCGCCGAGCCAGCCGGCGTCGAGCGGCCAGAAAATGGTGAAGAGAATGAAAATTTCGTAAGCCCCGATGGCCGTGGCGAGAAACACCAGCAAGCCGGGTCCGGCGAAGTAGCGACCGGCGCGAGTCAGGTTGGACTCAGCGGCGTCGGGCGGCGTGGCGGGAGCGTGGGCAGGGACGAGCATGGTGGCGTGGGGACGGTAGTTGAAAAAAAAGCGGAGCGGCGGGTGACCACCGCTCCGCGTGAGTGGTGTTAGAGTTGCGGATCAGCGCACGGGCCAGACGTCGGCCAGTGCCTTCCAATTCGCGAAGTAATAGACGGCGAAGCAGGCGAGGAAAACCATCGCGAGGATGATTGTGCCCTTGGTCGCGTAGTGATCGTTGGCGAGGGAGCCTTCCTTTGCGCCGGCGAGTGCCGGCGGGGTGCCCCAATCGAAGATCGCGCGGTTTTCCGTCTTCTTGCCGAACAGCAACGTGCCAACGCAGAGGAGCACGAAGATGAGCAAGCTGGTGAAGGCGAGGATGCCGCCGATACCGACGAGACCGAGCCAGAGATGCGCGGCGGCACTGTAGATGCCTTGCGCGTCAATGTCCCAGGTGCGACGGGCGACGCCCATCGAGCCGGCGAACGACATGCCGAACGAGAGCATCGTGATGCCCGCGGCGAAGAGCCACGGTTGCACGCGTGCCCAGCCGCGGCCGATGAAGTCGCGCTGGAAGAACAGCGGAATCACGTAGTAAGTCAGCGCCATGAACGCGAGCGTCGTGCCGCCGACCACGGTGGCGTGGAAGTGGCCCGGGATGCGCAGCGTGTTGTGCGCGATGATATTGATCTGCTGCGTGCCGAGCGTGACGCCCGTGATGCCGCCGATGAAGCCGAAGATGACCACCGACAATGCGGCGCCGGAGAATGCCGGATTCTTCCACGGCAACGCCGTGACCCACCCGAAGAGACCGCGCGTGTAACCTTTCTCGCGCATGGCGACTTCGACGCCGGCCGGAACGGTGAAGCCGTGCACCATCGACGCGAGCACCGCGAGATACATGGCGTAGGACGTATTCCAGATTTTCCACGTTGCGCCAACACCCGGGTCGACGAGCAAATGGTGGGCGGAGGCGATGTTGATGAACACCACGTAGAGCACGAAGGCCGTGCGGCAGACCGCTTCGTTGATCGGGCGCGCGCCGGTCGTGAGATTGCCGATCATATACCAGATGGCGACCATCGCGCAGACGTTGACCTGTTGCGATTGGTGACCGAGGCCCCACCAGATGAGGCGATACCATGCTGGATCTGGCTCCGGCGTCCAACCCATCGAGTAGGTGAACGTCGGGATCATCACAATTGCACCGTGGAGCAACGTCACGACGGCGATGATCGCGGCGGCGGTGGCTCCGTAGGTGACGAGCGGCAACGAACCGGTGTAGGCGCCGTCGCGCTTGGCGACGTAGAGGGTCGCGAAGTAGTTGAACACCGCGATGAGTGTGCCGACCGCGACGAGAATGATGCCGAGGTAGAACAGCGGATGCGCGACCAACGGGAGGTAGGACGTCATCAGCACGTCGGCTTTACCGGCGAGGATGATGTAGTTCACCATCACGGCACCGACCAACATCATCACGAACGACACCCACGCGACTTTGCGGGAGTAGAGGCGCGCGTTGAGCGGCGTGGTGCAGGCGAAGTAGAGCACGGCGACTTCGAAGAACAGGATCCAGTGGATCAACATGTTCATGCCGTGCAGTGTCAGGATGCGGTAGAACCAGTCCACCGGCAGCAAGTGCACCGTTTGCCAGCGCGTGAGCGCGAGCAGCAGCGCGGCGATGCCGCCGACGAGCAGGAATACCACCGCGGAGACGGCGTTGAGCTTGATGAAGCGCTGGGCGTCCAGACAGATACTGAGTCCGGTGGTGCCGCAGATGCGTTTCGGTGCGCCCGGGACCGCGAGCGAATGCGAGTCGCTGGCGGCAGGAGTTGAAGCAGAAGCAGAGGTCATGGCGGGTAAGGGTTACTCGACGAAGATTTTGCCGGTCATGGCGTGGTGGCCGACGCCGCAAAATTCATTGCAGACGATGGTGAATTCGCCCTTGGAGGTCGGCGTTAGGGTGATGACGTGGTCATAGCCCGGCAGCACGTGGAAGTTGATGTTCAACGGCTGGAGCGAGAATCCGTGATTCAAGTCGAGCGACGAGATGTGCAACCGGTAGGTTTCGCCCATGCGCAGCTTGAGCACGGGATAGAAATTCCACATGCGCGCGACGAGATAGACGTCGCTGCCGGGAGCAGGTTCGACGATCGGCGCTTCGGTGAGGAAGGCGTTGTCGATGGGATTTTTCCAAGTGCCGACGCGGTTGGCCTCGACGAACTTTTCAGTGCGCGCGAGGAAATCGGCCGGGCTGACGGTGTAGGCTTCGCCGGTGCTGTTCTGTTTGCCGCGAAAATGCCAGTAAGGCATCATCAGCGACATCACGAAGCACCAGAGCACGGCGACGCCGAGCCAGAGTTTTTCGTGGCCAGCGGGCGCGTGAAACCAGGGGGAAGTGAGTGGGCGCAAGCTCATGGGAGGTGGTGCGGGTTAGGGCAGCAACGCGGGTTTGGTCATGGCCAATTCGATCCAACCCCACGCAGTGTAGGAGAGGAACGGAATGATCACGCCGAGGGCGAGTAGCAGCCAGTGATTATCGAGCACTTTTTGCCACGGATGGATCTCTTTTTCGTTTTTCATGGGTATGAGTTTTAGGTTTGGGGTAGGGAGCGAGCGCGCCACGAGCCGATGCAACGCAGCATGATCGCGAGGAATAAAAGTCCACCGGCCACGGCGAGGATTCCGCCGGCACCCATCACGCCGAGGCCGACGTATTCGCCGGTCGTGCGCACGTGTTGTTCGACGCCGTATTGTTTGCGACCGAGGCCGTAAACTCCGGCAATGGCGAAACCGAGGGCGAAGACCGCCTGGCCCGCTCCGAAGATGATGAGTTGCGCACTGGCCTTTTTCCACGCCTTCGCGGCGGCATCGAGCGGCGAAACCGCAGCGCAAAAATCATACGCGGCCGCCATCAATGCGAGCGTCACGGCACCGATCGCGGCGTGGTAATGTCCCGGGACGAGCGTGTTCGAGCCGCGAATCATCGCGCCCATAATCAGGCCCATCACGATGAGCGACACACTGCCGACCAAACCGACGAGACGGAAATCCGTGCGCGCGACATCGGGCTGGTTGCGATGCAACACGTAGTGGCGAATGCCGAGTCCGAGCACGATGAGAATGACCGGGAACAGCGTCCACCGCATCAGTTCCGTCGCCGTTTCGGTGTAGAGCGGATTCGACGTGCCACCCAGCGCAAGGAACGGCAACGCGGCGTGCGGCAGAATCAGAGCCGTGAACAACCAGCGACAGGCGGCGGGTGAGAGGACGGACTTGCCCGACCAGCGGTTGAGCAACAACAGCCACAAACCGAGCATCATGATGACATTCGCGGCTTGCAGCACATGGCCGCCGCCCCACGCCACGAGTTCGTAGAAACCGATCGGCGGCAGGCCGGCCAGCGTCGTGCGCCAGGCAGCGGCAAAAGTGAAGAATGCAATCACGTTGCCCGCGGCGGCGACGCGCAGGGCGACAATCACATCATCAGGCAGACCGGTGATGCGACTGTTCGGCGAGGTCAGCGCACCGATGAAGAAAATCGTCGTGCCGACAAACCATGAAGCGAGCCCCGCGAGGAAAACCGGATGATCGATCACCGGCACATAGTTGGAGAGAATCGGTTGCGCGCCCGGCATGACCGCGCCGGCGAGGAGCCCGAAAATTCCTGCGCTGCAAAACGCGAAGGAAATGCCGACGAGTTTGCGCGGTAGCGCGTCACCCAGTGCGAGTGCGAGAAAGGCAGCCGTGCCCGCTTGGAACCAAACGACCAGCGCGAGATCCACGTGGACGACCAACGCGCGTTTGAAGAACAACGGATCGGTGAAAATCGCGCCGAGGAACGGCAGGCGGCCGACCACCAGCAACAGCGAGAGCAAGCCGGCGAGCACGAGGCTGCCGACGGCGAACAAAAACCAAACACGCGCGACTGAGACACTCGTGCGCGACGCCGCTACGGAACGCGGAAAAATGCGTGTTTCCGGGACGGGCGCGCCGTGGGTTAATGAAGCCAGATGGGGGGGCATGGTTCATTTTTACCCGAAACCAGCCTGCGCCGCCTTGACCCGCGTCAACGTTTGGCACCGCGGTCAGCCAAGCGATTCCGGCAAGAAAAAGCCCCGCGGCCGGAAAGGCGCGCGGGGCGAAGAACTAAAGGACGAACGTAAGACGTCAGGCCGCGGCGGTCACCGCCGCCGAGCGACGCCGACGCCACATTACGAAACCGAGCGCACCGAGTCCGGCCAGCGCCGCGTAGGTGGACGGCTCAGGGATGGCCGTGCCACTGCCGAGATTGGACAGGTAACTGGCGTCGGTGATACGGGTGTTGTAAAAACCGTTCGCGGGCAGCGCCCCGAAGTAGTTGTTGTTGTTGGTGAGTTGCCCCGCGCTCAGTGAGATCACGTCGCCGGCTGTCAGGTAGGTGATCGCAGTGTCGGCGGTGGCGCGGAAGACCAAGTCGGTGTTCGTGATGACCCCGTGCGGATTGGTCGTGTAGTAGCTGTTGATCGTCTGCAGGCCGTCGCCGCTGCCGGCACCGGTGCTGGTGTAGGTCGGACCGCCGCCGGGAATCGCGCCAACCGTATCAACCGGCACGGCGGTGCTGATGCCCGTGATCGCTTGAAAATAGAAGTAGGGGTTAACGCCGAAGTTGGAGGTGCTGGAAGTCAGCGTGTAAGTGATCGGGGTGGACCACGAGATGACGACGGGAGTGCCGCCGCCGCCGGAGAAGGTGAGGAAGACAGTCTGCGCATTGGCGGCGACCACAGCGAATAGGGCGAGAAAGCCGAACAGAAGCGCGGCGAATTTATTGGAATACGATGAGACATTACGTGACATGGCGGGGTGTGGGTTGGGTTTTGTATTGGACTGACGGAGAGGGATTGATCTGGTCCAGTTAGACGTGGTTTGCTTTCGCGAGCCGTTGCCTCTCGCGCCACATCACTTGAAACCGCGCGCCGAGGTCGACGTCATCAGCGTATTTGGAGGGATCGAAGATAGCAAGTTCAGCGTGGAGTGATTCTGCCTCCACCTTCTTGCATATGTGGCCGTTCGTCGCACCTGTGCAAAAAGCCCCGCGGCCAAAAGGCGCGCGGGGCGATGAGATTATTGAAGTGGTCGCGCGCTTAGCTGGTCGCGGCCACCGCCGCCGAGCGACGCCGACGCCACATTACGAAACCGAGCGCGCCGAGACCGACGAGCGCGGCGTAGGTGGATGGCTCAGGGATGGCCGAAAACGTCAGATCGCCCGTGCTCTGCGTAAAAATGACATATTGCGAACCATCGTAATAGGACCACGTGCCGCCGCTGTTGGTCAGCGCGCCGGTATAGCTGCCGGTGGCGGCAATCGAGGAAAAGGAACCGGAACTGCCGCTGCCGGAGAGCTGGAAAAGGTCGAGGGTCGTGCCGTTGACGAATGTCTGGCCAAACGAAAGATTCAGCGTGCCGCCGTAGGTCATCAGTCCGGCGGAGAGATTAATTCCGTCGTAAGTCGTGCCGCGGGTGTCGTCGTTGATTTCGAAGTTCGTCGCGCTACCAGAGTTTAGCGTGAGGCCGTTGGAGAACGTAAGCACGCCGGGACTCGCTCCCGGAGCGAGGGTGCCGCCGCTTTGAATCGTTGTGGCACTGTTGATCGTGCCCGTGCCGCCGAGAGTGCCGCCCGAGACGACGACGGAACCGCCGCTGGCGATCGAGCCGTTAACGAGCAACGTGCCGGCGCTGACGGTGGTGGTGCCAGTGTAAGCTTGGGCACCGGTGAGGGTGAGAACGCCTGAGCCTGATTTGGTCAGCCCGCCCACGCCTTGTAGAATATTGGTGATGCCGACGGCGAAGGCTTGAGTATCGAAGATTGGGCCGGTGGAACCGAGTTGAATATCGCCAGTTTCAAAGTTTTGGAAAAAATTGGATTGGTTGACCGTGGCACGCACCGTGCCGCCGTTGAGATTGACGGTGCCGCCGGTGCCGTTGCCTTCTGCGATGCGTTGGGTGGCGATAATGCCGCTGTTGAGAGTGACGGTGCCGGAGCTGCCGGAATCGGTGGCGAGCTGCAGCGTGGTGGCGGTAACGGTGCCGCCAGACACCGTGAGAGTGCCGGTGGCCCCGGATCGTCCGACGAAGAGTGTGTTGCTTACCGTCCAGTTGCCGTCGGAAACAGTCGCGTTACCAACGCCGCCGGTGCTCGCACCAATTCGGGATTCCCCGGTTGTCGAAATCGTGCCGCCGCTAATCGTCAATGTGCCCGTGCCCCCTGAGTTGCCGATAAAGAGACTGGCCGACGTCCACGTGCCACTCGTCATGTTCGCGGTAGCAGTGCCATTGTCGGCACCGACGACACTTTGCCCACTGACGGCGAGAGCGCCGCCGTTGACGGTGAGCGAACCCAGACTGTCGGCTCCTTCGCCGATGCGGAAATTTCCGGTATACGAGAGCGTGCCGCCGGAGACGGTGGCATTGCCGGTGCCGCCGGAGCTGCCGAGGTAATAGTTGCCGTTCGTCGACGCCGAGAAGGTGCCGCCGCTTACTGTGAGTGAACCGTTGCTGTCGGCGCCTTCGCCGATGTTGAGGCTGCCTGTGGTGGTCCAATTGCCGCTGGAAATAGTGCCGAAGCCCGTGCCGCCGTTGATGCCGATCAGTGTAACCCCGGCCGTGAGGTTGCCTCCCGTGACGGTGAGCGTGCCGGAAGTGGCGGCTCCATCGCCGATATTGAGCGTGCTGACAGCGCCGGTCCCGGTCAGTGTGGCCGTGCCGCTGTTGGTGATGGAGGCATCGGTGCCCGAGTCGGGCACGCCGGCGTTCCAGTTACTGCCAGTGGCCCAGTTGCCGGAGCCGGCCGTCCAAATCGTTTGCGCGTGAAGCAGCGGTCCGACGGCGAATCCCACTAACACAATTCCGACGGCACGGAGAAAGGTTTGGCCAATAATGGCGTGATGCTTAAGGCGAGTTTGGGCTGAGTTCATGGAAGGATGGTATTCGGGAAAGGAACGGCGCACGTTTTTGTCTCGGCATTACTGACGTCGAAAAAAGCAGGATAGTTTAGAGAATAGAGAAGCGTTGGACTTCGACGCGGGAGGTGTAATCGGAGGAATGCGTGGCGTGGAATCTTCGAGTTACAGGGGTGTTGGGGAGAGGCGAGATTCCGGCAGACATTGCGGTGCGGTAGGGCTGGAGCAACAAGGCGCTCCTTCATGCGTTAAGTAATACAAAAACTGATAGATGCTCTGGGGGGGGCACCCCCATGATGATCATTGAATCGACATGCAGCACAGGGAGCATCGGGCCTGTCATCATAGACGCTACCCTCGGCGTGGGCTGCGGCCGCTGCGCCAGCACAAAAACGCCCCGCGGCCAATTGGCACACGGGGCGTCGCTGAGGTAACTAAAAAATCGGTGAACGCTTAGTAGATGAATTCGATCTGCAACCAGACCTTGCTGACGTTCGCGAAGGCGAGACTGTCGCGGGAGAAGTCGGCGTATTTCGCGGTCGCGGTGACGTATTTGCCGAATTTGCGCGAGGCTTGCACGTTGAACTCCTTGCCGAAGTTCGCGCCGTTCGTGTCGGCTTCATACCAGTGATAGAACGCGAGCAGCGAAACCGCACCGGGCAACGTCGCGTTGGCTTTTACGTAGGTGTCGCGCAAACCGGCAGCCGGCGTGGCGAGGAACATGTCAGCCCAACCGTTGAACGCATGCAGTGTGGCCAGCGGCGTCTTGAAGCCGACGTTGTTGTCGGAGCCGAGACGTTCGTGACCGAGCGCGACGCCGCCCTGCTTATGCACGAGACCGGCTTCGGCGACGAAATAGTTGGCGCGGTAGTTGAGCGCACTGCTGCCGTAGTCGGCCTGCGTGGCGAATTCGGCGCGGTAGGAAACCTTGAAGTCATCCGAGACTTTCTGCGCGCCGTTAAAACTCACGCCGGTGGTCGCGGTGGAGTTGGCGGCGGCGTTGTCGAAATCGAGCAGGTAACTGTAAGCGGTGAGCGTGCCCGCGGCGAAACCGGTGTAGCTCGCGTTGAGCACGTGCGAATTGGAGTCCCAATTACCTTGCGCGTGACGATCAGAGAAAACGCGATTGATGCGCTGGAGATAGGCGTAGTTGAGAATGGTTTTTTCGACCGACTTGTTTTGGAGCACGACGCCATCGAACGTCTGTTGGTTCTGGCGCCAGCCGACGTCGCCGACGAAGCGGGCGTTGTCGAGCACGAGGCGCTGGCGTCCGACCGTGAAGGTGGTGTGGCCGCCGGAGAAGGACGCGAACACCTGATTGATTTCGGTGGATTCCGGATCGGCGACGACGGCTTTGCCCGCTCCGCCGGGGTTGAGGCCGGCTTGGCTGTAGCTGTCGCCATCGGCGGCGGTGACGTTTTCGGCTTCGAGCATGAACTTCCAGCCGTTCCACGCTGCCGTGGTGTAGCCGAGGCGCGTGCGCAGTGTGAGGGCGTTGGCGTCGCGCAGACCGGTCTGCTCGACCCCTTCGTAACGCAAACGCGCGTTGATCGACACCTTGCCGGCGGCAATGGCGTCAGAGAATGAAGCGGTCTCGGCGGCGCCCAAGGCGCACGTCGCGAACACGCAAATGATAGGGAGGATTTTTTTCATAACAAAAAAGCAACAGCGCGGTGTTATTGCCGGCGGGTGGCGGCGACGAAATTGGGGTCGAAGGCATCACCTTGGTTGCCCCAGGAATTGAACACGTAGGTGAGCACGTCGGCGACTTGTTGGTCGGTCAAAACAGCTTCCAGCGGCAACATGATGCCGTTGTAAGGCGCGCCGTTGACGACGATGGGGCCAGTCTGACCTTTGAGCACGATGCGCACCGCGCGTTCCCGGTCGGCGAACATGTAGTCGGATCCGGCGAGCGGCGGTGTGGCCCCGACCATGCCTTTGCCATCGGGCAAGTGACACGCGAAACACAGCGAACGATACGTGCGCGCGCCGCGGGCGATTTGCGCCGCCGTGGCGAGTCCGGCGCTGGTCGGATCAACCAACGGCGCCAGCTCCGCCGGTGCGATACTCGTGGGCGGGGGTGCAAACGACACCGACGCGAGCTCCGGCGATTGCACCGCAAAGCGACCGACGGCGATCGTGGCGATGACCGCGGCGGCGAGGGCGGCAAAGAGGAAGGCGAGTTTGCTCACGAGAAAAAAGGATTCGCGATTAGTCTACTCGATTAGTGACACGATTGCCTTGATACGGGTCAATTATTCGCGAGATCGCGGCCCCGCTTAGAAAGCGGCGTTGCCCAGTCGATAAGCGAACGTCAAGGCGGTGAGAAATCCCACTCCGATCGCGCCTTCGAGCATGCCAACTTGTTTGGCGGTCCACGCGGGACGCCACGGTGACACAAACACCAGCGTGCGCACCGCCAGCAACGCGACGAGCACCAGTCCGGCGGCGGGCACCAGTCCGTTGAGCGCGAGTGGAGCGAGCGCGGCTACGGTCGCCACCGCGATGGCGGCGGCCGCGAATGGTTGCGTCGGCAGTTGCTTGGCGAGGCGCAAATAGCAACGCACCGTGAGCACCGTCGGAATACTGCGCGCGAGCATCAGCGCCGCGAGCCCGAGCGCGACTGGCGCGCTGCCGCCCGCGAGCGTCACAAACGCCGCCGGCACCAACGCGAAGGCGGCGCTGCCCGCGAGTTCGGCCTCGGCTTCGCGCATCTCATTGCGCAAATCGAACCACAGAAAGATGGCCCCGAACGGCACGCACAACAACAGCGGCCACAGCGCCCACGCAGAACCGAGCATCGCCGCTGCGCCGAGCGCGCCAAGCGCCACCACACTAAAGATCGCCGCCCAACGCGCCGCCGCCCGGCGCGGTTCGTCGGCCGTCAGGGTCAGTGCGAGTTTCAACGGACGGCGCACGAAAAATCCTGCGCCGACCGACGCCGCGAGCGCGAAGCCGGCGGGCGTGGCTGCGACGAGCAGACCGAGGACGACGGGCTCGAACGCGAGTGACCAACTACCGTGTTCCTTCGGCAAGACGAGCGAGCGAAATGTGGCGGACGACGTGGACATAGGCGCAGTGTGCCGCAATTGCGCGCGCGCGTCCTTGAGATTGATCAAGCCTTTCGGCTTTGCGCGAAGCGTCTGCGCCGCACTTTTCGAGTTAAAGCAGCGAACGTTCCTTCGCCCAGCGCACGAACTCGTTTTCCAATTGGTCGAACGATTCGATGATGAACAACGGATCCTGAAAGTGCCAAATATCGTAAGGTTGCGCCGCGAGCCGCTCCGGCCTGTAAGCGTGCTTTGTCACCTTGTTGGTGAGACTATTTTGCGTTTCACCCGACGAGGAAATGATGCCGTTACCGTAGATGCGGAGGCCGTCGGCATTTTCAATCAGACCGAATTCCACCGTGAACCAGTAGATGCGCGTGAGTCCTTCCTCGGTGGCGGCGTCCTGACAGTTGAGCGCGGCCTGGCCGAGCTTCTGATAGAAATCGGCGAAGCGCGGATGCACGATCATCGGCGTGTGGCCGAAAATATCGTGGAAGCAATCCGGCGCGGGCGTGTAATCGAGTTCGGAGCGCGCGCGGATGTAGTCGGTGCTCGGGAAAATGCGTTGGGCGAGATAACCAAAAAAATCGTGCGCATCGAGCAGGCCCGGCGTGCGGCAGACACGCCAACCCGTGGCTTGGTAAAGTTTGCGCGAGACATCGGACAGCGCCGGGATGCGGTCTTTCTCGAGATCGAGCACGTGCAGGCCGGTGACGAATTCGTCGGCGGCGCGTCCGGGGAGGAGTTCGACCATGCGTGCGTAAAGCGTCTTCCACACATCCTGTTCCTCGGCGGAATAATTCGGGTAGCGGCACTCGTCGCCGATCGGCAGCGGCTTGGTGAGCTTGTGCGGGATACAACGCGGATCATTACCATCCGGTGCGGGGGATTCCGGGTGAGTTGAGGAGACAGTTTCGAGCATGGCAGTGGGCACGGATAACTTACCGAAATTCGCCGGGGAATCTACCGGTTTTCCGCAATTACGCCAAATGCACTAGGTGCACCGGGCAAATTCAGCGATTCAAGAGCGCGGCGACGCGCGTGCGGCCGCGGATGTTGAGCTTCGTGAAAATCGCGGCGAGTTGCGTTTTGATCGTGAGCGGACTGCGGCGCAGTTCGGCGGCGATCTCGGCGGTGCGGAGGCCTTCGCGCACGCGCATGGCAACTTCGCGTTCGCGCTCGGAAAGTCGCGCCAGCAACGCCACCGCACCGGGCGAAAGCGGACGATGCCGGTCGCCGCGCGGGCGGCGGTAATCGAGTTGAATGTGAAAGGCGTGCTCGGTCTCGTTGGCCCGCGCGGGTTGAAGTTTGATGCGCGCATGCAGGCCGCGCGCGAGGTCGCTCACGACGGTGTGCGGCTCGGCGGTCAGATCGGCTTTCAACGCGATACAGGCTTGGGCGAGCACCACGGGCACTTGAAAGGCATTGCGCGCACGCAGCGCCGAGGCGTGGCGTTCGCCGTGATTCCACACCGCGCAGGCGCGGGCCGCTTCTTCGTTAAACCAGAGCGGTTGGCACTCGGCGTTGAGCAGCAGCAGGCCGACGGGCACGTCTTCCAGCATCGTAAGCACGTGGTCGAGCAAGAGGGGCGCGGGCGAGGAAGGCATGGGTGGGGACGCCGACGTTGGCCACTCTTACGCGGGGCCGCAAGCGGCGATTAGTCCCTTCGGCGTATAGACCGAACGAGGGTTCGCGGTTACTGTTTCTCTTCACACGACCAACCCCGCTAAATCCATGACCAGAACTTTCTTCGACAAACCCACCGAGCGCAAAACCACCGTCAATCCGCTCGGCCTCAAACAATTTGATCACATCGAATTCTGGGTCGATAACGCCGACCAGTGGCGCGACTTCTTCGTGCAAAAATACGGCATGGTGCCACGCGCCTACGGCGACAACAGCACCGGCCTCGCCGGACGCCGCGCGCATCTCGTCGGACAGGGCCGCGTGAATTTCCTCGTCACCGAACCGCAGAGCGAGGGCGCCGAAGCCGACGTCGTGCGCGCACATTTGGAAAAGCACGGTTGCGGTGTGCGCGATGTGGCGTTCCGCGTCACTGACGCCAAGCACGCCTTCACGGAAGCGCAACGTCGCGGTGCCACCGCAGTCCATCCGTTTCGCGAAGACGACAGCATCGCCACCGCCTCGATCGCCGCTTACGGCGATACGATTCACAGTTTCGTCGAGCGCAAGCAACCAGGCGAATTTCTCCCCGGTTTCAAGAACGTCGCCGGCGGCATCGACGACCGTGATATCAACTTCGCCATGATCGACCACGTCGTCGCCAACGTCGACAACATGGACGAGTGGGTCACGTATTATGAACAGGTGTTCGGCCTCGATCTGTTCATGCACTTCGACATCAACACCGGCCGCTCCGCCCTGATGTCCAAGGTCGTAAGTTCGACCGACGGTTGGATCAAGATGCCGATCAACGAGCCGTCCTCGGCCAATTCGCAGATTCAGGAATTTCTCGATCAATACAGCGGTCCCGGCGTGCAACACATCGCCCTCCTCACGCCCAACATCATCACAACCATCGACGAGATGCGGCGGATGGGGCAGGACTTCCTCGACGTGCCGGACAGCTACTACGACAACAGTTTCGAGGAACGCGTCGGCACGATTGAAGAGGACAAGGAGGAGTTGAAGAAACTCCGCATCCTCGTCGACCGCGACAACGAGACCGGTTACCTGCTCCAGCTCTTCACCAAATGCGTCTTCGCGCGACCGACGCTCTTTTTCGAGGTCATCCAGCGCAAAGGCACGTCGATGGGTTTCGGCGAAGGCAATTTCCGCGCCCTCTTCGAAGCGATCGAACGCGAACAAGAGCGCCGCGGGTCACTTTGATGAGAGTAGCGAGTAGCGGGTAGACAGAAGCGAGTAGACCGGACAGTCTCTGCCCTGATCTCGTTCTTCCCGCCGCTCATTGCTTATAGTTCACCGCCCACTCCTTCCCCCATGCCCTTCTACCACCAACTCGGGGCGATGCCCCGCAAGCATCACATCAAGTTCCCGCGTGACGTCGCGACGAGTTACAAAGGCGAAGGCCTGCACTACGAACACGTCATTACCACCGAGGGATTTGATCGCGCTTACAGCATTGTTTACCATCTGCGTCCGCCGACGATGGTGAAGCAGGTTGAACTCTTCCGCGAGCAACCGCTCAAAGTCGCCGCGCACGCGCCGTTGCGGCACCATCATTTGAAATCCGCCGCGATGCCGCGCGCCGGCGATCCTTACACCGGTCGCGTGCCGTTGATGTTCAACGCCGACATCACCGCGTTCCGCTGCCGTCCCGCCACCACGATGGAGAGCGGCTACGATTTCTACCGCAACGGCCAGAGCGACGATGTGATTTTCGTCTGGTCCGGTGGCGGTTGGCTCGAATCGAATTTCGGCCGCCTGCGTTACAAGCAGGACGACTACATCGTCATCCCGCGCGGCACGATTTACCGCCTCGTGCCCGACGACATCGCGCAGGAAGACTACCTCATTCTCGAATCGACGTGGCCGGTGCGCATTCCGAAACATTACCGCCACCCCGAAGGCCAGATCCGCATGGGTGCGCCTTACAGCGAACGCGATTTTCACGGACCGACCGAAATCATTGCCGAGGATAAAGAGGGCGATTACGCCGTGCTCGTGAAGGACCGCGGCTCGCGCTACACACGCAACGTCATGGCCGGTCACCCGTTCGATGTCGTGGGTTGGGACGGCTACGTTTACCCGTTCACCTTTAACGCGAATGATTTCGAGCCCATCACCGGCACGGTGCATTTGCCGCCGCCGATTCATCAAACTTTCGAGATCAACGGCTTCGTGATTTGCACGTTCGCGCCGCGTTACCTCGATCATCATCCCGAGGCGATCAAGGTGCCGTGGTCGCACGACAACACCGAGGCCGACGAAGTGCTCTTCTATGTGCGCGGCAATTTCGGTTCGCGCAAAGGCGTGGAGCCGGGTTCGTTCACGCTGCATCCGCAAGGCATCCCGCACGGCCCGCATCCGGGCACGACGCTGGCGTCGATGAACGCCACGCGCACCGAGGAACTCGCTGTGATGTTCGACACCGCGCAACCACTCGAACTCACCGAGCAAGCCCTCGCCCTCGACGACCCTAATTATCCGCTGAGCTGGCTGGGATGAGCCAGCAGTAGCGAGTAGTGAGTAGCGGGTAGCGAGCACAGCCGACATCAGCTCCGTCCTGCTCCACACTTCGCAACACCACTACTCTCTACCCACTACTCACTACCCACTACTGTCTCCATGCTTCTCGACTTCGAAACTCTCCCGCCGCGCGACGCTTATGCGTGGATGATCAGTGCCATCACGCCGCGACCGATTGCGTGGGTCTCAACCATCTCCGCCGACGGACGCGTTAATCTCGCGCCGTTTTCCTTTTTCCAAGGCGTGTGCTCGAATCCGCCGACGCTGCTCTTCGTGCCGACGAACAATCGCGACGGCGGCAAGAAGGACACGTTGCGCAACATCGAAGCCGTGCCGGAGTTCGTCGTGAATCTCGTGCCGCACGCGCTCGGCGATGCGATGAACGCGACCTCCGCGCCGCTGCCCTATGGCGAAAGCGAAGCCGACCACAACAGCATCGCCACCACGCCTTCGACGAAGGTGCGTCCGCCGCGCGTGGCCGCCACACCGGTGGCGTTTGAGTGCCGCCTTGATCGCGTCGTGCATGTCGGTGAAGGCGCAGGCGCGGGCAACATCGTGATTGGTCGCATCGTCAGCGCGCACATCAGTGACGACGTTCTTGGTGCCGACGGACGCCTCGATCCGGCGAAGCTCGATCTCATCGCGCGCATGGGCGGCGATCTCTACGCACACACGCGCGAGTTGTTCACACTCAACCGTCCCGCGGGCGGTTCCGCTTTGCGCTCCACTTGATTCATTTCTAAATTCAATTCCGCCATGAAAGACATCGTCATCCTGTCCGCCACTCGCACGCCGCTCGGTTCCTTCCAAGGTGCATACGCCAACGTTCCCGCCGCCCGCCTCGGCGCGACCGCGATCAAAGGAGCGCTCGCGCTAGCGGGCGTCGCACCTGCCGATGTGACCGATGTGCTGATGGGCAACGTGCTGCAAGCTGGCCAGGGTCAGGCACCCGCGCGCCAGGCCGCGATCTACGCCGAGGTGCCGCAATCCGCGCGCGCTGTCACGATTCACAAAGTCTGCGGCTCCGGTCTCCAAGCGGTGATGCAAGCCGCGCACTCGCTCCACGCCGGCATGGGCACGCTCTTTGTCGCGGGCGGCATGGAAAACATGACGCAAGCGCCCTACCTGTTGCCGAAAGCGCGCGAAGGTTTCCGCATGGGCCACGGGCAGATTGTGGATTCGTTAGTGAGCGACGGTTTGTGGGATCCGTATAACAACATCCACATGGGCAACTGCGCCGAGAAGTGCGCGGCCAAGTATACTTTCTCCCGCGAAGAACAGGACGCTTACGCGATTGAATCTTTCCGCCGCGCCAACGCCGCGCAAAAAGACGGCAAGTTCGCGACCGAAATCACGCCCGTCGAAATCACCGACCACAAGGGCAACACCACCAAGGTCGAACACGACGAAGGTCCGGCCAAAGTGCGTTACGAAAAAATTCCGACGCTGCGCCCTGTGTTCCAAAAAGACGGCACCGTAACCGCCGCCAACGCCTCGACGATCAACGACGGCGCAGCCGCACTCGTCGTCACGACCGGCGCATACGCCGCAGCGAAAGGCCTGAAACCCATCGCGAAAATCGTGTCGTTCGGCGGACACGCGCAGGATCCGGTGTGGTTTACCACCGCGCCCGTGCAGGCGACGCAAAACGCACTCGCCGCCGCCGGATGGAAAGTTGAGGACGTCGATTTGTGGGAAGTGAACGAGGCGTTCGCCGTCGTGCCGATGGCGCTGGCGAAGGAACTCGGCGTGCCGCACGACAAACTGAATGTCCGTGGCGGTGCCATCTCGATTGGTCACCCAATCGGCTGTTCCGGTGCGCGCATTCTCGTGACGCTGATCGCCGCATTGAAAGAGCGCGGTCTCAAACGCGGTGTTGCCGCGATCTGCATCGGCGGCGGCGAAGGCCTCGCCGTTTGCATCGAACTTGTCTAAGTAGCACCACAGCTAATCCGTGGATAATTTCCTTTTACTCCCATGAGCAAAATTTACCCCAACGCTGAAGCGGCTCTCGCGGGCTTATTGCACGATAACATGACCGTCGCCGCGGGCGGCTTTGGTCTTTGCGGTATTCCGGAGAATCTCATCGCGGCCCTGCGCGACAGTGGTGTGAAGGGCATCACCATCGTCGGCAACAACGCCGGCGTGGACGATTTCGGCATGGGTCTGCTGCTCAAGACGCGCCAGATCCGCAAAGTCATGGCGTCCTACGTGGGCGAGAATAAGGAATTCGAACGCCAGGTGCTCGCGGGCGAATTGGAACTCGAACTCATTCCGCAGGGCACGCTCGCCGAGCGACTCCGCGCTGGCGGCGCGGGTATTCCCGGCTTCTACACGCGCACCGCTTTCGGCACGAAGTTGGCCGAAGGCAAGGAGACCAAAAAATTCGAGGGCAAGGACTACGTGCTCGAACCGGGCATCCGCGCCGACGTCTCGCTCGTGAAAGCGTGGAAGGGCGACAAGGCGGGCAATCTTGTCTTCCGCAAAACCGCGCGGAATTTTAATCCCATGATCGCGACGTGCGGCACGGTGTGTGTCGCGGAAGTTGAGGAGTTGGTGGAAACCGGCGAACTCGAGCCCGATCAAATTCACACGCCGGGCATTTACATTGATCGCATCGTGCAGGGCGTGAATTACGAGAAGCGTATCGAGTTTCGCACTGTGCAAGGTGCCGCGGCATCGAAAAAAGAATCGCCGATTCGCGATCTCATGGCGCGTCGCGCCGCGCAGGAATTGCGCGACGGCTACTACGTCAACCTCGGGATCGGCATCCCGACGCTCGTCGCCAATTTTATTCCCGAAGGCATGAACGTGACGCTGCAATCGGAGAACGGTCTGCTCGGCATCGGTCCGTTTCCGAGCGAGGCCGACGTCGACGCCGATTTGATCAATGCGGGCAAGCAGACGATCTCGACGATTCCCGGCTCCGCGTTTTTCTCCAGCGCCGATTCGTTCGCGATGATTCGTGGCGGGCACATCGATCTTTCCATTCTCGGGGCGCTCGAAGTCGCGGACAACGGCGACATCGCCAACTGGATGGTGCCGGGCAAAATGGTGAAAGGCCCGGGCGGCGCGATGGACCTCGTCGCCGGCGTGAAACGCGTGGTGGCGGTGATGGAGCATTGCGCGAAAGACGGCAGCCCGAAAATTCTTCAAGCGTGCACGCTGCCGATCACGGGTAAGGGCGTCGTGAGTCTGATCATCACCGATCTCTGCGTCTTCGAAGTGAAGCCCGACGGAGACGGCCTCGTGTTGATCGAGTTGCACGAAGGCGTGACGCTCGACGACGTGAAGGCGAAGACTGGCGCGCCATTCGCCGTCGCGGCGGGAATCGCGTAAACATTCGCGCACGGACGCGCTCGCGGCACCTAATCATCTACGCAGTTCTGCGTATAGGCTGAGTTGCGTGAGTGTGCGACACTCTGGCCATGCGTCATTTATCCCACGTCGTTGCGGTCGCCTTGTTTGGCCGCTTACTTTCCGTTTCCGCCCAAACGTTCACGAAGATCGCCGACACTTTGACGCCAGTGGCGAGTGGCGCGGGCAATTACACCGGATTTAACAACGGCGCGGCGATCGACGCGGCAGGCAACGTGGCATTTACCGCTACCAGTAGCGGCGGGACCGGCGTCTACTACTCCAATGGCGGCAATCTCGTGCGCGTGGCCGACAGCTCGACGGCGATTCCCAGTGGCACGGGGAACTTCACTTTCTTTAACAGTTTCGTTTCCACCGCGGGCGGCAACGTGGCGTTCAATGCCGGCGGCGACAGTGGGCAGAGCGGCATCCATGTTTACAACGGCAGCACGCTGACACGTTGGGTGGATTCGAACACTGCGATTCCCAGCGGCAGCGGCACGTTCACCGGTGGTGTGCGCGCGCCCTACTTGCGCGGTTCGCAAGTCGCCTACCTCGGTCAGAACAGTGATTTCTCGCAACAAGGCATCTACGTGACTGACGGCACCACCGCGCCGCGACTCGTGGACAAGACGTCGGTGATTCCGGGCATCAGCGGCAGCTACGGCTGGAGTTCACAACTCGCCTTCGACAACGGCAATGTCGCCTTTGCGGCCAACAACAGTCCCGGCGCGTTCACTATTCTCGGCGGTTACACGCCCGGCGGCGGTTTGGTCACTCTCGCGAGCACCGCGACGGCGGCACCGGGCGCGGGCGCGAATTTCACCCGGTTTGAAAGTCCTCCGGACCTTTCGGGCAACTCGGTTTTCTTCAAGGGCTCCTTCACTGGTGGCAGCGGCGTCTATCAAGTTGAGGTCGGTGGCGGCACCATCACGAACATCGCCAATACGTCGATGGCTGCGATTGGGGCGTCGGGAAATTTTACGGGCTTCGAAGGACATGCCATCAGCGATGGTCGCTACGCATTTATCGGCTCCTTCGGCGCGGGTAACGCGATCTATCTCTCGAATGGCGGCACGCCAACATGGCTGGTCGGCACCGGCGATATGATTGATGGCAACACCGTCACGTCCGTCGGCTTCGGCAGCGAAGCGATCAGTGGCGATTTCCTGGTTTTCCGCGCCGACTTCAGTGGTGGTAGCGGCTTGTATTCGACGCAACTGATGGCAATTCCCGAGCCATCCGTTTACGCGACGCTCGCGGGTGCATTGGCACTCGGCTTCGTGATGTGGCGTCGTCGTCGCCTCGGCTGAGGACGCGCGTGTTCGCCACATTGGTGCGGCCAATGTCGTGCAATGCGGAGTTGCCGATGACGAATGGAAATGCGTGAATGGTTTCGTATGAAATCACTTCGTTCCCCCTGGCTCGCCGCAGTTGTGGCGGGCTTGTTTGCGTCGATCGCGTGGGCTGAGGAAGCACCGGCCAAGTTGCCGAGCGGCTTCAGCACCGATCACATGGATCTCACGGTCGACCCGCGCGTCGACTTCGCCAAGTTCGCCGCCGGCGGCTGGTATAACAAGTTCGTCATGCCCGCGGACAAGTCGCGCTTCGGCGCGTTCGACACGTTGAGCCAGAACAACTGGACCAACGTGAAGAGCATCCTCGAATCCGTCTCCGCGCAAACGCACGCAGCGGGCACGGTGGAGCAGAAAGTCGGTGACTTCTTTGCCTCCGCAATGAACACCGATGCGATCGACGCCGCCGGCATCGCACCGATCGCCGCCGATTTAGCGCGCATTGCCGCGATCACGACGATCGATGACCTCGCGCAAGTCGTCGCGCAGATGCGCCGCGTCGGTTCGGGCGGTCTCTTTGGACAATTTGTTTTCGCGGACCAAAAGCAGAGCGACATTAACGCGCTCTACGTTTCGCAAGGCGGCATGAGCCTGCCGAGCCGCGATTACTATTTCGCCGAAGGCTTCGCCAAGCAGCGCGCGTTGTTCACCGAGCACGTTACCAAGATGTTCGTGCTCGCGGGCGACAGCGAAGAAGTCGCCACCGCGGCCGCCGCACAATTGCTCGGTCTCGAAACCGCCATGGCGGAGAACGCCAAGACGCCCGTCGAATTGCGTGACCGGCTCGCCAACTACAACCGCCTGAGCATGGACGAACTCGCCGCCAGCCTCAGCGCGCTGCCGGTGAAAGCGATCTTCAAAGACTCCGGATTGGATCTCAACGCGACCGACTACGTCATCGTCGGCCAGCCGAAGTTCATCGCCGGTTTGAACAATCTGCTCATGAGCCGTCCGATCGACGAGTGGAAGACCTACCTGCGTTACCGCTTGCTCGCCTCCGCCGCGCCCTCGCTCGCGAGTCCGTTTGAAACGGAGCATTTCCGCTTCTACTCCACGGTGCTGCAAGGCACGCCGATGATGGAACCGCGCTGGCAACGCGCCGCGCGCGCGACCGATAGTTCGCTCGGCGAAGCGCTCGGCCAACTTTACGTGGCGCAATATTATCCGCCTGCCGCCAAGGCCCGCATGGACGAGATGATCACCAACATCAAAGCCGTGATGCGCGACCGCCTCACTACGCTAGAGTGGATGAGCGCCGAGACGCGCGAAAAAGCCTCCGCGAAATTTGAACGCTTTGTCGCCCGCATCGGCTACACCGACAAGTGGCGCGACTACTCGTCGGTCGATATCACGCGCGATTCTTATTTCGCGAATCGCCGCGCCACGACCGAATTCGAAGTGCAGCGCAACAACCGCAAGCTCGGCCAGCCGGTGGACAAAGGCGAATGGGGCATGACGCCTCCGACCGTCAACGCCTACTTCCAACCCACCGCCAACCAGATCGTGTTTCCCGCCGGCATTTTGCAGCCGCCGTTCTTTGATTTTCACAAGGACGACGCCGTCAACTACGGCATGATCGGCGGCGTTATCGGCCACGAAATCACGCACGGTTTCGACGACCAAGGCCGCCGTTACGACGCCGAGGGTAATCTCACGGATTGGTGGACGGCGGACGACGCCGCGCAATTCCAGGCGCGCGCGCAAAAGCTGATCGACCAATACAGCAGCTATGAAGCGCTCCCGGGTTTGAAGGTGAACGGCGCGCTCTCGCTCGGCGAAAACATCGCGGACCTCGGCGGCGTTTCGATCGCCTTCGAAGCGTTCCAACGCTCACTCGCGGGCAAGCCGGCGCCGGAAAAAATCGACGGCTTCACTGCCGAACAACGCTTCTTCATCTCGTGGGCGCAAGGTTGGCGCACCGCGTATCGCGAAGACGCGATGCGTCGCCAAGTGATGGTTGGACCGCACGCGCCCGGCAACTTCCGCGCGATCGGCGCGCTGGTGAATTTCCAGCCGTTCTTCGATGCCTTCGAAATCAAGGAAGGCGACCCGATGTGGCGGAAGGAAGAAGACCGCGCCAAGATCTGGTAAGTCACGCTTCGCTCCAACGCCCACCAAACTTCAGCCCGCGTCCACAGGCGCGGGCTTTTTTGTGCCGCGGATGTCTCGCTCAATTCACCTGCGCGCGCAGGATATCGTTGGCTTGGGCGGCGGCGGAGATGCGGTTCTCGACGCCGAGGCGGTCGAGCAGTTGCTCCACATGTTTGTCGATCGTGCGCGGACTCGTGCCGAGGATGATCGATGTCTCTGCGTTGGTCTTGCCCTGTGCGACCCAGTAGAGCACCTCGGCTTGGCGCGGCGTGAGGCCGAGCGGAATCAACTCGGTCGGTCCCGGCGGCGCCTGTTCCTCGGTGAGCTGCAGCACGGACAAGGCAACGTCGTCGCGCGCGCTGAAACGATGAATGAGCAACGTGCCGACCGGCGACGTGTGGCGCTCGGTGCGGTCGAGTTCGTCGGGCAGTTGTCCCGGCGTGTGACTGGGCAGGTGTTTGTGCAACAGATGCACCGCGCGCAAAGTTTGGAAAACAATCACTCCCTTGCCGTCCACCACGAGCAGCGCGCGATCGAGCGAGTGGGCGAGTTGCGTTTCGGCGTCGAGCCGCAGCGCAACTTCGGATTCGAGGCGCGCATTCTGCCGCTGCAGTTCGCGGCGCGCGGTGCGCAAATCGAGATGCGTCCGCACGCGGGCGAGCACCTCCGGCGGATGCACGGGCTTGTTGATGTAATCAACCGCGCCGGATTCGATTGCGCGCACTTTTTGCGCCGGATCGTCGAGCGCGGTGAGGAAAATAACGGGAATCTCATTCCACGCGGAATTTTCGCGAACCTTTGCAAACGTGGCGAAACCATCGAAGTCCGGCATGAGCACATCGAGCAACACGAGATCGATCGCCTGTGCGGCAAGAATTTCCAGCGCGCGCTGACCGCTCTCGGCGACGAGCACGCGGTGGCCGGCGGCACCGAGCAATTCGAGCACGACACCGAGATTGGCGGGAGTATCGTCAACGACGAGAACGTTGGCTGGCTTCATTGGGGGTTGTTGCGAAGGAGGCGGCGCACTTCCTCTAGTTGATAGGAAGCCGCCGCATGATCAACCCGCGTGAGTGTCTTGTTGGCGCGATGCTCTTGAAGCGCAATCGTAATGGCGCGACGCAACGCCGCCACATCTCCCGTGTCCGCGATCGCCAGTAACGACGAGACAAGTTCGGGCGGAAGCTGAGCCTCGTCGGCGGCGCTAGTGGCGGGCGCGTCAATCGTGACCGCGCTCTCCCAGGCCAAGTCGAGTTGTTGCGCCAGAATCGCGAACAGTTCGATTTCGGAAAACGGTTTGGGCAAGAACGCGGGGCAGCCCAACTTGGCCGCGGTCGCGTGATCAAACGTAAGCACCGACGCGGATGATAAAACAATTGGCATCGCAGCGGTTTCGCTCGCCGCGCGCAGCCGTCGCGCCAGTTCCAGTCCGTCGATGCCGGGCAATTTCACGTCAAGAATCGCGAGGTCGGCGTGGCGCGCCTCGGGTGACAGCGCGAGCAATTCTTCCGCGCTCGCATAGGTGGCGATGGTGAAACCGAGCGGCGTCAATAAATCTGCGATCAGCGAGCGGTTGATGGCGTGGTCATCGACAATGAGCACGCGTCGCCGCGCACCGTGATAGCCGGTCGGACTCGTGATGGGCGTAACATGCGGACGCGGATCAGTCGTCGCGGGCAACGGCACGGTGCAACAAAATGTCGAACCGACGCCCACTGTGCTCTCCACCGTGATGACACCGCCGAGCACCTGCGCGAGACGTTGGGTGATAGCGAGTCCGAGTCCAGTGCCGGGCGCGACCGGTCGTCCGTCGCGTGCCTGTTCAAACGGTTGAAAGAGCCGCGCGCGATCTTCCGGTGTGAGACCGACCCCCGTGTCGTTCACCGTGAAGGCGACGAGATCGCCCGTGGTCGGCGTCACGTGCAACATCACCGTGCCGCGCGTGGTGAACTTCACCGCGTTGGACAACAGATTGTCGAGAATCTGCCGCAGCTTCTGCGCGTCGCCGCGCACGAACTCCGGCACGCCCGGCACGACGTTGATCGCCAACTCCAGTCCGCGCGCGCTGGCCGCCGCGTGATGGCCGACCGTGAGTTCGCGCAACCACAGATCGAAGTGAAACGCCGTGTCGTGCCGCTCAATCTTGCCCGCTTCGATTTTCGAAAAATCGAGCACTTCATTGATCAGGCGCAGCAAATGCAGGCCGCTGGCGTGAATGATCGAGACGCGTTCGCGCAAGCGGCCGTGCACCGAGCCGTCCTTGAGCAACACCTGGCCGTAGCCGATGATGCCGTTGAGCGGCGTGCGCAATTCGTGACTCATGTGCGCGAGGAATGTGCTCTTCGCGTGATTGGCCGCCTCCGCTTGATCGCGTGCAGCGGCGAGTTCACTGGTGCGTTCGCGCACGACGCCTTCCAATCCCACGCGTTGGCGGACGAGCGCGGCCACGCGCCAGCGATAGAGTCCGAAGAGTAACACCGCCGCCACCGTCGCGTAGGCAATCCACGCCCACGGTGTGAACCACCAGGGCGGCAAGATCGCGAAATCGAAGCGCGCCGCCGGACTGACGCGACCTTGCGCATCGAGCTCGCGCACTTCGAAAACATAGCGGTCCGCGCCGAGACCGGTGAACGTCGTTTCGGCCCGCGCCTGTGGTTCGCTCCAATTGGCGTCCCAACCGACGAGCCGGGTTTGGTAGCGGGTCGCGCCGAGTCCGGCGAATGGCGCGGCGTAGTGAAACGTCAACGCGGTGCGCGCCCACGCAAACTCGCGCTGTTGCCGCGCGCCCGCCAGCGGTTGGGGCATCGTGCCGCGAAGCACGCGGCGCAGCAACGGCGCGTGCGGCGGCGGCGGGATTGTGGTCTCGGCGAGCTCGAGTCGACCAACGGCGTTGGTCCCGCGCATCCAGTAGACCTGTGGGTGTTGCGCGTCGGCGATGACTTCATGTGCGGCAAAGGCGCCGAGCGAAACCGTGACTTCATCGGGCAGGGGAACCCAGCGCGCGGTGTTGTTTGCTTCGAATTGGTAGCGTCCCATCGCGTGACGCCGACCCGCTTGGCGGCCTTCGGGGAAAACGATACACCAGAGGCCGTCGGGACTTTCTTCGGAGACCGCGTAGAGTTCGCCCGGCGGTGTGAGCGAGCGGTCGAAGCGCGGGTCGGGCACGAAGCGGTCCGCAGTGGCATCGTGACGGAGAATTCCTTTCGAGGTGAAGGCGATCAGTCCGAACGAGCCCTTGTTGATGTTCCAGAATGGATCGAGTTGAGCGGGCCAACCGGGGATTTGTGTGAGCGGCACCGCGTTGGGGCGTGACCAGTCGAGGCCACCGTCGGTGGTGCGCTCCGGTCGCACGCGCCAGCCTTCACTCAAAATAGTGCGATACCAGACGCTGCCATCAGCGCCCGCGCAAACGACGTTGGTGGAACGGGTGTAGTTGGCCGCGTAGCCTTCGAGGTGCCATTGCCCATCGCGGTAACGCGCGCTGCCCACGCCCTTCTGCGAACCGAAGAAAACGCGATCGGGATCTGCCGGGCTCACATCAAGTGAAAACACGTTATCGTCGAGCGCGAGCACAGTGACGGGCTGGCCGTCGCGCAGCGTCTTCAGGCCGCCGGAAGCGGGATAGATTCTGCCGCTCGCGTGAGTGACCGCGTCGCCGTGAAAATCGACAACGGCGGTCACGCGGCGAACCGAAGCGGTGTGAACGGTGTTGTCGCGCGCGGGTTCAATTGCGAACACGCCGGCGTTGCCGCCGAGGACGACTTGTTCATCGAGTCGGCGCAGCGAACGAATCGTGACCGGATCGATGCCGGCGCGCGCGTCGAACACGGTGAACGCCGTCGGCCAATCGAGCGTGGCGATGCCGTTGAAAGTGCAAAGCCAGAGGCGTCCGTCGAGATCGGTGCCGAGGCCTTCGACGAAATTGCTCGGTAGACCGTCGGCCATCGTGAGTTGGCGCGCGCGCTGACCGTCGGGCGCGATGAGCATCAGTCCGTCGCTGAGCGTTCCGATGGCGAGGGTGCCGTCTTTCAACGTCGTCGCGGCGTAGAGTTGTGCGTTGGCCAGCACGGTATCGGCGGGCGTGGTCCAACGCACGAGGCGACCTTCGGCATTGGGCGAATACAAACCGCTCGCGCTGATGCCGAAAACAATGCGATCCGCACCGGCGGTGGCGATGAAGTTGACGCGCTGACCGGCGAGCCACGGGTCATCGACGACCGTCATCCATTCGTCGCCGCGCAACGCGAGCACGGTCGGCGACGTCATGCGGCGCACCCAAAGTTGTTCGCCGACTTTGGCGAGGCGCAACGTGCCTTTACCGCCGATGGGCCACACGCGATCCACGCGACCGTTGCGCCAGCGCACGACGGCGTCGGTCGTGGTGAAGTGCAACGCGCCGTCGTGCACCGCGAGTTCGGCGAAAGGTCCGGGTTGCCCCGCCTCGGGTGGCAGGACGGGCTTGAGCGAATGAAAACGCAGTTGCCCTGTCTCATCGTGGTCGCACCAACCGAGCTCTTTCGACGCGGTGAGAAAAAGTTGTTGTTCCGGTGTGACGACGAGACCGCGCACGGAGCCGATTTCCAACGCGAGTTGCCGCCACGCCGCGCCATCAAATTCCGCGACACCGCCGAAATACCCGAAGAAGCGCACGCCATCGGCGCGCTGCGTCATGCTCCAAACTTGGTAATGTCCGCCGTAATCAGCGGGCGCGTAAGTGCGGACGAGGGGACGTCCGGCTTCCGGATGAAAAATTCCGGCAAGGGTAGCCGTTGTCAGCAGCAGACACACGGCCAGCGCGCACGCGGCAAGGCTGAGGTGACGGTGAGCTCGGAGCACGGCGCATTGCACGCGGACGCGCGGAGCGAGTCAACAGTGGTGCCGTGGTGAGGCAGGGGTGCAACATCGCGTGGTGCTCGGGGATTTCCCGAGCGAGCAGGGTTGATTCCCTAGAGGAGTAATAGCGCTTGCTGCAGGCGTGCGTGCGCGACGAAATCCCCGCATGAGTGTCACGGTTTGGACGAACCACGCGTTGCGGCCTGGAGCACGGGAGTTGTTTTACGACAGCCTCGCCCGACTCGGTTGCCGAGTGGTGCAATCGCAGCAATCGTCCGCGTCGGTGTTGACGGAAGGGCAGACCGACTCGTTGCTGGCCGAGGCTGACATCGCCTACGGGCAACCGAATCCGGCTGACGTCGTGGCGAACCCGCGTTTGCGCTGGGTGGCGATTTCGACGGCGGGTTACACACGCTACGATCAGGCGGAATTTCGCAAAGCGATGAGCGCGCGAGGCACAGTCGTGACGAACGCCTCGGGCGTTTTCGCCGGCCCTTGCGCCGAGCATGCGCTGGCGATGATGATGAGTTTCACCCGAGAATTGCCGCGCTACGTGCGCAACATGACCGGCGCGCACGAATGGAATTACGGGCCGGGTCGTTACTCGATCGAAACCCTGACTGGTAAAACCGTGGTCGTGCTCGGCTACGGCGCCATCGGGCGACGCCTCGCGGAGCTGCTCGCGCCCTTTCGTTGTCGCGTCATCGGCGTGCGTCGCACGCCGCGCGCCGACGAAAACGAGGACGCGGTCGAACTCGTGACGCCCGCGGAGTCGCCCGACCACCTCGCGCTCGCCGATCACGTCGTCAACGTTCTCCCCGATGGCGCATCGACGCAGCGGTTTTGCAATGCGGCGTTTTTCGCGCAGATGCGGCGCGGCGCGTATTTCTACAACATCGGTCGCGGCGCCACGGTCGATCAGGACGCGCTCGTGGCGGCGTTGACGAGTGGGCAGGTGGGCGGGGCGTATTTGGACGCACTCGATCCGGAACCGTTGCCGCCGGAACATCCGTTGTGGACCGCGCCGAATTGCCAGATCACGCCGCACCTCGCCGGCGGACATCAGGGTCAGGACGATAGTCTCGTGCGCCACTTCACCGATAATTTGGGTCGTTACCTCAAGCGAGAGCCGTTGACCGATCGGATCATTTAAGCGTCCGCGACGAACAGCGCGCGGGTGGCGGATGAAAGGTTGCGGGAATAAGTCGTCGGGACTACGCTCTCACCTGTAACGCCGACGTATCCACGTTGACCGGCACGACGCTGTGTCAGCACGGCAAAACCCTGAAAACGTATCACTATGAATAAATCCACCCGAATGATCATCGCGGCCGCCGCGATTGCCGGTCTCTACGCTGGCGCGCTCGCCGTCAAAGCTTCCGCCACCACCCCCAGCCCCGGCGCCACCGTCGTGATGGGCGACGAAAAAGCCAAGGACAGCTGTAAGGGCAAGGACGGTTGCAAGGCCAAGGACGACAAGTCCAAGGATGCCTGCAAAGGCAAAGACGGTTGCAAAGCTGCCGACGACAAGGCCAAGGATGCCTGCAAGAGTAAGGACGGCTGCAAAGCCAAGGACGACAAGAAAGCCGAGCCGGGCAAGTAAGCCCGCCTCCGCGCCGCATTTCATCGCGCGCGCCTTTTGAAATTTGCGGAGACCGGTTGCGCCGCGACCGGTCTCCTTTTCTTCGCGAAAGTTTGCCTTCCCCTGACGAGGCTCGAATTTTCCGTCTGCAGCGAGTCAGTCCCCGCGCCTATGCCCGCCAATAAATTCAACGGATTCACGGATTACGGCATCGGCATCGGTCTGCGCGTGCCGCACTACGACCATATTCTCTCGGAGAAACCGACGGTCGATTGGTTCGAGATCATTTCGGAAACCTTCATGGTCGAAGGCGGACGCCCGCGCGAAGTCCTCGACCAAATCCTCGCGCAATACCGCGTCGTGCAACACGGCGTCTCGCTCTACCTCGGCTCGGCGGATTTTCCCAACCGCGACCACCTCAAGCGCCTCAAAGCCCTCACCAAAATCACCGGCACGCCGTGGATTTCGGATCACCTCTGCTGGGGCAGCGTCGATGGCAAAGTGTCGCACGATTTGCTGCCGCTGCCCTACACGATCGCCGCCGCGAAACACGTTGCCGCCAACATCCGCCACGCGCGCGATTTTCTCGAGCTGCCCGTCGCCGTGGAAAACGTCAGCTCCTACACCGAATTTCACGCCTCCGAGATGACCGAGTGGGAATTCCTCACCGAAGTCGTGGAGCGCGCCGATTGCGGAATCCTGCTCGACGTAAACAATATCTACGTCTCCTCGCAGAACCACAATTTCGACCCCTACGATTACCTCAACTTCCTGCCCGCGCACCGCGTCGCGCAGATGCACATCGCCGGCCATACCAAGTTTGAAAAATACCTGCTCGATACGCACGATCACCCCGTGCTCGACCCGGTCTGGAAACTCTACGCGCACGCCATCAAGCGCTGCGGCGTCACCGCCACGCTGCTCGAGTGGGACGACAAAATTCCGTCGTTTCAGGAAGTGCACGACGAAGCCCTGAAGGCCAACGCCTACCTCGCCGGCGCCCGCGCCGCGCTCGGCTCCACCAAATCCACCGCGAAGTCCTCCGCTTCCACGCGCCGGCCCCGAGCCGGTTTGTAATATAATACGTTACAAACACCCCATGCCTTCTGCTCCGCGCAAACGCTCCCGCACCAAGCCGGCGAAAAACGCCCGGCCGCTCGGCGCGAACACACGGCGCGAACTGGCCGACTTGCAACGCGCGATGCTCGCCGTCGTCACACGTCCGCTCGGACGCGACACGCGCACGCAACGCCGTTGGTCTGACGGGCGTCGCACCAGCGCCGTCGCCGCCGAGATTGCGAAACCGAACAACCAGCTCACTGCCTTCGAGCGACTCGAAATCTACAACCGCATGTATTGGTTCCGCGTGCTCGACAGTTTGCACGAGGATTGTCCCGGCCTGCGCGCCGTGCTCGGCGAACGAAAGTTCACGCGACTCTCCGAGGCATTCCTGCAAAAATATCCGTCGCGCTACTGGACGCTCCGCGATCTGCCGCAACGCCTGGCGAAATTTATTGGCGAGCAACCGGCGCTGACCAAATCGCACACAAACCTCTGCGTGGATATCGCGCGCTTCGAGTGGGCGCAGATCGAGGTTTACGACGGCGCGGCGTTTCCGGTTTTCACGATCGACGATCTGCTCGACGCCAATCCCGCGAAACTCAAGTTGAGTTTGCAGCCTTACATCCAGTTGCTCGATCTGCGTTATCCGGTGGATGATTTCATTCTCGCCGTGCGCACGCGTGAAGTGCTCCTGCGCAGCGATGCGTCGAACGCGCCGACGGAACTCCGCCAGCAGGCCGACACGAAAGTGCGCGCACCGAAGGCGGAACGTTGCTACCTCGCGATTCACCGGCACGAAGGTAAGACCTATTTCAAGCGACTCGAACCGGCTGCATTTAAAATTCTCGTGGCGATCCGCGCCGGCAAGCCGCTGGCGACCGCGCTCGGCGTCGGCATCCCGCGCGCGAAGCGACCGCGCGAAGATTGGGCCGCGAAAGTGCAGAGCTGGTTCCGCACGTGGATGGAGCTGGGGTGGTTCTGTCGGAAGTAGCGAGTAGTGAGTAGCGGGTAGTGGGGAGTTGGCGGGAATATTTCCGCTGCCGGCTGCTCCCACCTGCAATCACTTCCACTCTGATGAACCTCCGTCCCTACTGTGAAAAATTCGACGCCTGCGCGTCCGCGCTCCAAGCGCCGCTGCTCTTTGTCCTCCGCGTCTATTGGGGTTGGTCGTTTTTTCAGACCGGCTGGGGCAAGTTGATGAATCTCGACCGCACGGCCAATTTCTTCGCGGCGCTCGAGATTCCGTTGCCGAAACTGAACGCCGTGCTCGCGGGCGCAACCGAAGCGGGCGGCGGCATGCTGCTCGCACTCGGCTTGTTCGCGCGGCCCGTGTCGGTGCCGTTGATCTTCACGATGGTTGTCGCTTACCTGACCGCTGACAACGAGGCGGTGCGCACGCTGTTCAGCAAGCCCGACAATTTCACCGAAGCCGCGCCATTCCTCTTTCTGTTGGTGTCCGCCCTCGTGCTCGCTCTCGGCCCGGGCAAGTGGTCGCTCGATCATTTTTGGCAGCAGCGCCGCGCCCGCGCGGGTGCCGACCAGTAACCGGCTGCGGAGTTTGCCGCTCCAGTGTGTGTGGCGGCAACTCCGCGGCCAACCGGTTTTCTACTCGGCGGGGCCGACCAGTTGCTCGTAGGCCGCGACCACCATGCCGTGCAAAATCGGCGCGGTGAAAATGTAGCCGATGATGAAGGCGATCGTGCCGAGGCTGGACAGGATCGTGCCCACGATGACGAGCAGCAGCATCCAGAACCAGTTGCGCGTGATCACACGGCGGCTCACTTCCATTGCCGACCAGAATTCCAACTTGTGGTCGATGATCAGCAGGTAGGTGAAGAAGTAGGCGATCGCCAGATAGATGCCGGGCACGATGAGGAAAAACAGGCCCACGATAATGAATACCGACACGAGTAAACTGGCGATGATCAGCGCGGGCGTGCCGACGTTAAAACCGATGAAGCAGTCGCCGATTTCCGCCGGCTGTCCGCGCAGGCGCTTCAGGTAGTAATACTGGAGACCGCCCACAAAGAGCCCGCTGAGCAGCATGCCGACGAGCGGGATGCAACTCACCGCCGCAATGATCAGCGTCAGCACGAACGTGACGCCGACGAGCGGCCAGAAATTCGCCAGTAACAATTCCCACGAACGACTCAGCGTCGCGCCGAAGTCGAAGGTCGCGTTGCGCGCCATCAAGCGCGCGGCGTAGGCCTCGGGATCGACAGTCTTGCCGCTGGCCGAGGTGGACGAAGTGGATTCCGCGCGCGGCGGCGGCGAGGCGAAGGAGGCCGCGAATTCGGGCAGTGAGCCCAAGGTGCTCCAGGCGGATTCGCCGTCGCGACGGCATTGCGTTTGGGCGTTGGCCCGCCCGCTCGCGATCCACTCTCGCAATTGGTCGGTCGAAACCGGCCCGTATTCCTTCCCATCAGCTCCGATAATCGTGAACATACCCGCACCCTAGAAGTTCAACGCAAGGCGTCAACGCTGGGACGGCTTTCGAATTCGAACTCAGGTCACGCCGACTTTTGAGTGCACTCGTGGCTGGCTAGAATCAGTAGCAGTCGCGCCCGACGCGCGGCGGTCAGGGCAGGGCGGCGCGGAGGCGGAAGAAGGCGGTAGGCGCGGTGTCGCGCGGGTAGTTGGCGCGCCATGTTTCCGTCGGACCAGAGGTGATTTTCTCCAGAACCACACCCGTGGTCGTCCAGGTGGTGAGATTGGTGGAAAATTCCACGGTGTAAACGAGGTCGGCGCGATCAGCCGGGCGGGTGAAGGTGCAAGTCCAGTCGTTGGCGGTGGCGACGACCACCAGCGGGCTGGTGTTGTCGGCGGCGAGCGGTTCGCGTCCGAGCGCGTATTCGAGCAAGTTGCTCAAACCGTCGCGGTCGGGATCGGCGGCGGGCGTGCCGCGTTGCGGATCGTTGCGCTCGGAAACGGAGAAGCGCGCGGAGAGCCACGCGGTAAAAGCGGGCAGGGGAGTGACGGTGAGTTGCGCAACAGTGGAGGTGACGAGGCCGAGCGAGTTGGTGACGACGACATCGTAGTCGCCGGCGTTGGCCGCTTGGACGTTGGTGAGCGTCAGCGTGGCGGCGGTGGCGTTGGGGAGCGGGTCGCCGTTGCGCCGCCATTGGTAGGTGGGTGCGGGCGTGTCGGTGGCGACGACGGTGAACGACACCGAGTCGCCCGCGGTCACGGTTTGGCTGACGGGTGGCGTGAGGATCGCGGGCGGCGCGTTCACGGTCAGGGTGGCGGCGGTGCTGGGAGTGGTGCCGGCCGCGCTGGTCGCGACGGCGGTATAAACTCCGCCCTGGCTCCACGTGGTTTGCGGGAGCGTGAGGATCGGATTAACGGCGTCAGGGATGGGCACGCCGTTGCGTTGCCATTGGAGGGTCGGCGTCGGCGCGCCGGTGGCAGTGGCGATCAGTTGGACCATGTTGCCCGCCGTCGCGGTTTGGCTTGCGGGTTGAATGGTGAAGACGGGCGCGACCGGATTGAAGAGCGCGACCGGGAGTGATTGGGTGGAGCGATGGGTGATGAGGCGATCGTGGTAGAGCGTCACCACGTCGGGCCGTCCGTCGCGATCAAAGTCGCCGACGCGCATGCCGCCGTGAGTGCTGGCGATGAAGGCTTCGGAGGCGTCGACGAAGGTGGCGTTGCCGCGATTGAGGAGAATGGAGCGGTTGTAGTTGAGCGGACTGTAGTTGCTGGAGTTCGTGCGCACGACGATGTCGGGCAAGCCGTCGCCGTTGAGGTCCAGCACTTTCAGATCAACGATCCATTGGTCCTGACTGGAGTAGTTGAAGTTGAGTTGGGCGGTGGCGTCGCGGAGTCCGCCGTTGCCGTCGTGGAGCAGCAATTGCAGGCCGGGCACGATCGCGCCGCTATCGGTGGAGAGCAACAGGTCGGGTGCGCCGTCGCCGTTGAGGTCGGCGCTGACGATTTTGACGGTGACGCCTTCGATCCCGTGGAGCTTGGGCGGGATGGTGAACGCGGGATCGCGCACGAAGCGGCCCGTGCCATCGTTCATGAGGAGAAGATTGGGCCGGGTGGAGTTGGGGCCGTTGAGCGCGTAGTAATTGCCGCCGAGGACCAAATCGGGTCGCCCGTCGCGATTCACATCGATGAAGCCCGCCGAGGGATTCTCGGTCCAGCCACTGGCGACGTCGGCTGGCATCCGGTCACCCGGATCGCTGAAAATCCCCGAGCCGTTGTTGAGATAGATACGGGGCGAGTCCTTGATGTAGTTGCCCATGACAATATCGAGGTCGCCGTCGCCATCGACGTCGGCCGCCGCCATGTCGTGCGTGTAACTGATTCGGGCGGGCAAGCGGGTGGCCGTCTCATCGATGAGCCGGCCATCGGCCGACTGGATGAAGAGGCGGGACTGATCGCCGGGATAGGGAAAAGTGTCGGTGCCAGTCTCGGCAATGAAGAGGTCGCTCCGCCCATCGCCGTTGAAATCCGCTGCCCACGACGCCCGTGGCCCGACCAGCATGATCGTCCCCAGCACGGCGTCAGTCGCTTCGACGAAGTTTCCGTTGTTATTGCGGAAGGCGAGCAATCGGCGCCCGGTCGCCGGAAAAGTCGGGGGCTGTGCGACCTGCATGACGATGAGGTCGAGATCACCGTCGTTATCGAAGTCGATCAGCTCGATCGCGCTGGGATCGGGCAACAAAGTCGTGCCCACGGTCAGCGACGTCGGCGCGAAAAACGGTCCAGCCTCCAACACGCTCAGCCGCCGCGTGCCGATGGCGACGTTCTTGGTGAGGTGACGGCCCGCGCCGGAAATGTCGCGCGCGGTGAGGCCTCCGCTTTCGTCGAGCGACCACAAGGCGACCAAGCCGACTGGTGTGCCCGGCAGGGTTTCCGACATCGCGGCGGCGATCTGCGCGGCAGTCCTTGCGACTGACCACACGCGCAGTTGCCGCGCCATGAGTATGTCGGCTTCGCCCGGCGCCCCTTGTCCATTGGCATCAAAAGTGGACCCGACGCCGAAGGGAGTCGCCGCTGCCGGAGCGATGGCGGGCGAGTTTTCGCGGGTCGCCACGACCGCGCCGTTGATGAGCAAGCGCGTGATGCTGCCGTCAACCGTCACAGCGACGTGGGTCCACGTGCGCATGGGCAGAGGATTTGGCGCGCTCAGAAACACCGCCGCCGAAACGAAGCGCAGGTTTGTGCCCGCGTCATCGAGTTGCAGACCGAAGTTCAACATCTGGCCGCCGGCGCCACCGTTGATCGGAGTGGCCTTGCCCATGATCCAACTACGCGGCTGGTTGCCCGTGAGATAAATCCACGCTTCGAGAGTGAACGCGCTCGTCAGGTCGAAGGCGGGTTCGACCGGCGCGCGGAGCGGCGAGGCGGCGATGTCCGTCGCGTAGTATTGCAGCGGCGGAGCCGCCTGCGCGAATGGAGCGGCCCAGCCAAGGGCGACGGCGACGAACGTGACGAAGGCGCGGGCCAAGCCGCGAAGCGATGCGTGGAGCATAGAGGCGATCGACAAAGACGTGGGGGCGGGGAACTGCGGGCCAATTAGTCCGAACTGCACCCGTGCTTCAAGCCGGAGTTTGCTGCGAATTGGCGATCTGAAAGCTACGATTGAGAAATGACGGAGGGCTGATGACGGATGACGAATTTGAAATGACGGATGATATGCAGCGAGGGCGGCGGGAAAAGTGACACGAGACGCGTGATGAGTGACGAGCTAAGCGGTGCGGCCAATTCTGCCACAGCTCGCCCGCGCCACCCTGTTCGTCATCCGCCATCAGCCTTCGGTGTTTTTTGGGGGCAACTCGTTCGGTTCCACCTTTCGTCCGGGACGGATATATTGCAGTTCGATGCTGCTGAACGGTTGCGACTCGGCGACGATCTTGGGCCACCAGGAAAAATCTTCGGCAGAGTTGCCTCGCAGCTTGTTTCTCAGGCGGCGGGCGAAACGCAGCGCGAAATCCCGCAGTCGGTCCGCCGGCGGCACATTCTGCAAAGCGACAAACTTTTCCGCCGCCGCTTGGCATTCCGCACCATCGAAAACCCGAAAGGAAAGCGCGTTCGTCCAAGCATGGATGGCGAAAATAGTGTCACGGTTTTTTTCGAACTGCTGCTCGGTAAAGCAAAGCGGCAACAGTCTGGCTTTGCCGTCCAATCGACTGGCTTGCTTGGAGTAGAGATGCAGACAGTCATCCACGGATTCGACGATCCAGTGGTGATGGGGATGTCCCGGCAGGTTGGTTGCGCGATCACGAATCCCCCTCGTTTGTTCGGACCAGCGGGAGGGGCATTCGATGATGCCGCGTTTTCCGACTCGCTCCATTTCGCGAAGCAAGGGTTCGGGATTGGTGAGGTCTTCGATGGTGTGACCACAAATGACCAAGTCGAAACTCTTGTCGGGAAATGGAATTCGAAAATCCGGTTTGAGAAAATCAGCTTGGGCCCACGTTGCTTTACTAAATTGTTCCCCGGGCAGTGGCGAAAGTGATAGCTTCGCCCCCCGTGTTTCCCACGGCATTAAGTCCAGGACATGGGTGGCCCGGGGCTCCGGCTTGAACCAACCACCGACATCAAGAATGGATTTCGCCCCAACGAACATGCTGTTTGGGACATGCATGACTTGCTAAAAGCATGCAGGCATTGCGCTAGCGGGCAATTGGCGAATGCGCGGAGGAGTTCAACGAGGAACCACGAATGGACCCGAACGACGTTAGAAAAGTGACAAGTGGCGTGTGGGGAGTGACGAGCTAAGCCGCGTCGCAAATTCAGCCACAGCTCGCCCGCGCCGCCCTGTTCGTCATCCGTCATTCGTCATTCGGAATTAGCCCGCCGTCATTCGCAACTTTCGTGGGCAACCGGTTTGGAACTGGTTCGGCAATTTTGGGGAGGTCGAGGTGCGGGGCGAGTTTGCGGCGGAGTTCGGCGAGCAGGGATGCTTCCATCGGCTGGTAGATGTCTTCGATGAAGAGGCACACAATGCGCTTGCCGGTGATGGCGTCGGGAAATTTCCGGACGAGGCGTTCCTTGTGGTTTTTCTCCATCACAAAAATCAAGTCGGCCCAACCGAGATCACCGACGGTGAGTTTGATGCGCGCGACGTTCGAGACTCCGCGTGACCGCACGTCGTAGAGCGGCGAACCCGCTAACATTTTCTCGGCGGTGTAGCTGCGGATTTTGTTCTGTGCGCAAACGAACAGCACCTTCTTGCGCGATGCCGAAAGTGTCGGAGCCATTATGCGGATAATCGAATGAACTTAGCGAAGACGCAGAACATCAAACCGTATAGTCCTTAGGGATGTTTGTGCTACTTTTGCGCGCCATTTGTGAGCGCGACCGCATCTTCAATTTCCTTTGCCAGTTTTGGCGGGAGTGGCGGCGCCCCCATCTCTTTTGCGCGCTGCGCCTTTACTGCGGCCTCGGAATACTTTCGCTCCATGGCGAGAGATATGCTCCATCGCCGCCAAGCGTTAGCGTATTTCGGGGATAGCGCGATGCTCTTGGCGAAGGCGTCATTGGCCGAAGCAAAAGCGGCGGATCTTTCCGAAGCGCGTTCGTGTGGAACGGAGTTGGCTAAAAACGAAAAAGCGACGCCGAGATCGGAGTAAACGGCTGGTAACTGGAAATCGTCGCGGCACAACTCGACCGCTTGCTTCATGAATTTTACGCCAGTTTCGAAATTGTCCGACTCCACTCCTACGCGCGCGAATCCCCAATAAACTTCGTAATTGGTGTCATCAAGCAACCAAGCCTGATTGTAGCGACGCATGGCAAAGTCTAGATTGCCCTGCGCAAGAAACCGAGATGCCTGCCCCGCCCATTCGCGGCTAGCAGCTTGCCGGTCTCCGCCGAAAGCAGACGATGCATTTAGAATGAAATCGGCATCGGCCTTTTGCAAAAAATCAGGCCGAGTGATGCTCGGCTGGCCATACATTGGGATATTGTCGATGCGTGGCCCTGCCGGTGGAGCGACGCACCCAGATAGTAGCGCGAGCAGAAAGATAGAGACTGCGGCTAGTCGATACATAATTGTTCAGATTGCTTCAGTATACCTAGGATTCCGTATTATGCCTACGGCTGGCTTGGCCCGCTGGTGCGAGAAAGGCGGAGTTGCGGCGGTGGTTCAAACTCTGATTTCGGATCGGCATGTTTTCCGAATCAAGAAATGAGAAACCACGAATGGACACCAATGGACACCAAATCGAAAAAGGCAGGGACGAGAGGAGAGTGATGAGTGACGAGCTAAGCCGCGTCGCAAATCCAGCCACAGCTCACCCGCGCCGCCCTGTTCGTCATTCGACATTCGTCCGCCCTCATTCCCCTTTCGTGCTTTTTCGTGTGTTTCGTGGGCAACCGGTATGGCTCCGCGGCTTCGCGCAACTCGGCCCCGTTCAGTCTTCGCCGCGTTTTTCTTCGACGCGTTGGCGCATGAGTTTCGTCTGCTTCTTCCACTCCGATTTTCCCTTTTGCGAGGCGCGGCGGTCGGTGCGGCGGACTTCGAAGGCCATCTCGCGGAGCAGGCGCTGGTAACTGTTCCAGCGGGCGCGTTCGAGTGTGCCGTCGGCGAGCGCGGGCACGATCACGCAGCCGGGTTCCGTCGTGTGCGAACAGTTGGTGAATTTGCAGCGGAGCGTCAGTTGCTTGAGGTCGGCGAAGATGTCCTCGACCGACTCGTCGGCCTGCCACGGTTGCAGTTCGCGCATGCCGGGCGTGTCGATGATGAGCACGCCGTCGGGTGACAAAATGAGTTCGCGTCGCGTCGTGGTGTGGCGGCCCTTGCCGTCGATGTTGCGCACTTCCTGCGTAAAGAGCACGTCGTCGCCGACGATTTCGTTGATCAACGTCGATTTGCCGACGCCGGAGGAACCGAGAAACGCCACGGTCGTGTGCGGCACGAGCCATGGTTGCAGCGGCTTGAGGCCGCCGCGTTTCACGGCGCTGGTGACGACGACGGGAATGCCGCGCGCGATCACTTCGACCTCGGCGCGGCGGTCGGCGACTTCGGCGGGCGTGAGGTCGGATTTGTTGAGCACGACGACGGGTTGCGCACCGCTGGCACGCGCGGCGGAGAGGTAGCGTTCGATGCGGCGCAGGTTGAAATTGCCGTCGAGCGAACTGACGAGGAACACCGTGTCGATGTTGGCGGCGACGATCTGTTCGATGTCCTGCACGCCGGCGGCCTTGCGGGAAAATTTGGTGCGGCGCGGGAGCACGGCGTGGATTTGCGCGCGGGTCGGGTCACCGGGGAGCGGCAAAATCGCCACCCAATCGCCGACGGCGGGCATGTCGGAGATGGCGCTGGTTTCGTTGAGAAAATTGCCGGTGCAATCAGCGAGACGCGCCTCGTCGGGCTGCGTGACCTCCCAGAATCCCTTGAGCTGGAGCGTGACGCGCGCAGGCAGCAGCCCGTCGGCCGCGTAGGGCGCGAAGGCGGTGGCGAGGGCGTCGTTCCAGCCGAGGTCGGCAAGGGTCATGGGCGGAGGTTGGCAGGCGGGAGGCCGCCGGTGCAATGGCGCACTTTCGGGCGGGGCAAGCGATGCGCGCCCTTGAGCAACCGATGCAGGGGGGGAAAGGGAAGACAGGAGTATTTTAGGCATCATGATCGGGTTGGGACAGCGCGGCGATCCGGCCTCGCGGGTTGAGCTCGGACGCAGTGCGCCCTCAGCACCAGAGGGGCGCGCGTCATCGCAGTTTCCCGTGGGTCTGGCGCGCTACGAAGGCGGCGGAGGTCAACGCGCACAGCTCGTCCTCGCGGTGCTGGTTTCAACGGGCCTGCACGCGTTGTTGCTCTTCGGGTTTGAACACAAACCCGCGGTGGTGCGCGCGGCAGTGGTGCAGCAGGTGGAAGTGATCCGGCTGACCATGCCGAAGATCGAGGAAGAGCCGTCCGATCTGGTGACGGACCTCGCCGATACCGACGACGCGCCGCCGGCAGTGAGCGTGCCGCAACTCGCCGACTTGCCCTCGGCGGTGACGGTGAACGCCTTCGTGCAACCGCTGCAATACGTGCCCGAGGTGGCGGCGAATCTCAGCGCGGCAAAAGTGACGACGATTCCCGTCAACATCGGCCGCACCCGCGATCTCACGAAGATGGGCAAGATCTTCGAGATTGCGCAGCTCGACCGTCAGCCTGTGCCGTTGCTGCAGCCCGCGCCGATCTATCCGTATGCGCTGCGCAACGAAGTCGAGCGGGCGGAAGTCGTGGTGGAATTCATCGTCGATTCCAATGGCGACGTCGTGGCCCCGATGGTGGTGAGTTCGACGCACCGCGGATTTGAAGAGGCGGCCCTCATTGGCGTGAGCAAGTGGAAGTTCCGGCCCGGGGTGAAAACCGGCCGCAAGGTCAACACCCGCGTGCGCGTGCCGATTTCATTCACCCTGCAAGACTCCGATTGATCGCTGCGCAAGGTGAGACCGGCTACGCAGGACTGCGTATGGGCGGACGAGTCGGAGCTTGTTAGTATCTGCATTGCACCCGCGCGTCGCGTTTCCTCCGCGTCGCGCCGTCCGGTCACCGTCAACCCCGCCCAACCATGAAATCATTCTGGAAAATTGTTACTCTCTCCGCGTTGTTCGCGGCCCTGTCCCTACCCGTGATTGCTCTCTCGTCGAATTCGATGGGCGACGTCGTAAAAGCCCAAGTGCTGATCGGCAAAGTCATGAAGCTCGTCGAGCAATACCAACAATACACGATCGTGCTCGAAGCGCCGCAACCGATCGCCGCCTCGACCGGAAAATATCTGCTGCCTTACAAAGCCAACGGCGAATCGACCGAGTGGGCGAACAAGGTCTTCAACGTCGCGGCGAGCAAGATCGTCGGCGAGAAAGCGGGCGATGCCGCCGCGAATGCGGTCGCGTCGAAAATTCCTTTCGGCGGATTTGCGAGCGGATTGGTGAAGAAGAAAACCAAGGAAGTCACCGCGCTCGCGCTGCTCGGCGGCCCCGAATACATCAAGCAAACCTCCGAACTTTCGTTCAACAGTCTGTCCGACTACGCGCTTTATTTGCACGTCAACCACTCGAAGGAAGCCGGTTTCCAACAATCGCTCGCGGCCGCGATGGCGATTTATCCGGAACTGGAAAACAGTTACGAGTCGTCGATTCAGCAAGCCTACCGCACGCAAGGCGCGAAGGCCGGCAAGAAGGTGAAGTGATTTTTTCGCGACGGTGGTGGTGCCGCCCGCTCCCGCGCGTCAGTTAATACCAAGCACCGGTAACACGGCCAATGCGCCGACTCTTCGCGAGCCGGCGTTTTTGTTTGGTGACGAACAACACCGCGTCGCCGCGTTCGTATCGCTCAGAGCAACTTCGCGCCGTCGGGACCCGGACGCCAAAACAACGCCGTGTGTCCCACGGCACCCACGCACAAACACGTGCTCGCCATTTCAACTTCCGTCGTGAGCGCGGCGCGCACTTTGCGATCCTGTCCGCCAGTAAAACGCAGTTTCACCAACTCGCGCGCATCCATTTGCCGGTTGAATTCGATGGTGAACGTCGGCGTGACGCCATCGCGGCCCATCCACACGTGATCGGGTTGCACTTGGCCGAGGCCGCGGAGTTTGGTGCGCTGCGCGCCGGTGAGGAGAGGAAGAGGATTCATGTGGAAAAAGTGTCGAGGGGCAGTTCGCGCCACGTGCCGAGCGCAAGGTCGCCGAGTTCGAGGTGACCAAAGCGCACGCGGTCGAGCGTGACAACCTCGCAACCTTGGCTGGCGAACATGCGGCGGACTTGATGGAAGCGTCCTTCGGTGAGCGTGAGTTCCGCTTCGCGCGGACCGAGCACCCGCAACTCCGCCGGAGCGCACGGCGTGGATTCATCTTCGAGCAGGAGCGTGCCGCTCGCGAAAAGTTCGCCGAGGCCGGAGGGCAAATCGCGGTTGAGCGTCGCGCGGTAGATTTTCGCGACCTTGTGTTTCGGCGAAGTGAGCCGGTGCACGAGCGCGCTTTGGTCGGTGAGGAGCAAGAGTCCGCTCGTGTCCTTGTCGAGGCGACCGATGGTGGTGACCTGCGGGTTGCGGCGCCGCCAACGGTCGGGCAATAAATCGTAAACGTTCGGACCTTCGCGGGCTTCGTGCGAGCAGACGCGGCCCAGCGGTTTGTTCATTAAGAGCAACAGACCGTCGGGGTGGTCGAGCGGTTCGTCGTCCACGCGCAACGCCGTGCTCGCGCAACGTTCACCCGGATCGTCGGCGAGTTGGCCGTTGATCGTGATGCGCTCGTCGTCCATCCAGCCGCGCGCCTCCCGGCGGGAACAGTAGCCGAGATTGGAGAGCCATTGGTCGAGGCGACGCAACATGCCGCAAGTGACCGGAGAAATGCGCGCGCCGTCGAGCAGTTTCTCCAGCGCGGTCGGTGGGCGCGGGCGAGAATTTGGTCGTCCGTCGGGCGACTTTTGCGCAAGAGGAGACATGGCGTCCGCATTGCTTCCCTCGTTCACGTTGCTCGTCGCGCTCGCGGCGTCGCTGACGTGGCGGCCCGCGCCGCATTGGGCGGGCGTGTGGAAACTCGCAATCGCGATGGGGGAGTTTGGGCATTGGCTCGTGCTGCTGCCGGTGACGCTGGCGGTGTTGGCGTGGACGTTGCTCACGGGCTGGATGTGTGCGGCGACACTCGTGTTGGCGGCGGTCGCGGCGGCTGCGCTGTTGCGTCCGGCGATTTCGGCCGCGCGGATCGCGCAACGTTTGCCGCGCGAACTGTCGGCGGCGTTTGGTGGCGAGGTTGCGGCGGATGAAGCCGCGTGGTCGTGGCGGCGGGCGTATTTTCCGCCACCGCTTCGTCGCGCGGTAGTGACAACGGAAGTTTTGCGGGCGGTGGGCGGAGAGGAACTGCGTTTGGATTTCTATCGGGCGAGCGGCGTGTCGGCGGATGGCGCAGCGCGGCCGTGTCTTGTCGTCGTGCATGGCGGCGGTTGGGATGGTGGCGATCGCACGCAGTTGGCGGAGTGGAATCACCAGTGGGCGGCGCGCGGTTATGCGGTCGCGGCGATTTCCTATCGGTTGGCACCGGTGCATCAATGGCCCGCGCCGCACGAAGATGGGATGGCGGCGATTGGGTGGTTGAAGGCAAATGCGGTGCGCCTCGGGATCGACGCGACGCGGTTGGTGTTGGTCGGTCGTTCGGCGGGCGGACAGATTGCGACGGCGGTGGCCTACGGAGCGAACGATCCGGCGATCCGTGGCGTCGTTTCGCTTTACGCGCCGCAGGACATGGAATTTGCGTGGTCGGTCTCGCGCGAGGACGACACGTTGAATTCGATCAACTTGATGCGGCAATACCTCGGTGGGCCGCCGGACACGGAGGAGCGCCGCGCGGTGTATCACTCCGCGAGCGCGCAGCGGTTGGCGACGCCAACTTCGCCGCCGACACTGCTGTTGCACGGCACGCCGGACACATTGGTCTGGTATCGGCACAGCGAACGGATGGTGGCGCACCTGCGCGAAGTCGGTGTGCCGCACCACTACCTCGCGTTGCCGTGGGCGACGCATGGTTTCGATTTCAATCGCGACGGACCGGGCGGGCAACTGGCGGACTACGCCATCGCGACATTCCTGCGGCGGGTAACACGCTGAGCGGGGCGGGGTCGAGTTTAGGCTGGCGTCGGGAAGGGCGATGCGGGATGGATTGCGCCCTCGAATGTCCAACTGGGAATACAAAGTAATCACGAGCGGCAAGGGTGGCTTTGCGACACCGGCGCTCCTGGCAAAATTTTTGAATGATCTGGGCCAAGAAGAGTGGGATATCATCCACTTCTACTCGCCGCCGGATAATGCGCTCGCCTTCACCGGACTGGCCCGGCGTTCGACGCAGCGCGATTGGACGCTCGAAGACGCCTCCGCGGCGGCCGCGCGCGTCGAGGCCGACAAACTTCGCGCTGAGTTCGAAGCGAAATTCAAATCCGCCAACTCACCGGCCGCCGCGAGCGAAGAAGCCGGCGAGACGTTTCTCGCTGACGAATTGCCCGGCACCAAGGACAGTTTCCGCCGTCCGGTGGACACGTCGCGCGATCAGGATCCCGATGCGCCGGACGAAGAAGACGAGCAAGACGAGTGGGACAAACTCGCCGAAGAGGACGAGTTGCCGACCTTCTTCGAAGCCCTGCGTCCGCACCTGCGCAAGAATCACCGCGGCCCCGGCGCGAGCGTCGGCGTCGATTACTTGGCCAAGAAATGGAAGCTCGAGGAATCCGACATCAAAGGCGCGCTCGTGGAGTGCGGCATGTCGATTCCGGCTGACGAAAACGCCAAGCCCGTTTATGTGGAGTTCGAAGGCGATCTTTTCTGGGTAAACATCAATCGCCGCGGCGAAATCTGGATCAACACCCGCGAGAAACCCGAACCGGTCTTCCGGATCGTGCCAGGCAAACGCCTGAGTGACGAAGAAGCTCCGGTCGACGCCGCACCCGCGCCACGCCAGGAAGAAAAACGCGAAGAACGCCGCGAGGAGCGTCGTGATGATCGCCGCGAAGAACGCCGTCCTGAACCCGCGCGCCCCGCCCCCCAAGCGCAAGCTTCCGCCAACGACAAACCTGCGCAAAACTCCGGTGGGGGAGGCAATGCGTCGAAGACTTTCCTCGATAAAATTCGCGGGCTCATGCGCCGCAATCGTCGCGGCCACGGTTGGTCGGGCAGTTTCGCGTTCCTCACCAAGGCGCTCCGCCTCGATGACGCGACGTTGCTCGCGCAAATCGAGGAGCAAGGCCTGCGCCTGAAAACCGAGAGCGAAGAAAAACCGTTCTTCTTTGAAGAAGGCGAATTTCTCTACTGGATGGATGTAAATGCGCGCGGCGAAATTTGGATCAATGCCCGCAAAAGCCACGGCCAACGTCCCGACGATGGCTCCGATGAAGGCGCTGACGATGACGGCACTAACGAGTCGCAATCGGCCAACGACGAATCCAAGGCGCCCGCCTCGGTGACGGACGGCGAAGCGCCTTCGCTCACGCCGTTGCCCACGCGGATTCCAGCGAAGACGCTGGCGGCGGTCCGACTCCTCTTGGAGCCGAAGAAACGCGGTGACGGTTTCGCCCTGCGCATTACTGAACTCGCGGAGAAACTTGAACGCACCGAAGACGCGTTGCTCAGCGCCCTGGTCGAATCCGGTCTCAACGTGCCGGACGATTCGAAGGCGAAGCCTGCCTTCGGTGAGCACGACGGCGAAATTTTCTGGCTCAACCGCAACGCCAAGGGCGAACTCTGGCTCAACGCCAAGGATTCGAAGGCCAAGCGTTCGCGCAGCCGCGGCAAGTCCAGCGACAAAACCGAAAGCGACGCGGACAGCGGTGCCGACGACGATTCCTCGCACGAGTCTTGAGTAGCGTGTAATTTCGGCGCCGCCGTCCATGCCGCATCTGCCGCCGATCATTTTCGAGGACGACGCGCTGCTCGCGTTCGACAAGCCGAGCGACCTGCCCGTCGCGGCGGAGCGTCGCGCGCCGAGCAAGGAGAACCTGCTCGCGGCCGTGCGTGCGAAGTTCGGCGCGGGCGTGGCCAACGTGCACCGACTCGACACCGAGGCGAGCGGATTGGTGTTGTTCGCGAAATCGAAAGTCGCGCTCGATTTTCTCAGCGGACAGTTTCAATCCAAGACGGTGGAGAAACATTACCACGCACTTGTGGTTGGCGCGCCGGAGTTGGAGATCACGACGATCGAACTCGTGCTGAAGGAAGACGAGGGTGCGCCGGGCAAGATGTGTGTGGTGAAGAAACACGGCCAAGCCGCTGTGACCGACGTGCAGGTGCTGGAGCGCTTCGGTGCATTCACGTTGGTTGATGTGCAGCCTCGCACCGGTCGCACCCACCAGATCCGCGTGCACCTGGCTGCGACCGGCACACCGTTGCTCAACGACCCACTCTACGGCAATGGCACGCCGCTGCTGCTGTCGGGTTTGAAGCGCGGCTACAAAGGCCGCGATGAGGAACGGCCCTTGATCGACCGACTCGCGTTGCACGCCACGGCACTGACCTTCAATCATCCGCTCACGCGCGAACGCACGACGCTCACCGCGCCGTTGCCGAAGGATCTCGAAGTCGCGCTGAAGTATCTGCGCAAGTTTTCGCCCGGCACGAAGCGGCACACGCCGTAGTGCCTGGCGCGGGGTGAGGGGGCGCGTCGCTTTCCACGTGTCATACGCGCGCTAATAGTTGGCGCTGTATGCAGCCTTGGCGTTGCGACAACGGCGCGAGCGCGGTTGCTTAGTCGGACAATTTCCCCATGAGCAACACCCCTACTGTCACTCACTCAATCGATGCCGACGGAATTGGTTGGATCACGTTTGATGATCCGTCGAGCCGCGCGAATGTCTTCAATCCGCCGACGCAGTCGGCGTTGCGCGCCGCGATCACGGCGCTGGCAGCGGAACCGGTCAAAGCGGTGGTCGTGCTCAGTGCGAAGGAGAAAATCTTTATCGCTGGGGCGGATTTGAAATGGCTCGGGCGCATCGACAATGCGCGTGACGCAGCGGCGGCGTCGCGGGAAGGACAGGCGTTGTTCGGCTTGCTCGCGGATTTCAAAGTGCCGGTGGTGTGCGCGATTCACGGTGCGTGTGCGGGCGGCGGCTACGAGTTGGCGATGGCGTGTCATTGGCGCATCGCGAGCAATGCGCGCGAGACGGTGATCGGTTTGCCGGAAGTCGGCATCGGTCTGATCCCGGGTTGGGGCGGTTGCGCGCGCTTGCCGCGTCTGATCGGCGGACGCGGAGCGGTGGAACACATTCTCAAGGCGCAGTTGTTGCCCGCGGCGGAGGCTCATCGCGCGGGACTCGTTGACGAACTCGTGCCCGCGGCGGAGTTGCGCGAACGCGCACGGGCAGCGGCGCTGAAATTGGCGAGTGAAGGCAAGCCGACTCGCGCGACGGTGACTCCGGCGGATGACGCGCTGTTGTCCGAGCAACGAAAATTTGCCGCGACACGCATGCGCGGGCAGACCGCGCCGATTGCGGTGCTCGATGTGATTGCCGCCAGTGTGGACAAGTCGCTCGCGCACGCGCTCGCGATTGAAGCAGCGGGTTTCGGTGAAATCGCCGCGAGCGACGTCGCGAAGAATTTGATTCACGTCTTCTTCCTGAAGGACGCGGTGAAGAAGCTGACGGTCGACGCGTGGTTCGAAAAACCCGCGACGCCGGTAACGGTGGAGCCGTTCAAGCGCATCGGCGTGGTCGGGGCGGGCGTGATGGGTTCGGGCATTGCGCAATGGTGCGCGGCGCGCGGCTACGAAGTCGTGATGGGCGACGTGAAGTCGGAGTTTGTTGACCGTGGTCTCGGGGTGATTCGAGGCATATTTGACGACGCGACCAAGCGCGGCAAACTCAGTGCGGACGCGGCGGCGCAAGGAGTCGCGCGTGTCAAGGGCACGACCAATTACGCCGACTTCGCCGACTGCGATCTCGTGGTCGAGGCGATCGTCGAGAACGTCGAAGCAAAGCAAAAACTATTTGCGACGCTCGCGGCGGTGGTGCGCCCGGACTGCGTGCTCGCGTCGAATACGTCGGCGTTGCCGATTGAGGAATTGGCCGCGACGGCCACGCATCCCGAGCGGACGATTGGCATTCATTTTTTCAATCCGGTGAGCCGCATGCCGTTGATGGAGCTTGTGCTCAGTCCGCACACGACGCGCGTCACCGCGGAGCGCGTGCTCGCATTTGCGAAACACCTCGGCAAGACGCCGGTGATCTGCCGTTCGTCGCCGGGCTTCCTCGTGACGCGCGTGTTGTTTTTCTACCTCAACGAAGCGTGTCTGCTCTGGGAGCAGGGCGTGCCGAGCGATGTGATCGACCGGGCGATGCGCGACTGGGGCTGGCCGATGGGGCCGATGCGGTTGATCGACGAAGTCGGCGTGGATGTGACGGATTTTATCTACGGCGAAATGCGGCACTACTTCCCCGAGCGTTTCGGGAACGCGACGATTTGCCATCGGATGCTCGAAGCCGGATTGAAGGGCCGCAAGAACGGCGCTTCGACGGGCTTCTACACTTACGAAGGAGGCAAGGAGGCGTTGAATCCGGCGATGCGTGCGCTCGCGCCCGCGTCGGCGACGACGCTCGATGCGACGGCGATCCAGCAACGGCTCAACGGCGTGATGATTGCGGAGACCAAGCGCGTGCTCGACGAAGGCGTGTTGAAGAGTGCGGACGACGCGGACTTCGCGCTGTTGATGGGCACCGGCTTTCCGGCGTTTCGCGGCGGCCTGATGCGTTACGCGAAGAGTGCGGGGCTGGTGTAAAAGTCGGCGTTGGTTTGGGAAACCACGAATAGGCACGAATGAACACCAATCGGAGTGCGATTGAATCGCGCCCGAGATGGATTTATTTCGCTGTTCGCGGAGGGCGCAGCGAAAATTCGCCGGAGTTTCTCCTGCTTTGGCTAAAAAGCCGTTGCCCGTTATGACAATTTGGAAATCCTGCAGGCTCCCACGACCGTCATGGCCAAGAGTGATTCCAGCAAATTGAACAAGGAACAGCGCCAGCATCTGCTTCGCACGATGCTGGAGAGCCGTTTGGGCGATTTGCGCGAGGAGAGTCTGAATCGACAGGGCAAGGGGCATTTCCATGTGTCGGGTCGCGGCCACGAGGCGTTGAGCGCGTTGGGGACGCTGCTGGGCAAGGACGACTTCGTTTTGCCTTACTATCGCGACCGCGGACTATGCATGGGCCACGGGCTGACGACGCGGCATCTGGCGTTGGAATATTTTGCGAAACGCGAATCGGCTTCGCGCGGACGGATGATGCCGTCGCATTTTTCCTGTCGGGAATTGAATATCGTCAGTGTGCCGACGCCGCTCGGCGCGCAATTGTTGCCCGCGTGCGGCGTGGCGTGGGGCATGAAGCTCGATGGCAAGGAGAGCGTGGTCATCACGACGATCGGCGATGCCGCGACGCGACAGGGTGATTTCTACGAGGCGGTCAGCTTTGCGTTGGAGAAGAAGCTGCCGGTGATGTTCATCGTCGAAGACAACGCTTACGGGATTTCGACGCCGACGCGTGACATCAATCCGTTGGCAATCGAGGTGCTCAATCGCACGCCGTGGCGCACGATTGATGGCTGCGATCCCGAATTGATTTACGCCGAGGCGCAGGCCGCGCTCGCGCAGTTGCGCAAGGGCGAAGGTCCGGTGCTGCTCTGGTGCCGCATGGAGCGGTTGTCGAGTCACACGAGTTCGGACGACCACACGCTTTACCGTTCGAAGGAAGACATCGCGGCGATGGAGAAGTCCGACCCGATTCGCATTTTGAAGGATCGGATGATCGGCGCGGGCGAGCTCACCGAGGCGGCGTTCACGAAGCTGGAAGCGGAGATCAAGGAACGGGTGCGCGCCGAATACAGCGCGGCGGAAAAGGCGGAGGACCCGCGGGCCGACGAATTATTTTTGGAAGTTACAGGCGATTCGCCTGAGCTCAACGAAGAGATTTTTCCCGCGGGTAAATACCGCATGGGCGACGTGCTGAATCTGACGTTGCGCGCCGGACTCGATCTCGATCCGGGACGGATTCTTTTCGGCGAGGACATTGAGGATCCGAAGGGCGGTGTGTTCCGGCTCACGCAGAAACTTTCCACGGATTTTCCGGAGCAGGTGTTCAACTCACCGTTGGCGGAATCGACGATCTTCGGCGTCGGCGGCGGACTTGCGCTTTACGGCCGGCGGCCGGTGTTCGAGCTGCAGTTCATCGATTTTAGTTTTCCGGGATTCAACCAAGTCGTCTCCAACCTCGCGAATCTCCGCTGGCGTTCGAACGGCGCGTGGAAAGTGCCGGCGGTGTTTTACGCGCCTTACGGTGCTTATTTGCCGGGTGGCGGACTCTGGCATTCGCAGGCGAACGAGGCGGCTTACGCGCATTTTCCGGGCATCAATGTCGTGATTCCTTCCACGCCGGAAGATGCGGCGGGCTTGTTGTGGACGGCGATGCACGGCGAAGACATCACGCTGTTTCTGGTGCCGAAACATTTGTTGTGGGCGGAACACACGTTGGCCGCGCCGCTTGTTTCCATTCCGCTCGGTCAGGCGCGCGTGGTGACGCCCGGCGATGACCTCACGCTCGTGGCGTGGGGCAACACGATGGAGAAGGCGCACGAAGCGATCGCGCAATTGCAGGGCGAAGTCAGCGTGGAGTTGATCGATCTGCGTTCGATCATGCCGTGGGACCGCGCGACGATCGAAGCGTCGGTGCGCAAGACGGGCCGCTTGATCGTGGTGCAAGAGGACACGGAGACGTGTTCGGTCGGGCAGATGATCATCACCCACGTGATGGGCCAGACGGATTTGTGGGCGGGCATGAAGGCGCCGCCGCGTTTGATTTCGAAGGGCCACGTCATGATCGGTTACAACCCGATCTACGAATACGCCGCGTTGCCAGATGTGCCGCGCATCGTGGAAACGATTTGGTCAACGGTGGCACTGAACGTGGCGCGCGGCGAATTACCAACCGCACCCGCGAGCACGCCCGCCGCGCCGGCTGCATCTGCACCGACGCCCGCGCCAGCGGGAACGGATGCGCACGGTCCGCAAAACACGGTCGTGGCGGGCACGAGCGATATCATCGTGCGCGTGCCGATCATGGGCGAAGGATTGCGCTCTGCGCGCGTGGCGAGTCTTAACAAGAAAGTCGGCGACGCGATCGCGCACGATGATGTGTTGTGCGAACTCGAAACTGACAAGGCCGTGTATCCGGTCGAAGCGTCGTTCGTCGGCCAACTCAAAGAGTGGCGCATCAAGCTCGATGACACCGTGCTCATCGGCCAGGACATCGCGCTGGTGACCGGCGACGCGGCGAGCGTGGCCGAGTTGCGCGTCGAAGGCGCGGCCTCCGTGCCGAAAAATTCTACCGCGCCGTCCACGGCGGCCAAAGCCGTTGCTGCGCCCGCGACCGTCGCGGCGCGTCCTCCTGTTTCCGCGCCCGTCGTGGCGTCCAACCCCGCTGGTCCGATGAAAGGAAATATCCGTCCGCCTGCTCTGCCGCCCGCGATCACGAAGCGCCTCACGGCGGTCGTGCCCGCCAATATGTTGATGGATGTGCGCTGGGAGCCGATTCGTCAGGCGCGCGAAGCCGCCAAGGCAAAACACGGCAAGGCCGCGCCGTCGCCGTCGGCGATGATGGCATGGTGCATCACGCGCGCGCAGGAAAAACACGCGGCGTTTCGCTGCATCGTTGGCAAGGATGGCAACATTTACGAACAGGCGGAATTCGACCAAGGCGTGGCCGTGGCGTTGGAAGGTGATCGCTTGGCGACGGCATCGATTGCCGGTGCGAATAAACTGGGTTGGGCGGAATTTACGGCCGCTTACGAGCAAGCTTTGGCCGCGACGCGCGCGGGCAAATTGATCGATGTGCAAGCCCCGCTCAACATCACGAGTCTCGGTGGTTTCGGCGTCGAATGTGCGACGCCGATCGTGGTGCCGCCGGCGGTGGGCACGCTCTTCATCGGCACGGCGCACGAACGCATGATCAACGACGACGGCGTCGTCTATCCGTGCGAAGTCGTCACGCTCTCACTCACCTTCGACCACAAAGTCGTGAACGGCGCGGGGGCCGCGGCGTTCATGCAGGAAGTGAAACAGCAGTTTGAGAATTTCAAACTGCCGGGCTGATTTCGCGCCGTGCGCGCGGCTTGGTTCGGCGAACCGTTTAGAACAGCGCGTTGGATACGACTCCGACGGCAGTGATCGGGCCCTGGTCGCCGAGACCGTCGAGCGCGCGGTCGGCTTTGCGCATCAGGCCTTGGACTTCCTTGTAGAGCGTGTCGTCGACGAGCAATTTGCCGAAGGTGCCTTCGCCGCTGTTCAACTTCGCGGAGAGTTCGCGGAGGTTGTTCATGCTGACCTTGAGATTGTCGGCGGTGACGGGATCGTAGAGCAACGCGCCGAGTGCGCCTTGGCCGGCTTTGACGTCGGCGACGATGGTGCGCGTGTCGCCGAGGAAGAGTTTCGCATCGGCGGCGGCGCTTTTGATTTCACCGACGGCCCCGAGGAGTTCGTCGTGCAATTTGGAATCATTGACCAATTTGCCGAGCGTGCCGTCGGTGCTGCGCAGCATGGTGGTGATCTCCTTCAAATTGGAGATGGTCTCGGTGAGCTTCGGGCCGTTTTCCTCAACGAGGCGATCGACTTTCGAGAACAGCGAGCCGCCGGCGTCGCCGCCGAGGGCTTTGCCGATGTTACCGGCCACGTCTTCGAGCTTCGCGCCGAGCGAGCCGAGTTGCGCGATGACTTCGTTCATATCGATCGTGTTCTTTGTGCGAATGGTCTGCCCGGGTTGCAGCATGGTGGAGGATTCGCCGAAGCTGACGGCGAGATGCTGGCTGCCAAGCAAGCTGGACGTTTCGACGGCGGCGACGGCGTCGCTGGCGATTTGGACGGACGGATTAATCGCGAGCACGGCTTCGACGCGCTGGTGACCGAGGCGGGTTTGCGTGACGGTGCCGATCTTGACTCCGGCCATGAGCACTTCGTCGCCGGTCTTGAGGCCCTTCAGATTCGAGAAGGGCGCGACGAGCGTGTAGCCTTTTTGCTTGAAGAGCTGACCACCGGTGAGGGATTCAAATGTGATCCAGGCGAGCGCGCAGCCGAGCAGGAAGAAGAGGCCCACGCGAATGGACTGTTGGGTGTTATTCATGGGATTTGCCTATGGTTTTCTTAAAACGAGGATTGTTGATGTCGATGACGGGCCAGAGGAATTCGGCGATGACCTGGTCGGTCGGTTTGCGGAATTCCTCCGGTGTGCCCGTGGCGCAGATGCGACCGTCCATGATGATGGCGATGCGATCGGCGATGCTGAGGGCGAGATTGCGGTCGTGCGTGACGACGAGGCTGGTGACGGCGGTTTGTTCGCGCAACGTGGCGATGATTTCGCTGATCGTCGCGCTCATCACGGGGTCGAGCTCCGAGGTCGGTTCGTCGTAGATGAGCAACTGCGGTTGCATGACCAGCGCACGCGCGATGGCGACGCGCTTCTTCATGCCGCCGGAGAGTTCCGCCGGGAATTTCTTGGCGGAGTCTTCGAGCGAGAGAATCGAAAGCGTGTGCATGACGCGCTCGCGGATTTCGTTTTCCGTGCCGAGGCGGTGTTCGCGCAGGAAGAGCGCGAGGTTATCGAAGACACTGAGCGAGTTGAACAGCGCGCCGGCTTGGAAAACGAGCGCGAGCTGCACTTGCTGGCGCGTGGCGGGATCGGAGGCGTCGAATTCGCCGATGTGCACCGTGCCGCTCGTCGGTAGCTCGAGTCCGGCGAGGTGTTTGATGAGAACGCTCTTACCCGAACCGCTCGGGCCCATCAGGCAGAAAATTTCGCCCGGTTTTACCTCGAGGCTGACGTCGTGCAGCACGGTGGTGTCGCCGAATTTCTTGGTGAGATTCGCGAACGTGATGCCGAAGGTTTTACCGGCGAAAGGAGAGGCTGAGTAGGTGCTCATGTCCGGTTAAATGAGGGCCTTGGTGACGAAGTAATCGAGCACCAGGATAAGGATGAGGGACGTGACGACCGCCTTGGTGACGGATTGGCCGATTTCGCGCGGACCGCCGCGGGTGTTGAGACCGATGTAGCAGCACACGAGCACAATCACGAAACCGAAGACTTCGGCCTTGAGCAGGCCGTCGGTGATGTCGCGCCAAGTCATGTAGCGCATGAGCGCGGCGAAGTAGGCTTCTTTGTCGAGGGAGATGAAGTGCGTGTTTTCCGCAATCAGTGCGCCGCCATACCAACCGCAAAGATTGGCGATGAGCGCGAGCACCGGCATCATGACGAGCACGGCGGCGAGACGCGGCAGCACGAGGATGCGCTCCGGCGCGATGTTCATGGTCACGAGCGCATCGATTTCCTGATAAACCTTCATCGAGGCGAGTTCCGCGGTGATCGCGGAGCCGACGCGCCCGGCGATGAGGATGGCGACCATCACCGGTCCGAGTTCACGCGCCATCGAGAGACCGACGAGACTGCCGATGAACTGCTTGGCGCCGAAATTCTGCATGGAGTAACCACTCTGCAACGCGAGCACGCTGCCGATAAAGAAGCTGAGAATCGTGACGATCGGCAGCGAGGTGTAGCCGATCACGTAGCACTGTTCGATGAAGCGACGCGACTGTTGCGGCAAGGTGGGCGCATAGCGCAGCGTGCGCTGCAGGAGCAGGAGCACGCCGCCAATGTGGCCGAGGATGAGTTTAAAGTGGTTCATGGAGACACGTCCGCTGCGGAGTTTTTAGCACGGGCGGAACGAAAATCGAATAACGAAAAATGCCAGCGTTGCTCGCCCGCGGCGCGGCGCCAACTCAGGAGACCGGCGCCGAGCGCGATGCGTGCGCCGTCGGCATTTTCGGCGGAACTGAAGAGCGGCCCGACGTGAAATTCGCGCTCGCGCGGACTCTGCGTGCGGCTGACGGCATTCCAGAGGAAGGACCAGCGCACATCGTCTGCGGCGCGGTGGTCGTAGCGGAAGAGGGCGAGGAGCGGCGTGTAAATTTGGCGCACGGTGTCGTTGTGCGGGAAGAAAACTTCCAGCGGACTGAGCATTTGCCATTGGCGACGGCCCGCACCGTTGTCCCAGATACTGGCGAGCGGCCAGAAATGTTTTTTATAGGCCGGTGCCGCAGATGGATTCGTGAGGCTGCGTTGCTCGTTGGACCAGTAGAGGAAGATGAGCAACTGGTTGCGCTCTTGCGCGACGGTGCCGTCCTGCCAGCGCGCGTGGCGCAGCAACGGCCAGAGCACCCACTGTTTGTCGTAACCTTTCACGATCGAGTGCGTGTAGAACGGAGCCCAGCGGTTGACGTGGCGTTCGGTGCCGCGGCCTTGCACGAGGAACGGCCAGAGGTAACGCCTCTCGTGGTAACGTTGCGGAGCGGTGCGGTCGGTGTAGCCGAAGAACGGCCAGAGGAAATTCTCGCTGACGTAGCCCGGGCCCGATTCGCGTGTGTAGAACGGCAGCACGCCGACGCGACGCTCCGGCACGGGATCGGACAGTTTGCGCTCCTGTCGGTAGACAAACGGCCAGAGGAAAAATTGCTCGCGATAATCACCCGCACGCGCGCGGTGTCCGGCTAGGGGCCAGAGTTCGAATCCGGCGTGGCCGCCGCCGGAAATGCGGCGCACGAATGGCCAGGGCGTGTAATGCGTGCGCTTTTCGCTTTGGGCGACGCGCAGATAGAGCGGGAAGGCGGCCCAGCTCAACTCGTCCTTGCCGAAACGGTTTTTGATCGTGCCGGCCACGGGCAACAGCGCGCGGTAACTCGTCGCGGGGTCACCGGTTTCGCGCGAAAAATAAAACGGCCACACATCGAAACCCGCGCGCGGGGTGCCGTCGATGTTGGTGTCGCGGTGTTGATTGATCAGTTGGAAAAACGAGAAGGACGCGCGGTCGCCGTCGCGGTGCCAACTGAAGAAAGGGTAGAGCAGGTGCGTCGTTTCCCGTTCGCCGTTTTGGTGATGAATCAAGATCGGCCGCCACACGAACGTCGTGGCGCCGTCGGGCGCGCGGCGCTCTTCGAACAAGGGTCCCAAGGTTTGCTTGGCGGTGACGGAGCCCGTGATTTCGTCGACGTGTTTGACCCAAAACGGCCACGCATTCACGACCTTGGCCTGCGCGCACGTTCCCACTAGCCCAACTGCGAAGAGCAGCCAGACGGGGAGTCGGACGAGTTTGCTTAGTCTTAGGTAAGGCATTGCCTTTGATTTGCCGGTGGCCAGTTAGGTGATGGTCACCAGAAAGTTGCTGAGAGATAAATCCACGCCGCAGGTGGCGCAATTATATGTTTCAACCCGTCCCAGCAGATAGTGTTCCGCACAATCGCCAACTCTCGCGTTGGTTAGGGGACGTCATAACAGCCAGCACACGATGCGTATAACCGGCGGTAATGCCCGCGGCATCCCTCTCATTGCTCCGAAAGGCGACCTGGTGCGCCCGGCGACGGACGCGTTGCGGCAGGCGGTATTCTCGAGTTTGGCGGGTCGCGTGGAGGGTGTGCACTTTCTCGATCTGTTTGCCGGGACAGGCTCTTACGGACTTGAAGCGCTGAGTCGGGGCGCGGCGGGTGGCACGTTTATCGAGCGCAATCCCAAGGCCGTGGCCTGCCTGCGGCAGAATCTGACCGCGGTCTGCAAGAGCCTCGCACGCGACTCAGCGGACGTGAGCGTGTTCACGCTCGACGCGACGACCGCACCGCTGGCGCGCGGCGTGGTGCCCGAACTCGTGTTTATCGACCCGCCCTACGAAATCATCTCTGAAGTCGCCGCGCTGCTCTTTGCGCGGTTAACCGAAGCGCTCGCGACGGCGGTGGATCCGGTGGTTAGTTTTGAAATGCCCGGTGAACTCGAACTTGCGCCCGTCGGCTGGCAATGCGTGAAGCGACTCGGCAAAGGCGTGCGGCAACCGACGGTGGCGTTCTTCCGCCGCGTGTGAACGAACGGAGTCGCTGGCGACTAGAGCACGCCGCGGGCGGCTTTCACGAGTGTGAGCGTGGCGATGACGGCGGTTTCGAGGCGCAGCACGCGCTCGCCGAGTTGCGCGAGTTGGAAATCTGCCGCGCGCAACTGCGCACGATCAACTGCTGACCAGCCGCGTTCGGGACCGAAAGCGAGAGCCACAGGAGTCGCGACATTCGCGTCGTGCAACGCGGCGTGTCCGGCCAGCGCGCTCGGGGCTTCGTAATTGTCGAGCGCGAGACGTCGCGCGTCGGGCGCTAGTTCGGCGAGCGCTTCGGCAAGGGTGCGACCTACGGTGACGTCGGGGATTTGCGTCGAAAAGGCCTGTTCGGCACCCGCGATGACGTGGCGGCGCCACTCACCGTCGCGCCAAAGACTGCTGGTGGCGTAGTTGGCGTCGGTGCGTTCGGTGACGACGAAGTGCAGTGCGCTCACGCCGAGCGTGGTTGCATCGCGCAAGATGTCGCGCGCGGTTTGCGGACGCGGCAGACCGATGAGCAAGACGAGCGGATCGGCGAGAGCCGCTGGAGCGATTGCGGTAAAACTCAGCGTCAGCGTGTTGGCGTCGAGAGCGGTGACGGTGGCTTTGCCGCGCGGTCCGTTAAGGAGGCCGGCGTCGAAGGATGTGCCGACTTCTGCGTGTAGGACGCGCAGGAGGTGTTCGGCGCGGCGATCGGAGCGCGGAAGCGGGCGGGAAAATTCCTCCGGAGTAAACAGGGCGAGATTCACAGGTGGAAGCGAGCGGGCGCGGCGCGGGGTCGCAAGAAAACGCGGGGCGGCGGACGGGCCGCGCGATGAGTTGGAGCGGGCAGACGGAATCGAACCGACGATACCTGTTTGGAAAACAGGAGTTTTGCCATTAAACTATGCCCGCGGGCTCCGTGGGGCCGACAGTGCCGGTCGATACGACCGCTTCAAGCTTTTGTTGGACGCCACCGCGCAAAGGAAAGGGTTGCGGGTATTCCGGCCTTTGATTTTATCGAAGGCCTATGGCTAAACCAGCTGCCGCAAAAGCGAAATCCAGCGTATTAGCGGCGCAAAATTTCGCGAAGCAAAAGGCACTCGAGAAGAAGGCGAAGACCTACAAGTTGGATCTCAGCGAATTGGCGATTTTCACCAGCCAATTGGCGTCGCTCTTGCAGGCTGGTTTGCCGCTGGTGTCGTGCTTGGAGGCGTTGCAGGATCAAACGGAAGACCCGGTGTTTCGCATCGTGATTCGCGATGTGCGCAACGACATCGCCACGGGCACGTCGTTTTCGCAGGCGGTTAAGAAATTCCCGCGTTCCTTCAACACGCTGTTCATTTCGATGGTGGAGGCGGGCGAGGCGTCGGGTGGCTTGGCGGAAATTTTGGGCAAGGTCGCCGATTACTTCGAGTCCACCGTCAAGCTGACCAAGAAGGTTAAATCTGCGATGACTTACCCGATTGCCGTCATCGGGTTGGCGGTGGGTTTGGTCAACGTGCTGCTCATCTTCGTTATTCCGGTGTTCGCGGAAATGTTCGACGATTTCGGCGCCAAACTGCCCGCGCCGACGCAGATGTTGATTGATTTGAGTAACTTTCTCCAGTCGTGGTGGTGGGCTATTGGGCTGCTTTGCTACGGCATCTTTACGTTTCTCAAACGCTACGTCTCCACGCCGGTCGGTCGGCGGCACAAGGACGAGTTGTTGGTTAAGGCACCGATTTTTGGTAACCTGATTCACAAGATCGCGCTGTCACGTTTTTGTCGCACTTACGCGACGCTGATGCGCTCGGGCGTGCCGATTTTGCGCACTCTGGAAATCGTGGCCTCGGCTTCCGGCATGGTGCAAGTCGAGGACGCCTGCGCGGAAATCTCACGGCATGTCTCACAGGGCGGCCAGGTCTCCGATGTGATGGCGGCCAATAAATTTTTCCCACCGATGATGAAGCACATGGTCAAGGCCGGTGAGTCCACCGGCAATGTCGACGGCATGATGAACAAAGTCGCTGATTTCTACGATACCGAGTGCGATGCTACGGTCGCCGCCCTGACCTCCTTGATCGAGCCAATGCTGATTGTGTTTCTCGGGGTAGTGGTCGGTGGGATCGTGATGGCGATGTTCTTGCCAATTTTCGAAATGGGGTCGGTGGTTGGCAGTTAAACATCAGGTTTACGATTCATTGCGTGTTGCCGCTTGCCTGCCAACCGCGGCCCTCGCAAAGTCGCGAGCCCTTTTGCCATGCCATCCATTCTCATAGTCGACGACCTCATCTCTATCCACGAGATGCTCGAGGCGGTCATCCAACCGACGGGCTACGCCACGGCGTTTGCCACGGACGGGGAAAAGGCGTTGGTGCGTTACAAGGCCGAGCGGTTCGATCTCGTGCTGGCCGACATCGACATGAAGCCGATGGACGGCATCACGCTCCTCAAGCAGCTCAAGCAATACGATCCGGCCGCCGTCGTCATCATCATGACTGCCTACGCGAGCACGGACAGTGCCGTCCAGGCGCTGAAATTGGGTGCGTTTGATTATCTGCAAAAACCGTTTCGCGTTGCCGAACTGATTCAAACGCTGGCCCGCGGCGTGGAATTCAAACGCATGGTTTCCGAACGCGAGTCGAAGAGCGGCGAGGCCACCACGGGCACGTTCAAATCCGAGGATTTTGAAGCCCGCTTCATTGGCTCCAGTGCCAAGATCAAGCGCGTCATCGCTCAATTAAAGAAATTTTCCACCGCGCAAACCCCCGTGCTCATCACGGGCGAACTCGGCGCGGGCCACGAAATCGCCGCGGAGTTGCTGCACCTCGGGGGAGCGGCGGCGGCGCAGCCGATGATTACGGTCGATTGCCAAATGCACGACGCCATCGCGCTGCGGGACGGCCTGATCGGGCCGGAAAGCATTGGCGGCAAATGGATCGAGCAGGCCAAGGGCAGCACGCTGCTCCTCGAGCACGTGCAATGTCTCGACAAGATGACGCAGGAGAAACTGGCGTCGGTTTTTCGCGGCCACGCCAACCAACTCCGCGTCATTTGCACGACGGAGACCGACCTCGAAAAACTCACCGAGGAACGTGGGTTTAACGAAGAACTCTTTTACCGCATCGCTTCGTTGCCCGTGGTGCTGCCGCCGTTGCGCGAGCGCACGGAGGATATTCCGCTGTTGCTCAAGGAAGTCGTGGCGCACGCCGTCAATTCACAGTTCGACGTCCGCCAGATCGAATTCACCGACGACGCGCTTGCCCAACTCAAGGCCTACCGCTGGCCCGGCAATCTCGCTGAATTCACGCAGGTAGTTACCCAAGTGATTGCCCAAGCGGAGACGCGCGTCGTCACCTCTGCGCAATTGCCGCTGCGAGTGCACGACTTGAAGGACTGGCCGTCGCTCGCTGATTACCTCTCGGGGCAGGAAAAACAATACATCGCCCGCGTGCTCCATGCCTGTGGCGATGACCGCACCGCAGCGGCCCAAGCGCTGGGGATCGACCCGTCGAAGCTCTCCTGAGTCGTCCGCGCAGCCCAGCGTTGCGTCGGCGCGGGGGAGTGGGAGGCCAGGGTTCTGTGTCCCAAGAGATTTTCCCGCTTGCGCGATGTTTCGACGGGCTCAACCCTCACCGAAATCTGCGCTCATGCCTAAACGCACCGACCTTGAATCCATTTTGATCATCGGCGCTGGCCCTATTATTATCGGCCAGGCCTGTGAATTTGATTACTCCGGCACGCAAGCGTGCAAAGCGCTCAAGGAGGAGGGCTACAAGGTCATCCTCGTGAACTCCAATCCGGCCACGATCATGACCGACCCGGAGTTCGCCGATGTCACCTACATCGAGCCGCTCACGGTCGAGATCCTCGAAAAGATCATCGCCAAGGAGCGTCCGTCGGCGCTGCTGCCGACCCTCGGCGGCCAGACCGCACTCAATCTTTCGATGAAGCTCCACGAAGGCGGCATTCTCGAAAAATACGGTGTGGAAATGATCGGAGCGAAACCGCCCGCAATCGAGAAGGGCGAAGACCGTCAACTTTTCAAAGAGGCGATGCTCAAGATCGGCCTCGACGTCGCGAAGTCGCGCACGGTGCGCACCTTCGACGCCGCGCGCCAAGCCGCCGACGAAATCGGCGATTTCCCACTCATCATCCGCCCGTCCTTCACGCTCGGCGGCACCGGCGGCGGCATCGCTTACAACCGCGAAGAATTTGAACAAATCGTGCAAGGCGGCCTCGAAGCCTCGCCGACTCACGAAGTCCTCATCGAAGAGTGCCTCCTCGGTTGGAAGGAATACGAGATGGAGGTCATGCGCGACCACAAGGACCAGTGCGTCGTCATCTGCTCGATTGAAAACTTTGACCCGATGGGCGTGCACACCGGCGACTCCATCACCGTCGCGCCCGCGCTCACGCTCACCGACAAGGAATACCAAGTGATGCGCGATGCGTCTTTCGCGGTCATTCGCGAAATCGGCGTCGAGACCGGCGGCTCGAACATTCAATTTTCCATCGACCCGAAAACCGGCCGCCAGGTCGTGATCGAGATGAATCCGCGCGTATCGCGCTCCTCTGCGCTCGCGTCGAAGGCCACGGGTTTCCCCATCGCCAAGATCGCGGCGAAACTCGCCGTTGGCTACACACTCGACGAGTTGCGCAACGACATCACGCGCCTCACCCCCGCCTGCTTCGAGCCGACGATCGATTACATCGTGACGAAGATGCCGCGGTTCGCGTTTGAGAAATTTCCCGGCAGCAACACTACGCTCACCTCCGCGATGAAGTCCGTCGGCGAGGCGATGGCGATCGGCCGCACGTTCAAAGAGTCGTTCCAGAAATGTCTGCGCTCACTTGAAACTGGCGCGCGCGGTTGGGGCGGTGGCGGCAAGTGGGGTCACGATGAGTTGCCGGATGAGCAGACCATCCGCCAAAAACTCGGCACGCCGAATGCCGAACGCGTTTACTTCCTCCGCTGGGCGTTTCTCTCCGGCATGACGGTCGAGCAGATTTTCGACCTGACGAAGATCGACCCGTGGTTCCTTCACCAATTGCGCGAACTCCACGAGATGGAACTCGCGCTCAAGCAACTCACGCTCGCGAAGCTCGACGAGCGCACACTGCGCCGCGCCAAGCAGTTCGGTTTCTCCGACGCGCAACTCGCGCACTTCTTCGGCGTCGAATTCGATCTCATGCGCGCGCACCGCAAGCAGGCGGGCGTCAACACCACCTTCCGTCTCGTCGATACTTGCGCCGCGGAGTTCGAGGCGTTCACGCCTTACTACTATTCCAGCTACGGCGATGAAAACGAGGTCATGCCCTCGCCGAAGAAGAAGATCATGATCATCGGCGGCGGCCCGAACCGCATCGGGCAGGGCATCGAGTTCGATTACTGCTGCGTGCACGCGTCGTTCGCGTTGCGCGAGGCCGGTTTCGAAACCGTGATGATCAACTCGAACCCCGAGACGGTCTCCACCGATTACGACACGTCCGACCGTCTCTACTTCGAACCGCTCACTCTCGAAGACGTGCTCGAGGTTTACGAGCAGGAAGGTTGCAGCGGCGCCATCGCGCAATTCGGCGGCCAGACGCCGCTCAATCTCGCCAGCGCGCTGAAGGCCCGCGGCGTAAACATCATCGGCACCTCGCCGGAAAGCATCGACACCGCCGAAGACCGCAAGCTCTTCGCCGCCGTGCTCAACGAGATCAAACTCAAGCAGCCCGACAACCGCATCGCGCTCAGCGAAGCCGAGGCGCTCACGCAGGCGCAGGAAATCGGTTATCCCGTGCTCGTGCGTCCGTCGTTCGTGCTCGGTGGTCGCGGCATGTTTATTCTCTACAGCGAAGCGGAGTTGAAGGAAGTCGTCCGCCAGGTCTTCGACGTCATGCCGGGCAAGCCGGTGTTGATCGACAAGTTCCTCGAAGACGCGATCGAGCTCGACGTGGATTGCATCAGCGACGGCGAGCTTTCGCTCGTCGGAGGCATGTTGGAACACATCGAGTTTGCCGGCGTGCATTCCGGCGACGCTGCGATGGTGATGCCGCCACACACACTCTCGAAGGAAATGCTCGGCACCGTCCGCGCCGCCACTTACGCGCTCGCGAAAGCCCTCAAGGTCGTCGGTTTGATGAACGTGCAGTTCGCGATCAAGGACGGCGAACTCTACGTGCTCGAAGTCAACCCGCGCGCGTCGCGCACCGTGCCCTTTGTCGCCAAAGCGATCGGCGTGCCGCTGGCGAAACTCGCTGCGCGCGTCATGGCCGGCGCGAAGTTGAAAGACCTCGGTTTCACCAAGGAAATTCAGCCGAAACATTGGTGCGTGAAGGAAGCCGTGTTTCCCTTCAACCGTTTCCCCGGCGCCGCCATCGTGCTCTCGCCGGAAATGCGCTCCACCGGCGAAGTCATGGGCCTCGACGACGATCTCGGCATCGCTTACGCGAAAACGCAGATGGCCGCCAAGCCCGCACTGCCCGTCTCCGGCCAGGTTTTCATCAGCGTCAAAGATTCCGACAAACCGCACGTCGTCGAACTTGCCCGCGGGTTCATCGAACTCGGCTTCACCATCTGCTCGACGACCAACACGGCACGTTTACTCGCTGAACACGGCGTCGCCGTGAAGAGCGTTTACAAACTCAACGAAGGCCGCCCGAACTGCGTCGACATGCTCAAGAACGGCGAAATCCAATTCGTCGTGAACACGCCGCGCGGGATGATTCCGCGCCATGACGAAAACGCCATTCGCGCCGCCGCTTATTCGAACAACGTCGCTATTTCCACGACGCTCACCGGCGCCCGCGCCGCGTTGAACGGTATCCGGGCGATGACGCAGAAGCGCATTCAAGTCCGCCCGATTCAGGAATACCGCTACAACACGGTGCCGATGGTGTGAGTCGCATGAGCGCGCCCGCGACACTGGTGGCATTGCTCCACGGGCCCGACCAACGTGGGTTGGTCGCTCGCACAGCCAATTGGATCTTCGAGCGCGACGGCAATATTTTGCACGCGGATCAACACCGCGATGAAGAGGCCGGAATTTTTTTCCAACGCATTGAGTGGGTGCCAGCCAAGGCGCCCGTTTCCGAAGCGCGGCAATTTCTCGCGCACGCGCGCGACGAATTGCACATGCACGCCACGGTCACGAGTTCGACTCACCGTCCGCGCGTCGCGCTGTTCGTTTCGAAGGCCGATCATTGTTTTCACGACCTCGCACTGCGCTGGCGGGCGGGCGAATATCCGTGCGAAATCGTCGCCGTGATTTCCAACCACCGCGACCTCGCCGCCGCCGCCAAAGCCTACGGACTGCCCTTTTATTTCCTGCCGGTTGCGGCGGAGCGCAAAGCCGCCGCCGAGGCGAAGCAACTGGCGTTGCTGCGCAAACTCCGCGTCGAACTCGTGGTGCTCGCGCGTTACATGCAAGTGCTGTCGGCGGACTTCCTGACCAAGTTCGGTCGTCCGGTGATCAACATTCACCATTCGTTCTTACCCGCCTTCGCCGGTGGCCGTCCGTATCATCAAGCCCACACGCGCGGCGTGAAAATCATTGGTGCCACGGCGCATTACGCGACCGCCGTGCTCGATGACGGTCCGATTATCCATCAGGATGTCATCCGCGTCACGCACCGGCACGGAGTCGAGGACTTGATTCACAAAGGCCGCGATTTGGAGAAAATGGTGCTGGCGCAGGCTGTGCATTGGCATCTCGAAGGGCGGGTGCTGGTTTACGGCAATAAGACCGTGATCTTCGACTGAACCGGGTCGGGCGCACCCGAAAGTGGTGCCGACGACGCCCAGTGCTGCTTTCTGCCTTGAGCGCGCCCGTGGGGTTTCTCATTGTGCGCGATTCACATGACCAACGAACCGACCAACACTCCTCCGGCGCACGACCCCGCAAATTCTACTCAGAGCGTCGGCGCTGAGGATTTTGCCAACAAGGTGCATGACTTCTGGGAGAAAAATCGCTCCCTGATTTTCATCTTTATCGCCGCGGTGATTTTCTCGCTCCTCGCCGCTGAAGGCTGGGAATGGTATCAAGCCGATCGCGAACGCGGCGTGCAACAAGCCTACGCCAAATTGGGCGACGGCACCGAGGGACTGCAAAAATTTGCCGAAGCGAACTCGGGCCACGCGTTGGCCGGGGCCGCGCTCCTGCGTCTGGCTGATGCCGCCTACACCAAGGATGATTTCCGCACCGCCGCCACGACCTACGCCAAGGCGGAAGCAACGTTGGAACACACCGCACTCCGCAGTCGCGCCCGGCTCGGCGCCGCCATGAGCCAACTCTCCGCGGGCGACCGTGCTCCCGCCGAAGCCGCGCTCAAGGCGCTCGGCAATGACGCCAAGGCCGTCGCCGCGATTCGCGCCGAAGCTTCCTATCACCTCGCTACGCTGCTGCACGAAGCGGGCAAGAACGAGGAAGCCAAACTCGTCATCGAAGAAATCACCAAGATCGATGCGACCGGACTCTGGGCGCAACGCGGCTTCATGCTGCGCGCGCAAATCGAAGGACCGGCCGCTCCCGCCGCTCCCGCGGGCGATCTGGGCATCCAGTTCAAAGCCGGCGGTAAGTAAGCAACGGGTTCACGCGCATTTCCTGCGCACACCAAAAATTTCGGCGGCCTCCGGGCCGCCTTTTTTGCGACCCAACGCGGCAACGCGGACGCTTGGGCGAAACGCCGGCTTACGGCAAAACGACGCGGAGTCGCACAAATTGGCGTCCGCTTTCGTGGGCGGGAATTTGGATAGTCACGAGACCCGTTTGGGCATCGCTCAGCGTCGCGAAATCCGTCCACACCACGAGATCGGTGCTCGTCTGCACGCTAACAGTGGCGCGGCCCACGGAGTCCGCGGTGCGGTTGAAGCGCAATTCGGCGCCGTTGTTGGCGAAGGTAAACGTCGGCATAATCGCGTCGGCGTCGGCGAGGGTGGGATTACCGCCGAGCACGAATTCGGCCGCGTTGGGCAGGCCGTCGGCGTCGGGATCGGCGTTAGCCAGCGCGTTGTTGCCGGTGAGATTGAAGCTTTGCGCCCAGCCCGCGAAGTTAAGGCCGGAATTCTGCGCCCCGTCGATCAGGAGCGAGTAGAATTGGGCGTTGTTGGTCAGCGTGCCTTGGAAGGAGACGACGGCTTGGTAAACGCCGGCGACTGAAGGGGCGGCGAGGTAGACCTGCTCGACGTTGTCGGTGTTGTTGACGCCGGTGATGGCATTTTCGGACATTGAGGCCTGCGTCCACGTGCCAACAAACGGCATGACGTAAGGCCGGTGGGTGGTGTCGTCGGGGGCGATGAGTTTCAGATCGAGATTGTTGCGCAAGGTGACGGTGCGGTTGTCGGCGCCGGTGAGGCCGGGGCCGCTGGGATCGTTCCAACAGAGCGTGACGCGAATGGGCGAGGTGCCGTCCCACCTAAATACGTGCGTTTGCGTCGTGAGGGTGGCCGTGAGTTGCTGCTCGTGCAGGCGTGACTTGCCGGGGTTGGCGGCGTGGTCGCGGATGAGGTTAGCTGCGGCCATCGTATTGAGCAGGCCCCAGCCGGAGATGTAATCAGGGCCGGGATTTTCGAGGTCGTCGGCGGTATGAATAAGGAGGCCCTTGAGCGTGCTGGCGCGCATCGCGTCGCCGGGAAACAGGCTGCGGTAAAGCTGCACGAGCAACGCGGCGGAACCGGTGACGCTGGGTGCGGCCATGCTCGTGCCGCTCTTGGAACCATAGGACGTGTCGCTGGTAAACGTGGACGAAGTCAGGCTGACCCCGTTGGCGACGAGGTCGGGTTTGACGCGTCCGTCATCGGTCGGTCCCCACGAGGAGAAGCTGGCTTGTGTTGCCTTGGCCAAATCGCGTGCGCCACCCGTGACGGCGTCGGCGACGGCACCGACGGAAAGGACATTCTTGGCGATACTGTCGAGGCGGAGCGTGTCGTAACCGCCGCGGTAAACACCGTCGCCGGGTGGATGCAGGGTCGGATTGTAGATGATCGGCGTCGTGCTGGTGCTGGACAGGTAAACGGTGTCGCCGGTATTCGGACCGTCGTTGCGGTGGTTGCCGCCGCTCCGCACCATCAGCAGATACGGCAAAGCATAGGCGACGGCGTCGGTATCGCGCCGGCTCGTGTTGTAGCGGCCAAAATCTTCATCAAACGCCGTTGCGGTGGTGCCGGTGCCAAACCAAGTCCAGGAGTTGTTGGCGCTGCTCTCCCAACCGGCGTCGCCGCCATAACTGTGATTGGAGAGGTAGATTTTTCCGGCTTCTTCCGGCTGGGCGGCGCCGCTGGCTGTCAGCTCCGCATTGGCGCTGATCGAGTCGTAGGCGTCGATCGTGGCTTGTGGGGCCATGCCGCTGGCGGTGGCCGAGATACCGGCGGCGATCATCGTGCCGGCGGTGTGGGTGGCGTGGTCGGACGTGCCTAAAGCCATCTGCTTGGGTGAGACGCGTCCGCCGAATTCCTGATGCGTGGCGCGGGGCATGCCGCCGGATTCCCACAATCCGATCGTCACGCCAACTCCGCTGAGTGAACTCGGTGCGGCCTGCGCCAAATTGGTAGCGCCGGAAATCGCCGCGTTGAGATTTTCGGTGACGTGGTAAAGTAGGCGTCCGTCTTCCATTCCGACGAGTTGGCGGATGCGTCCGTCGGGCAACTCGACGCGTGTCGGCAGACCGAGGTGAGCGGCCAGAGCTTCGGCGGCGGCGAGGTTTTCCTCCTCCAACTGTTGGATGGCCGCGACGACGCGGGTGCGGATAACAGGATCGGAGAGATCACCCGCGGCGGCCAAGATGTCGGCGATACTCGCGGAGTGCGGGGTCGCGGCGTTCGCGGCCAGTTGCGCTGGTGCGGTTGTCGCGGCGGCGTCGGCAAGCGGAATCGCGATTTCAGGAGTCTCCGCCACCGTAGCATGGGCGATGGCGGGCGGCAGAGGCGTCGGTTGCCGGGGTATGCGCGTCTGCCACCACCAAAAGCCTGCGCCGACTAGCAGCGGTAGCAAAAGAATGGAGAGACGGCGGTGCATGGAGAACGGGACAGACCCATTGGCTGGGTTCAGCAGTTATTTCATTCGTCGTGGGTCCAATACCCCGAGGATGGCTTTGGCTTGGTGGGCGTGGCTGCGAGCGCCAGCGAGCGGACGAGTGACCACTCGCTGGCGCTCGCAGCTACAGGAATCGGATGAGCTCTTGCTGGCACGTGGTGATGTTTGGCCGAATGCTGCGAGGACATTTACTCTACGCCGTCCGGGCAAGGCGATTGGCTTAAGTAGTTTTACGCGCGGCACGGCGAAAAAAATGCCCGCCGGAGAGGGCGGGCAAGGTTGGGTCGGGTCGCTGGCGCTCCCCGCTACCGAGGCGGGCACGTTGCGGGAGTGGCGAGCGGCGACTCAGGCCGCCGGCCCGCGGCGCTGGCGGCGGCGGTGGGCGACGACACCGAGCAACGCCAATGCGCCGAAGATGACGGCGTAGGTCGAGGGTTCGGGAATCGCGGTCCACACCAATCCGAGTTCGTTGCCGTTCAATTGTGTGGAGAAGGTGCCGAATGAGGACCAATCGTTTTGCGGCGTGCCGACGGCGAGCGACGTGCCGGCGATGCTGCCCGCGCCGCTGATCAGCGTCCACGAGCGGTTGGCGGCCCAGAAGCCGTCGGCCGACGGGGCGGTGCCGTTGTTAAACAAGAGATTGATCAACGCGCCGCTATTGAGGGTGATGGCGCCGGCATTGAGGATGCGATTGAAGTTCGTCCCGGCGCCGGTGGTGCTGAGGGCGTTGAGTTCCCAGTTGAAAGCGGAGCCGGAGTTCAGGAGCAACGTCGCGCCGTTGGCCACGCTGAGTGAACCACTGAGCGCGCCGGTGCCGGCCACCGTGACTGCGCCATTGACGGAGGCGGAGCCACTACCGTTGAGAATGCCGCCGCTGCCGACAGAGACGGTGTTGGCAAGGCTGATGCCGTTGGCGATCGAGAGCGTGCCACCGATGATATTGACCGAGCCGCTGCCGAGCGCGCTGTTGTGCTGAGCGCTGAGCACGCCGCCGTTGACCGCGGTGCCACCGTTGTAGGTGTTGGCGCCGGAGAGACCGAGCGTGCCGGTGCCGGTCTTCGTCAACACATTGCCGCCGGTGCCGGAGATAACAGCGGAGACGAGCAAGCCTGCGCTGGTGCCGGTGGAGCTGCCGACATCGAACGTGCGGCTGCCATTGAGGTTGACGCGACCGGAGAGCGTCGAGCCGTTTGGATTGCCGGTGCCGAGGTAGCTGACGTTGCCGCCCAGCGTGACGAGGCCGGCGCCGGTGCTGAAATTATTCGTCACGTTGGTGCCGCCAGTGCCGCCGAAGGTGAGCGAACCGATGGTTTGATTGTGGCCATCGAGATCGAAGAGCGCGGTGGCATTGGCGACGATGGCATCCACCGCGACATTGACGCCGCTGACGAGACGGTCGTTCGCGCTGGTGCGGGCGATGCCGTTGCGCACGACGAGGTCGCCGGAGAACAGGTTCGCGGCAGAGAGGAGAAGGGTGCCTTCGCCGAGTTTTTCGAGACCGCCCGTGTTGGTGCCGGCAATAATGGAGCCGAAGGTGATGCTTTGGCCGTTGGTGTTGATCTTGATCGGGCCGGTGCTGTTGGCGATGCGCGACGAGAGATCGGTGGTGATGCCGGTGCCGTATTTTAGGGTGCCGCCGCCGAAGGCGAGGTCGCCGGTGGCCCCGAGTGCGTTGGCGTTGCCAATCGTGAGGATGCCGTCGCTGAACTGCGTGCCACCGGTGTAAGTGTTGACGCCACTGAAGGTCACTTCGCCGGCGCCGGTCTTCGCCACGGCCACGGTGCCGGTGCCGCTGGTGTTGTTGGCAATGACACCAGAGAAATCGCCGCCCGTGCCGCCGTTCGCGCCGACCGTGAAGGTGGCGGTGGTGGCGGTGGCGTTATTGAAGATCGAGCCCGTGCCGCTGAGTGCGCCGACGGTGGTCGAAACGCCATTGAGGTCGAGCTTGGCGCCGGAGTTGACCGTGAGCGACGAACCGACGCCGAGCAGGTAGCCGCTTTCGCCGGAAAGCTTGGTCGTGAGCGTGTCGGCAAGCGTCACGTTTTCGCTAAACGCGCTGTTGTCCGCACCGGAAAGAATGAGCGTGCCGGTGCCGCCGAAGACGGCGCTGGTGGAAGTGCCAAGCGTGGGGTTGGAGCCGGTCATCGTGCCGCTGGCGGTGCTGGCCGCGAGGCTACCGCTGATCGTCGTCGTGTTGTTGACGTTGAGGTGGAGAGTGCCGGTGGTGCTGGTGGCCTTGAAGAAGCTGACGTTGCCCGCGAGGATCAGGTCGGCGCCGGTGATGGTCGGAAGCGTGACGCCGTTGTTGCGGCCGCCGACCGAGACGGCGACGTTGAGCGTGAGTGCTTGCGCGACGTTGAGCGTGCCGGTGTTGAAGCGGAAGGCTGACGCGCTCGCGCTGGTGCCGAGCGAATTACTGTTGTTGATGACGAGCGTGCCGCCATCGATCGGCGATGCGCCTTGCGAACCGAGGCCGACCGGGCCGGTGATGCCGCTGTTGTCGCCAGTGACCACCAGCGTGCCTGCGCCTTGCTTGACGAAACCGCCGGCGGTGCCGGAGGTGAGATTGGACGAGATAACGAGGTCCTGCGCGGCTTCGCCGTTGGCGACAACAATGTTGCGCGAAGCTAAACCGAGCGCGAGTGTGGTTGCGGAAATCGTGCTGGAGGTTGCTGCGGCGGTCGTGGTGATGCCGCCGTTCTGCGCGAGCGTGCCGCCGCTGACGCTCGAGGCGTTCATCGTCAACGTGCCGCCGTTGGTCAACGTGCCGACGTTGTTGATCGTGGCGGAGGCGAGCGTGGCGCTGGAGATGGTGGCGTTGAAGCCACCGAGATTCAATGTGGTGCCCGAGCTCATCAGCAACGCGCCCGAGGCGATCGCTTGGTTGGCGCCCGCGGTAATCGTGCCGCCGGAAATGGTGGTCGAGCCGCTCGCGGTGGACGTGGTGCTCATCGTGACGTTGCCGGTCCCGCTCTTGGTGAACGCACCTGCGCCGGACATCGTGCCGGAGTAGGTGCCGTTGGTGTCCTGGGCCAGTTCGAACGCGGCGTTGTTGGTCACGTTCTTTGTGCCGACCGTGTCGGTGTCGCTCTTTAATTTTCCGAGCGCGACCGTGATGCCGCCGGCGAGGGCGCTTTGGTTGCCGCTGAGGACGAGCGTGCCCGCGCCGCCCTTGGTCATGCCGCTGCTGGTGCTGAGCGCGGTGGACATCGTGGCGGTGTCGTTGGCGTTGTTAACATCGACGCCGAGACCGGAACTCGCGTTGCCGTTGGTGATGGTGCCGCCGGAAAAGGCGACGTTGGCGGCGGTGATTTTCACGCCACCGGCGGTGACGGCATCGACCGTAATGTTTTGGTCGGCGGTGCCGAATTCCGCGACGGTCGCGGCGTGGGTGGTGTTGTTCCACGCCGTGGCGTTGTTGGAGAATTTGGTCGCGCTGGTGTTCCACGTGTCGCCGCTCGCGCCGCTCCAGAGCAATGAAGCCGCGGCCGCGTTGCCGCTGGCGGTTATGGTCAAGTCATCGATGGCGAGACCTTGGCGACCACCGGCAGTATCGCCGCCGGCGTAGGCGAAGCCGAGGTGAATGCTCGCGCCGTTGGCGATGCTGAGGCCGGTGATCGTGGTGGTGTAGGTGGCGCGATTCGCCGCGTCATCGCCAATCAAGCTGCGGTTGTCGGGATTCGCGGTAGGCACGATAATTGAATTAAACGTCATGCCGGCTAACGGAGTTTGAATTGCGTTGGTGACGGAGCCGCCTGCGCTCACGACCGAGTAACCCACATTGATAAAACTCGCGCGACCATTTTGTGCGCGCCATTGTTCGCCGGTATAGGTGATGACAAGTGACGTTATCGTGCCACCGGAGACATTGGTGAAAGTTGAAGAAACGGCGATCCAAGTGCCGGTGTTGGTGGGGTTGCCGTTGAAATGACCAAGTGTGCCTGTTCCAAGAAGCCCAAGGGCTCGGTCCGTCGCGCTGGCCACACCGTAGCTGCGAAAACCGCCGGATGTGCCGCCGCCAATTTCGGTCGCTTGAAAAGTCGTGTTGGCAGTAACTGTCACTCCGGTATTGGATGCCGTGAAGTAACTCCATGCGCTGCCACGTTGTCCGGCGGAGGTCGTCGTGTTGACGTTCAGGCTGTTGGTGAACGTCGGCGCCGCTGCACCAGTGAGAGAAGCGAACGTATCAAAATTCTCCGTGATGGTCGCGCCGAGCGTCGTGATTTGGTATTGCGCGTGGGCGGCGGGCAGGGCGGCGAAAAGCGCGGCGGTGCAGGCGGCAAGCAAGAGGCGGGACCGTGCGAAACGGCGACGAATGGATTCCATAGAACTGAGGTGTGCTCGGAGGTTGACCAACCAACTGGCGATAGGTTGGAAAAACCAGCGCATGACACAAGCCGCTTTATGACTTCGCGGAGACTTATTTACCGCAGATTTTGCTCAAGTCGGTTTGAACCACGGAGACACGGAGAGCACAGAGGGAAAAGCAGCGGTAAAACAGGACGGAAAAGCGCTGCCGGATTAACCCGGTTTAGCGCGCCGGATTTTACGCCGCGATAATTCCGGCTCCGTGTCTGAATGCTCCCCGCCAATTCGCCTTAACGCGCCGGCGCGAGCGCGGCGGGGCGCACGCGAAAGATGCGCATCTGGTAACTGGCCGCGGCGGGCGAGCCGTAGTAGGGCAGCGGTTCCAGCCAAGCGGGCGGACGGCCGACGGGATTGGCGAGTTGCCACGCCAGCGTCTGCCGCGGATCCACGCCGTTGCGGACGGATTTCACCCATGACATTTGCTCCGCGAGGACGGGATCCTGTTGCACGATGACGTGCGTGATGCCGCGCGCGGTGGCGATGCGCCGCGCGTCGGCCGCGTCGCTGCTCGGGTCGGCAAAAAAATCCGCCGCCGCGCGCACACCGGCGATATTTTCCCAATAGAGCGAACCCGTGCCGTGCACGCCGCCAAAGTAATGCAGCGACGGCGTCTGACTCGGCCCGGACATCACGCGCACCGGCCCGAGTTGGGCGAGACGTTTGAGATTAAAGGCGACGTCGCGACTCGCGAGACTCCAGCCGACGTGCGGCGGAATGATCCCCGCGGCGGCGTGCTGCACCGCCGTCTGCCACGCGAGCACCAGCATCGCCGCCAGCGGCCCAATCGCGAGCCACGGCAGGAGGTGTCCGCACCAACGCCACGCCGCGGTGCGCGAGGCGGCGAGATCGCGCCAGAGCACGATGAGCAGCACGGCGAGCGCGGGGCTGACGAGGTTGGACCAACGCACTTGGTAAAGCGTCCACGCGCTGAGCACGAGCGCCGGCCCGAGCGCGAGCAGCAGCGCGGCGCCGGCCGGTCCGGCATGGCGTCGCCGCCAGCACCGCCAGACACCGAGCAGCAACACCAACGGCAGCAGCGCAAACTCGCGGAAAATTTTGAACCACATGCTTGCGTCCGCCGCCGTGATCAGCGGCTGGAAGTTCATGATGTCGTCGTGCAACCGGCGCATGTAAGGATCGCGCAACGCGTGCCATTCGCGCGGTCCGAGCAACAGCGCTACCGGCACGGCGAGCAAGAGCAGCAGCGCCGGCGCGAGGGCGTTCCAATTAATTTTTGTGCCCGGTGCGGCGCGCCACGCCGCGAGGCGCGCGAGAAAATCGCCGCCGGCCCAGAATGCCGCCGCGTAGAGCGGGTGGTTGATTTCCAGTCGGGCGCGCGGCCAGCCCGGAAAATATTCGATCGCGTAAAAGACGAGACTGGTGAGCGCGGCGGTCGTGCCCCAGCGCCGCCAGAGCGTGCCGTCCCACGCGGCGTCAGCGCGCGGTCGCACGCACAAGGTTGCCGCGATGGCCGCGAGACCGATGCTGCCGAAGACGACGATTTGTTGCGTCGCGCCAAACCACAAACCGAGCGCGCCAAAAACGCCGCCCGCCGTGAACCAGCGGCGCGCGACGTCAGCCGTCGGCAACCACGCGGGTGCAGTGGGGCCGGTGCGCGTCCAGCCCGCGCCACCGAGCACGACGCACAAAATTCCACCCGCCGCCGCCAGCGCGTGCAGGCCGTGGTGACCGGGGCGGCCGTAGGCAAAGGCCCACTCGATGCCCGGCAACGCGGCGAGCAACAACACGAGTGCGCCCGTGCGCGCGACTCCGAGCGGACGCAGCAAAAACGCGCCGCCGAGCGCGAGCAGGAGCCAGAAGAGCGCAGGATTCGACCAGAGCGCGGCGGACTCGATCGCGTTGTGCAGCGGTTGTCCGGTGACGAGTGATTCGGCGGAGCCGCACGCAATCAGCCACCAACTGAACGGCGCGCTCCAATGCACGGCGCGGCCCGCGGGCACGTTGTCGAGGTCGGTGTGGCGCAGACGCAGCGAGCCGGTGCGCACCATTTCCTGCGCGTAGCGAATCCAGTAATAGCAGTCGTTATCGAGGAAGATGCGCGGCGGCGCGGCGAATTCCGGGATGAGACCGCCCCATTGCGCGCGACCGGCGATGCCGCTTTGTGCGGGCGCTTGCGACGGTGCGATCCACGTGCGTTCGAGCGAGGCGGCGTGCAAACCGAGGAGCAACGCGGCCCCGACCAGCGCCCCGATGAGCCAGAGCCAGGCGAAGCGCGGCAACGGAGTGACGGACGATGGCGCGATCACGGCTTCGACGGGGGCTGATCTCCGGGTTGGGTGATTTGCACGTCGTAGAACGGCGAAAGCTCGGGCCGTTGGCGGTGCGCGGAGAAGAGACGATCCTGAATGAGCGCGAAGAAGAGGCCGGGTTGCATGACTTGGCGCGCGGCACTCATCAGGCCGGCGGCTTCGGCGAAACGCTCGTGGCGGAGCGAGATGGCGGCGGCGGTGAGAATCCAGTCACCGGCGGGAGGACGCGCGGCGAGTTGCGGACGGATTTCGGCTTCGAGTTCCATTTCTTCGCCGGCCTCGATGCGCGCGAGACGGAGTTTGAAGGCGTAGAGCACTTCGCCGGGGTTGGCCTGCATCGCGCCGCGCAACGCGGTGGCGGCGTCTTGGGCGCGACCGAGGTGGCGCAGACTTTCGCTCATATTGTAACGCGGGAGAGGATTGGCCGGGTCGGCTTCGCTCGCCTGCATGAATTCGAGCAGCGCGGCCTCGTGGTCATTTTCGACGCCGAGCATCGTGCCGAGGAGAATGCGGCTCGCGGCAACCTCTTCATTTTTTTCAATCGAGGTGCGGGCGAGCGCGCGCGCAGCGGGAAAATCGCGGAGATTGAACTGGCCGACGGCGCGCTGGTAATCGATGCCGCGCAACTGCGGGTCGCCGGCCTGCGCCTCGAGGAAGAGCGCGTCGGCCTCGGCGTAGCGGCGCTGGAGTTGGAGTTGGATCGCGTCGCGCAATTTTTCGCCGGCGGGCGTGAGCTTGGCTTGGACGCCGGGCGGAAGTCCGGCGGAGGCCGCGTCGCGCTCGGGCGGGGCGTCGCGAAAAAGCAACCAGCCGCCGACGGCGAGCAGCGCCACGGAACCGAGCACAACAGCAGGAATCAACCAAGGGCGGGCGACGGGATTTTCAGGAAACAACATGGGGGAATGGCCGCGCGGAGTGTGCGCGTGCGGCTAGGGGAGAGGAAAGCACGAAATGGCGCGAGGCTGCGGGCGAAGGAATTGGAACCACGGAAATTCAGAGGTCACCACGAAACACACTAAAGACACGAAAGTGGATAGTTCACCGGAGTGGTAGTTCCGAAGGTAGGTTGCGCGCTCGTCGCGCAACGTGGCGCCCGAGCGCGCCATCCACATCCGACATGACTCTGTGTCTCAGTGACTCTGTGGTTCAAGCTCCTCCCTCTTAGAATTCCCCTGAATTCGTGTGGGTTCGTGTCCATTCGTGGTTGGCTCCGGTTCCGGTTTTAGGATTCGCCGCGCGAGCGACAGACCAGAAATGCAGAGGTCACCACGAAATACACGAAAAACACAAAAGGGGTTAAATCGTCGGAGCAGTAGATCCGCCTAGACCTGACCTGACTCTGTGTCTCCGTGTCTCTGTGGTTCAAACTCCTCCCTCTTAGAATTCCTCCGAATTCGTGTGGGTTCGTGTCCATTCGTGGTTGGTTCCGATTTTAGGATTCGCCATGCGAGAGACGGACCGGAATTCAGAGGTCACCACGAAATACACGAAAAACACAAAAGGGGTTAAATCGTCGGAGCAGTAGATCCGCCTAGACCTGACCTGACTCTGTGTCTCCGTGTCTCAGTGGTTCAATCTGCTGGCGTGAATTGCGCGAGGGATCCAGACACAAAAAAGGTTCTTCCGGTTTCTTAGTGGGTCGGTGAGGACGGGAGCACGGGCAACAGGTTGAGTTTCCCGCAGTGAAAAAGAATTCGCGTCCGATAGTTGGCGAAGCGGCGGAAGCCGCGGGCATCGGCCTTGATCGCTTGGATGCG
>CAMTVI010000010.1:0-111953 GCA_947085165.1 uncultured Opitutaceae bacterium
AGTCCTCTCCGTCACTCCCTTCGAGAAAGTGCCTGTCGCAGAACTCTTTGCGCCACGTTCTATACATCTTGCTACAAGCAACTTCACAGATGATATTCCCAACTTGTTCTAAACCACTGGGTTAATTCCGGACACTACTGAATGAATATGATGTTTTTAGGACTGGCTTTCTGGCGTTTTGGTTATCCTTTAATGGATGAATATGTCGCCAAAATCGTAAAATCCGAAAAGATAAATGTGATCCGGTTTTAAGAGGGAGGCGGAGAGGGTCAGGCCTTGGGGTTTGGGGTGGGAAACGACAAGCAGTGAACTGGCGGCACATCGAGCCAGCAGAATACGCCATGTCTTGCCTCTTGCATGGCGCGTCGGTCCGTCGCGTGAGCATTGGACGCGTCTTCGTAGCGCAGCGCTTTTGTTAACCCCGCTGCCCCGAAGTCGCTAAGTCGGGTCGGCTGAAGTTCGGACCGGGCAGTGCGTCGGGCTGGTTGAAGCTTGGGGGAGGGCGGTGTGCCGCACTTGTCCGGCCCGACGCGATCAGGTGGTTGTCAGGCATTTGTGAATAAGAATCTCACAAGTTTGCGGGCTTTTTTCTTGCGCGGTGGGGGTGAAATGGGGAGAAGTGGGGCGTTCTGGGGTGCTAAGCGATTTAGCTCCCTAGGCGGACTACCCACATGGCTCAGGCAGGCACCACCGTTTACTCAGGTCGTTTCGAGCACGCGCTCGACGACAAGCACCGACTGACGATTCCGTCCGTCTGGCGCTGGGTGCATACGGATTCGGAGACCTTTTTGGCCATCCCGCACCCCGACGGTTACATCGCGGTGTTGCCACCGGCGCGGGTGCAGAAGTTGTTGGGCCAGATTTCGGAAATGAAACTTTCCGACAAAGACGCGCAGGCCGTGAAGGCGCGCATCTTCTCCAACGCGTTGTCGTTCACGTTCGACAAGCAGGGTCGTTTCGGGATCAACGCCGACCTCCTCGGCCACGCCGACATCGCCAAGAACGCGGTGCTCGTGGGTATGGGTGACACTTTCAACATCATGAGCTCGTCACGGTGGGATGCTATGGAGCGTGCCACGGCGGGTGAAAACTTCGGCGACATGATGCGCCGCATCGGACTTTAAGCGATGAAGACCACCGCGCTCGTCATCCGCTCCCAGCCGCTGCCCAAGCTTTTAAAAGTCGGTCCCGCCAAACGGCGGGGCAAGCGCGGTCTCGCGGGTTCAACCCGCAAGGCAGTCCATGTCCGCCACCACTCTTGACACCCGCCAACACACCATGACTCCAGGGCACCAGCCGGTTCTCCTGCACGAGGTTCTTGAATACCTCGCGCCCGAGAGCGGTCGGTGCTTCCTCGACTGCACGTTCGGCGGCGGCGGTCACACGACGGAAATTTTGCGCACCGGGGCGCGCGTAGTTGCGCTTGATCGCGATCCGGCAGCCGCGCCACGCGCAGCGGCGTTGCAGCTGCAGTTCCCCGAGACGTTCCAATTCGTCGATCTGAATTTTGCCGATCTCGCGGCGCTGCCCGCGGGTGAGTTTGACGGCATTTTGTTCGATTTCGGCGTGTCGTCGTTTCAACTTGATGAAGGCGAGCGCGGCTTCGCGTTTCGTCACGATGCGCCCGCCGACATGCGGATGAATCCCCGCGAAGGCCAACCGGCCGCGCAATGGTTGGAGACGGCGAGTCACCACGAGCTCGTGCGCGCCATTCGTGATTTGGGCGAAGAACAATTGTGGCGCCGCGTCGTTCCCGCGATCGAAGCCGCGCGCGGCACAGGTCGTCTGGCGCGCACCACGTCGCTCGCCGACGTGATCGCCGAGGCGATTCCCGCCGCCGTGAAACAACGCAGCAAGATTCACCCGGCGACACGCTCGTTCCAAGGCATCCGCATCGCGGTGAACGACGAACTCGGAGCGATCGAACGCGCGTTGCCCGCCGCTTTCGCCCGACTCGCTCCCGGCGGCGTGCTCGCGGTGATCAGTTTCCATTCGTTGGAAGACCGGCCGGTGAAACATTACTTCCGCAAACTCTGCGGGCTGCCCGTCGATGCCAACGATTCTATGCCGCAGCAATTGCGCGAGAAACACGCCGACCTGCTCACGCGCAAACCCGTCGGGCCGACCGACGCCGAAATTTCCACCAACCCCCGCAGCCGCTCCGCCAAGCTCCGCGTCCTACGCAAGCACTGAACCCCACGCCCGATGAAGCCACCCCCGCCCAACGCCCTCGTCAACAAGCTCGTTGCCCTCACGCTCGCCCTGCTCATGTTCGCCGGCACCCTCGGTCTCGGCGCGGTGTGGGTGCGTCAGGAAATCTTTCAAGCAGCCAATCGTAGCCGCGGACTCGAAGTCCAAATCGCCGACGTGGAGCGCAAGCTCGACGAAGTGCGCGCGCAGGTCGCCACCGCCGAAAGCGTCGCAATTTTACTGGAGAAAAATCAATCGCTGCGACTCGCGCTCGTGTTGCCTCGCGAAGTGCAAGTCGTGCGCATCGACCAGGACCCGATTTTGGAATTGGCGCGCAAGCGCAACGCCGAAGCTCTGTTAACGGCGAGCATCTCGCGTAACTCTGATGCGTTCGCTTTCCGCATCGTGCCTGCCGCTTACCGCCCCTAATCGATGTCCAAAGGTTTCGCTTCCAACTCACGGATGGCATTGCTCGCGGTCTGTGTGCTCGCGTGCTTTACTGCGGTGGGCGCGCGTCTCGTGTTTCTGCACGTCATCGATCGAGAAGAGTTGTTGAAATTTGTCGAAAGAGCGCGCCGCCAAATCGTGGTGGAGCACGCGCGACGCGGCACTGTTACGGATGTGAAGGGCAACGTGCTGGCGACGTCACGTTCGTATGTCGTGCTCGGCATTGACCCGGAAATGTTGCGTGAGGAAGACACGCCCAAATGGGGTGATCTTGCGCGGTTGTTAAAAGTGAACTTTCTCGAACTCGACCGCAATTTGCGCCGTGCGCGGGCGGCCAGTCAGGTGGCGCTCGCGGGCAACAATCCCGAGACGAAGGAAAAACGCGTGCGCTACGTGAAGCTGGCCGACGAAGTCGACGAGCGAGTTTACGATCAGATCATGGACCTGCGCATCCGCGGTGTCTACGGCTCGCGCGGCTACAAGCGGGTGTATCCGGGCGGCCAACTTGCCGCGCACATTCTCGGCTACATTAATAAGGAGAACACTCCTGTCACCGGCGCGGAAAAGCATCTCGATCTCTACTTGAAGGGACAGGACGGCTGGATCGAATCCGAAAAAGACGGCGCGCGGCGCGAACTCGCGCAATTCCGCACTCGCGAAGTCGCGCCGATCGATGGTCACGACGTGGTGCTGACTATCGACTCGGTCATCCAAAACATTCTCGAGCGCGAACTTGATGCCATCGCCATGAAGTTCCGCCCGAAATTCGCCACGATCATCGCGAGCGATCCGCAGACTGGCGCGATCCTCGGTATGGCGAACTACCCGACTTACGATCTGAATAATTTCGCAAAAGCCCCGATTGAGAATCAGCGCAATAACGCGATCACCGATCTGATTGAACCGGGTTCCACTTTCAAAATCGTCGCCGCCGGTGCCGCGCTCAACGACGGAATCGTTACGCCATTCACCAGCTTCGACTGCGATCAACCGACGGTTATTCTTAACGGCAAGGAGCGCAAGTTGCCGAAGGAAGATCACGCCATGGGCACGTTGTCGGTCGCGCAGATCGTGAGCAAATCGAGCAACCGTGGTGCGGCGCATCTCGCGATCAAACTCGGCGATCAACGCTACTACGACTACGTGCGCGCGTTCGGTTTCGGCGAGTCCACGCGATTTCCCTTGGGTGGGGAAGTGCGCGGCCTGTTAGAGGAGCCGAAAAAGTGGGACGGACTCACGATCACGCGCATGCCGATGGGCCACGCGGTCGCGGCGACGCCGTTGCAAATTCACATGGCGATGAGCGCGGTGGCCAACGGCGGCACGCTGGTGCGCCCGCAGATCATTCGCGAAATTCGGGCCAACGACGGGAGTGTCGTGCGCAGGTTCGAAACAGAAAAGCGGCGCCAAGTGCTGCGTCCCGCCGTCGCTGCGGAGCTCGCGCAAATGTTGCACAACGTCGTAAAACCCGATGGCACCGGTAACGGTTTCGACATCGAAGGGTTTGAAATCGCCGCGAAAACCGGCACGACGCAAAAAATCATCGACGGCAAATACGTGAACAATCGTCACGTCGCGTCCTTCGTCGGTTTCTTCCCCGCGAGCCGTCCGGAAATCGTTCTCTCCGTGATCGTCGACGACGCGCGCGTCACCGGTGGCACCGCCTATGGCCGCGCCGTTTCCGCGCCGGCGTTCAAGAACGTCGCCGAACAAATCATCCAGTATCTCGATATCAAACCCGTGCGCCCTTCCACTCGCAACTTGCTCGCCACTACCGGAGGTGCCCGATGATCGGCTACCTCACCCACAACTATCCGCTGGTCGCCGCGTTTCGTTCACTGCCAGCCACGCGCCGTCGTCCGGTTGATCGTGTTTCCCAACGCATTTTCAAAATGGCCCCGAAGCTTTCCGACTTCTTCAACGACGCCGACATCGTCGCCAGCAAGGGTGATCTTGATCGCCCGATTTCCGGACTGGCGATGGACAGCCGTCGCGTGATGCACGGCAATCTCTACTTCGCCCTCGCGGGCCGTCGGGCCGACGGCAATCAGTTCATCGATGCCGCGATCAGTCGCGGTGCGGTCGCCATTGTCGCGGAGAAAATCCCGTCAGTTACTTCCGCGCGCGTCACTTACATCCAAGTCCCCGATGCGCGCCGTGCCCTCGCGCTCGTCTCGCAGCGTTACTACAAATTCCCCGATCGTTCGCTCGATCTCGTCGGCGTGACCGGCACGAACGGCAAGACCACCGTCACCAACTTGGTGAAACACTTGCTCGCCACGAGTCAGCAGCGCGTTGGTTTGATTGGCACGGTAAATTACGATCTCGGTGCGCGTATCGTGCCGTCCTACCGCACGACACCGGAGTCGTTGGAACTTTTCGGCATGTTGGCGCAGATGCGCGACGCGGGTTGCCGTCAGGCGGCGATGGAAGTGAGTTCACACGGCATCGATCAACACCGCGTGCTCGGCATGCAGTTTGGCGTCGCAGTGTTCACCAATCTCACGCGCGACCACCTCGATTACCACGGTTCGATGGATGAGTATTTCGCCGTCAAAGCCCGCCTCTTTAACGGTGGCATCGGCACGGCGCCGCGTGCGGTGGCGGTGAATATCGACGACGCCTACGGTCGCCGTCTCGTCGCCGAAGCACCGGCCGCGTCGAAGGTCATTACTTTTGGTGAAGCGCCGGAAGCGATGGTGCGTGCGGAGAATGTGCAGCTGCATTTCAAGAGCACGTCCTTCACGCTCATCTGGCCGGAAGGCCGCGTGGAGTTGGAGAGTCCGCTCGTTGGTCGATACAATGTGAGCAACTTGCTCGCGGCGTTCGCTGCCTGTTACGCGATTGGTCGCGACCCGACGGTGATTGCGTCGCGTCTCAAAACTTTCGCCGGTGTTTCCGGTCGCATGGAGCAGATTGATGAAGGCCAACCCTACAACGTGCTGGTGGATTACGCGCACACCGACGACGCCCTGCGCAACGCGCTGACGATGCTCCGCGCCATCACGCCGGGGCGCCTCTTCGTCGTCTTTGGTTGCGGTGGCAATCGCGACCGCGCCAAGCGTCCGCTCATGACCGCTGCCGTGCAGGACTTCGCTGACTTCGCGTGGGCTACGTCCGACAATCCGCGCTCCGAGGCGATCACGCAAATTTTCGACGACATGCGCACGGGCGTGCAGGAAACTGCCAAAATCGCTTTCGTGGAAGATCGCCGTCGCGCCATCAGCCTCGCGCTCGATCAGGTGCGCGAAGGCGACAGCCTGCTCATCGCGGGCAAGGGCCACGAAACTTTTCAGGAATTTGCCGATACCATCGTGCCGTTTGACGACCGCCAGGTGGTGCGCGAACTGATTGAGATCAAGAAGATCAAATCAGGCTGACCCCTTTCCATGCCCCAATTCACCGCAGAGCAACTTGCCGCCTGGACCGGTGGCACTTGGACCCGTTTGCCGGGCCAATCGCTCGTGGGCTTTACGCAAGACACGCGCGCGCTGACGGCGGGGCAGGGCTTCGTCGCCCTGAAAACAGAGAAGCGTGACGGACATGATTTTCTCGCGGAAGCCGCGGCGAAGGGAGCCGTCGCGGCGTTGGTGGCGCGAGCGGTGAATGGCGCGCCGTTGCCGCAATTGGTGGTCGAGGATCCGCTGGTGGCGTTGCAACAAATCGGCGCGTCGCATCGGAAGAATTTTACGGGCACGGTCGTGGGCGTGACCGGTAGTGCGGGGAAAACTTCGACGAAGGATTTGCTCGCGCTCCTCCTTGGGGGAGCGCCAGACGTGTGCGCGACGGCGGGGAATCTCAATAATTACATCGGAATTCCGCTGACGTTGACGCGGCTGGATTCGGCCGTGCATCGCGCTGCCGTGATTGAAGCGGGCATTAACATGCAGCACGAGATGCGCAGTTTAGTGGACATGATTCAGCCGGACCACGGCATCGTCACGTTGGTGGGGCCGGCGCATTTGGAGCAACTTGGTTCGCTCGAAGGCGTTGCAGCCGAGAAAGTGCAGATGCTAACCGGTGTGCGCGCCGGTGGTTGGCAGGTTTTTCCGGTGTCGTGCTGGCACTACGCGGAGTTTCGCGCGTTGCCGAATCCGCTCGTGCTCGTGCCAGCCAACGAAGGCATGGTCAATGTGACCGGTCGCACGGTGCAATTTACGGTGATGCACCGACCGGAGCGCACCGAGGTCACACTCGCAGGGCGACGGACATTCTTGTTGCGCCGCGTTTCGGGTGGCATGGCGCAGAATGCGGCGCTCGCGCTCGCGCTGGCGTCGGAACTTGGTGTGGCGGATGAGACGTTGCAGGAGCGTTTGTCCGGCTGGGAACCGTCGAAGTGGCGCGGTGAGTTGCAACGCATCGGCGCGGCGGATGTTTACTGCGATTTCTACAATGCGAATCCCGCGTCGATGCAGGACGCGATTGCCGCGTTTGCCGGATTGGTGAAAGCGGATTTGCCGCGCCTCTACGTGCTCGGCGGCATGGAAGAACTCGGCGCGCACGCGGCGGATTTTCACCAACAACTCGGCCGGACGATTTTACTGCGACCCGGCGATTTTCTTTTCACGATCGGCGGCCACGCGGCGGCGTTGCGGGAGGGATTGTTGGAAAACGGCAACGACCCCGCGCAGATCGCGATCGTAACCGACCTCGCACCAGTGCGCGCGCATCTGGCTGAATTTCGCGGCGCTGCCTTCCTGAAGGGAAGCCGCCGTTACCGTCTCGAAACGATTCTCGACCCACGCGCCGACGCCCATGCTTAGCTATCTCGCCGACTACGAACACTACTTTGGACCGTTGCGTTTGCTGCGTTACCTGACCGTGCGCACTGGTGGCGCGATGCTGACGGCGCTCATCATCGGTTTCATCGCGGGCCCGTGGCTGATTCGGCGGTTTCGCGAACTGAAGTTTGGCCACGGCTACATCGACGAGCGCACGGGCGAGTTGGGCGCGACCTACTTTGACAAAAAGCACACGCCGACGATGGGCGGGTTGATCATTTTTCTCGCGGTGTTTTTGAGCGCGGTGCTGTGGGCGACGCCGAATGTTTGGGTGTTCGTGTCACTCTTCGTTTACACGGCGCTGACGATTCCGGGGTGGCGCGACGACTACTTGAAGGTCGTGCACAAGAACAAGGACGGCATCAAACCATGGGAAAAAATCGCGTGGCAATCAGTCGCGACGGGCGTGGCGCTTGGCGTGTTGCTCTGGCATCCGCAAAGCGCCGACAAAGTGCGCGAACTCTGGGTGCCGTTTTTCAAAGAGGCCGTGATTACGCACATGCCGTGGTGGCTTTTGCTCGTGCTAATTTACCTTTGGGTCGTCGGTTTTAGTAACGCGATCAACATCACCGACGGACTCGATGGGTTGGCGGTTGGTTGCACGATTACGGTGGCGCTCGTTTTCGGGCTGATGGCTTACGCGGCGGGCAACAGCATCATCTCGCAATATCTGTTGATCAGCTACGTGCCCGGCGTGGGGGAGCTCACAGTGATTTGCGGCGCGCTGATTGGTGCGGGCATGGCGTTTCTGTGGTTCAACTCGCATCCGGCGGAAGTCTTTATGGGTGACACCGGTTCACTCGCGCTCGGCGGCCTGATCGGCGTGATGGCATTCATGATTCACCAACCATTCACGCTCGTGATCGTCGGCGGCGTGTTCGTGATGGAGCTGCTTTCGGTGGTCTTCCAAGTCGGCTGGTTCAAATACACGCGGTTTCGCTTCGGCGTAGGCCGCCGGCTGTTCCGCATGGCGCCGATTCACCACCATTTCCAAAAACTCGGCTGGCCCGAAACCAAGGTCGTGCTGCGCTTCTGGGTGCTGTCACTCGGCTTCGCTCTCCTCGGACTCGCCACCTTGAAAATTCGCTGAAACCTGCCGCACCCACTGTTGCCGACACCGTTTGGGCAAAACCTGTGAGTAACCTTGATTTTAAAGTAGCAAATCGCCAACCCAACCACCCATAATTCTGCCATGAAAATCCTGAAGATCTTCGGGGCCGTGATCATTGTCCATGTGATCGCGTTTCTCTTTATTTTCGCTAGTCCCGGATGCCAATCCTCCTCGCGCTCCGTCCCAACCCCCGACGCCACCGTGTCGGGCGACATGGGCACAACTGCGCCGGTCAACTACACGACAGTGGCTGCCGAGTCCGTGCCGATGCACAACACTTACACAGCCCCATCCACGTATGGGCGCGCTGAGCCGACCCGTCCCGGTTCGCCGAACGCTGCCGCTATCGCACCGGCGCGTGCTGCGGTCGCAGACGTCGCACCAGTCAGCACCTACTCCGTAACACGCGGCGACAGCTTGTGGAGCATCGCCAAGAAGCATCACCTCACCGTCACGGAATTGGCGAAGGCAAACAATCTCTCCACCGGCGCGACCTTGCAGCCGGGGCAAAAATTGATCGTGCCGGCGAAGGCTGTTAGCGCGCAGGACTTGGCCACCGCAAGCGCAGCTCCCGCCAAAATGAGCGACGCCAAATCTTCGACTCCCGTTCGCGGCAACGATGCCTTGCGCCACACGATTCAATCCGGCGAAAGCCTCGGCGCCATCGCGCGCAAGTATCAAGTTTCGGTTGGCGAGCTCGCCGCCGCCAACAGCATCACGGACCCGGCTAAGATTCGCGCGGGACAACAACTCGTGATTCCCGGGTTCAAGGCTGTGAGCAATTCCCGTCCGTCCACGACCACCGCAGCGGAAACACACGCTGCTGCGGCGACTGCGACGCCGGGCGCAGATTCTGCCAGCAACGCGGTGCCGCGGTTTGAAATTTCCGCACCGCCTCCCGGACAAGACCTCGACGCCGCGCTGAATGAAGTCTCCGCCGAAGTTCCGACGATCAAAGTCGAGGAAGTCCGCACGCCGCCGAAGGGCTGAGGATTTTCGCGAATGCCCCGTCGCGCACTTCCTTCCACGGTGATTCATCGGGATGGGCGTCGCGGCGGTGGGTTCATGGTCGTGCGCTCTGCCGAGCCAACGTCTGAATATTTGCTGTGACTACTCCCAGTCCTACCGAAGTTCCCGCTCCCCGCCGCCACCTCAACATCACACCAGCCAGTGTGATTTTGGTGTGTGTGGCCGCGCTGTTGGCGATCGGCTTGACGGTGTTGTTCAGCGCGAGTTCGACCGCGAAGGGCGGTCCTTACGCCTATTTGTTCAAGCAGTTGATATTTCTCGGATTCTCGCTTGGCGCGGCGTGGATGGTGGTGTTGGCGGACTTGGAAAGTTTGCGTCGCTTCGCGTGGATCGTGGCGATCGCCGCCGTGATCGGATTGATTCTCGTGTTGATTCCTGGAATCGGTGTTTCCGTGAAGGGAAGTCGACGGTGGATCAATCTCGGCTTCACGCGTCTGCAGATTTCGGAATTCGCCAAACTGGCGATGGTCTTCGCGCTCTCGCACTACCTCGCGTTGAATCAGAATAAGATGAACGACTTCGTGCGCGGCTTTGTCGTGCCGAGTCTGGGCGTGGGTGTGTTTGCGGTGTTGATCATCCTCGAACCGGATTTCGGCACTGCGTTTCTCATCGGCGCAATCGGGATGATTTTGCTGTTCCTCGCAGGCGCACGATTGAAATTTCTTGTGCCCACCATCGTGCTCGCGCTGAGCGCGTTTTCGGTGATGGTGATCTACAATCCCAATCGGTTGCGCCGCATCACGTCGTTTATGGATGTGGAGGCGAACCGCAGCGAAGGGGCCTATCAACTCTGGCAGGCGATTCTTGCGTTCGCGGCCGGCGGTGTGGATGGCGTCGGCATCGGGAACGGCCGCCAGCAGCAGTCGTTTTTGCCAGAGGCGCACACTGATTTTATTTTCGCCATCATGGGCGAGGAGATGGGACTCATCTTCACGCTGCTGACCGTAATTCTTTTCGTGATAATATTTATCGCGGGGTTGATGCACGTGCGGCGCGCCCCGAATCTGTTCCAATTTCTCCTCGTAACGGGGTGTCTGCTGCTCATTTGCCTGCAAGCGATCATCAACCTCGGCGTCGTGACGGGCATGATGCCGACGAAGGGAATGTCGCTGCCATTCATCAGTGCGGGCGGTTCAAATCTGATTCTGATGGGTCTGCTCGTGGGCGTGATTATTAACACGTCGCGAGCATGGACCCGGTCGAAACCACTCGAACGCAAACGCGCGTTGGCGGAGGTCGTCGCATGAGCAAATTTCTCATCGCTTGCGGTGGCACCGGCGGGCATCTCGCGCCCGGCATTGCGTTGGCGGAAACTATGCAGGAACGCGGACACGACGTGCGGCTCTTCATTTCACGCAAGAAAGTGGACACGCGCTTAGTGGAAAAATACCCGCAACTCACGACGACGCGTGTGCCCGGTCTGCCGTTTGGTTGGCGCCCGGATGTGATGGCGCGTTTTGTGATCGAGCAGGGCCGCGGTCTGAAATTCAGTCTGAGTTACCTGAGAAAATTTCGTCCCGATGCGGTGATTGGTTTCGGTGGCTTCACCAATGCCGGAGTGACGTTGGCGGCGCGGTTGTTGAATATTCCGATCGCGTTGCATGAGGCGAATCGCGTGCCCGGTCGCGCGATACGTGTGCTGTCGCGCGTGGCGCAACGCTTGTATTTGCCGCCGGGGGTGCGCTTGCCCGGCCGATTGGGGCTGCGTGTGCGCCACACGGGTTTGCCCGTGCGCCGCGAGGTGGCCTGTCTGCCGCGCGAAGCCGCGCGTGAATTGCTCGGAGTGAATCCGCGCCAGAAATTACTCGTGATCATGGGCGGCAGTCAGGGCAGTTCTCCGCTCAACAAGTGGGTGGCGGAGAATGTTGCCGCGCTCGCCGCCGAAGGCGTGCAGACGTGGTGCGTCACCGGTTTGGGCAAAGGCGAAAATGAAGTGCGTGAATTCCGCGCCAAGTCTGGCGCAAAGGTGTGCGCGTGGTTCGAGCCGTTCACGGACCGGGTCGGCGCGCTGTTATCGGCGGCGGATCTGGTCGTGAGTCGCGCGGGTGCGGGCACCTTGGCGGAACTCGTGCGCTGTGAAACTCCGGCGATTTTGATTCCGTATCCCGAAGCGGCGGACAATCACCAGTGGGCCAACGCGCGGCAGTTTGAACAACAGGGCGGCGGCTTGGTGATTGATCAAAATTCGCTGAGCCTCCTGCGGCAGGAAGTGCTCGAAGTGATGTTCAACGAGTGGCTCGTGCACAAATTTCGTGAAAATCTGCACCGCATGGCGGCGGAGGACGCGGTCAATACCATGGCGCAGGATTTGGAAGAACTCGCGTTGCGCATCCCACCGCAGCGTCACGTGCGGCACCGTCCGGTGACTGCCTCCACGCAATGAACTCGCTGAATTCTCCCGTCGTTACCGATTTCGCGTGGCAGGAATTTGTGGCCGTGATGCGTCCGCTCTTAAGTAAGGCGACGAAGTTCACCGAAGGCGAGTTGTTGAAGGCGAAGACCACGATGCAAGTCGGCGGACCCGCCCGCGTCTACGCTGAGCCCGCGAACGAAGCAGAATTGCAACGCCTCCTCGCGGTGGCGCACGCGCAGAATTTGCCGGTGTTGATGCTCGGGCGCGGTTCGAATTTGCTCGTGCCCGACGAAGGCGTTGAGGCGCTCGTGATCAGTCTGGCGCATCCGGAATGGCAGGCGTTCACGATGCGCGATGATGGGCGGGTGTGGGCCGGGGCGGGTTTGCGTTTGAAGAATTTGTGCGGACTTGCGGCGTCGGCTGGGTTGCACGGCTTTGAGTTCATGGAAGGAATTCCGGCAACGCTTGGCGGCGCGCTGCGGATGAATGCAGGCGCGATGAGCGGCTGGACGTTCGATGTGGTGGACGAAGTTCACCTGCTGACGCTCGCAGGGGAAAAGCGCGTGTTGCAACGCTCGGAGATGAACGTCGATTACCGGCACTGCGCGGAGCTGGAACAAGCCGTGGCGCTCGGCGCGGTGTTGCGTCCGCGGGCGCAACAAGACCCGCAGGCGATCAAGGACCAGATCAAAAATTTTCAGTTGAAGCGCAAAGAATCGCAGCCGCGCGAACCGAGTGCGGGATGTATTTTCAAGAATCCGCCCGGCACTTCGGCGGGAAAGTTGATCGATGAATGCGGCTTGAAGGGAGCGCGCGTGGGTGACGCAGAGGTCTCCACGGTGCACGCCAATTTCATCGTCAATCGCGGCAACGCTACGGCGGCGGACATCCTCGGTTTGGTGCGGCGCATTCGCGCGCAGGTCAAAGCGTCGCGCGGCATCGAGCTGGAACCTGAAGTCATGCTCTACGGAAAATCCTGGAAGGAGGTCCTATGAGCGGACCATTGATTACCGTGCTCGCGGGTGGCACGTCGGCGGAGCGCGAGGTGTCGCTCGGTTCCGGCAAAGCCGTGGCGATCGGCATGTCGTTCACGTATCCGACGCGCTTTGTGGTGGTCGATAACGACGAATTACCTGCGGGACTCGTGGAGTCGGGCGCGGTGGTGTGTTCGACGTTGCACGGCGTGTTTGGCGAGGACGGCGGGATGCAGCGTTTGTATGAAGCGGCGGGGGTGCCGTTCGCGGGATGCGATGCGAAGGCGAGCGAGTTGTGTTTCAACAAATGGCGGACGCGCCAGGTGGTGTCGGCGGTCGGCGTGCCGGTGGCGCCGGGGCGTTGTTTTGCAGCCGGCAACAAACCGCGCGCGGCGGAACTGGCGCAGGTGCTCGGCGACAGCGTCGTGTTGAAACCGAACCGGCAGGGCAGCAGCGTGGGCTTGCAGATTGTGAACACGCGCGCGGGTCTCGAAATCGCGCTCGGCAGCGGCATTCGCCAAGGCGAATGGCTGGCGGAGAAGCGCATCATTGGCCGCGAGTTGACGGTGGGAATTTTGCGCGGGCGTGCGATGGGGGTGGTGGAAATTTCGCCGAAGTCGGGCGTATTTGATTATTCCAGCAAATACACCAAAGGCCTGACAACTTACACCGCGCCGGCGGCACTGAGCGAAGAGGTCACGGCGGAAGTGCAACGGTTGGCGGAGACGGCGTTTGCGGCGTGCGGTTGCCGTGATTACGCGCGGGCGGATTTCATGCTGTCGCACGAAGGTGAAATTTATCTGTTGGAAATCAACACGCTGCCCGGGATGAAAGAAACAAGTTTGCTCCCGATGAGCGCGCGGTGCGTGGGACTGGATTTTAATGCGTTGTGCCGCGAGATGGTCGCGCCGGCGCTGGAGCGACTCGCCCAAGCGCAAAGGACGTCTGGCCGATGAGCGAAACCGGCGAGAACCCCAACAAGGAGAGTTCCTGGCGCAATATCCGGCAGGACGTCACTGCGCAGGCGATGTCGGCGCGCGGACGACGTCGGCGCTGGTGGAGTTGGGCGAAGGCGACGGTGCTAGTCGGGCTGGTGGGATTTTCGTCATGGGGCATTTACGCCATCGTGCACGCGTGGGAGAGCGACAAGGCGGCGTTGGCCTCTGCGGTGCGCAGCGAACCATTGCGCGAAATCGTGGTGGTGACCGATGGCGTGTTGACGCGCGAGTGGGTGGCGCAGGTATTCGCGCTGTCGAAACAGGCATCGTTAATGACGCTGGATTTGGCGTCCTTGCGGGAAAAATTGATGGCGCATGGACAAGTGCGCGTCGCGGTGCTGACGCGGAGTTTTCCGGATTCGTTGGTTGTGACCTTGCAGGAACGCACGCCGGTCGCGCGCCTGCAGGTGGACGATGGCGGCGGGTTGCCGCGCCATTTGTTGGTGGCGAAGGACGGCATGGTTTACGACGGGTCGAATTACGACAAGACGCTGCTGGCGAGTTTGCCGTGGCTGGCGGGGCTATCGCTGCGCCGCGGCGCAGTGGGCTACGAGCCGATCGCGGGCATGGAGGTGGTGTCGGATTTATTGACAACCGCGCAACTGCAGGCGCCGCACCTTTACCGGGAGTGGTTGATTGTTTCGTTGGCGCGGATGGCGGAACACCAGGAATTGCAGGTCAAGGCGGAGACGATTTCCGAAATCGTCTTCAGTGCGCGCGAAGATTTTTTTCGGCAGATTGCGCAGCTCGACTACATCATCGAAGCGACACGCTCCCAGTTGGGCGAACCAGTGTTGCAATCGGTTAATCTGACCCTCGGACCCCAAGTGCCAGTAAAGCTGGCCTTGACGCCGGAGGAGTTGGCGCGGCAACAGAAGGAGCGCAAACCGCCGCTCGAATTTAATCTCAAACCCTCACCCTCTTCGAAATCAAAACGTGATCTCTAATCGCGGCAGAATTGTCGGTGCCGTGGAAATCGGCACCGGAAAAATTGCGGTTCTCGTGGGCGAGATCGCGCACAACCGTTCGCTCAACATCATCGGTGTGGGACTCGCACCGTCACGGGGCGTGATGAAGGGCGAAGTGGTGGATTACAAAGCCGTGAGCGAATGCGCGCATCACGCGCTCGAAATGGCGGAGAAACGGGCCGGCGCGCGGATCGAGGAAGTCTGGCTCGCGCAAACGGGCGCGCATCTGGATGGGTTTTACAACGAGGCGTCGGTCAATGTGAAGTCAGCCGACAACACCGTGACCGAACTCGACATCCGCACCGTGTGCGATTTGGCGAAGGAAAAAGAATTGCCCGCGGGCCGCTCGCGCATTCACGAGATCCGTCGTCCGTTCCGGCTCGATGGTCGCGTGGTGACCGATCCCGAACATTTGTCAGGTCAACGTCTGGAAGTCGGCTATTGGATTACGCACGCGCAGGAGACCAAGGTGAGCGACAACATCCACGTGGTCGGCGGCTATCATGTCGGCGTGGGCGAGGTGGTCTTGTCGGCGCTGGCGAGCGGTTCGTTGCTCACCACCAGCGAAGAGCGCAATCACGGCGCGCTCGTGCTCGATATCGGTAAGGGCATTACGGACTACGTGCTCTATCGCGACGGCCATGTGCAACTCACCGGCACACTGCCGATCGGCGGCGAGCACGTGACAAACGACCTTGCCATCGGCCTGCGGGTCACTTCCGGACAGGCGGAAGCGATCAAGCTGCGGCATGGTCGCGCCACGGTGCACACGCGCGACAAGTCTGAGAAAGTGTGGCTCAACGGTGACATGTCTTTCGGTGACCGGCAGCTTTCCAAAATCGCGATTGAAACCATCGCGGCCGCGCGCGTGCAGGAACTTTTTGAAGTCGTGCGCAAGAAGCTCGGGCCGAAATTTTCCGCCGAGCATTGCGGAGCAGGGGTTGTGCTCACGGGGGGCACTTCGCGCCTGCCCGGCATTGATGAAGCGGCGAGCCGTGTCTTCGGTTTGCCCGCCCGGCGAGGCGAAGCGCCGACTTGGGTGAAGGAAGATTTGAAGGATCCGCAGTTCAGCACCGTGCTCGGGATTTTTCAGTTCGGGCTCCGCAATATTCACGAATACCACGTGCCGACACGCGGCAAGCAACTCGGTTTCTGGAGTAAATTTGCCCGACTCTTTCGTTGATTCCAACCATGCATCCTTCTGAAATTTCCATGGAAAATTGCTCCGATCACGACGTCAGGATCAAGTTGATCGGCGTCGGTGGCGGAGGCTCGAATGCGGTGGACCGGTTGAAGAGCGAGAATCTCGATCGCTTGCAATTGGCGATTATCAACACCGATTTGAAAGCGCTGAATGCGTCGCCGGTGGCGGAAAAATTGTTAATCGGCACGAGCAAGACGCGCGGCTTGAGTGCGGGTGGCGATCCGGAGTTGGGCCGCGAGTCGGCGGAAGTGGATCGCGAACGCATCGAAGCGGTCGTGCGCGACACGGATTTGGTGTTTCTCGTCGCCGGGTTGGGCGGCGGCACGGGTTCGGGCGCGACCCCACTGATCGCCGATCTGGCGCGCGAAGCGGGTGCGCTGGTCATCGCGTTCGTGACGTTGCCGTTTAGTTTCGAAGGCGGACGCCGCAGCAAACAGGCGGAGGAAGCGTTGGCGCAGTTGCGCACGAGTTGCCATGCGGTGGTGCCGCTCTCCAACGATTTGTTGCTCCAAGAAGGCACAGAAGGCGCCAGTGTGCTCGATGCGTTCGCGCGGGCCGACGAGTGGATGGGACGCGGCGTGAAATCCGTGTGGGGCATGCTGTCGCGCACGGGATTGATCAATTTGGATTTTCAGGCTTTGCGCACGGCGTTCCAGACGCGCGGCGGCAAGACACTGTTCGGGCTCGGCGTGGGCACGGGCGACGCGGCGGCGAAGTTGGCGCTGGAGGATTTGAAGGCGTGTCCGTTGCTGCAAACACCGGAGTTCGCCCGCAAAGCGGATCGCCTGATGGTGAACATCACCGGCGGGCCCGATCTGAGTCTCGACAAGGTGAACGAGTTGATGACGGCCGTGACCGAAGAATTCGGTCGCGAAGCGCACGTTATCATGGGTGCGGTGATCGATGAGAGCATGACGGGTCGGATTGAGATTTGCGTGCTCGGGGCCTCGGATTTGGGTGGGCGCAGTTTTACGCGGGCGACTCCGGCAGGCAGCGGCAAACGGTCGCCGCGGGCCACGTCACCGAGTGCTGGCGGCAGCGAGACGACCAGTAAAGCAACCAGTCGGCGCGAGGCGCGGGCAGGGCAGACTGAGGCGGAAGAAGCATTAACCACTTCCGGAAGTGCGCCGATTATGCAGGAGGAATTTGGTTTTGGTTCGACGGAATCACAGGTTTCCCGCGGTTCTTTTGAGCGCTCGGATCGCAACTTGTTTGAGGGCCAGGACCTCGATGTGCCGACCTATTTGCGTCGCGGCATCAAGATTGCTGGTTAAGCGGCGAAATTGACTCTCGCAGGGTTCGCGCGAACACCACTTGGCAAGCGCGGGGGATTCTGCACCGTAGGCTCCATGTTTATCGACGAAACCAACATTAAGGCCCACGCCGGCGACGGAGGCCGCGGCTGCGTGAGCTTTCGTCGCGAGAAATACGAACCATGGGGCGGCCCCAACGGTGGCGACGGCGGCAAGGGCGGCGATGTGGTGCTGCGCGGCGACGACGACCAGAACAACCTGATCGATTTCAAATACAAACCGCACTGGAACGGCGAGCGCGGCGAACACGGTTTGGGCAAGGATTGCAACGGACGCGAAGGTCGCCCGGCCATCATGCGGGTGCCGCTGGGCACGGTGGTTTACAAACTCGATACCGGCGAAGTGCTGGTGGAAATTCTCGAAGACGGTCAGGAATTCGTGCTGTGCAAGGGTGGCAAAGGCGGCTTTGGCAACACCCGTTACAAGTCGTCCGTGAATCGCGCGCCGCGCCAAAGCGGTCCGGGCGAACCCGGTGAGATCGGCGAGTATCGACTGGAATTAAAGAGCATCGCCGACATCGGTTTGGTCGGTTTTCCGAATGCCGGTAAATCGTCGCTGACGACGCTCATCACCAAGGCGCATCCCAAAGTGGCGGCCTATCCGTTCACCACACTGCATCCGCAAATTGGGGTGATCGACTATTTGGAAGAGTATGATCGCTTGGTGATCGCTGACGTGCCGGGCTTGATTGCCGGTGCGAGCGAGAATCGCGGGCTCGGCCATCGCTTCCTGCGGCACATCGAGCGCTGTGCGATTTTGCTCATCATTATCGACATGGCGGGCACCGACGACCGCGACCCGCGCGACGACTACAAGCAACTCTTGCTCGAGTTGAAACTCTACGATCCGAAGTTGCTCAAGAAGCCATGCCTCGTCGCCGCGAACAAAATGGACGAAGACGCCGCCGGGCCGAATCTAAAGAAATTCAAAACGCGCTACAAAAAGGTCGAACTGATTCCCATCTCGTGTCTGAGCGAGGAAGGCATTCCGAAACTTAAGAAAGAATTGTTAAAACGAGTGCGCCGCCTGCGGAAAAAGGAAAATAAATCGCCAGCGAAGACGCGTTAAACCAGCGTTCGCCTCCCGTTATGGAACACCGACCACTCCTCATGCGCGCCAATCGCTTGCTGGGGTCCGCCTTGGTGGAGCATAATTTGGTGAAGTTCGAGGATCTCGAGGCGGCCAACGACCGCTTGCTCGAACACGTCGGCGCGGGCGAATTTCGCAAGGCGTCACTCCTCGGGATTTTGGTCGGCGAAAAGAAAGTGCTGCGTGAGGAGGAGGTGTTGCACGCGGTGATGGAGGAGCACGCGCTCGGCGTGGCGGATTTGCGGCATTACGATGTGCCGGAAGCCGTGCGGAAGGGATTGGATCTCGGCATGTGTTGGGCCACGTGGACGGTGCCCTACGAGAAGGAGGAGGATTTTTGGTTTGTCGCCTCGGCTTACTACCTCAGTCCGGCGGTGCGCACGCATTGGGAGAAACACCTGGGCGGCCCGATCCTGTGGCAGGCAACCAGCATGGATATCATCTCCGACGTGCTCGAACGTTTCACCGAAGAACGCAACGCGGCCGCCGCCAAGTCCCCGACCTGATATGCCGCTCGGACGTATCCAGACTCAGATTGTCGACAAACTAGTCGAGCTCGGGAAATTAAACGCCGAGCAGCGGGCGACATTGGTCAATCGCTCCGAAGAGGCGACCGGCGGAAAGCTCGATCAACTGTTGTTGGCAGATTTTAAGATCACGCCCTTTCAACTGCAGGTGGCAAAGTGCCGCGCGTTGGGCCTGACGCCGTATAATGCGGCGCGCTTCCGGCCGCATCACGCGACGTTCGAAGTGGTTGATCAGGATTTTTGCGAAAAGAATTTGATTCTCCCCGTTGGTCGCGTGGGAGACATCCTGTTGATCGCGGTGGCGAATCCCTTTGAGAACCAAGTGGTCGCCAAGATCGCAGAGAAGACCGGACTGCGCGTGGCGCGGTTGCTCAGCGAAGAGAAGGACATCCGGGAAAAGCTGAAAAAGGATCAGGCGCCGGAGCAGGTGCAATTTTCCGACGTCGTGGATCAGTTGGGCGCGGAGTTCAGCGACGATGAAGTCACGGTCAGCGATGAAGACCTGACGCACGAAGACTCGGCGCCGGTGATCCAGCTCGCCAATCGCATCATCGAGGACGCGTATTTTAGCGGCACCTCGGATATTCACATCGAGCCGCAGGAAAAAGATTTGGTCGTGCGCTACCGTATCGACGGCTTGACGCAGGAAAAACTCCGCTTGCCGGCAAAGGTTTCGGGCGCGCTCGTGGCGCGCTTGAAGATCATGTGCAACCTCGACATCGCGGAGCGCCGTTTGCCGCAGGATGGACGGATCGTTTTCAAGCAGTTCAGCAAGAAGGGCGTCGATATCGATTTGCGCGTCTCGACGGCGCCGCTCAATCACGGCGAGGGCGTCGTGATGCGTATTCTTGATAAGCAGAAGAGCACGCTGCCGTTGCCGGCGCTGGGTTTTACCGAGGAAAATCTCGCCAAGTATCGCGAGTGCATCCGCCAGCCTTACGGGATGATTTTGCACTGCGGGCCGACGGGCTCGGGTAAGTCGATGACGCTTTACTCCGCGCTCAACGAAATCAACACGCCCGACGTGGTGATTCGCACGGCGGAGGATCCGATCGAATACACGCTCCCCGGTCTCAACCAGATGCAAATGCACCGGCAAATCGGACTGACCTTTGCCGCTGCGTTGCGCGCCTTTTTGCGGCAGGATCCCGACATCATTCTCGTGGGCGAAATCCGCGACAAGGAAACGGCCAACATCGCGGTTGAGGCGGCGTTGACTGGGCACATGTTGATTTCGACACTGCACACCAACGATGCCCCGAGCACGGTGGCGCGCCTCGTGGATATGGGCATCGAGCCGTTCATGATTTCGTCGTCGCTGGTGTGTGTCTGCGCGCAGCGACTGATGCGGCGCGTGTGCAAGAGTTGCCGCGTTGCCTATGAGCCGGACGGTCGCGAAAAGGACATTATCGAGCGGGCACTTGACGGTTGGAGCGGGTCGGTCTTCAAGGCCGCTCCGCAGGGTTGCCCGAAGTGCAACGGCACCGGTTACAAGGGACGCGTCGGTATCCACGAACTGCTGGTGACGAACGAAGAGCTGATCGAAGCGATCAACAAAGAAGCTGAGACGGCGGAATTGAAGAAAATCGCGATGCGCGCCGGCATGAAGACGTTGCACCAAGACAGCATTTACAAGGTCCGAGAAGGACTGACGACAATGGCAGAGTCACTCAGCACGGTGCCGCAGGACATGGAGTTGCGCGGAAAGTAAGCCCGGTATCCTGTGGGTTTGCAGAAATCGGCGGTTTATCGCCCACTCTGGCTCAACGAATTGCGGATTGTGCCGATGGGGTGCTCAATAGTGCACTTTAACCTCTTACCCGTCGCCCCGTGGCGAACCTACTTTTAATTGATCCCTCTGACATCGCCCGGAAAGCGATGCGTGGTATTCTGGAGCGAGCTGGTCACCGACTTGCCTACGCTGGTAATGCAGCGGAGGCGTTAAACTGTCTGCGCGAAAATGTGGTAATTGATCTCGTGATAACGGAGCTTAAGTTGGCGCAGGACAGCGGCATGGAATTTATCCTTTCTCTGCGACGCGACCCGATCTTGAAGCTGCTTCCCGTGGTCATCTACGCGTCAGCGAGCAATCGTGACCTCGTGCATCGCTCCCAAGAGCTGAAGGTGCAGAATTTCATGGTGAAGCCCTACCAGGAGGAGGCGCTTCTCGTCGAAGTCGCCAAAGCAGTGGCGAATCCTTGGCGGGCGCTGCATTTCGAAGAAGAGCGGTCATTTTGCGCTCAAATGGGAATCACCCCAACCGAGATGCGGCGGCAATTGGACGCGCTGCAAACTGAACTCGGCACGGTGCAGCAGGAAGTGGCGGTGTGGGCGAAGATCCATGCGGCGCCGAAAGTTGCGGCGCGGCTGGGCGAAGTAATCGAGAATGCCGAGACCGTCGGAGCGTGGGGTGTCGTCGAGTGTCTCACCGAGTCGAAGGCGAGCGTGGAAGAGGCGTCGTGGACGGACTACGACGCCGTGCGCGCGCAACTCGAGTTTGCGCGCAAACTAATATTTTATTTCCAGCACACCGATATCGTGCCGACCGGTCTCTTGACCGAGGATCAAGTGCGCCTGCGTAACGAGGAGCAATTGCGGCAGCATTGGGAAACGGCCGTGCCGCAAGAACGTTGTCCGTTGATGACTCCGACGCAACTTTCGCGCGAACTGGACCAATTTCGCGGCGCGCCCGTGATGGAAACAGTCGCGGCGGCGTTTCAAATGTTGGTGGCGGATAATCCCACCAGCCTGACTCCGTTGATGGACTTGGTAGGCGACGACCCCGGCCTAAGCGCGGAGTTGCTGATCATGGCCAACTCGGCGCACATCCGCGACGTCGACGACGCCCGAATTGAAGATCCGCGCATGGCGGTCAGCCTCATTGGTGAGCAACGGTTGATCGGCGTCTCGCGAGACCTCGTAACTACCGAAGAACGCTGGATGAACGTCCCTCCACTGAGTTGGACCCAATACGCGAGATTTCAGCGCGGGACTGTGCACATGGCGCAGTTTATCAGTCGGTTTTTCGAATTCCGGAGTCTCGAGGACCGTGCTTGCACGGCGGCGCTAATTCACGACCTCGGTAAATTGCTGTTGTTGCGGATGCATCCGGTGGGATTTCAAACGATTCGAACTTACTCCCTGAAAAACAAAGTTTCCCAACGCGTCGCGGAGCAACTCTTTCTCGGTTGGACGACACCGGAGATGGCGTCGTATTTCGGTGCCAAACGCGGGTTGCCCAATGCCTATTGTAATGTGCTCCGCTGGTGGGACACACCAGAAGCCGCCACCGAGGATCAGGAACTCGTGGGAATTGTGGCGTTGGCGCGGGAGCTTTGTGCACGTAGCGGCTTGGGGCATCACGGCGAATTCGTCGCGAATCCGGCTCTCCCGCTCGACCAAACCGCAGCGTGGCGTGCGATGCGGGATCGGACGTTTTTCGGTTTTAACATGAAGAAGTTTCTCGAAGCGGCGCAGGAGAGTTGCGTCAACTTCCGCACTGACCGCGAGCCCAGCCCGGAACGGATTCTGCTCTAAGCGATCCGCATTGGCGCAGAGAAACATTGAGTCGCGGCGCGTGTTCCGGCATCGCTGGGCGCCTACGCATGACCTATTGGGCCGAGTTTTTCCTGGTGGCGCTGGCGCATCTGCTTGCCGTGGCGAGCCCTGGGCCGGACTTCGCCATCGTGTTGCGCCAAAGCATTCGCCACGGGCGTGCCGTCGCGATTTGGACAAGCCTCGGCATCGGCACGGGCATCTCGGTGCACGTGGGGTATTCGCTGTTGGGAATTGGTGTGTTGGTCGCGCAATCCGAGTTGTGGTTCACCATCGCGAAATATGGCGGCGCGCTCTATCTGGCGTGGATCGGAATCGGGGCACTGCGCAGTAAACCAGTTGCAGGGGACTCCGTCGTGGCCAACGGCACTCCAACGGCAACGGGACAAGACGCGCCATCACCGCGGGCGGCATTTGTGACGGGATTCCTCGTCAACGTCCTGAATCCCAAAGCGGCGCTCTTCTTCATCGCGCTGTTTGTGACGGTGATTCAACCAACAACGCCGCGCTGGGTGCAGGCGGGCTACGGCGCCTGGATGGTGGTGGCGACGGCCGTCTGGTTTACTTGCGTGTCGGTCTTTTTCACCAAAGCGCGAGTGCGACGGGCATTTTTGCGGCTGGGCCATTGGTTTGATCGGGTGATGGGAGTGCTGTTGCTCGCGCTCGCCGTTCGCTTGGCGCTGACGTCCCTCCATTAGAATGGCGAACCGGCGCGCCGCGGGACTTCCGCCGGATTGACCTGCGGGGCAACCTGCGCAATATCAGTGAACATGAGCCTTAAATTTTTCGGATGGGTCGCGGCGTTGAGTCTCTGTTTGACGGCGGTGGCGGCAGAGCCGCCGATGATCACCGCCTACGAACGCTCCCAAGGCTGGCGTCTGCTCTTCGACGGCAAGGATGTTTCCGATTGGCGCGGTTACCGGGCTAACAAGATTTCCTCCAACTGGTCGGCATCGGGCGGCTCGTTAGTCGGCACCGCGGGCAGTGCGCTCGTCAGCATCGCAGACTACGAGGACTTTGAATTTACGTTCGATTGGAAGGTCGGCGAAGGTGGCAACGGGGCGGTCTTTTTCCGCGTTTCAGAAGATGAAGCGAAACCAGAAGAAACCGGCCACATGATGGCATTGTCGGGCCATGGTGATGCGCTGGGTGGCAATGGTATCAGCCCGCCCGACCGTGCGATCACTCCGCAATTTGACGTCTGGTATCGCGCCAAGATCGTCGTTTACGGCAACCAAGTGGAATACTGGATTAACGGCGACCGCGTGATGGATTTCATGATCAACTCGCCGAGTTGGCGCAAAGCCGTGGCGGCGAGTCGCCTCTCAGGCTATCGGGATCTCGGCCAGTTGCGCAAAGGCTGCTTTGCGTTGGCCGGCGAGGGCGTCGAATTTCGCAATATTAAGGTGCGCGGACTTTAATGACGGCCAGCCGCCGTGTGCGGCCGACTGCTCCAAGAAACAGGCGGCGCCTTCGAGAAGTCGCCGCCTGTGGACACACACATAACAAACACAAAGATTACTTCGGCTCAGCGACGCTGATATTTAGCTTTTCCAGCGTGATTCCGATCTGCCGGTCGTATTCTGCGACGGCCTTGCGATAATCCGCCTCGGCTCGCAATTCCGCGATTTCGACAAAGGCGAGCAACTCCTGCTGCTGGACGACGAAAAACGTATTGCCCGTGCCGGCCCGCAGGCGCTTTTCCTCGGCATCGAGAGTCTGTTCACCGAGTTCGCGCGCGCGACGGGCGGCTTCGACGCGGGCGTGCGCCGTGCCGATGTTGGCCGCGGAGTTGCCGACGGCGACGACGATATTTTGCTCCACTTGCGCGAGATCGATCTCAGCTTGGCGCTGCCCGAATTTCGCGGCACGGTAACGACCCCGCTCCGTTGTGAACGTCAGCGGAATCGTCACCTGCACGCCATAACTGAAGTTGGGATGATCCTGGTCGCGCACCAGCCGTTGCGCCGTTTCGCGGCTGGGATCGACGCCGTTGTAGCCGTAGCTGCCGACGAGATCGACGCGCGGCAACAGTTGGTTGCGTTGGTAACGCGAGTTGATCGCACTGCGTTTCAAATTCAACTGCGCTTGTTGATAGTCGGGCCGCTTTTTCAGCGCTTCTTGGAAATCCAGCCGCGCATCGACGACGGTGAAGGGCAGGGTGGTCATCGGATCGATTTCAATCTGCCATTCGTGCAAGCGCATCGTGCGTTCGTCCGAGATGAGCGCCTTCAACGCATTGCGGGCTTCGCGGACAAAACGCTCGGCGTTCAGAATGCCTTCTTCGCGATTGGCCAATCGCGAGCGGGCCGAGGTAACGTCGAACTGCGACATGGCACCGACGCGGAAGCGTTTTTCGTTTTCGTCGAGCAACTGCGCCGCAAGTTCACGCGACCGTTGCGCGCTGCGCAGAGAAGCGTGGGCGAAGTTCAAATCGTAATACGCGTAAATCACGCGCGTGACGGTATCGATGACCGACTGCTTGAACTGCCATTCGGTGATCGCGCGACTTGTTTGGGCGATGCGGATTTGCGCCGTCGTGTTGCCGAATCCGAAGCCGCGCAACAACGGCTGCCGCGCCGTGACGCCGGCGAACGTGCTGTAGCTGTCCGCGAAGAGATTGAACGTGCCGCGACTGTTGTTGGACGTCGCGCCGAGCGTGTAGGACATGCCCCACGGCAGCAATCCCGCGAGCCCGAGCGAGTAGTCGTCGGACTGCGACACCGTGAAATCGCGCAATCCAGCCGTGAACGTGGAGCCCGGGATTTCGTTTTCGCGGTAGGTGAAACTGCCGGTGAGCTGCGGGTCGAAAATGCCGAGTTGCTCCAACACGCGGGCCTTCGCGATGGCGACATCGAAGGAGTCGGATTGGATCGTGAAGTTCTTCGCCACGGCACGCCGCACCGCGTCGTCGAGCGTGAGGCGTTCAGCCACGGGTGCCGACGTTTGCGCAGTCGCAATCGCGGTCGCGATGCAAGTAAGGGTGAGAAAAAGGAGGCGCCGGAGAGTGAGCATGAGGGGCGGGATAGTTTCCTATTCGCAGTCGCCATGCCAGTGCGGAGGACTATTTTAAAGCCATGCAAATAAGCAAGTAACGGACTTGGCTGCCTATGCCAGGAATGGGGTTTCGTTCAGGCGCGGGATTAGGCTTTCCCGAAAATGGGAAACGAACCGCAGCGGAATTTAGCGAGGATCGCCGGCCAAATTAGCTCAAGGCGTCGCGAGCACGCGTGTGAGCGTGTAAGTGATTTCGCGCAATGCACCGTTCTTGCCTGGACCTTGTAACGTGATGACCAACGTCTCGGCGTCGCGGCGATGAAAGCTAAACGTCTGCGGGAAATCGTGCTCCTTGTTCTCGAACACGGCGCGATGCGCGGCGACGTCAATCTCGCGCAACGGAAAGCTACGGTCGCTTTTCACGCCACCGGGAAACGGTTGGTAAACTACCGTGCTATCGCGGTCGTAGAAAACCTCCAGTTCCACGCTCACCGTGCGACTGCCGCGCACTTCCTTGCTCGCGCTGATGATCGTGCCGCCGGCCGCGGCGGTGTAGTGGGCGTCGAAGGTCGCGCCGGACGCAAGCGTGCCGCGTCAGTGTCCAGCGAGCCACGCGAGATCGGTCACGCGTGCAGCGGGCGCAGTTTCAGCGATCGCGGCCGGGGCGAACGCGAAACAGGCAACGACGATTCGAGTGAGTTGACGCATGGCGATTATTCCCAGCCGATCTTGCGGCCGCGGTTTTGTTCTTCGAGCCACGCCAGCAGTGGCGCGTAGTATTCCACCATTGCGCGCGTGGAAAGTTCCTCGCCGGTGACTTCTTTGAGCAATGTGCGCCAGTCGGTGTCGGCGCCTTTTTCCATGATGCCACGGAAGAAATCACCGACGGCTTTGTTGCCCGCGTAATTGCAGGATTGGGGCGGCTGGTGAAGGATGTGGCGCGCGATGTAGTCGTGCAGTTGGAATTTGAACACCTGCGCGATGGCGTAGGAATAGTAGTAGGCGGGCGTGTCGTTGATGTGCGTCTTGGTCGCGGCGTCGCACCATTCCTCGCTACGCTCGCTCGGCGGCTCGATGCCTTGGAACTCACGCACGTAGTGCCACCAACGCGCGTTCCACTGTTCGGGCGGCAACTGGTTCGCGTAGATATCCGCTTCCCAATGCGTCATCGTGCCCGAAGCCCAAAAAATAAACGGAATGCCCGTGCCGAGCGCGTTGCTCAGGAGAAAAGCCGTTTCGTCTGCCTGAAAATCCGTCGGCAACACGCCGAGCGATTTCAAGTAGGGCACTTGCGCGGAGGCGAGTGCGGTTAACTCGCCGAAACCCTCATGAAACGCCGGATTTGCCCCCGTGCGCAGGAGTGGCGGCACTTCCGGTCGCGTGTAGGCCATGAAATAGTAGATGTGACCAAATTCGTGGTGATTAGTGTTAAACCACCACGAGTTGGACTCGATGCTTTGAAGCGAGCGCAGATCGTTTTCGAGATCGAGGTGCCACGCCGAGGCGTGGGTGTTCTTTTTGCGCGTGCTGCCCGCGGGCACCGGAAACAAATCCGACTTGTCCCAGAAGCTTTGCGGCAACGCCGGAAAGCCGAGCCCGACGTAGAAATCCTCGGAGACTTTCGCGATCCATTCGGGCGATTTGTTTTTGAAGAACGGCTCCAAGTCCGCCGCGCCGACAAGTCCGTCCCACTCCTGCGACCAGCGGTTGTTGATCCAATGTGCCGGGATGCGGTTAGGCACGGGTTGATTGAATTTCTTCGCCAGCTCGTGCTTCGCCCACGTGTGCAAGTGCAGGTAGAGCGGACGCAGCACCTGCATGAATTCGTCATTCAGCTTCACCATCTCCTCGGTCGTCATGCCATAACCCGCGACCTGCAGGGCGAAGTAGTCGTTGAAACCCATCTCTTGCGCCACGCCGTTGCGCAGATCGCGCAGTTTGATCAGTCCGTCCTTTAGCGCCTTGCCCGACTCCTTGGAAGCTTCCCACACCGCGCGGCGCTCCGCGAGATCGACGGACGTCGTGAGCAAGTTGTCGATTTCGTTCACCGTGACGGGCTTTCCGTGCAATGTGAACTCAAAGCTATTTAGCGTAGACGCCTGCGCGGTTTCGGCGGCGATGCGGGCGCGCGTGAGCGAAGGATTCGTCATCGGTCCCTCGGCCGAAATCAAAATCAAGCGTTCGAGCTGGCGCGTGGTGGTGGCGTTGAGGTCCTTGCGCAACAGCAGCAGCGCTTTCGTTTCCTTGATTAGCGTCGGATTGCCCATGAACGCCGCGCGGGCACGACTGGCGGTTTCAGCGGCGGCATCATGAACGGGTGACACATCGGTGGACGCATCCCAAATCGCGTTCGCCTCGACGGTCGAGATGGCTTGGTAAGCCGAGTTAACCAGCGCGAGAAACCGATCCGCGCGCTCTTGGGTCGGATTGGTATCGGCCTGCGCGCAGGCGAAACCGAATAACAGGAGCAGTGCAAGACGAAGGGGGAGGCGAGCAAGCAACATGACGGCACCGTAGCCGTTTCCGGCACCGGCTCAATCGCGAAGGCGCGCCCCCGTAACGCGATTGGCGGGAAAACGCTTTCCCTTCGCCACCGCCCCTGCACCATCGGCGCGACGAACATGAGAATTTACTTCATGGGGATTTGCGGAACGGCGATGGGCAACGCGGCGCTCTTGGCGCGCGCGGCGGGGCACGAGGTGCTCGGCTGTGATGTGAATGTTTATCCGCCGATGAGCACCGTGCTCGCCGAAGCAGGGATTGCGTTGCACGAAGGCTACGACGCAAAGCGACTCGCGTCGCTCGCGCCTGATCTCGTGGTCATCGGCAACGCCATGACGCGCGGCAACGACGAGGTGGAATGGTTGCTCGATACGCGCGCACTTGCGTTCACGTCGCTGCCCGCGCTACTGGCGGACTTCGTGCTCAAAGGTCGCCAGAATCTCGTCATCGCCGGCACGCATGGGAAAACGACCACCACGGCGCTGACCGCGTTTTTGCTCCGCGAAAACGGCCGCGATCCCGGCTACTTGATCGGCGGTGTTCCTCGGGATCCGCCGACCGGCAGTTATCTCGGCACGGCGAGCGATCCGTTTGTGATCGAAGGCGATGAATACGACAGCGCGTTCTTCGACAAGCGCAGCAAGTTCATCCACTATGCGCCGCACGTCGCGGTGTTGAACAATCTCGAGTTCGACCACGCCGACATCTTTCGCGATCTGGCGGATGTGCAGCGCACGTTTCGTCACCTCACTCGCATCGTGCCGCGCAACGGCTGGATCGTGCTCAACGGCGACGACGACAACTTGCGTGCACTCGGTGATCTCTCGTGGACGCGCGTCGTGCGTGTCGGCACCGGTGAGCATAACGACGTGCGCTTGACTGATTTTGTGGAGCGCGCCGACGGCGCGAGTTTCACGCTGCATTGGCGCGGCGCGAAATGGCACGACGTGCGTTGGAGCCAACCCGGCCTCTACAACGCCCGCAACGCCGCGATGGCCACGACCGCCGCTCAACTCGCGTTGCTCGCCCCCGGCGACGGACCGGATCTTGTAACGTATTATATTACAAACGGCGGAGCCAAAGCGCTGCTCGACTTGGAAGTGCTGGGGCGGTTTCGCGGCGTGAAACGGCGGCAGGAGATGCTGGTCAACACGACGATGATGAAGGTCGTGGAGGATTTCGGACATCACCCGACGGCGCTGGCGGAAACGTTGCAGTCGTTGCGCGCGCGGTTTCCGCAGCACGTGATTCACGCGGCCTTCGAGCCACGCAGCAACACGTCGCGCACAAAAGTCATGCAAGGCGCGTTCATGCGCGCGCTCGCGTTGGCGGATGAAGTTTATCTCGGTCCGATCGCGCGCATCGAAAAACTAAAGCCCGAGGAGCGTTTCGATACGGAGGCGTTGGTGCAGTTTCTCGATTCGCAAGGCGTGCACGGTTACGCCGCACCGACGAATGCCGCGCTGTTAGAGCGACTCATAGAGAATACCAAAGACGCGGCGACCAAGCCGCAACTCGTCGTGTTTTTCACCAACGGTTCGTTCGACGGCATCATTCGCAAATTCGCCGACATGCCGCGCGATTAGCGGAGTGGGTGCGCCGGTCTAGAGACATGCGGTGGCGCGTGACGTAACCGGACCGCGCTTAACGCGGCCGACTTACTGCGCCTGTTTTGCGATCTTGTAGACGACGGGCTCTTCGCCCTTCGGCAACGCGATCAAATCGTAGTCGTGGAACGCGTTGATCGTGACGTCGACAAATTCGCTGACCGGAAGGCTCTTGGGCACGTAGACGCGACCGTCGATGTCGGGGGCGTCGGCTTCGCCGCGGGCGACGCCGGGTTCTTCGACGAGCACGCGGAGTTTGCGACCCACGTAGCTCTTGGAAACTTCGCGCGCGACTTCCTGTTGCAGCGCCATCGTCTTGTGCCAGCGCGCCTCTTTCACTTTCGGCGGAATCTGCTCGTCCATCTTCGATGCGCGCGTGCCTTCCTCTTGCGAGTAACGGAACACGCCGAGTCGCTCGAATTTGGTTTCGCGGATGAACTCGCAGAGTTCTTCAACGTCGGCCTCGGTTTCGCCGGGGAAGCCGACGATAAAGGTGGTGCGGATGGCGATGCCGGGGATGCCGGCGCGGATGCGCTTGATCAGATAGCGGATGTAATCGCCGCTCGTCTCACGTTGCATCAGGCCGAGCATGTGGTCGCTGATGTGTTGCAGCGGAATGTCGATGTAACGCGCGACCTTCGGGCACTCAGCGATGGTCTTGATCAACTCGTCGCTCCAATGCGCCGGATGCGTGTAGAGGAGTCGAATCCAGAAATCGCCTTCGATGGCGTTGAGCTGGCGCAAAAGCGTGGTGAGGGCGGTGCCGCGCGTGGAATCGACGGGGGTGCGCGCATTCGGGCGCTGTTCCCACGTGTCCATGCCGAAGAAAGTCGTGTCTTGGGAAATCAGGTTGATCTCCTTCACGCCTTCTTTGACGAGCTGGCGCGCCTCGGCGACGACGCTGTCAACGGTGCGGCTGCGATGGCGGCCGCGTATCTGCGGGATGATGCAGAAGGTGCACGGGTGGTTGCAGCCTTCGGCGATCTTGATGTAGGCAAAATGCTTCGGCGTGAGACGGAAGCGCGGCGTGTCGTAGTCCGGGATGTAGGTCGAGCGACCCGCGACGAAGTTGACCGGCGCGTCCTTTTTCCCACGTTCCTTGGCGATAAGTTCTTCGATGATCGGCGCGACCTTGGTGACTTGGTCGAGACCGATGAACGCGTCCACTTCCGGCATCGCGCTCGGCAAATCCTTCGAGAAACGCTGCGACATGCAGCCCGCGACGATGAGAATCTGCTCGCGACGGCGTTTGCGCATGCCGCGGTTTTGGTGAACTTCGAGAATGTGACCGATCGACTCTTCCTTGGATGAATCGATGAAGGAGCACGTGTTGACGATCACGACGTCGGCCTTTTCCGCTTCGGGGATGACCACCATGCCGGCTTGGTGCAGGTGACCGACCATGATCTCGCTATCAACGAGGTTTTTGGCGCACCCGAGGGAGATGAGGCTGACTTTGATGGACATAAACGAAATGCGCCCGCGAGTGCGGGCGCGAAGCGAGGGGCGGTGACCGCCGCGTTTACTTCTTCTTGCTGCGAGCCGCGTTTACAGCGGCATTCTTGCGCTTGAGATAAGCGACGCGGCGTTTCTTTTTGATAACCTTGTTGTATTGTTTGCCCATGGTGTTGGTAGGTAAGTGAACGGTGATTAGTCGGGAAGGTTGCGTGCGAGTCAAGCCTCGCGGTGAAGCTCAATAACGGGCCAGCCCGGGGTCGATCTGCCGTGCCCACGCGTCAATGCCGCCCGCGATGTTGATGGCTTGGTCGAAACCGTTGGCCCGCAGGAACTGCGTGACCCGCGCACTGCGACCGCCGTGATGACAGAGCACAAGCAAGGGCGTGTCGGTCGGTAGCTCGGGCAGGCGAGCCGGAATTTCTCCCATCGGCACATGCAGGCAACCGGGCAGTTGGCAGACGGCGAGTTCGGCAACTTCGCGCACATCGAGCAGGTGGGCGCCTTGCCGGAGCATCGCGGCGGCGGCGGTGACGTCAATTTCGTGGGGGACGGACATAACAGGGCCGCGATTAGGCCAACCGTGCCCGGAAAAGCAAATCCAGTTCGCCGTTGACGGAAGGAGAGCCACGGGAATCGTTTACCGCATGTCAGATCGATTTGTTGTCATCATGGCGGGTGGGCGCGGCGAGCGTTTCTGGCCGGCGAGCCGCCAAACGGTGCCGAAGCACTTGCTGCCGATCGTCGGGGAAACGCCGATGCTCACGCAAACGGTGGATCGCGTGCTTGGATTTGTGCCGCGCGAGAATATTTTCGTCATCACGACGGCGGAGCAACTCGACGGCGTGCGCGCCGCGTGCCCGCAATTGCCCGACGCCAATCTCGTCGCCGAACCGATGGGTCGCGACACGGCGGCCGCGACCGGCTTGGCCATGCTGCTCGTTAAGGCGCGCAATCCCCGCGCGACCTTTGCGATGTTGCCCGCCGATCATGTAATTCACCACACGGCGGAGTTTCAGGCGCTGCTCGATGTGGCGTTCACTGCTGCCGCCAGCGCCGAGGTGCTCGTGACGCTCGGCATCAAACCGACCGAGCCCGCGACCGGTTTTGGCTACATTGAACAAGACGGCGCATGGCGCACGGTCGGTGGACGCGAGGTGATGGCGGTGAAACGATTCGTGGAAAAACCCGATGCCGTCACGGCGCAACGTTACCTCGATTCCGGTCGCTACTTTTGGAACGCAGGCATGTTCATCTGGAGCGTGCCGTCGGTGGAAGCGGCGTTCTTCGCGCATGCTCCGGCACTTCACGCCGGTTTGCTGACACTCGAAGCGGCGGCAGCGCAGACTGATTGGACGCAGGCGCTCGCGGCGGTTTATCCGACGCTGCAGAAAATTTCCGTGGACTATGCGTTGATGGAGAAATCCACCAACGTGGTCGTCGTGCCCGCGACGTTTGATTGGGACGACGTCGGCGCGTGGCCGGCCGTGGCAAATCACTTTCCTGCTGACGCTGCGCAAAACGTGTTGCGCGGGCTAGCGATAGTCGAAGGCGGCGCGAACAACATCGTGGTTTCCACCAACGGGCATCTCACCGCTGTCGTCGGTGCGAGCGACCTCGTGGTCGTGCACACCGCCGACGCCACGCTCGTGTGCACCAAGGAGCGCGCACAGGAAATCAAGGCTCTCCTGAAACGCCTCGGGGCCGACGCCGCGACGGCGAAATTCCTCTAACATGAGCGCGACGCGTCTGCGACTCTTGCAGTCAACCGCGACCTAGCTGGCGCGCTTTTCATTTTCGATCATGCGTTGTCTCGGCCTCGATTACGGCACCAAGCGCATCGGCCTCGCTTACGGCGATGAAGTCGGTGTTGCCACACCGTTGCCCGCAGTGCTCGACGCGACGAGCGACACGCATTGGACGCAAATCGGCGAGGTGATCCGGCAGCGGCGCATCACTGACTTGGTGGTCGGTTATCCTTACAACATGGACGGCTCCGTCGGTTTCAAAGCGGCCGAGGTCGATGGCTTTGTGGACGAATTGACCGCGCGTTTCCAACTCCCCGTGCACCGCGTGGACGAGACGCTCACGAGTTACGCGGCCGAGTCGACCATCAGCAAAAAGAACCGGCGCGACGTGCGCGGGAGCGGCGTGATTGATTCTCGCGCCGCCACGATCATTTTGCAGGATTTTCTCGATCAGAAATTTCCGCCCACCTTGCCTGAAGCGTAGCCCATTCGTCTCGTGAAAACCGCGTCCGCTCAACCGACTCGTTGGAAATGCGTCTGCAGTTACGACGGCACGCGCTTCACTGGTTGGCAAAGCCAGGCGAGCGGCGATGCGATTCAGGACGTCATCGAGCGGAGTCTGGCCAAAGTGGTGAAAACGGACACGCGTGTTTATGGCAGCGGACGCACCGACTCGGGGGTGCATGCGCGCGCGCAAGTTTTTCATTTCGACGCGGTCTGGCCGCACGGGGCAGAGAAACTGCGGCGGGCGTTGCAGACTGGTTTGCCACGCACGATCCAACTCCAAACTTTGCGCGCTGCACCGGCGGATTTTCATGCGCGGTTCGATGCGCGGGGAAAAATTTATCACTACGAAATTTTTCTCGGCGAGCCGGATCCGTTTACGTTGCCCTACTGTTGGGCAATTGGGTGGGAGATGGATTGGGCGGCAGTGGAAGCGGCGGCGGCGCTGCTGCGCGGCGAACATGATTTCAAGGCGTTCTCGGCCGATGGCGGCATCGAACGCGAGACGACCGTGCGCGATTTGCGACGGTTGGATATTCGCCGCCGCGGTCGGCGCGTGCGCTTCGTGTTCGAGGCGGACGGCTTTCTCTACAAAATGGTGCGCAGCCTCACTGGCGCTTTGGTTAACGTCGGACTGGGCAAACTCACGGTGGCCGATATCGGCCGGATGTTGCGCGATGCGAAACGCACCGTGCGCGTGCAGACGGCACCGGCGCAAGGGCTGTTTCTCGTGCGCGTGTTTTATTGAAGTTCGATGAAAACCGCCGCTCGCCAATTCGCTCGCGACACGCTGGAGGTGATTTTTCCGCGTTGTTGTGTAGCGTGCGGTGACAAAGTGGAGGAGGGCGAGTTGCGTCACGTGTGCGGGCGCTGCACGCAGCAGTTGCACCTCGTGGTGCCACCGCACTGCTCGACTTGCGGGCATCCTTACTACGGCGAGATGTTGGATAATCGCTTGTGCACGCACTGCGAGGCGTTGGTGCCGAATTTCGGCGAAGGGAAAACAGCGATTCTGCTCAAGGGCAGCGGTCGGGCACTGGTGCATGCGTTGAAATATCATCACGGACTGCACGTGTTGGAGGATGTGGTGACGCTGATGCGCCGCGCGCCGGGCTACGTCGATTTTCTGGTGGGCAAATGCATCGTGCCGGTGCCGTTGCATCCGCGGAAACAGCGTGAGCGACGCTACAATCAAAGTTTGTTGCTCGCCGAGGCAGCGGTGCGCGCCACGGAAGGACGCGCGGTGGTCGCAGAGTTGCTTGTGCGCAAAATCGACACCTTATCGCAAACCCATTTCGATCGGGAGACCCGCCAGCAGAACCTCAGAAATGCCTTTTCATTGGCGGCAGGGGTAGTCATAAATCCGACCCAGCATTACCTACTCATTGATGACGTCTTCACAACCGGTTCCACTCTCAACGCCTGCGCCGCAGTCCTGCGGAAAGCTGGCGCAGTGAACCTCGACGTCGTCACATTTGGTCACGGCTGATCCCGCCCATGGTTCATTTTTCCAAACCGAAGTTAGCAACGCCCAAGAAGAAGAAGAACATCCCCGAGGGATTGTGGACGAAGTGCCCGACCTCCGGAGAGATTATCTTCAACAAAGACTTGGAGGCCAATTTGATGGTGGTGCCCTCCAGCGGACACCATTTTCCGATCGGTTCGCGCGCCCGCATCGCGGGATTGCTCGATGAAGGCACGTTTCAAGAACACGACGCGGCGGTCAAATCGGCCGATCCTCTCAAGTTCGTCGATTCCGCGGCCTACACGGATCGCCTGAAGAAATACGAAAAGGACAGCGGATTGCCGGAAGCAGTGATTTGCGGCACGGGTAAGATTCACCAGATCCCCGTTTCGCTGGCGGTGATGGATTTTCGTTTTGGCGGCGGCGCGATGGGCGCGGCTGTGGGCGAGAAAATCACACGTGCCGTTGAGCGTGCGCTGAAGAAGAAGATTCCCTGCATCATCGTCAGCTCCTCGGGTGGCGCGCGCATGCAGGAAGGCATTTACAGTTTGATGCAGATGGCGAAAACGAGTGCCGCACTCGGACGTCTCGCGGAGGCCAAGTTGCCCTTTGTTTCCGTGCTGACGCATCCGACGACCGGTGGCGTCACGGCGAGTTTCGCGACGTTGGGCGATGTGATTATTGCCGAGCCGGGCGCGATGATTGGATTCGCCGGTGCGCGGGTGATCAAGGAAACGACCAAGCAAACGTTGCCGCCCGGTTTTCAAACAGCGGAATTTTTACTCAAGCACGGCTTGGTTGACCAAATCGTGCCGCGCACCGTGATGCGCGACGCGCTGCGTGATTACCTCGAGGCGCTGTTTGTGAAAACCAAACGAGTGCCCGCTTCGACCAAACGCTCGGAAGCGGCCAAGGCTGCGGCCGAGTAGCTTCTCCGTCATGGCGTCGCAGCGTTTCGCTGATTACTCGGCGACCACGGAATACCTCTACGCGCTCAAGACGGCGGGCGTGAAGTTCGGCATCGACCGCATGCGCACGTTGTCGGCGGCGCTCGGACATCCCGAGCGAAAGTATCCCGTCGTGCATATCGCCGGCACCAACGGGAAGGGTTCTGTCTCGGCGATGACGGAGGCGATTTTACGCACGGCGAGATTGCGCACCGGGCTTTATACGTCTCCGCACTTGGTCAAACTCGGCGAACGTGTGCAAGTTGACCGCCGCCAATTGAGCGAGAGCGAAATCGTCGCCTACGTGAACGAACTTTGTCCGATCGCGGAGCGGATCGGTGCAACTGGGCCGGATGATTTCCCAAGTTTCTTTGAATTCATGACCGGCATGGCGTTTCTGCAATTTGCACGGCACGCCGTGGATGTAGCAGTGGTCGAAGTCGGTCTCGGAGGGCGGCTCGATGCCACCAACGTCGTGCAACCCGAAGTGACCGCGATCTCGTCAATCGGCCTCGATCACATCGAGCAACTCGGGGACAACGTGATGAAGATCGCGACTGAGAAAGCAGGTATTATCAAGGAGGGACGTCCGCTCGTGCTGGGCCGCGTGCCGGCGGAAGCGGAGCAAGCCATCCGCGCTATCGCGCGGGAGCGGCACGCGCCGGTTTACTCCGTCCGCGAAATTTTTGGCGAGGATTTGGGGGCGTATCCCACGACGAATCTCGAAGGAGATTACCAACGATGGAACGCAGCGACGGCGACGCTGATTGCGCGTTTGTTGAGCGCACGGTTTCCAGTGGTTGACGGAGCGACGACGGCGCTCGGGCTGCAGCGGGTGCGTTGGCCGGGGCGTTGGGAGCGCACGGAGATCGGCGGTCGGCAGTTGATTCTCGATTCCTCGCATAATCCCGAAGGGGCCCAGGTGTTGGAGAATAATTTGCATCGGCTGGTGGCGGAAACTGGACGCAAGCCGGTGATCATTACCGGTGTGCTGGGCGAATATCGAGCGCGGGCGTTGCTCGATGTGATCTGTCGCTACGGACGCGAAGTCCACTTAGTGCCGCCTCAGCAACCGCGCGCTTTAAGTTATGCCGAGATGGAGGCGTTGATTGTGCCCGAAGCGTTGCCGCGTTTCCAACGTTCGACGCTCGAGCAACTTTTTCCGAATGCGCACACGTGCACGGCGGGCGGCCCGGAAGATATTGTGGTGGTAACGGGGTCAATTTACTTGCTCGGCGAGCTCTTGGCGCGCCTCAACCCCCAACGCGGTGCCGGAGAGGGAAATCTGCAGGATATGTAGTAAGGAAACGGCGAATAGCTGCGCGATGTAGACCCTTGCGTAATGCTGACGTTTGGCATACGATGTTTTTATGGTCACCGATAAACTACAAAAAATTAAACAGTATCAGCTGCAGATGGCGAAACTGGAAAAAGAGATTGCCGGCTTGAATAGCAAGCTACTCGCGCTTCCCGCCAAGCATGGCTTTAAGTCGATGAATTCGTTCATCGATGCATTGCGGTTCGCTTCGGGCGGCTCTTCTGGTGCCGCTTCGGCTGCAACCAAAAGCACTGGCCGCAAGCCGCGCGCGACGATCACGCCGGAGTTGAAACAAAAACTCAAAGTCCTCGTGAACGACGGCAAGACGGGCACCCAAATCGCGAAAGCGTTGGGCATCTCGCTGCCGAGTGTGCAGAACATCAAGAAGGAGCTCGGCCTCGTCAAAAAGCGCGCCTGATCTTCGGTCTTAGTCTAAAGTTTCAAGCCGGGCAGGGCTGCCCGGCTTTTTTATTCCCTTTGGGTCTAATACGCCGGAGCTCGCTCCGGGGATCTTTACTGGAGCGAAAGCAAGTCGCGCGTCGAGGGCACGTCTTTGATGATTTGCGACGGTTGCGGGCCGACGCCGAGGAAGCGCAAGTTTGGCAACTCGGCCGGCAAATTCTTGCCGTGCGCCACTTCAATCAAACTGCGCATCATCGCCGCCGCGTAGCCCTGAGCGGCGAGCGGCAAATCGGCGAAGCGACGCACTGACGAAATGTCTTCGCTCCAACCGGCGTGCCGCGAATAAACCGGACGCAACGTGCGTCGCAGCGCCTCGTTGCGCGGCACGTGGGCGTAACGTTGGCCTGACGCGTCTTCGTAGGCCGTGCAGATCAGCAATTCGTCCGCGCCGGAGAGCGCGTCGATTTTGTTGATCATCAAATCCTGAAATCCGCCGTAGCGCAACGCGTCGCCTTTCTCCACGGCGTCATACCAACCGACCATGCGTTGACGACCGGTGACGGTGCCGAATTCGATTTGTTTCAATGTCTGGCAGAGCGGATGCGCGTCATCCATCTGCGTGAGAAAAGTGTGCGTGCCGACTTTGGTGTCGTAAGCTTTCGCGACGGCGAAGGTGTGAATCGACTGCACGGGAACGCCTGCGCTTTCAAAAAATTCCGGCGTAAACGTGTGTGACGCGGTGACGTTCGGTGAGAAGCCGTGACGCTTATCGAGCCAGTAAGCTTGGCCGAATTCGCCGACGATGGAGCGGCCTTTGGCGAGTTCGCGCAGCACGAGTTCGCGGACTTCGCCGATGTTGGCGCGGAGCGCTTGGCCGGCTTCCCAATAAACGCGCGTGAGCTCTGCCAGATTGAGCGTGAACGGTTCCTTGCCGCGAAACGCGTTGAAGTCGAAATCGCTCGGTTGAAACAGTCCCATCGCGACTGCTTCGGCGTTGGCCTTGGCTTCGGCAACCGAGAGTTTGTCGAAAAACGTGTCCCACGTCGCCGGGCTGACCTGGCAGACGTGTTGGATCGTGCGCAACGCGCGATCAGCGCGGCCGGCGAGTTTGCGGGCGAAGAAATTCGGGCCGCCGAGGAAGTCGGCGAAGGTGATTTGCCACTGACCGGTTTCGTCCTGATAGGCGGGCGTGATGCCGCGGCCGGTGGAGCCGCGCGCTTCCTCCTGCAACACGTTCACACGGTAATCTTCCCAGGCGAGATCGAGCAGGCGGTGGGAGAAATCGGAAACCATCGCGCGTTCGTCGACGACGAGACGGCTGAAGATGGCGTAGCCTTTGCGTTCGAGCGGTTGGGCTTCCCAGAGGATTTTACGCGGATCGGCGACGACACCGGCACCGATGGCGAGGTGCGAAACGCTCTTCTCGACGACGCCCGCGGGGAGGAGGTTGAGTTTGATGCCGCCGGCGGTGTGGCCGGAGTTGGAACCGCCGTTGACTTTGAAGACGACGGAGACTGCGGCGGGTGTGCCGTGCAATTCCTGCACGACCTCGGGGATGAGGCGGCCTTTGCCTTCGTCACCGAAGGAAATGCCGACGTCGGCGATCAACTGACTGCGAAAGGGCGTGAGCGACATGCGAAGTGCGGCAGCCAGAGGAACGGGTCCCGGTTGCCGGAAAGCAAAAACGGCACTCAGCGCGCCGTCGCAAGGCTAAAGGGCGTCATGCCTTACTCAGAGCAGCGCGTTGTGGGCGACGACGCGGGCATACCACAGGGCGCTCATTTTTGGTGTGCGCTGCTGCGACTTAAAATCGTTGTGCACGATTCCAAAGCGGCGCGCGTAGCCATCGGCCCACTCAAAGTTATCCATGAATGACCACAGGAAATAGCCTTTCACCGGCGTGCCGTCCTGAATCGCGCGATGCAGTTCCTTCATGTAGCTGCGCAGGTATTCGACGCGGTGCAGGTCCTGGCATTCGCCCTTGACCACTTGGTCGTCGTTGTAGCCACAGCCGTTCTCGGTGATGTAGATGTTTTTCACGCCGTAAACTTCAGCGGCGAGACGCGGGCCCCAATAGAGGGCGCGCGGGGCAAGTTCGAGCCACGAGCTGTCGGTTTTGGGGTAACTGGGCGAGGCGAGCACGCGCTCGGGTTTGCCGTTTTTGCCGCGGCGAACGGACAGACCGGTGTAGATATTCAGACCGAGAAAATCCGTGGGCAGACTGATGAGCGCGAAATCACCGCGAGTCACGCGCGGACGGTCCGCGCCGCAGCGGCGCAAATAGGCGGGGGCGTAGCCGCCGCCGTAGATGGCGCCGAGAATGGGTTGATTAGCCTCGATGAAAAAAGCACGAGCCGCCGTGATATCGTCGTCGGTTTCGGTGAAAGGGATAACAGTCTCGCAATTGTCGGTAAGGCCGACGCGGGCGCCGCGTCCGCCGTGTTCGCGCACCGCGCGGACGGCATGCCCGTGACATACGAGCGCGTGGTGGATGGTTTGGTTGACGACTCCGGGCGCTTCGGCCGCTCCGGGCGCTTTGCCGAGGCCCGCATAGCCGTGCACGGTGAAGCAGCGGATTTCGTTGAGCGTAATCCAGTTTTTGACGCGGGAGCCGAACGCTTTGACGGCGACGTCGGCGTAGTGAGCGAACGCCTCGGGCACGACACGCGAGCGCCAGCCACCGCGGTCCTCGAGCGCCTGGGGCAAGTCCCAGTGAAACAGCGTCACCCACGGAGTAATTCCGTGTTTTTCCAGCGAATCGAACAACCGGTGGTAGAAATCGATGCCGCGTTGATTGACGGCCCCGTCACCATCGGGGATGAGGCGTGGCCACGCGAGCGAGAGGCGGTAGTGTTTGATGCCCAGTCGCGCCATTAACGCGAAGTCCTGATCAAAGCGGTGGTAGTGGTCGCAAGCGACATCGAGTGTGTCGCCATTGTGCACGGCGCCGGGGCGTCGGGCGAAGCGATCCCAAACGGATTCAGATTTGCCGTCGGCAAAGGCGGCGCCTTCGATCTGCGCGGCGGCGGTGGCGGTGCCCCAAACAAAACGGGGCGGAAAACGGAGTGGGGTGGGAGAGCGCATGATGAAACTAGGGTTGGTGGGGCGCGGCGATGGTTTCGCCTTCGACGAATTCGCCTTCGACGTAGATTTTGCGTCGTGGAGATGTGGGATGCTGAATGCGACTGATCAGTCGGGTGAGGGCGGAGGAGCCGATGTGCTCGTGGGGCACGCGCATCGAGGTGGCGCGGGGCAAGCCCGGTGGCGGCTCAAGGCCGTCGAAACCGGTGATGGAGCATTGTGCCGGAACGTTTACGCCGCGGAGGCGCAGGTCGTTGATGAGTGGGTAGGCTTGGTGGTCTGCTGCGCAAACCCATGCGGTAACCTTGTCGCGTTCCATGATTCGCAACACGGCGGAGGTAACTTCCTCGGGAGATAGGCGAGTTTCGGCTTTGTGCACGTTGAGCACCCATTCGGGGCGAAATTCGAGCCCTTGGTAATACAGTGCTTCGACGTAGCCGCTGAACCGTCGCGCCACCCAATGTCCGCCCACTGGATAATCCCATGATAGAAATCCGATGCGTTGATGTCCGGCTTGGGATAGCTGAAGGACTAGGTCGAGCACGCCCGAGGCATCGTCCGTATCGATAATGTCGATCCCGGGATGATTGTAGCTCTCCAGCACCGAGACGGTTGATACGCGCCGGGAGATCATGTCCACGGCGAGTTCCGGGAACGGATAGATCAGGATGGCTCCACGCCAGTCGTTGGCACGGATCTGTCGCACAATGTTTTCCCGATTGGTTTCGGAATTAAAATCGCCGGGCGCTTGATACGAGACATCGACGGTCACTCGCTCAATTTCCGCGCGGTCGCGGATGCCCTTCAAAATGAAGGGGAAAGTGACCATCGTGACGTTTTCCGCCGGAATGCCGACGAGCACCCCGACGGTGAATGTCCGGGACAATTTGCTTCGACGGGTGGCGCGCCCGGGAGAGAGTCGATAACCCAACTCTTCGGCTGCTTCGAGGACACGCGCGCGCGTCTCTGCGCTGATCGCGGGGTGGTTGGCCAAGCTGCGAGAAACGGTGGTGCGCGAAATATTCAGCTTCTGCGCAATGAGCTCTTGGTTGACGGTTGGCATCGGTGGGAATGCCTCTATTCCGTAGCACACAAAACGCGTATTTCAAGGATTAAAAAGAATGCACAAAAATGATTTAAGCGTGCCAAAAACTTAGGCAAAATGACAAAATAAAATATCGGAAAGTGCTTGAATAAAAGCAGTTAAAAAAAGGATTCAATTTGTAAAAACGTATGCACATCGAAATGCACCAAAAAGTTGACAGGAAATGCACAGGCGACCTCAATTTCGTTTGTCACCGAGCGCTTTTGATCGGTCCGACGATTTCTAACCCATCCGAACTTTTCTGTCTTCCACATCGTGTTATAGCGTTTTGGCAGCCGGAGAAAACTCAACCCCAACACCCACCATGAAAATCAAACTCCGTTCCGTGCTCGGCACGGGATTTTTGGCCGGCGTGATCGGCCTGGCCGCTTGGCCGGCGATCGCCACGGCTCAAAACGCACCAAGCGCTCCCGCTGAGGAATCCGCTGAAAAAGCAGCAGCTGATTCATCCGAAGTCTTCGTCCTGTCGCCCTTCAAAGTTACCACGAAGCAAGACAAGGGCTACCGCGCGACCAACACAATTTCCGGCACTCGCCTCGATACGGCGATCAAAGACCTGCCGATGCCGATCGAAGTCATCACCGAGGCCTTCATGAAGGACACCGGCTCCGACGACTTGCGCCAAACGTTGCGTTACAGCGCGGGTATTATTCTGCAGTCGCAAAATGACCAAGGCGCCAACGCGTTTCAAGGTGCGGGCGGCGTGCATAATCCTGAAGGCGCGACCGCCAACAAGACGCAGTCGACCTTCAAGATTCGCGGTTACATCACCGATGTTGTCTTGCGGGACGGTTATCGCCGTCAAAGCGCCACGGATTCCGTCAACATCGGCCGTGTCGAAGTCATTCGCGGACCGGCCGCTCTGCTTTACGGCATCGGCAACTTCGGTGGGATCGTGAACTACTTGCCGAAAGAGGCCGACTTGAAGAAGTCCAGTGCGCAAGCCGGCTTTGTTGTCGGCAACGATGAATTCATGCGCGGCTGGTTTGATACGACTGGCCCGATGGGAACTTCCGGCAAGGTCGGTTATCGTCTCACCGGTGCGTGGCAAGCCACCGGCGACCACACGGAACTCTTCCATGAGAATCACTGGTTCATCTCGCCGAGCTTCACCTTCAAGCCCACGCCGAAGACCGAAATCGTCGTCGACCTCGAGCTCGGCCAACAGAATCTCTCGGGCATCGGCTTCCAAAGCGTGCGGGCCCGCTCCGACATCGATGGTCTCGGCCAAGCCGACCGTCTGCAGAGCTCAGGCTTTGTGCAATTTGCCGGAAAAGACAACCGCACCTTCCGCTGGTCCGGCCCCGATACCTATCGCGATTCCGAGCAATCGAACATTCGCATGCAATTTACGCAGGAAATATTCCCAACGCTCAATTTCCTCGCCGGCTACAATCGCTCGAGTGTCACCTTTGATACCCGTGACGTGAACGGTTCGATGCGCCAAAACGTCGGCCCGGCCAACCTTCGCGGCACCATCAGGGTGCTCCCGATCGACGTCGCCAACGGACACAGCGAATTCGCGATCGGCCAGACGCCGAACACGATTTTCGAATACAACTGGAGCGATACGAATGAGAAAAATGTCCGCGACCAGTTCCGCTTTGAGCTGAATTACGGCGTGAAGCTCTTCGAAAACAGCAAGTGGATGGCGATCGACAACAGCTTCCTCCTCGGTCGCTCGATCGAAAACGCCGACAGCACCGTCGCCTTCCGTCGCACGGCGAACAACACCTTCAATTACAAGAATCCGACGGATACTAGTTACATCCGCTTCGGCACCCAGGGCAATAACGCCCCGGATGCTGCGATGGTGGCGATCAACCGCGTCGTCACCGGTTCGGAAAACGTCGGCGACTACGCCGTATACCAAGGCAAGTTCCTCGACGAACGCCTCATCATTGTCGGCGGTATCCGTCGCGACAAGAATGACAACAGCGTCGACGCTGCGACTTATCATCCGACGGCGAGCACGAGCTCGGTGAAGCGTCCCTCCCAGACCGAGACGACCGATCAAATCGGCGCGATGGTCAAAATCCTCCCGCAAGTCAGTTTCTACGCACTGCGCGCGGGCGGCGTGCAACCGAACTTCGGCGGTCTGCGCGATGCAGCCGGCAACCCACTCGGAGCCACGTTGGCCGAGAGCAACGAATTCGGGATCAAGATCGATCTGATGGAAGGCCGTCTCTCCGGCACGATCAGCAAATTCAAAATCGAACGCTCCGGCGTGCCGTTCGGCCAATGGTGGATGCCGACGCTCAAGGGCACCTTCAACCCTGCCCGTCCGATCACCTACAACGTGGCCAACTTCAGCCCGAGCAGCGTCCCCGGTGGCAGCAACGGTGGCAACGGAGCCGCTGATGCCGCGCTCCCACAATGGAACGCCGGCGTCACCGCCAACGCCATCTACCAGCTCGGCGGCCAATGGTATGTCAATGCCTCCAACGCGGCTGGCGCCGCGTATCTCGATCGCGTCTTCGCGCTCACCCAAAGCACTAATCCCGGTTGGCCGGGCTGGCTCTACATTACCGACGCCAACACCAACAACGGTTGGGAAGATCGCGGTGACGGCAACGGCTATCAAGCTTACGTCCAGCAACAGGACGAATCCGACGGCTGGGATGCGCAAATCCTCTTCAGCCCGACGGACAACTTCCAGCTGATGATGTCCTACGCGCACACGAAGCGTGTCATCACCAACCCCGGCAAGTTCATCAAATATCCGCACCCAGAGAATCGTTGGGCTGTCTGGTATTTCCCCGATGGCAACTGGGGTCTGACCGGCTACAAGCTCAACGAAGTCTATACGAACCCAGCTGACACCTCCACGTGGACCGGTATCGGTTGGGGCGCGGGCCAAAGCCGCGACGACACGCCGGCGCACTCCGTCAGCGCGTGGGCCAACTACCGTTTCGAGACGGGCGACCGTTTGAAGGGTTTTGAAATCGGCATCGGTGGTCAGTGGGAATCCGAGCGTGAATACTTCTCCGGCATCACGGTTGCCGGTCAGAAGCAAACCAACGCCGCCGGCCAGCTCATCATCCTCAAGCACAAGCCGCGGATCAACATCGACCTGATGGCGCGCTACCCGTTCAAGGTCCGCGACAACGATGCATACCTGCAATTGAACGTCTACAATGCGATGGATGACAAAGATCTCTACGGTCTCATCTACGCTCCGGGCCGCAGCGTGCGCCTTGAGTTTGGTTACACGTTCTGAGCATAGTTGATTGATTCTCGGTGCCGCCCGCGTCCGTTTTCGCGGCCGGGCGGCACTTTTTGCCTGTTCCTTTTCGATCGCGCGTTTCGCGCAATCGGCGGCGTCAATCGGCGCCCCACCGCCCAACCCCCGCACCCCTTGACTATCCCAACTCCTCGACTGTCGTTTCGGGAAAAATTCGCCTACGGCTTAGGCGACACCGCTTCGAATTTCTTTTTTCAAGCGTTCAATCTTTTCCTGTTCTATTACTACACCGATGTGTTCGGGATTCCGGCGGTCGCCGTCGGCACGATGATGCTCTTCACCCGCGTGCTCGATGCCGTGACAGATCCGCTCATGGGCATCCTCGCTGATCGCACCAACACACGCTGGGGCAAATTCCGTCCGTGGATTCTCTGGGGCGCGATTCCGTATGGGTTGCTTGGCTATCTGATGTTCGCGAATCCGGACCTCGGCGACTCCGGCAAACTGATCTACGCCTACGTGACGTATTCGCTGATGTGGCTGGCCTACACGGTCGTGAATATTCCCTATTCCGCACTGATGGGCGTCATGTCGCCGTCCTCCGAGGACCGCACCTCGCTTTCCACTTACCGTTTTGTCTGCGCCTTTGCCGCCGCTTTCCTCATCGGGGGATTCACGTTGCCGCTGAAGGATCTTCTTGGCGGTGATAATCCCGCGGACGGCTTTCGCTACACGATGGCCATCTTCGCCGTCATCTCCGTGGCGCTGTTTTTCTACACCTTCTCGCAAACCAAGGAACGCGTGCAACCGCCGCCACAGCAGGACGCATCACTCAAGAAGGATTTTCTTGGGCTCCTCGCCAACCGTCCGTGGCTCGTTCTCTTCGTCGCTGCATTTCTCACCCTCACCAATGTGGGCGTGCGCAACGGCGCGGGCATCTACTATTTCAAATACTGCGTCGGCGATGAGGCGAAATTCTCGCTCTTCGCCATGTTGGGCACGCTCGCATTTATCGGTGGAGCACTGTCGACGAAATTGTTCACGAAATTCTTTTCGCGCCGCTCACTGATGATCAGTCTCACCGCCGCCAATGCGGTTACGATGGGGGCGTTCTACTTTGTCGATCCGCAAAACATCGTGCTGCTCCACGCGCTCAATATCATTGGCTCCTTCCTCGTCGGTCCGACGCCTGCGATCGTCTGGTCAATGTATGCCGACACCGCCGATTATGGCGAATGGAAGACGAAGCGCCGCACGACCGGTCTGGTCTTTTCCGCCGCCGTTTTTGCGCAGAAAATGGGTATGGCCATTGGCAGTGCGATGATGGGCTGGATTCTCGCGTATTGCGGCTTTGTCGCGAACACGACGCAAACTCCGACCGCCCTCGGCGGTATCATGATTCTCTTCAGTCTGCTGCCCGCGGCGTTCGCGCTCCTCAGCGGCCTTGCGATTTTCTTCTACCCGCTTGACGAACCGGAAGTGCGGCAAATCGAGCAGGAATTGGCTGCCCGCAAGGAGGCGGCCGCCCCCATCGCGTGATTTTTGCGTCATGACTGCTCGTTCCTTCTTTCAGTGTGCAACGTGCACCGTCTTTTCGTCCTTCTTCATGCTCACTTCGCTTTCGGCTCGAACGTGGTCAGTCGTTGAAACTGCCCGGGATAACGGGCACCGGCTCACGCCGATCGCCGCGCCGGTCGCCGGTGCCAGCACGGCCCCCGCCATCGTGCTCGCGCCCGCCGCTGTGCGCCAGGAAATCGTCGGCTTCGGCGGCTCGCTCACCGAGTCATCCGCGTGGGTGCTCGCGCAGTTGCCGGCCGAGAAGCGCACCGAGATCTTGCGCCGGTATTTCGACGCGGAGATCGGCCTCGGTTACACGCTCACGCGCACGCACATCAACAGCAGCGACTTCTCGCTGAACATCTGGACGCTCAACGACACGCCGGGGGATTACGATTTGCTGAACTTCACCCTCGAACCGATGCGGCGTTGGCTCATGCCGTTGATCCACGACGCACGAGCGATTGCCGGCGCGGAGAATTTCAAACTCGTGGCCTCGCCGTGGAGTCCGCCGGCGTGGATGAAGACGAATAACCGCATGGACGAAGGCGGCAGTCTGCGCGGCGAGTATCGGCCGTCGTGGGCGCTCTTCTACGTGAAATTCGTGCAACACATGGCGCGCGAGGAAGGCATTCCGATTTGGGGTCTCACCGTGCAAAATGAACCCGAGGCGAAGCAAGTGTGGGAGTCGTGCCTCTATACGCCGGAAGAGGAGCGCGATTTTGTGCGCGACCACCTCGGACCTGCGCTGCATCGCGCTGGTTTGGCCGACGTGAAACTGATGGCGTGGGATCACAACCGTGACCGCCTGGAAGCACGCGCCGACGCCGTGTTCGGCGATCCGGAGGCCGCGAAGTATCTTTGGGGTGCGGGCCTGCATTGGTATGTGAGCGAGGATTTCGCGGCCTCGTCGCGCGTGCATGAGCGTTACCCGGACAAACATTTGCTGTTCACCGAAGGGTGCGTCGAAGGCGGCGCTAAGCTAGGCCGCTGGGACCGCGGCGAACGCTACGCGCGCAACATCATCGGCGATCTGCGCAACTGGGTGTGTGGGTGGATCGATTGGAACATCGTGCTCGATACGCGCGGTGGTCCAAATCATGTCGGCAATTTCTGCGACGCCCCCGTGCTCGTCGATACGGCGACTGGCGAGGTGCATTACCAGAATTCGTTTTATTACATCGGCCACTTCAGCCGCTTTGTGCGCCCCGGCGCACGCTGCATCGATTCGCAGGTTGGTCCGGTGGAATTGCAGTCGGTGGCCTTTCTCAATCCCGATGGCAGTCTCGTGGCGGCGGTCCTGAATGCGACCGATGCGCCGATTGAGTTTACGCTCATCAATGGCAGCGAATCCCTCGTTTGCCGGATTCCTGCGCATGCCATGCAAACCTATGTGGGCACGCCGACAGCCCGCTGACTCCGCCTCCGCCCACTTCTTCGTAATGCCGATGAAAACTTCCGCACTTCTGCTCATGACCACTCTTTCATGCTCCTCGTTTGCTTCGCCTCCGATCTGGCAGGACGAATTTGACCAACCGTCAGGTTCCGCGCCTGACGCCGCCAAATGGTCTCACGATCTCGGCGCGGATGGGTGGGGCAACGCGGAGTTGCAGGAATACACGGCAGCTCGCGAAAATTCCTTTGTGGTCGAAGACGCCGCCGCGTTGAACGGCAAGGCACTCGTGCTCCGCGCCGTGCGCAAGGCTGACGGCGGCTACACCTCCGCCCGCATTAAGACGTCGGGTAAATTCAGCGTGACTTACGGGCGCATCGAAGCGCGGATGAAGTTGCCGCACGGACAGGGAATCTGGCCGGCGTTCTGGATGCTTGCCGACCGTATCAGCACCGTGGGTTGGCCGCAATGCGGCGAAATCGATATCGTGGAAGTCGTCGGGCACGAGCCGCATAAATTGCACGGCACGCTGCACGGCCCGGGTTACTCGGGTCCGACGGGTCTTTCGAAATCGACCACGCTGCCCGGCAACACGAGTCTCGCAGATGGCTACCATGTTTACGCGATCGAGTGGTCGCCGGGACGGATTGAGTGGTCACTCGACGGCAACGTCTATGCCGTGCGCACACCTGCTGATCTGCCGAATAGCAGCGAGTGGGTTTTCGATGACGCCTCGTATTTCCTGATCCTCAATCTCGCCGTGGGCGGCTACTGGCCGCAATACCCGAACGAGACGACGACGTTTCCGCAGGAACTGCGCATTGATTACGTGCGCGTGTTCGCGCCCAAACAGTAGCGCGTTGCACCGCGACGGTCGGAGTCGCGTGTCGCCTCGCGCGCGGGAGCAGAATCAACCCTTGCGGGTGGAAACTTCGATCACGTCGTGCGGTGCGGCTTCTTTCTGGCCCGCCGGTGTCACGCGCACGTAGCGCGCTTTCTGCTTCAACTCGGGCAACGTTTTCGCACCGAGATAACCCATGCCGGATTGCACGCCGCCGATCAGATTGCCGAGCACGTCATCGACGGAACCGGAAACTTCCTTGAGCGCCTCGATGCCTTCCGCAGCGGCTTTGCGCGTCGTGTCGGATTTGTCGTGTCCGTAACGCGCCGCCGAGCCGGACTTCATCGCGGCGTGGCTGCCCATGCCGCGGTATTGCTTATAGAGTTTGCCGGAAATTTCCATGATCTCACCGGGCGCTTCGCGACAACCGGCGAGCAAGCCGCCGAGAATCACCGCATCGGCCAATGTCAGCGCCTTTACGATGTCGCCGGATTTCGTGATGCCACCGTCGGCGATGAGTTTCACGCCTTTGCGCGCGGCGCCGAGTCCGGCGACGTAAAGCGCGGTGAGTTGCGGCACGCCGACACCGGCGACGATACGCGTGGTGCAAATCGAGCCGGGCCCTTGGCCAACTTTGATTGCGTTGGCGCCGCAGTCGGTGAGGAATTCCACGCCGCTGGCGCTGGTGACGTTGCCCGCGATGATCGGCAGATCGCGATAAGTGCCGCGGAGCAATTTCACCATGTCGCCGACGCCCGCTGTGTGTCCGTGCGCCGTGGAGACGGCGACGCAGTCAACGGCTTCGTCCACCAACGCGCCGACGTGCGCGATGATTTTATCGCGATCAAGTTCGCCGTTGGCTTTGCGCACCGGAGAAACGGCTGCGCCGACGATGAGGCGGAATTGGGAATCGCGCGCCGGTTTGCGGCGCGACTTGGTTTCGGCGGTGATGCGTTCGACGTCGGAACTCGTGATCAAGCCGCGCAGGCGATCGTGTCCGTCCACGACGAGGATTTTGTGAATACCGACGTTGGTCGTGAAGAAATTGTCTGCTTCCTTGATCGGGTCGGCGCCGAGGCTTTTCTCGGTGACGGTGACGAGTTGCTTCCGCGGCGTCATGACATCGGAAACCGTTTTCGATTTGTAGCGCTCCTTGACGAGGTTGCCGGAGAGCAGACCGACAAGCTTGCCGTTGCTTTCGACGACGGGGAAAGTGCGGAAGTCGAAGCGGCGCTGATCGATCATTTGCAGCACTTCGCCGATGGTGGCGTCGGGCGCGACCGTGATCGGATCTTGAATCAGGCCGTGCACGTGACGTTTCACGCGCGCGACTTCCTTGATCTGGTCCTTGGCGGGCAGGTTGTAGTGGATGAGTCCGAGTCCGCCGTTGAGTGCCATCGCAATCGCCATGCGCGACTCGGTGACGGTGTCCATGTCGGACGAGATTATCGGAATCTGCAGGCGCAGGTTGTCCGCGAGCGACGTGGCAAGGTCGGCGTCCTTGGGCAAAATTTCACTGTAAAGCGTCGCCAGCGAAACATCGTCATAAGTCAGCGCGCTCGGAGCGTGCGCGGAGAAAAAGCGTTCGGCGGGCAGGTAAAAATCGGACTCGGCGGCAACAGGTGTGCTCATAGCGTTGCCATGAACGAAATATTCCCGCGCAAGGAAAGCTCAACGATAATTTGCCAATGTCATGGGAGGAAGTAGTGCTGGGGCGATGCGTTATCGCTTTCACTTCAAGGCCTACCGGCGCGCCTTCGCGCAACCATTGCGGACGGCGCATGGCCTTTGGGCGGAACGGGAAGGCCTCTTTGTGCGACTTGAAGCAAACGACGGCCAGATTGGCTACGGCGAGGTCGCACCCATTGCGGGGTTTGGCAACGAAACGCTGGCGGACGCGGCGGAAGTTTGCCGGCGACTCAGCGACGACGTGACGGATGACGAGTTGGACGCGATCGACGCGCGGTTGGCGGGCACGCGATTTGCGTTCGCCGCGGCGAGAAATTCCTCGCCGCCAACGACTGCCTCGGCCGCGAAGCGCGTGCCCGTGGCGGCATTATTGCCGGCAGGACGCGCGGTGCTGGAAGTTTTACCCGAGCGGCTTGCTGCGGGATTTTTGTGCTGCAAATGGAAGGTGGGAGTCGGACGCGCGGAGGACGAATTGGTGTTGCTCGATGACGTGCTCGCGATGCTGCCACCTTACGTAACCTTGCGCCTTGATGCGAACGGTTCGTGGGATCGTCGCACCGCGAGTCGCTGGCTGGCGGCCTGCGCGGAGCGACCGGTGGAATTTGTCGAACAACCACTCGCGCCAAAGGACGACGTCGGCACGCTCGGACTCGCGGCAGATTTTCCGGTGCCGCTGGCGCTTGATGAAGCGGTGGCGGGACTCGATTCGGCGCGCGAGTGGCAAGCGCGTGGATGGCGCGGAATTTTTGTCATCAAACCGGCACTGGCGGGACCGCTGCCGGAATTGAAAGCGTGGCTCGCGCAGACGAGGCCCGATGTGGTTTTTTCGAGTGCCATTGAAACAGCGCTCGGTCGTTCGCAACTCTTGCGCGAATTACTGCCACTGGAAGCGACAACGCGCGCACTCGGTTTTGGCGTTGGCGGAATTTTCGGCGACCGCACTTGGGATGGGCCGGTGATCGGGCCGTTGCTCGATGCCTCGTGGTGCGACTTGGTTGATCCGGAGGCATTATGGAACGCCGCGAATTAGCGCAGTTGTTGGGCGCGACGTCTGCCATTGCGGCGCGTTCGGCGCGGCACCAATTAATTGTCGAAGTCGACGAACAGAAATTTCGCGCAGCGTTTGCGGCGACGGTCGCGGGTGAGGGAGAAGTTTTTCTCGGCAATCCGGCCTGGAGCGAGACGGAGCGCGCAACGGTGGCCGCGTTGTTGGAGGCAAACGCGACTGAACCCCAGAATTCCGACGAAGGCTGGTTGATGATTCCGACCGGCGGCTCATCGGGGAAAATCAAATTTGCGCGACACGACAGCCGCACGTTGGCGGCGGCGGTCCGGGCGTTCGCGACGCATTTTGGTTTGGCGCGCGTGAATGCAGTCGGCGGACTGCCGTTGTATCACGTGAGCGGACTCGTGGGTTGGTTGCGCACGGTGCTGACCGGTGGCGAGTATTGGCCGGTGGAATGGAAAGCGCTCGAAGTTGGAGAGCGGCCCGCTTTGCCGACGCGCGCGGATGGTTGGGTGATTTCGCTCGTGCCAACGCAATTAGAACGGCTGCTGCGCACGCCGGAAGGAACCGCGTGGTTGCGCGGTTTTCGCGTCGTGCTGCTCGGTGGCGCGCCCGCGAGTGCGGCGTTGCTCGACCGAGCGGCAGCAGCAGAGATCGCGTTGGCACCGAGTTACGGCATGACGGAAACGGCCGCGATGGTTGCGGCGTTGCGTCCGGCGGAGTTATTAGCGGGCGCACGTTCGTCTGGTTCAGCGTTGCCGCACGCGAAAATAGGAATCGGGGAAGACGGCGTGATCAGCATCGCCGCAGAGTCGAATTTTCTCGGTTACTTTCCGGCGCGGCGTGGGCGGGGTGAATTAGTCGTTACCGCAGACGGCGGGCAGCTCGACGCGGCGGGGCATTTGCACGTGCTCGGTCGGCGCGACGCCGCGATCATCACCGGTGGCGAAAAAGTGCATCCGGCGGAAGTGGAGGCGGTGTTGAAAGCGACGACCGGCACGGAGGAGCTGGCGGTGATCGGCGTGCCGGATGCGGAGTGGGGCGAGCGGGTGGTTTGCGTATTTGCGGCGAGCGCTGGGGTTGATTTGACCGCGCTGCAGCACGCAGCCGCAGTAAAACTTGCTCCGGCAAATCGGCCGAAGGATTACGTGGCGCTCGACGAATGGCCGCGCACGGCGGCAGGCAAGTTGAGTCGTCCGGCGTTGGTGGAAGCGGCAGTGCGCGCGCTTCGGACTGGCGCGCACGGCACGGCGAGTTAGCTTGAGCGCGATGAACAAAGGAGAAATCGCAGCGGTATTGAACGATATCGCGACGCTGCTGGAGTTGAAGGGCGAGAATCCCTTCAAGGTGCGCGCTTACGCGAGTGGCGCGCGGATTCTCGAAGCGATGTCAGAGGACGAAATTGCGCGGCGCGTGAGCGAGGAATCCTTACAGGAAGTCAAAGGGATCGGCGAAGCGCTCGCGCAAAAAATCGCGGAATTACACACGACGGGGAAGCTGGAATTTTTTGAGCAGTTGCGCGCGTCGATGCCGCCGGGACTGATGGAAATGTTGGAAATCCCCGGCATGGGACCGAAGAAGATCAAGGCCGTGCACGAACAACTCGGCGTGGATTCGATTGTGACGTTGGAAGCGGCGTGTCGCGACGGGCGCGTGGCGGCGCTGGCGGGCTTTGGCGAAAAAACACAGGAGAAACTGCTCGAAGGCATCGCCAATCGGAAGGCGTATGGGCAGCGGCACTTGTGGGTGGAGGCGTTCGCCACGGCCGAGCCGATTTTGGCGGGCTTGCGCGCGTTGGCACAGGTGCAACAAGCGGAGCATGCGGGCAGTTTGCGCCGCCGCATGGAAACGGTGGGCGATTTGGATTTTTTGGTGGCGACGGAAGACGCGCAACCGGTGGTGGATTGGTTTGTGCGCTGGCCGGAAGTGAAGGAAATCACCGCGCAAGGTGCGACGAAGGCGAGCGTGCGATTGCAGTCGGGGATTCAGGCCGATTTGCGACTGGTGCCACCGGAGCAATTCGTGTTTGCGCTGCATCACTTCACCGGTTCGAAGGACCACAATGTGCAAATGCGGCAACGTGCTCTCGCGCGCGGCTTGAGCATGAGCGAGTGGGGGCTGGTGCCGGCGGAAGGCGAAGGGACCGCGAAGGAGAAGGCGGAAAAAATAGGCCGCCGCACCGATATCACGACGGAGGCGGAATTGTTCGCTGCGCTCGGGTTGCAGGAGATCCCGCCGGAATTGCGCGAAGGGCAGGGCGAGATCGACGTGGCGGAGCAGCACGCGTTACCGCGCTTGGTGGAAGCTTCGGAGATTCGCGGCGTGTTTCACAATCACACGACTGAGTCAGATGGTCATAACACTTTGGAGGAAATGGTCGCAGCGGCGCAGGCGCTCGGGCTTGAGTATCTCGGCATCGCGGATCATTCGAAATCGAGTGTGCAGGCGCGCGGTCTCGACGAGGCGCGGTTGCTCGCGCAAGTGAAAACGATCCGCGAACTCAACGCGTCGGGACGCTTCTCGACGCACGTTTTCGCCGGCACGGAGTGCGATATTTTGCCGGATGGACGGCTCGATTTTGCCGACGAGATTCTGGCGCAATTGGATTACGTGGTGGTGGCGGTGCATTCCGCGTTTCGGCAAAGTCGCGAGGACATGACCGCGCGGATCGTGCGCGCGATCGAAAATCCCTACACGACGATGCTGGCGCATCCGACCGGACGTTTGTTATTGGAACGTCCCGGCTACGACCTTGATTTCGACCGCGTGATCGACGCGGCGATCGCGCACGGCGTCATCATCGAAATCAACGCCAGTCCGTGGCGACTCGATTTGGATTGGCGGCATTGGCGGCGGGCGGCGGCGCGAGGGCTGCTTTGCAGTATCAATCCCGACGCGCACACCGTGGCGCAACTCGCCTATTTCCATGCCGGTGTCGCCGTGGCGCGCAAAGGCTGGCTGTCGCGCGAGCAGATTTTAACCGCGAGACCGTTGGTGGAGGTGCAGGAATATTTGGCGCAGCGAAAAGTGCGGGCCCTGGCGTCGCCGTAGCCGAATTTGAGAACTTAAAGTTGGAAATTTGCAAAAACGCCCGAAGTCGCTCTGTGGGAAGGGAATTAGGGTGAAAGTCCGTAAATTTGCATTTAATTTACCAAATTCACCCTTGTGCAACTAGGTGATAGACCCTAGCTTTAGTTCGCTTGAGATTCCCTTCCCAGCTTCGATCCATGGTCCTGTGCCTGATTATTGGCACGGGTTTCCCCGTGGTTGTTCTGGCCCAAATGCTTAATCTAGGTGCGGCGGCAGGTTACGCCGGTTTGGAACTCACGGCGGCGCCCGTTTCATTTGACCTCAGCAAGATTTCGTCGGTGGTAAACGGCAACATCGGCATCGTCGCTGGAGGTGTTTTCAATTTCAGCGGCGGAGCCGTGATTTCCGGCGGCATCTATGGCGGCGTCGGGGCGCAGATCAATTTGAGTGGCGGGAGCTCGGCCACGGATGGCGTTCACGTTCCCTTTGCAGGGATTCCGCAAGCGATTCAAGACGCGCAAAACGCGGCGAATTATTACGCCGGACTGACCCCGAACCACACGTTGGCTTCGCTCGGCTCGACGACACTGGCCGGCAGTGGAGGCATGAACGTTTATCAGATTAATGGAAATTTCGCGTTAGATCGCAATTCACTGACACTGAGCGGCACGGCGAGCGACGTGTTTGTTTTCAACATTTACGGGCAAATCAATTTCAGCCGCTCGAGCATCGTGCTCAACGGCGTGTCGCCGGACGCGGTGTTGTTCAACATGATTGGTTCCGGTCAGAAAATGGTTTCGACCGGTCACTCGGACACGATGGGCGTTTTCCTCGCGCAAAACGGCGCGATCCAGATCGACGGTGGCGTGCACGTTTCAAATTTCATCTCCGGTAACAGTTTGATTTGGCAGTCTGGCGTGAACATCACGCAAGCGACTTCGCCGGCCGTCGTGCCGGTGCCGGAAGCAGGCACGGTGGCGACGTTGGTTATTACTCTCGGAGTGGTCGGTGCCCTCGCCTATGTGCGTCTGCGTCGAGCGGCCGAAGTTCTCCTACCTGCTTGAGCCAGATGGCGGCTCGGATGAGTCGGCGGTGCCGGAAGTTCGCAACGCAAGATTGCGCCGCACGCAGTTCGCGGGCAAATCGTCCTCGTGTCCTTTAGCCCTTTCCCGCGCGCATCATGTTAAGAGACGCATTTCGCCGCTGGGCTGATCAATGGGAGGAGGAATCTCACTGGATTCTGTGGGTGTGGGGAATTTTTGCCGTGGTTTTGCTCGCGATCGGCGGAGCCCTTTTCTGGCAATGGCGGCATTCCGAATCTGACGATCGGGCGCGAACGGCCGTCGCAGAGCCGGCAATCATCGGCGATCGAGCCGCGCCGACGGCCAACGCCGCGAATGGATTAATGCAGGCACGTCGAGTGGCGCAGCGCTTCCCCGCCGAGCCAGAATTGTGGGTGACCGCCGCGCACGTTGTGCGGTGGTCCGATAGTTCCGTCGCCGCGCAATTGCTGCGCGATGCACTCGTCCTCATGCCTCCGTCGGCCGCGCACTGGGAAACCGGGCTGGCCCTGCGCTGGATGCAAGGTGATCGCGACGGTGCTCGGGCGCAACTCGCTCGCTCCAGACCGAGCGCAATCGATTCGGTCGAAGCGCAACTGATTGCCCAACTACTCGGCGACGAAGTATCGGAGGTAACGATTCGCGGGCGCGGGCAAATCCGTGTTGCACTCAGCGCTGAACTTCAGCGCGCCGCACTGGAGTTACTGAACAATTTTCCAAAAGAGCCGCCATTCGCAACGGCGCAAACCCTCGAACGCCTCGCTGGGTCCTCCGCGCCGGAGTCACTGGAGGTGGTGAGGTTGTTGGCATTGTGGTCCGCCGACCCGCGCGCTGCGTTGCGTTGGGCGGAAGCGTGGGCCGCGAGACAGGGCCGCCTCGATAGCCTGCTGCACCTCGCGACGCTGCAACTCGTCAATGGCCAATCAACCAACGAAACCGAAACGCGTTTGGCGGCGGTGGCCTCGAACGGAACGGACGATGCGCTCGCTTATTTGGACTGGTTGATCGTGCAAGGTCGTTTGGTTGACGCGCATCGCTGGCTCGAACGCGTGCCGACTGCGATGCGGGGTGACGGGCGCTGTGACCTCCGCGAAGTTGCGCTGCTTGCGGCGTCGGGCAAACGCCAGGAATTGCGCCGTCGTTTGGCCATTGGCGGATGGGGCCAAATAAAGCCGGAGATTTTGGAACTAGCCTTCGCCGCGCGGCTGGCGAGCGAGCGTGAGCAAACGGTGCTGGCGCGCGAGTTGTGGCGCGTCGCGATGGGCGCGGCGGGTTCAGAGCGGAGCGCGCAACAGGTGTTGTTGCGAATGGCCGTCAGCCTCGAACTTCGTGACGTTGCCTGGCAAAGTTTCGAGCGGGTGCTGGCTTTGCCCGGCGACAACAGGGCGACCGCGCGGCAATTCGCGTTGTGGGCGCGGCAACAGGGCAACGCAGGCTTGGCGCAACGCGCGCGGCAAGCGTGGCGGGAACTTGAACCGTCCGCCGAGGCGGCCTACTTCGCCGAAGTCGGCGACAGCCGCGAAGCGCGCCCCAACACGCCATGACCGCGCCGCGCAGATTTAATTGGCTGAGAAATCGGTTGGTCGATGTCCGGTTGTGGCGCAATCGCGTCATGGGTTGGCTGCATCGACGCGATAGTTGGGTGCTGCTCGTGTTGTTGGTCGTGGCGCTCGCGGGCGTCGGGCTCGTCTGGAAGGGCAAGCCGCTGTTTCGCACGTGGAAATCGGCCCGTGCGGTCGAACAAGCGCGCGAATTCATGCGTCGTGACGATCACCAGAATGCACAGATCGCGTTGCAAGTGGCGTTTCTCGGTGAGCCGACCGCGGAGGCGTATGCGGTGTTGGCGGATTATTTGGCATTGGTGAATTCGAGCGAGGCGGTCGAGGCGAGGCGTTTGGCAGCAGATCTCGAACCCCAAGAGCTGTCGCTGCGTCTGGCGGTCGTCACGACTGCGTTGCAATTCGGTGACACGGCGACCGCGCGCGCGGCCCTCGCGAGCTGTTCGAGCACGGAGAAACAAACCGAAGCCTACCTGCGCGCGTTGGCGGCCTATGCGTTGATTGCCGGTGAATTTGCCGAGGCGGAGCGCGCGTTGACGCAGTTGTTTGCGATGGTCGGGGTGACCGCTGAACTGCGGTTACTGCGTGCGGCGCTGCAGTTGAATTTTCCCGACGCCGAACAACAACGGGCGGCGAAGCGCGAGTTGGAGGGATTGGCCAACGACGCCGATCAGCGCGTGCCGGCGCTGCGCGTGTTGGTGTCGGATGCGGTGGCGCGACGGGATCCGCTGCGCGCGAATGAATTTTCCCGCGCACTCGCGGATGCGCCCGGCGCGACCTTTACCGATTGGCTCAACGCGGCGACGGCCCAGCGCATGGCGCATCCGGCTACTGGTTTGGAGCCGGCGATGCGTGAACGCATTGCCGCGCGCGCGCAGATCGATCCGCTGACTTCGGTGCAATACGCGCGCTGGTTACTGTTACAGCAAGGGGCGGGCGAGGCGCGGCAATGGCTCGCGCAGTTGTCGCCCGAAGTGTTGCGGTTGCCGGCGGTGGTGGCGATCCGCGCGGAAGTGGCCGCACTCAGTCGCGACTGGGAACAGTTGCGGCAACTGATCGTTGAAGGGGCGTGGGGCACGGTGGTGTCGACGTCGCTCGATTTCGCCTTCGCCGCGCGCGTAGCCCGCGAATACGGCGAGCCTGACGTGGCGCGCCGCGTTTGGCTGCAAGCGCTCGAAGAGTCCGCCAACGCTGCTCCGGGACTCCGCGCGCTTTCGCATCTCGCGAGCGCCTGGACGTGGCCGGAGGCCCGCCGCGACGCATTGCTGCAAATCGTGCGCCGCTTTCCGAACGACGGCGTCACGTTCTTGCAACTGGCCAAGGAACTGCGCGCCGAGCGCGACACGCGCGGTTTGCGCGATCTCTATCGGTTGTTCAACGACGGCTCGGTGCGCTTCGAGTCAAAACTGCAGGATTGGGCGCTGCTGGCGTTGCTGACCACGCCGACTACCGGTCCCAACGAAGCCACGCGCACCTTGCAGGCGCTGCACACAAAGCGACCGGAAAATTCCTACTACAAGACGAACTACGCTTACGCGTTGTGCCTCTTGCAGCGCGTCGCGGAAGCCGTCGAGTTGATCGACGAATTGCCAGAGGCGGAACGCAATCACCCCGAGCGCGCACCGTATGTGGCTTTTATTTACGCCTCTGCTGGTCGCGAGAACGAAGCGCGGGCGGCGTTGCGTCGCGCGCCACCAGCAGCCGCTCTTTTACCGGAAGAGGCGAAACTTCTCACGCTCGCCGCCGACCTCAGCGGCAGTTAAGTCGGGAGCCCACGCGACTCACGGCAATCGCCGCAGACTCGCATTAGAATACTCGACGTAGTCGTCGTTAATTTGCCAGAGCGTGCGCACCACGAAGCCGAGCCGGGCGGCCTTGGCCGGAGCGCGAACAACGAGTTGTAGCGTCGTCAGTTCGTCCCAATGCCCAACCGGTAGGCGATCCGTGTGGCCCAGGTCGGTAAACTTGCCTTCGGCATCAATGAACATAACGAGCAAATACGTCATGTTGCCCGGACTGACGCTGCCGCGGACGTTGACCGAGGCGTGGTAAAGTGCACCGGGCTCGATCGGCAGCCATTGGCCAACCGCTTCCTGATTTCCGCCGCTGAAGCGAATCGTTTGGCCGCCCAGTGCGCGGGGCAATAATTCCAGACGACGTGTCTCAAAAGGTTCGCTGCGTCCGATCCACGGACCACCTGCTTCGTTCCAATCAACGAGCGTGAACGGATGCTGGCGGCGCTCCCGCAGCGTGGCGAAGTTGCCGTCGGCGAGGAGTGGTTTTCCCGCGGCGGTCAATTCGCGCAGGGCGGGCGTCTTTCCGGCAAAAAGACGGTCGCGCAATTCGTTGTCAACGGGAGCGGTGACGCCGCGCCGGGCCAGCTCGAGGAGCACGCGTGAACGTGGGTCGTTGCGCAAGTAGTCGCCGATCAACTCGCCGGCGATCGCGAGCGGGAAGCGGCGTTTTACGTCAGCGTGTGTGGACAGCAGGGCGCGGCGGGCGGACGAAAACTCCGCGAATGCGTGCAGGAGTTCCGCGCTTGAGGCACTCGGTTGCAGGGCGAGACGGGAAAGCGAGTCGCGTGTTTCATCGTGCTGGCAAAAACGCTCGGTGACCTCGAACGCGGCGCGCACCAACGCGAGGCGTTCGCGCACGAGGGAAGAGCGGGTGAGCGCGCTGGCGCGGTCGAGTTGCGCCCAGAGTTCGCGCCGAACTTCAGGCGGGAACAGCAAACGTTGGTGGTCGTCCTTGTAATAGCGGAGCCAGTAACCGGGCTTCGGTTGAGCGAGCCACTGGCGGTCGCAAATTTCGAAGAAAGCGCGCATCGGGCCTTCCGTTTCGCGCCAGAAACGCGCGTAGTATTCGTCGAGGAGTTGCGTCGGATCGGCGGTTGGGTTCCAAAGGAGTTGCGCGGCGAGCCACGCTTTCGGTCCATCGAGTCCCCAATTTGGGCTGCATTCAGCAAAGAAAGCACGCGCCCCAGCCGCGTGTGCGAACGGAATCGATTGGCTCACGGCGTAGAGCGTGGGGCGCGGCACGACAAACGGTCGCCCGTAGTAATAATCGTAGATTCCGAAAATCCGCGGCCCAGCCTTGCTCCAACGGCGAATTAAATCCTGATCTTGCGCGGCGTAGGCCGGATCAAACCACTGACTGCGATCCGCCGTGAGAAAAGGCAGCACTTGCGGATGCACTGCGAAACGTGGCACGTTTTCCGTCCATTGATAAGCGTAGGTGGAAACGAAGCGGTCGGGGAAATCCGCGCTGAGATCGGTTGCGACGCGATTAAGGAAGGCGAAGAGCGTGTTGCTGTAATCCGGATAGTGGCGGAAAAACTGGTGCGGCGCAATCGCCGCGAGGGTCGCCGCGCTTTGATCCCAGCGCCAACTATCGTTCTGTCCAAAAGCGGCAGCGAGGCGGCGCGGCTCCTTGGCGAATTTTTTCGCCAGCTCACGACTGACCAAAATGGAAGTCGCGTCCGCCGTGAGGTCAGGCTGCCAACTCGTGTCGAGTTTGCTCTGCGGGACGTAACGTTGTCCGTTCCACTCTGGAGCGAGACGCGGGTCGCGCTGAAAATCCGTCGGCGTGATTAGCAGCGAAGCGGTGTGGCCGTGCTCGATCAGGTTGTTGAGCCGATTGACTGAATACCACTGTTGTTCGTCGGGCGTGGTTAAGCCGTGCAAGTGGCGCGAAAAATAGCCGGGAGACGTCGACGCGGAGCCTATGGTTAACGCGAGCCGTGCGCGGCGTGGCAATTCGCGACCGAGTCGGCCGGGCATGAACCAGCGCACGCGCAATTCCTTTTCGAGAAACCAGCCCACCGCCGAAAGGAGATCGTCGCGGTGGTTGGCCCAGATGGTAATTCCGTTTGCACTGACTTCGTAGTCGACGTTGCGCTGGAGGAGATTTGCCGCGGTGGGACGTGAACCTGACGTGGCGTCGGATTTCGCGACGAGGCGAATCGCACGGGACGCGGTAGTTGACTCAATTCCGCTGCGAATGGGGAAATACGCGCGCGGCACTCCGGTGGCGGCAGAGAGTGTTTCGGCAAGGAGTCGGGCCGCTTGCCGTTCGGTCGCGTCAGCGCGGGCTGAGACGAGAATCGGTCGGCGCACACTGCGTTCCTGAAAGATGAACCACTCGTTCGTCGATGAGGCCGATGCCTCGCGCCAGCACCACCCACCTGCGAGCAAGCCACTGAGCAACAGGGCAAAAAGCAGGAAAGTGGAAAGGGAGGGACGAGACACGCTCCGTCAGAAAAGAGCGTCACCGCCTCGCGGACAAGCTTGGTCAAACGAACCGGAGCAGGAAGTGCGTCCGGGATTTTCCTGAAATCCGGGTTGTTTACTTCATTTTGAATTGAACAACCCGCCAAACCTGTCTTTTTCCTCGTATGGCCCGCACCACTTCCACCGCTGAGCAGCCTGTGACGACCGGATTGGTCGTGGCCGGTGATCGGCCGTCCGATGTGGTGGCGTTTGAGAACCAGATGGTCGATTTTTTTGTGGCCGCGGCGACCTTGCTAGGCGTGCCGAAATCAGTGGCAGCGATCTATGGCATCGTCTTCGCGTCGCCCACGCCGTTGTCGTTCGGCGACATTGAGCAGCGCTTGAATCTCAGCAAGGGCTCCGTGAGCCAGGGACTGCGCGTGCTGCGTGAAGTCGGCGCGTTGAAGGAAGTGTCGGGCGAGTCCGATCGCACCGCGCTCTTCGAGCCCGACCTGCAGATGCGCAAACTCGTGCAACGGTTCATCGAGCAACGCCTCGAAAAACAACTCACGGCCGGCCGCGGTCGCTTGGAGGCACTCGATCGTTCCGTGCCGGGCAGCGCGAGCGAAGCGGCGATCGTGAAGCATCGCCTCAAGTCTTTAGCGGATTGGAACAACAAAGCGCGGGCGCTGCTGCCCGTCGTTAGAACAATTTTGAAGCTCGGTGCCTGAAGCACCGGGCCCGCCCCCATGGCGGCTCCCGTCACAGTTTATCGCCCTCGTCATCTCGCGCCGCGACGTGACGGGGCGAAGCTCGGCCTGCGTTAAACAGTCTCCTTTTCCTGATGCAAAACGACCAACTCACCTTCGCGCAGATCGGCTGCGGCTATTGGGGCCCGAATCTGCTCCGCAATTTCTCCTCGTTGAAGAATTGCCGCGTGAAATACCTCGTCGATTCCAGCGCCGAACGCCGGACTTTCGTCGAAACAAATTTTCCAGCGACACGCGCGGTCGAGGATTTGGCGGTCGTCCTCGCCGACGCCGAGGTTAATGCCGTGATCATTGCCACGCCGGCCGAGTCGCATTTTTCCCTCGCTCTGGCAGTGTTGCAGGCGGGCAAGCACGTCTTCGTGGAAAAGCCACTCGCGACCAAGGTCAGCGAAGTCGACATTCTCGCCGCCGAAGCCGCCCAACGCGGCCTCGTGGTGATGACGGGCCACACTTTCCTCTACAACAGCGCTGTGCGCTACGTGAAGGCCATGATCGAGCGCGGCGACTTGGGCGACGTGCGCTACATTTACAGCCAGCGCTTGAACCTCGGCCGCATCCGCTCCGACATCGATGCGCTGTGGAATTTCGCGCCGCACGACATCAGCATCATCCAGTATTGGCTCGGCGATCCGGAGCCGGCGAGTGTCGTGCGCCTCGGCATGGATTTCATCCAGCCCGGGATCGATGACGTCGTGTTCCTCAACATCAAGTATGCCAACAAGGTGATGGCAAACATCCACGTCAGTTGGCTCGACCCGCAAAAAACGCGAAAGATGGTCGTGGTCGGTTCGAAGAAAATGGTAATCTACGACGACGCGGCGGATGACAAAATCGCGATCTACGACAAGGGCATCGATCGCAAAGCTGTGCTCGGACAGAATATGGATTACGACAAACAAGGTATGCCGACGTTTGCCTATCGCGCGGGCGATGTGCTGCTGCCGCAGATCAACTTCGTCGAGCCACTCCGCACTGAGGCGCAACATTTCGCCGAGTGCATTCGCACCGGTGTGCCATGCATCACCGGTATCGACCACGCGCGCAAAGTCGTGGGCATCCTCGAACAAGCCGGTCACTAAGCGCTGCATTCCCCATGTCATCCGAGAATCAAATTCCCGCCGCCTCCGGCCAACCGGAGCGCTTGCTCAAAGCGAGCATCGTCAACGTGCGCTGCGGTTGCGGCGTCACCATTGTGGAACCGGCCAATGTTTATGGCTGCGACTTGGGTGACGGCGTTTTTGTCGGTCCGTTTGTCGAGATTCAGAAGGATGTGCGGATCGGCGCGCGCACGCGCGTGCAATCGCACGCCTTCATCTGCGAGCTCGTGACGATTGGCGAAGACTGCTTCATCGGCCACGGCGTGATGTTTATCAACGACCGCTTCGCCCACGGCGGTCCGGCGCGCGGCGACAAATCACTCTGGTGCTCCACCACGATCGGCAACCGCGTCAGTCTCGGCTCCAACGCCACCATCATGCCCGTGCGCATTTGCGACGGCGCGGTGATCGGTGCCGGTGCCGTGGTCACGAAGGACATCGCCGAGCCCGGCGTCTACGTCGGCAATCCGGCGCGCCGGCTCCGGTCACTCTAATTTTTCATTAACTCACTCCGCTTCTCTCGCAGCCCACTTCTCATGAAAATCCAATTCGTCGATCTTCACGCGCAGTATCTCACCCTCAAGGATGAGATGGACGCCGCCATTGCCGCCGTTATCCGCGACAGCGCCTACATTCGCGGGCCGTTCGTGGACAAGTTTGAAAAAGACTACGCCGCTCTCTTTGGCGTGTCGCACTGTCTCGCGTGTGCCAACGGCACCGACTCGCTCTACATCGCGATGAAGTCGATGGGCGTGGGTCCGGGCGACGAAGTAATCACCACAGCGCACTCGTGGATTTCCACCTCCGAAACGATCAGCCAGACCGGTGCGCGCGTCGTGTTTGTCGATACCGACCCCGACACCTACACGATCAATCCCGCGCTGATCGCCGCCAAGATCACGCCGCGCACCAAGGGGATTATTCCGGTGCACCTCTACGGCCAATCCGCGGACATGGACCCGATTCTCGCGCTCGCGGAGCAGCACAATTTGTGGGTGATGGAGGATTGCGCGCAGGCGCATCTCGCGCGCTACAAGGGCCGCCTCACCGGCACGATGGGCCGCGTGGCGTCGTTCTCTTTTTATCCCGGTAAAAATCTCGGCGCTTACGGCGATGCCGGTGCGGCGATCACCAACGACGCGGAACTCGCGCGCCGCATGACGTGTTTCGCGCGCCACGGCGGCATCAAGAAAGGTGAGCACGAGATCGAAGGCATCAACAGCCGTCTCGACGGATTGCAAGCCGCGGTGCTCGGCGTGAAATTACCGCACTTGGCCAAGTGGACCGAGGCGCGCCAACGCATCGCCGCGCGCTACAACGAATTGCTCGCGGGCGTCGGCGACCTCGTCACACCGAAAGTCGCCGAAGGTCGCGACCACGTTTACCACCTCTATGTGATTCGCACGGAGCGCCGCGATGACTTGATGGCGTTCTTGAAGGAGCGTGGCGTGCCGACGGTGTTGAACTACCCGGTGGCGCTGCCGTTCCTGCAAGCCTACGCCTACCTCGGTCACACGACGGCCGACTTCCCCGTGGCCTACGCGCACCAATCGCGCATTCTCTCGCTGCCGATCTATCCGGAAATGACGGATGAGATGATCAGCTACGTGGCGGAGCAAATTCGGGCGTTTTTCCGCGGTTGATTTCCCGGCTCAAGTTAAGCGATTTTTCGCGCAACGTGCTCGTGATTCTCACGGGCACGGTCGCGGCGCAAGCCATCGGCATCTTGGTGTCGCCGGTGCTGACGCGCCTTTACGACCCGGCGGATTTCGGTGTTTATGCGCTGTTTGTTTCGATCACGGCGCTGCTCGGATCGGTGATTTGCGCGCGCTACGAATATGCCATCACGTTGCCGGCGGAACATCGTCAGGGGCTCGCGTTGCTCGCCCTCTGCACTTTGATCGCCTTCGGAATTTCACTGCTGCTCGTGCCGGTGCTGTTGATATTCGGAGATGCCATCGTCACCAGTCTGAAAGAGCCGCGGTTGGCGGCGTGGCTGTGGTATGTGCCGGCCGCTTTGTTCATCACCGGATTTGCAACCGGCGCGCGCTACTGGTTGCTACGCACGAAAGCGTTTCGGATGGTGTCGGCTAACGGCATCTTGCGCGCGGTGGTGGCGGCAGTTTTCAACATCGCGCTCGGCGTGCTTGGCTTTCTGCAGTTCGGACTGATCGGCGGTTTACTCCTCGGGCTGGTGATCAGCACGTTGTTTCTGGGACTGCACATCTGGCGCGAATCCGCGGCGGAAATCCGGGCGCTTCGCTGGAGCGATCTGCGGGCGCAGGCCTACGCGCAACGCGGCTTTCCGCTCTATTCCACCGGCTCGGCGGTGGTTGAAACAGGCGCGGCGCAGGTGCCAATTTTCTTTTTCTCGTCGTTGTTTGGCGCCAGCACGCTCGGACTTTTTTCGCTCGCGCAGCGCATGGCCAACCTGCCGCTGTCACTCGTGGCCGGCTCGGTGGGAGATGTGTTTCGTCAGCAGGCGAGCGAAGAATTCGCGCGCGACGGCAATTGCCTCGCGCTCTTCGATCGCACCTTCAAGCGGCTGTTCTGGATGTCGCTGCCGGCATTCGTGCTCGCGGCGTGGTTGTCGCCATGGATTTTCGGGGTGGTGTTCGGCGCTGAGTGGGAGGCGAGCGGCGAGTTCGTGCGCCTGCTCGTGCCGGCGCTCGGACTCCGCTTTGTTTCCAGTCCGCTCAGTTCGATGTTTTTCATCGCGCAACGCCAAGGTGTTGATCTCGCCGTGCAAGTGGTGCTCATCGTGACGATGGTTTCCACGTTTCTGTGGGCGGGGCGCGCGGGATCAGGATGGACGGCTGACCACGCCATCATGGCCTACTCGGGAATCTATTCAGTGAAGTATCTGTTCGAACTCTATATGTCGCGCCGCTTTGCGCGGGGGACCGCTGTCCGATGATTGCCATCATTGACTACGGGATGGGAAATCCTTCCTCGATTCGCAACATGCTTGGTCGGTTGGGGCATCGGGCGGAAATGGCGCGCACGCCCGCCGACGCGGCGGCTGCCGACCGCATCATTTTACCGGGTGTGGGCGCGTTTGACGAAGGAATGAGCCGGTTGGGCGATCTCGGTTGGACCGACGCGTTGCGCAACGAAGCGAGCGGCGCGGCGCGGCCTCTGCTCGGCATTTGCCTTGGCATGCAATTGCTCTTCCGCAGCAGTGAAGAAGGGAAATTGCCCGGCTTGGGTTTGGTGGCGGGACAGGTGATTCGTTTTCAATTTCCGGCGACGCTCGTGCCCCCGCCGAAAATTCCGCACATGGGTTGGCGGTCGGTGCGTCCGCTCGCGGCGGGGGCGACGCTCTTTGCCGGACTCGAAGAGCAGGCGCGATTCTACTTTGTGCATTCCTACCACTGCCAATGCGAGCAGGCGGACGACCGTGCGGCCGAGGCGGACTATGGCTTTGCGTTCACTTGCGCGGTGCGTCGCGGCTCGTCGCACGGCGTGCAATTTCATCCGGAGAAGAGCCACCGCTACGGCATGAAGCTCCTCGATAATTTCGCCAAACTGAACCCATGATGCATCCTCCGAGAATCATCCCGGTGTTGTTGCTGACCGAATCGGGTGTGGTGAAGACGGCGCGGTTCAAGGACCGGCGCTACGTCGGCGATCCGATCAATGCGCTACGCGTCTTCAACGACAAGGAAGTGGATGAGGTGGTGATCGTGGACATCGAGGCGTGGAAACATGGCCGCGGGCCCGACTTCGATCGCGTCGCCGAGTTGGCCGGCGAGTGCTTCATGCCGCTCGGCTACGGTGGAGGCATCACCACGCTCGAGCAGGTGCGGACGTTGTTTCGCTGCGGCGTGGAGAAGGTGCTGCTCAACACGGCGGTGCACACGCAGCCGGAGTTGATTTCACGCGCGGCGGACATTGCCGGTTGCCAGAGTGTTGTTGCCTGCATGGACGTGAAACGCAATTGGCTCGGCAAGCCGCGCGTTTACGTGGCTGGCGGCACAGTTGATACGGGCGTGGACCCGATCGAGTGGGCGAAGCGCGCGGCCGACAAAGGTGCGGGCGAGATCGTCGTGCAATCCATCACCGCCGACGGCGGTCAGGCCGGATACGATTTGGAGCTTATTCGCAGCGTCGCACACGCCGTCACCGTGCCGGTGGTCGCGCTCGGCGGTGCGGGCAAGCTGACGGATTTCGTCACGGCAATCGGCGCCGGAGCGGACGCGGCGGCAGCAGGCAGTTTCTTTGTTTTTCACGGCAAGCATCGCGCTGTGCTGATCACCTATCCCAAGCTCGATGACATCCGTCGCGCCTTTCAATCACATGGCTAACTGGATTCGCAGCACTCCCGCACTAGCGGGGCAATTCGTTCCCGGCACACCGGGCTATCGCGAGTGCTGCCGTTGCGTGATGGACACATCGATGGTGGAGGTCGAATTCGACGACGAGGGCATTTGTAATTTCTGTCATGGCTATGATCTGAAAGTGAAGGCGGTGGAATTGCCGCCGGCGGAAAAGGAGCGCAAATTGACCGCACTCTTGGAGGCGATTCGCACTGACGGAAAAGGGCGCGACTACGATTGCATTTTGGGCCTGAGCGGCGGGGTGGACAGCAGTTATCTCGCATTGAAGTGCAAGGACTGGGGGTTGCGTCCCTTGCTTGTGCAATTCGACAACGGCTGGAACACCGAGTTGGCGAACCACAACATTCAGGTCGTGTGCGAGAAACTCGGTTTCGATCTGCACACCTACGTGGTGGACTGGCCGGAATTCCGCGATTTGCAGCTGAGTTTTTTCAAGGCCGGTCTGGCCAACCTCGAAGCACCGTCTGACCACGGTATTTTCGCCTGCATCTACCGCGAGGCGGAGGCGCAGAAAATTCCGTGGCTGATGAGTGGAGTGAACAACGCCACTGAGGCGTGCTGCCCGATTGGGGAAAAGGCGAAGATCCACTCCAGCTACGGCTACCGCTACTCCGACCTCGTGCATCTGAAGGCCGTGCATCGTCGCTTTGGCAGTGTGCAGCTGAAGACCTACCCGATGATGGGGATCCTGAGACGGATGTGGCTGGAGCGCAAAGTGAAGATCAAGCGGTTCGATCCGCTGAACTTGATGGCTTACGACAAGAAAGCAGCGATCGCGGAGCTGCAGGAGCGGATCGGATGGCGTCCCTACGAGGGAAAGCATTTCGAATCCGTCATTACGCGCTTTCACCAGAGTTACATTCTCCCGCGCAAGTTCGCTCTCGATAAGCGTCGGCTGCATTTGTCCGGCTTGATTTGGTCGGGACAACTGGACCGCGCGCAGGCGCTCGCCGAGTTGGAACAGCCGCCGTGTCCGCCCGAGTTGGTCGAGCAGGATCGCCAGTTCTTCGTAAAGAAAATGAAACTGAGCGATGCTGAATTCGATGCGATCATTCAGACTCCTCCCAGGATCTACACGGACTACCCGAACGTTAATGCAGTCTTTAACAACATCCCCAAAGTGACGGCATTTATCCGACGTCTGCTCGGCCGAAAGCGCAAATCCGCATGAGACACTTGCTCAAAGCGAGTTCGTATTACCCGGCCTATTTGCAATGGTTTTACGGGCAGCACCCGGAACTGCATCTAGCCAGTTACGCTGAGCAACATGCCGCGCTGATGGCCGATGGCTTCGCGCTTTCGGATTCGTGGAGTCGCTATCTCGGCGGGGCGGGGCGGCCGTTTCAGGTCACTGAACTGGTGGTGAACGCTGAATCATTGCAAAAGCAATGGGCACGAGAGCACGGGGTCGCTTACCAGGAAGAATCGTGGATGCAGGACATCTTTTTCGCCCAGTTCGCGCAGTTGCAGCCGCAATTGCTCTACGCCCACGCTCCTGAAGTGGGGCCCGCTTTGCGCGCGCGGTGCCGCGAATTGGCTCGGGGAAAATTGTTCGTGCTCACTTACGACGGGATTGCGCGCAACCATCCGCGCGTGGTGGAAGGAGCCGATTTGGTCGTGAGTTGCCTGCGCAGTTCGGCCGACTATTACGAGTCGATTGGCGTCAAGGCGCACGTGATGAAATTTGGTTTTGATCCAGCAGTTACAGCCCGCCTCGATCGCAGGGTGCCGGTGCGTGATGTGACGTTTGTCGGCGGACTGGCGGTGCGCATCGGCCATCAGGTGCGGGCGCGCGTGCTTGATGACATCGCGCGCGGCACGAAACTGGATGCGTGGGTGAGCGGCTTGCCGGATGACGCCGGGTTGTTGCGGCAATGGTTTTCGTTTGCCCGCCATGGCGAGTGGCGTGGGTTCGCTGATTTTCCCCCAGTAGCGGCCGCCGCCCGCCGTCTGCGTGATGCGAGCCTCGGGACGCTTTTTGGGATGAAGATGTTGTCGCAGCTCGCAGCTTCGCGCATGACGCTGAATGTCCACATCGCCGCGGCGGGGGCCGAGGCAGCCAACATCAGGTTGTTCGAAAGCACCGGGGTGGGCGCGTGCCTGGTCACGGATTGGAAAGAAAATCTCGCCGAGCTCTTCGAGCCCGATCGCGAAGTGGTGACCTTCCGCTCCAGTGAAGAGGCCTTGGAAAAGATCAACTATCTGCTCAACCACGAAGCGGAGCGACAGGCCATTGCCGAGCGCGGCCAACGCCGGACGCAAACCACGCACAACTATGCAGTGCGCTTGGCCGAATTCGAAGCGGCGTTGCTGCCTCTCTTGGATTAGTCTCCGCCGCGGCTGTCATTTTCCCCTGTTACTCTCCGGCAAATCTATTCTTCCGACCTAATCGCATGAACACTCCTGCCACTTCCGCGCTTCGACTCGTCAATGTTGGCTGCGGACTTACCTTTCATCGTGACTGGATCAACTTGGATCTCGTGTCGCTTGCCCCCGAGGTGATCGAGTGCGACTTGACGCGCGGAATTCCCTTTGCCGACGAAAGCTGCGATGCAGTTTACAGCTCGCACGTGTTGGAGCATTTGGATGAGACGACGGGACGAGCGATGTTGCAGGAGTGCGCGCGAGTCCTGAAGCCCGGCGGCATTCTGCGGACAGTTGTGCCGGACCTGGAACGCATCGCCCGAGAATACTTGGCCGCATTGGATTCCGCGTCGGCCGGGGGCGACAATTTCCCGCACCGGTGGATGCAGATTGAACTTTATGATCAAGTGACGCGCTCGCATTCGGGTGGCGAGATGGGTAAAACGATCAAACAGGCGACCGAGCAGGAATATCAGTTTGTGTTTGAGCGATTGGGGCAAGAGGCGGCCCGTGTGCGACAACCGCAAGCCCGACGCCAGCCGCGCACGGTCTCGCAAATTTTGAAGAAGGGATGGCGCCGCGGGCACCAGAAGGGTCTCGAGCTTCTGCTGACCATCTTTGGAGGCGCGCGCGCACGCGATGCCTATCAACTTGGCCGTTTTCGCAATTCGGGCGAGGTGCACTTGTGCATGTATGACCGTTTTCGTTTGGGGCAGGTCCTTCAGTCGCTTGGTTTCGCGGAAGTTGGCCAGAAGCGAGCGGCGGAGAGTGCCATTGCCGATTTTGCCCGTTTCGATCTGGAAATCGTCAACGGGGCCGAGCGCAAGCCGGACTCACTCTATATGGAAGCCCGCAAACCGTTGCGTTAATTTCACCGCCAAATTGATGAAAGTTCTTTTTCTCAGCACGACCGATATCGCCGGCGGAGCCGCCGTCGCGGCGCATCGTTTGTTTCGCACGCTGCGTGAGACAGGCACCGATGTTTCGATGGAGGTGCAACAGCAGGTCAGTCGCGGCTTGGGCATCCGGAAACCGGCGACGAGTTTCGGTAAATTCGCCGCACAGGCGCGCATGCCGCTCGAACACTTCGCCGTCAGTCGGTTTTACCCGCAGGCCAAGAACAGCAATTTCATGGCGGCGCGGTTGCCGACCGGTTTACGGCAACGCATCGAAGCGGCGGCACCCGATGTGTTGCATGTCCACTGGGTCGGACACGGTTTTATGCGTCCGGAGGATCTGGCCGGCTTGAAAATGCCGATCGTATGGACGCTGCACGACATGTGGTCGCTCACCGGCGGTTGTTACTACGATGGCGGTTGCGGACGCTATGAGCAGCAGTGCGGCCAGTGTCCCATGCTCGGCTCGACCAAGGAGAACGACCTTTCGCGGCGCACCTGGAAGCGCAAACAAGCGGCGTGGGCCGACCTCAATGTGACACTCGTGTCGCCCAGCCAGTGGCTGGCCCGATGCGCGCGCCAGAGCTCGCTGCAGCAGGGCAGGCGGGTCGAAGTGATTCCCTATGGCGTTAATTCGCAGGTGTTCAGCCCGTGGCCCAAAGCGCAAGCGCGGCAAATGCTCGGGTTGAAGACAGACGCGAAATTGATTCTCTTCGGCGCGATCGGTTTTAACGATCCACGCAAAGGATTTCGCTACTTGCGCGAAGCGTTACAGATTGTGGGGCGCGATGCGCAGAACGTGGAGCTGGCGGTGTTTGGTGGTGAATTGGACCCGGCCATCGTGCGCGAAATCGGTCTGCCGTGTCATTCGCTCGGGATGCTGCGCGACGAGATTGCGACGGCCCTCGCCTATGCGGCGGCGGATGTATTCGTCGCGCCGTCCCTCGAAGATAATTTGCCGAATACAGTGTTGGAGTCGATGGCCTGTGGCACGCCGGTCGTAGGCTTTCGCGCCGGCGGGATTCCCGACATGGTGGAACACGAAGTGAACGGCCTGCTAGTGGAACCGCGCGATGTCGCGCAACTGGCGCAGGCCCTCAGCCGGCTCACCACCGACAACGCGCTGCACTCGACCTTGGGTGCGGCCGCCCGCCGCAAAGCGCAGACCGCTTACGCGCCGGAATTACAGGCCCAGCGCTATTCGGCGCTTTACCAGAAATTATTGGCCAATCGTTCTTCTTGAAAGAACCCCTGAATTCGCGACACCTTCCCTACGTATGAGCACAATGGATTTCACCTTCGCGCCGCTGGCGGCCCTCGCCTGCATCGCGATCTACGTCTGGCTCCTGTTTAAGTTTCCCACCGGCGTCATCTTTATCGGTTTCACCACCTACGGCATCGCGTGGACTGCCTTTGGCGGTGTCAACTACGCTCGCGTTGTCTTTGCCTTGCAGCTGTTTTCGGCGATTTTTTTTATGTTCCAAGTGATTAAGTCCAAGGGAACGGACCGACTGGTGCAGTTTCTCGGCACAAAATACAGTCTATTCCTGTGGTTTCTCGTGCTCATCTGGGCTAAGATCGGCTTCGACATTCTTTACTCGGGTATGGACGAATTTCGCTCGGAGGGTCTCAAGATATTCGCCCAAACCGTATTACTTCCGGCCATCGTGTTCTTCATGGCCGCAGTTGGGTCCGACCCGTGGCGGTTTGCGACCGGTATCATGGTGGGCATGGTGGCGTTTGCGGTGGCATTTGTGGCTCCGACCATACCCGGCATGCTGGCCGAGGGGCGCTTGGCATCGTCCCTGTTCGGCATTGATCGTCTGACGATCTACAACATGGACACGATCAACGGCGGCCGCTTCTTCTTTATGGGAGTGCTGGGGGCGATGACCCTGCTCATCGGTGGCGGCTTCGGGCGTTTTGGGAAGTTGTTGCTGATCGCGCTTACAGTCGGTTTTTTTGTCTTACTTCTGCTCAACGGCACGCGACAATACATCATTGGCGTGATGGTCGCTGGGGTGATGTGTTCGTATTCCTTCATCCGCACCAGCGGTATCTTGAAGTTCGGCCTCATCGCGGTGGTGCTCGCGGTGGCGGGCTATTTTTCATTCAACCTTTTTGCCAGAGCGGAGGTCACTGATCGCTTTTCGGGAGACAGTATTTCCCGCGAGATCGCCGTGTCGCGCGGATCGATTTGGCTGCGGGTGTGGGAAGCGGGACTTGAGCAGCCACTTACCGGTATGGGTTTCCGCCGCTTCGGTGACGTCGTTATGATTGGCTCTCAGTCGGGTGACACCGACCAAGTGGCGAATCTTTCCGGTGCACACGGGTTCTTTCAGGACGTCTGGGCGGAGCACGGTGCGGTGCTCGCGACCATTGGCTTTTTGATTTTTATTTTTAGCATTCACCAAATGTTACTGCGCATCCAGGTGGAGCAACATTCGGTGGTCTGGGCGCATTATTCGGCGCTGGTGGGGATGGTTGTGCCATTGTTCATGTCGGGAGCGGTGTTTTCCAGCGGCGGCATGTATTTGTTAGCCTTGAGCATGTATGTGGTGTTCGCGAAGCATAAGATCGATCAAGCGCAACAACACGTCGCCCAACTGATCGCCCAGCGGGAAGCGGAAGGTCGGAGGCGCGAGTTGGACGTGCTGATGGGGAGAACTTGAGTAGCCTAATGAAACTGACGATTGTCACGCCGACGCTGAATAGCGCGGGCACCCTGCGCGCAACTTTGGAATCCGTCCGTCCACTGGTGGGCGCAAGTGCGGAGCATATCGTCGTAGATAGCGGTTCGACGGATGGGACAGTGGAATTAGCCGAGGCGGCTGGCGCACGTGTCCTGCAATATCCGCGCGGCAACATGTATGCGGCGATCAATGCCGGCATGGCTGTGGCCAAGGGCGATTGGCTTACCTACATCAACGGCGACGATCTGCTCTTTGCGGATGCAGTGACTGAGGCGCTGGAGCGCTTCGCCGCAACAGCAGACGTGATTTACGGCAATCTCGACTACGTGGACGTGGCAGGGCGGTTTTTGTTTAGCTGGCGCTCGCCGCGTCCGCCACACCTGCCGTGGTTGATGCAACACTATTGTCCCTTCCCCCAACAAGGGGCGATGTTCCGGCGCGAAGTTTACGAACGGGCGCACGGTTTCGACAGCCAGTTCCGGTTTGCGGGGGACTATGATTTTTTTGTGCGCTGTGTGCAGCGCGGCGAACGCTTCCGCAAATTCGAGGATCGCAGTATCGCCGCATTCCGCCTGCTTCCTTCGCAGTTGTCGCAGCGCTTGCGCGGCGAGATGGCGCCCGAAGGCTTCAGGATTCGCCAGCAAATGCGCGTGGAGAATCCGAGCCTGAACGCACACTTGGGCCGACCGGTCGCGGCGCTCTATCGCTGGTCAACCAACCTCGACAGCATGTTGCTCCGGCGGCAACGCGGCCGCAAAGCGGACGCTGGTTGGAAATCGTAATGGACGACTCACGTTCGCCGGTGTCTTCCGAAAACAATCGACAGTTTCCCTGCCGCCCGCTGTGGCGCCGCGGGGCGCTCTTCGTTTTCAGCGGCATCGATGGCGGCGGCAAGACGACACAGATCGAACGCATCGAAGCCGCGTTGCGCGAAAATGGCGAGAGGACCCGCCGCGTCTGGGCGCGAGGTGGTTACACGCCTCTGTTCAGCGGGCTGAAAGCGATTTTGCGCAAAGTGAAGCCGGGAGCGATTCCCGCACCGGGGCGTTCGGAAAAGAGGAGTCTGTTGTTGCGTCGAGGCTGGCGACGCTCGGTCTGGCTCGCACTCGCGATCTGTGACCTCGCGCTCTATTATGGGTTTTGGATTCGTTGGTTGAAACTGCGTGGATTTACGGTGCTGAGCGACCGCTACGTCCTAGATACGGAATTGGATTTTGACCTGAATTTCCCCGATGCCCGCGTGCGGCAATCATGGCTCTGGCGGTGCCTGCTCGTGGTCGTGCCGTCGCCGGAGCGTTCGTTTATGTTTTTGGTCAGCGTCGAAGAATCGCAACGTCGCGCGGAGCAGAAAAACGAACCGTTCCCTGATTCGGAAGAGGTGTTGGCGGAGCGGTGGCGCGTCTATGAGGCTGCCTGTCAAAGCGGCGTCTACGTGCGGATCGACGGCCTGCAGTCGCGCGCAGTCATCACTCAAAATTTGGTTGAACAGATCGACGCCGTCTTCGCCAAGCGAGTGAGCTGATTTTTTACCGCCCCCCTTCATTTCATGCGCGTTAGTCTCCTCCTTGCTCGCGAGCCATTCGGCGAAATCCTCGCCGAGACTTTGACGTTCTATTGGACGGCGCGGTTGGGCACGCCGCACACGGTGGAGTGGGGCAATGCGCACCAAGGGCAACGTTGGTGGGGGAATGCCTATCTCAATTTTTATGCGAGTGCGGGGACGGAGGCGGCGATGTTCGACGTGTTGCGGCGCGAATACACGACGAGCCGCACCTGGTGGAAACGACCGGTGCAACGCACCTACGTCGCGGCGGCCACGCGGTTTCCCTGGCTGCGCTGGATGGCGAATTCCACGTTTTCAGTTTCTCCGTCGATCCCGGATTCCGCGCGCACCCTTGTGCTCGGAGGAAATCACCGGCTGCGGCTCTTGCAACCGACGGCGGGCCGCTCGGTGGTGATTTTAAAAAGTCGCTTTGGCGCGGAGCACATCACTGGCGAGATCGCGCTGCGCGAGTCGTTGCAACCGGGTTGTGCGCCACGTCTGTTGGCGGCGAATCGAGAGCAGGGTTGGTTCGAGGAAACTTATGTCGCGGGAACGCCGATCAACCGGTTGCCCGCAGCGTTGGAAGCGCGCTGGAAAGAGGCGGCCGTGCGTGCAGTGTGGGCGCAAGTCGTCGCGCCGTCGCTGGAGTGGATCGCCGCGGCAACTTGGCGCGACCAGTTGGTGGCGCGGTTTGACGCGCTGGTCCAACGTTGTGATGCGGCCGGAGGGAGCGAACTGCTGGAGTTGGCGCAGAGGTTGGGCGACGACGTAGTCGCGCGCGCGCCGGAGGGGCGTTTGCCGTTTGCGTGGACCCATGGTGATCTGCAGGAGGCGAATATCGTAACGGCGGGAGAATCGTTTTGGGTGATTGATTGGGAGAGTGCCGCGAAGCGCTTTGCAGCGTATGATTTTTTTCAATTGGCGTCGGGCGGACGTTGGACCGGGCCGGGTTGGTCTGAGCGTGTGGCCCGTGCGGTCGCGGCGAACGAAGAACCGACACTGGCGAATTGGTTGAAGGAAATGCCGGCGCTGTCGGCCGATGTTGCAACGCGTCGCGCGTGGGGCTTGGCCTATTTGTTAGAGGAACTTTGGTATCGCGCCTCGGAGAATGCAGAACCGGCCTTCTTCGAACCCGGAGCTGATTGGGTCGTGATTCATCGTGAGGTGCAGGCCGCGCGCGCGGCGCTCCTGTCATGAAGCCTTCCGGAATTCTTTTTCTGAATCAAGTGACGGGGCCGCTGTTTCGCGAATTGGCGGAAGATGTGGCGCGGGAAATTGGTCACGCCGAATTGCTGACGGGCAATAGCGACGAGATCTCCTGTGCGGAGGGTTCGACTCTGCGGCTGCGCCGGGCGCCGCATTATGATCGGCGCAGTCTGGCGCATCGTGCTTGCTCTTGGGTGGCCTATTTTTTGCAGGCGGCGGTGACGGTTTTCCGCAGCGACCGGCGGCATGTGCTGTTCATTGTGTCGAATCCGCCGTTTTTGCCCCTTGTCGGTTGGCTGGCGGCCGTCGTCCGCCAGCAGCGCTACTGCGTGTTGGTTTATGATTTGTATCCGGGAGTCTTGGTGCAGTTGGGGCGGATTTCGCCGCGGAGTCCGATTGCGTTGCTCTGGCGGCTGTTTAACCGCCTCGTGTGGAACCGTGCGCATTTCGTGTTCACCATCGGCGACTACATGGCGGAGAGCATACGGCGCGAAGGCGCGGGGCTCGATTACCTTAACGTGCGCGTGATTTCCAACTGGGCCGATGTCGCTTTCGTGAAGCCGCTGCCGCAAAGCAGAAATGCGTTTCGGCAAGGGTTGGGCTGGGCGGATCGCACGATCGTGCTTTATTCGGGCAATCTCGGCAACACCCACAACTTGGACGGCCTGTTGCGTGCGGCGGTGAAATTGCGGACGCGCGCAGACCTCGGCTTTCTGATAATCGGCGCGGGCGCGCGCTGGGATGCGGTTCGCCGCGAGATCGAGACGCGGCAATTAACCAACGTGCGCCTGCTGCCGTTGCAACCGGAGGCTCTGTTGCCGCAAACTTTGCCCACGGGAGATATTGCCGTCGTTGCGATGGAAAATGCGATCGCCGGTTACATGGTGCCGAGCAAAACCTACTATGCGTTGGCGGCGGGTTCCGCTTTGCTCGCGTTGGTGCCGAAGCGCTGCGAAATCGCAGATTTGGTGGCGCGCGGGGAATGTGGCGTGCGGGTTGATGGCGATGATGCGGACGGAATCGTGCGGGCGCTGGAGCATTGGCTTGCGCATCCCGAAAAACTGGCGGCATGCCGTCAGCGGGCGCGCGCCCTGGCTGAGCGCGACTACTCACGTCGCAACAGCCACGATTATGTGGTCGCGATGAGGGAACTGCTCGGAGGAGAAAAACATGACTCCACCTGATTCTCGTTACCTCCATCTTGGTTTGGAACTCTTGCGCTCGACCGGAGGCACGACCAAAGCGGTGAGTGATTTTGCCCGCGCCCTGCCGGGCAGCGTTGTCGCGGCGTTGTGCGCGCCGGAGAAATTGCAAGCGGAGGGTCCGTTCGCGCCGGAGTGGAATTACCTGCCGATCGCGCGTTCGGTGCGCGGGAAATATTACAGCGTGCCGGAGCACGCGGCGGAGCAGCGCCTGCGCGAGCAAGCGTCGGAATTTCGCGGCTTCTTCTGCCACATGCTCTATCGCTACAACACGAACTTGACCGCGCAAATGGCGGCGGCGAGCGGCCGGCCCTATTACGTGGTGCCGCACGGCAGTTTGGACCCTTGGGTATTCACTTATCGCGGTTGGCAAAAGCACCTGTGGTTGCGCGCCTTCGGGCGACGCTTTTTGCAAGGAGCGCGCGCGGTTATTTTTGCCACGGAAGGTGAACGACGCAAAGCCCTGCGCGAGGTGTCACTGACCAACACGGTCGTGCTCAACTGGCCGGTGGACGCCAAACCGCATTCGTCCGTTCAGCGGGAGACGATTCGCCGGCAATTCAACCTCCCGGTGCAAAAGCGACTGCTGCTCTCGTTTGGTCGCTTGCACTCGATGAAGCGTCCGCTGGAACTCATCGCGTTATTTCGCCGGACAAATTGCCCAAACACGGCGCTGGTGATGGTGGGGCCGAATGACGACGTTAGTCTCGCCGAGTGTCTCGCTGCCGCGGCGGGTGATGAGCGCATTCACTGCCTCGGTCCAATCTACGGGCAATCCCTGACCGATTTGGTCGGAGCGTGCGACGCTTACGTATCGTGGTCACAGCGGGAAAATTTCAATTATTGCTTGGCGGAGAGCATGGCCGCGGGGCTGCCCGTGCTTGCGGGACCGGGCAATGATCTGGCAGTTGATTTGCGCGCGCACGACTGCGGATGGTTTCCGGGGACCGATGCGCCGGGAGATTTTGCGGCGGCGTTGCAGGCATTCGCCGCAACCTCGCCGGAAGATTTGCTCAACAAAGGCCGACTGGCCCGCGCCTTCGCCGAGGAGAAATTTTCACCGGCGGGTTTTTCCCACTCACTCCAAACCTTACTCGAAACTTGAAGTCTGTCCCGTCGCCATTGTTTCATTTTTCTCTCAGTCCAGTAGAGCGCTCGTTCTGCCAATTGCTCGCTGCCGATGCGGCGCAACAACGCACCATTTCAGCGGCCAGCTACGCAACTGTTGGTGATAGCGCGTTGTGGATTTTTGCAGAGAGAGAAGGTTGCACGAGTATTGTCGGTTCGGTGTTGTTGGCAGCGGTGGATAATCCCGCGGTGCTGCCGTCGCGTTGGACAGAGTCGGCTAAGAAAGTGGCCGAGCAACTGAGGCTCTATTTGGAGCAATTGGATCGGGTGGCCGCGGCGTTTGCGCAGGAAGGGATTCCGCTGGTCGCGTTGAAGAACTCCGGGATTGCGCGCGGCGTTTATCGTGATCTTGCCGGTTGTCCCATGGGCGACGTCGACACTTTGGTCGCTCCGCAACATTTTCGTCGCGCGCACGAGCTCATGAAACAGCTCGGATTTGAACTGGGTGATCGCAGCCCTTTCGAGATGACAGACATCGAGGAGGCGGAGCGCCATGGTGGAGCGGAGTATACGCTCGCGCTCGCGGACGGGAGCACGTTGTGGTTTGAGCTGCAGTGGCGTCCGGTCGCAGGACGGTGGATCCGCGCTGACCAAGAGCCACCCGCTGACGAATTGATCGCCCGCTCGGTGCCGATTGCAGGGACGGCGGCGCGATTACTCGCGCCAGAGGATAATTTGCTCCAAGTCTGTCTGCACACGGCGAAGCACAGCTACGTGAGGGCACCGGGCTTTCGCCTCCACACGGATGTTGATCGCATCGTGCGCCACTGCGCGATTGACTGGGACGTTTTCTGCGTGCGGGTGGAGCATTTGAAAGTGCGCACGGCAGTATTCCTCTCCTTGGAAATCCCGGCATCGCTGCTGGCAACTCCCATTCCGAGGGAGGTGATGGACCGACTGAATCATGCACCGGCGAAACATCGCTTGATGTTGCGCTGGCTGGCGAGGGTCGGGCTTTTCGGTCCGGAAGCGCGCAAATGGAGCAAGCTAGGCTACATCGGATTCAATCTGCTGCTCTACGATACGTGGGGCGGCGTGGTCCGTGCGGTGTTTCCGGAAAGTGACTGGATGGTCAAGCGCTACGGAATCCGCTATCGCCTCACGCTCCCGCTGTGGTATCTCGTGCGGGCCTTCCAACTCCTTTTCAAACGCGCCCGGACTTGATTGGACAGCGGCGCTCGCCAGCTCCTCAACATTCATGAACGCCAAACATCTTATTCGCAAAATTCTCTGGACGCTCGGAATCGACCTGATGCGTTTTCGGCATCCGTTTCACCCCGTATGGCAACGACGTCAGATTCTGGCGAAGAAAGGCGTGACGCTCGTGCTTGATGTCGGCGCCAATGCCGGAGATTTCGCTGTCTCCATGCGTGAAGAAATCGGCTTCCGCGGGCGAATGATTTCCTTCGAACCGCTGAACGACGTGCACCAACAACTCCAGCAGTTGACGGCGCGGGACGCGAATTGGACGGCGCTGAATATTGCCCTCGGCGACACTGACGGTGAATCGGAGATCAATGTGTCGGCCAACTCCGTGAGCAGCTCATTGCTCGAAATGTTGCCCGCCCACGCGGAGGCGGCGCCGACTTCAGTTTACAGTGGGCGGCAAAAGATCACGGTGCGCCGTCTCGACTCCATTCGGGCGGAACATTGTCGGCCGGACGATGTGATTTACCTGAAACTTGACACGCAGGGTTTCGAAGCGCAGGTGCTCGCGGGCGCGGCGGAAACGTTGGCGCAAGTGGCCGTGTTGCAGGTCGAATTGTCGATGGTGCCGCTCTACGCGGGCGCGCCGGTCGCCACGGAGATGATCACAAAGCTGCAACAAATGGGCTTTACCCTCGCGCTCTTGGAACCGGTTTTTCGCGACAAAACTACGCACGCGCTGCTGCAGATCGACGGGGTGTTTTTGCGCGCGTAGAGGGGGACGTTCGCTTACGAGGAATGTGAGCGACGCGCGATTAATCTATCGGGAATTGCGACAGATGTTCAGCCGTTTAGTCAGCGCATCTGCCAGAGCATAACCCCATCTCGGCACTTGAATTGATTACCCGACTTTAGGGTAATAAAATCAAAACCTAAAATTGAAATGAACTACATCTGGAAACTTCGGTTCCTTGGGCGATTGAAGCCACTGCGTCTGCTGGCTCAGTCTTATTTTCGCAACATACGTTATCGTGACGGCAAAGACGTTGTCGTGCGGGCAGGCCCGCTCAAAGGGATGAAATGGAAGTGTCGGGATGGAGAACAGTTTTACATGCCGATGGGGGTGTATGAGCACGAGACGTCGGAGTGGTTGAAAGCTGCGCTTCGTCCGGGAGATGTCTTCCTCGATATTGGCGCAAATGCCGGTTATTTCTCCCTACTTGGGGCAAGGGCAGTGGGGGCGATGGGACGAGTGATCGCGTTTGAGCCGACACCGCATTATGCCGAGAGCATCAGAGAGAAAATTTTACTCAATAATCTCGCTAACGTAGAGGTGCATCGGAGTGCGGTGGGCAATAGCAACGAGGAAAGCGTTGATTTTGTGGTGGAAAAAAACGGCCCGAATTCGCATCTCGCCATGATCGAATCGACGCATACCGCTTCTTCAAAAAGTGAGATCATCCCCACTCCTGTCGTGACAACTGATGGGTTCTGTCGGCAACGAAATCTCCATCCCAATGTCATTAAGGTAGACGTTGAGGGGGCAGAGGTTCTCGTGCTGGAATGAATGGCTGAACTAATTCGTCGGGATAAGCCGCGTCTGATCATCTCAACTCACAGTGGAGCTTTGAAGCGGGATTGTATCGCGCTTCTCACATCACTGGGTGCGGGAACCTACGACTTGCCAGGATTTGAGCACGAGGTGATTACCTGGTCTCCTTCGGTGTCGTAGGGGAAATCTTCGCATTGCAAAAACTGGAGCGAGATACTCGGGGTTACGGCCTATTTTCAGGTTGCTGGTCTAAGTGCCGCGGAATTGAAATGAACGCGGTCTTCGTAATTCTGCTAACGAAATAAGCTGTTTTCCATTGAAACCACTCACTCTCCTTCTCACATCCGCCGGTCGGCGCTGCCAGCTCATCGATTCGTTTCGAGCGAGCGCGCAGCGGCTCGGGGTTGAGTTTCGAGTGGTCGCGGTGGACTTGGAGCCGGATTTGAGTCCGGCCTGTCACTTCGCCGATGCGCGTCATGCGGTGCCACGGTGCACCGATGAAGGCTACATTGAGCGGTTGGTGGAAGTTTGCCAGTTGGAGAAAGTGGATCTCGTCGTGCCGACGATCGATCCAGAGCTGCCGGCGTTGGCGCATCGAGCCGGAGAATTTGCGGCGGTGGGTGCGCGCGCCGTGATATCGTCGCCCACCGTCGTCGGATTAAGCAATGACAAGAAGAGCACGGCCGAGACCCTCGGCACAGCCGGTGTTTCCGTTCCTCGCACGGTGTGGTGGGAGGAGTATTGTGCCGATCCTTCGCAGTTGCAGTGGCCGGTGATCGTGAAGCCGAACGCTGGCAGTTCGTCCATCGGCGTCGTTGTGCCGCGGTCGCCGCAAGAGGTGCTCGAGATGAAAAATGAGACCAACCTGATCGTGCAGGAGATGGGCGCGGGCGTCGAATACACGGTGAGCGTCTTTTTTGACAAGGAAGGCCGTTTGCAGAGTGCTGTGCCGCGGTTGCGGCTCGAAGTGCGCATGGGCGAAGTCTCGAAGGGCCGCACGGAGCGCGTGCCGGCGCTGCAGGAAGCGGCGAAGCGTTTGCAACGGGCGCTGCCGGGGTCGCGCGGACCGATGTGTTTTCAGGCAATGGTCACGCCTACGGGACAGTATATGGTTTTCGAATTTAACGCGCGTTTCGGCGGCGGTTGCGTGCTGGCTGATCGCGCCGGTGCGCACGCCACGCAATGGTTGTTGGAAGAGCGATTGGGTCTGCGGAGCACGGCGCACAACAATTGGAAGGGAGGAGTGACGATGTTGCGCTACGACTCGGGAGTATTTCTCAATGACTGAACCATGGTCCATTCACACGCTGGTCTTTGACCTCGACGACACGCTCTATCCGGAGCGGGCGTTTGTATACTCCGGATTTGCCGCGGTCGATGCGTGGATCCGGCGCGAACTCAAGGTCGAGGGATTTCGGGAAGTGGCCGAGGAACTCTTCGCCGCCGGTCACCGGGGGCAGATTTTCGACGAAGCCTTGCCGCGGCTGAACCTCGCGCCGTCGATGGAGCTGATCACGCAATTGGTGGGAGTTTACCGTGAGCATGAGCCGAAATTGGAATTATTTCCCGACGCGGCCGAAGTGCTGGCCTGGGCCGAACCGCAGTGCCGGATCGCGGTATTGACCGACGGTTTCGCCGGCGTGCAGCGCCGGAAGTTGGCGGCATTGGCGCTGGAGCCGCGGTGCGCCATCAGTGTCGTGACCGATGAGCTGGGCCGGCAGTTTTGGAAACCGCACCTGCGGGGCTTTCAAACCATCGCTAGTGTGCTCAAAGGACCGGCGGAAGGCTTCGTTTACATTGGCGACAATGCGCAAAAGGACTTCATCGCTCCGAAGAAACTCGGGTGGCGCACCATTCGCATTTTGCGCGAAGGCGCGGAGCACGTGGATTACCTTGCCCGGCCGATCGAACGTGCCGACATCGACGTCCGAAGTCTGCTCGAACTGAAAAATCTTGTTAGCTTCCAGACCGTTTCCTCATGACCGGGATGAGCTCACTCCAATCGAAAATGCAGGTCCTGATTCACGTGCCGCCTGCGGGTGAAACCGTGTTTGCAAAGCAGAATCAGCGCCGGTCGGAAATTGCTCACAAAGAGTCCTATGTAAGATTGTTTTGCCGGGTCGTTCGTCCAGCTTGCGGCGGCGATGTTCGGGCTGCGACTGGACTTGGCCAACTGCGGCGAATCAAGTCTCGTTCCGCCTGCTTTGGTTCGCGAAAAACAGTTGGGGGCTTGCGCGTAGGGAGAAACACCTAAATGATGTCTTGGACTTCTGCTTCGTCGTCGACAAATTTGTCACCTCAGCGGGGGCACTTGGGTTTAAAACATATTTTTCTTAAGCTACTTTCATGGGCCAAACCAAAAATCTCATCATAGTCGGAGCCGGTGGTGCCGGGTATGAGGCGTTGTGGGTGGTGCGGAGAATCAATGCCGCCTTACCGGAACCGGAGTGGAACGTGATCGGATTCGTTGACGATTCCGTGGCGAAAATCGATCGCGCCATGGGAGGAGTGAAAGTGCTGGGCGGCGTCAGCAAGGTTTTCGAAACGCAACCCAAGTCGACATTTTTCCATTGCGCGATTGGGAGCAACGAAGCGCGCCTGACGATTGCCCGGCAATTGATGGAACAGGGCCGACCCGCCGCGACGTTGATCGATCCGTCGGCAGTGGTTTCCGAGTCGGCGCGCATCGGGAGCGGGTGTTTCATTGGTCCGCTAACTTTTGTGGGACCGCTGGCGATTATTGGCCATCATGTGTTGATCAACACGAGCGCGAGTATCGGCCACGACGCTTGGCTGGCGGACGGCGTGCAGGTTTGCCCGGGCGCCAGAATGTCGGGTCACGCGCGAATGGAAGAGGGCGCGTTTCTCGGCTCGAATGCAGTGGTGACTCCGAATATTTTGATTGGCGCGTGGACGACGGTGGGCGCCTGTTCGTTGGCGTTTCGCGACGTTCCGGCCCGCTCTACCGTTGTTGGTGTGCCGGGTAAAACGATCACGCCGCCGCCTTCAACCTGATTTTTGGAATGACTGACGAAAAACTAAAACACTGCTTCGTGGAAGCACTCGGAGTAAGCGCGTCGGAGGTAACTGACGCTCTCGCTTACAACGAAATCAAACAATGGGACTCTGTTGGCCATATGGCGCTCGTCGCGGCGCTCGAGGCGGAGTTCAATCTCATGCTGGATACCGACGAGATCATCGAGATGAGCTCGGTTGCGAAGGCGAAGGAGATTCTGGGGCGGCATGGGGTGACTTTCGCGTGAAGCTAAAGGACAAGGTCGTGCTCGTTACCGGTGCCAGTCGCGGCATCGGCGCGGCCATGGTCAAAGTTCTGGTCAGTGAAGGGGCCAAGGTAGTGCTCTCGGCGCGCTCCGAAGCGGTGGAGAAGCTCGCCGTCGAATTGCGCGCAGCCGGACATCAGGCCGAGGCCGTGCAAGGTGATCTCACGGACGACGCCCATGTGCGCTCACTGGTGCAAACCTGCCGCAGCAAGTTTGGCGGACTGCATGCGCTGATCAACAATGCCGGCATCCTTCATCCGGGTAAACTGGGCATGATGCGAATCGCGGAGGCACGCCAAATGTTCGAGGTCAACGTCCTCGCGGCGATCAATCTCACCCAATATGCGATCCGCATCTTTCCGCGCGGCGAGGGTGGCGCAGTGGTAAACATTACCTCGATCGCAGGCACGCAAGGCATCGACGGCATCTCCGCTTACAGCGCGAGCAAAGCGGCGTTGATTGGTTTTACCAAGGCGGCAGCCAAGGAACTCGCGGCGCAACACATCCGCGTGAATGCAATTGCCCCGGGCTTCATCGACACCGACATGGCCCGCCAGATATCGCCGGAGTGGTTTGCGCGCCGCGTCGAGAGCGTGCGCATCGGGCGCATCGGCCAGCCGGAAGAAGTCGCGCGGTGCGCCGCGTTTTTGGTTTCCCCTGAGGCCGCGTATATCACGGGGCAAGTGATCGGCGTGGATGGCGGCATGGCTGTATGATTGACCGGATTGATTTCGGACGGAACGAGCCAGCGCTCGCCGTCGAAGCGGAGGGGGCAACACTCAGCTACCGTGAACTCGGTGAGCGGGTGGCGGCAATCCGCGCCCAACTCCGCGAATGCACGACGGGGCAACTCGTATTTCTATTCGCGAGCAACAGCGTCTCCTGGGTGGCGACTTATCTCGCGTGTCTCGCCGATAAAATTCCACTTGGTTTGGGCGAAGCAGCGCCGGCCTCGCGGGATCGCGTCATCGAAGTTTACCAACCGGGTGTCGTCGCTCTTGCGGTTGGCGACACCGACTCGCCAAACGGTTATAGTCGCGCCCAGGAACTGGCTGGCGGTGAACTGGTGTTGTGGCGGCGCATCGCTCCGCCACCGGCGATGCAATTTCATCCGGAACTCGCGTTGCTGTTGGCGACTTCGGGTTCCACTGGAGATGCCAAACTCGTGCGTTTGGCGCTGCGCAGTATCGAAGCCAATGCGCGTTCAATCGCGGAATATTTGTCAATTGGACCGACGGATATCGCGGTGCAAAGTCTGCCGCTGCATTATTCGTATGGCCTCTCGGTGCTCAACTCGCACCTGGTTGCCGGAGCGAGCGTGGTGTTGACGCGGCATTCGTTCATGCGTCCGGAATTCTGGCAAACTGTTCGGGCGCGCGGATGCACATCGTTTGCTGGTGTGCCTTACATGTATGAAACGATGCGACGCCTGCGCATCGATCCGACGGTCGATTGTGCCGTCCGCACCTTGACGCAGGCTGGCGGGCACCTCGCTCCCGAAGCGGCGCAGTATTTCAACGAGTTGGCCTGCGCGCGCGGTGGCCGATTCTTCGTGATGTATGGTCAAACGGAGGCGACCGCGCGGATTTCGTATGTGCCCGCAGAGCGTTTAGCGGAGCGCCCGGGGACTATCGGTGTTGCGATCCCGGAGGGCGAACTTTCCTTGCGTCCGGTGCTCGATCAACCCGGGGCGCAGGAGCTCATTTACTGCGGCCCCAATGTCATGCTCGGCTACGCGACCAGCGTTGCCGATTTGGCGCGCGGCGATGAGCTCGGCGGAGAACTGGCGACAGGTGATTTGGCAGAGCGCGATGCCGATGGATTTTTTCGCATCGTCGGCCGACTCGGTCGGGTGGCCAAACTTTTTGGCAAACGCGTAAACCTCGCGAGTATCGAGACGGAAGTCGAAGCGCAGGCAGGCACCCGCGCCGCGGTCGTGGCCGATGGCAATGTGCTGCGGATCATTCTGGAAGGTGCGCAGGCAAGCGCGACGGATGCCGTGCGGAGCCACTTGGCGAACTGGCTCGGAGTGCCGCCGCCAACTTTTCGTTTTGAGTGGCTGGCGCAATTGCCCATGACAGCGTCGGGCAAGAAGGACTACAAAGCGCTCAAATGAACCCGTCACTCAAACAAGTTGTCGCGCAGTTGCTGACGGAGGCGCCGTTCGGTCTGACCCAACCGGAGAAGGAGGCGCGGCTTTTGCCGGCACTGGATGAGCTCACGCGGCAACACTACGCGCGTTGCGAGGAATTTCGTCGCGTGGTGGATGTGGTGTTCGGCGGCCTGTCGACGCGACCGTATGCGGCGATGGCGGACCTGCCGTTCATTCCCGTTTCGCTGTTCAAGCGCTTCGAATTGCGCAGCGTGCCGCAGGAGGAAGTGTTTCGCGTGCTCACGTCGAGCGGCACGACTGGACAGGCAGTGAGTCGCGTCGTGTTGGATCGCGAGACGGCGACCCATCAAGCGCACGCGCTGGTGCGGATCATGCAGCAATTCGTCGGCAAACAGCGCCTGCCGATGGTGATTCTGGATCATCCGGGCGTAATCAAAGACCGCACTTCGTTTTCCGCGCGGGGAGCGGGGATATTGGGCATGATGCAGTTTGGCCGGCAGCCAATCTACGCGTTTCGCGAGGACATGAGTTTTGATTTCGAGGGCGTGGAAAGTTTCCTACGGGCGCACGCAGGTGAAACGGTGCTTTTCTTCGGCTTCACGTTCATGGCTTGGCAGCATGGCGTGCGCGCACTGCAAGAGCGGGCGTTGAAACTCAACGCGGCCAACGGGGTATTAATTCACAGTGGTGGCTGGAAAAAATTGGAAGCGGCCCGCGTGGACGCGGCCACGTTCAATACAGGTGCCCGCGAAACCTTGGGTGTCGATCGCGTCATCAATTTTTACGGCATGGTCGAACAGGTCGGCAGCGTGTTTTTCGAAAACAACCTTGGGGCGTTGCAGGCTCCGGTCTATGCTGACGTCATCGTGCGTGATCCCTTTACGCTTCAACCGTTGCCTGCCGGCCGACGCGGGTTGGTGCAGGTGATTTCGATTTTGCCGCACAGCTATCCCGGTCACAGTTTGCTGACGGAGGATCTGGGCGAATGGGTCGGCGTCGATCAGGCGGAAACCGGATTGGGCGGGCGCTCTTTCCGCGTGCACGGACGCGCGCCACGCTCGGAAATTCGCGGCTGCAGTGAAACCTATGTCCAACCCGAGTGACACCAACTTCCTCGCGGGTTGCCGCGTGCTCGTGCCGTCCACGTGTCCGGGACTGACCGCAGCGGAACTGCCCGCCTTGCGTGCACTGGCGGTGGAGCCGTTGGCGCCGGTGCGATTGGATTTTCTCGATGCACTCGCGACGGCGATTCGCAAACACCCGCGACTGGCTCGGGAGCCGGCCGCTGCCGCAGTGGCATTTTGGCTGCGGCGGAGCAATCTGCAGACGCTGGCGCGCGAGTTTGCCGCTCGCGACGAGAAGGACGTGCGCGTGGCGGCGGGACTGGCGTTGCACATCACGCCCGCGAACGTCGATACGATGTTTCTGTATTCTTGGGCGATTTCGTTTCTGGCGGGCAACGCGAATCTCGTGCGACTGACCACGCGCTTGAGTCCGCTGATGTTGGATCTGATTGCGTGCATCGATGATGTTTGCTCGGCAATGCCGGTGGCGGGGCGGGGCAATTCCTTTGTCGCTTACGAACACGACGCGGCGTTGTCGGCGGCATTCTCGGAGCACTGCGATCAACGCGTCGTGTGGGGCGGCGACGAAACCGTGCGTCGGTTGCGCGCGGTGCCGCTTAATCCGCATGCGGGCGAGCGTTCGTTTGCCTCGAAGCGTTCGCTGGCGGTGATCGACTCAGCTGCTTACGGCGCGCTCGACGACGGCGGTCGAACCAAATTGGCGGAGCGTATGGCGGTGGATATTGCACCGTTTGGGCAACTGGCGTGTTCCTCGCCGCAAGTTGTTTGCTGGCTCGGAGAGGCGACAGCGAGCGAAACGGCGCGCGCGGAATTTGCGCAGAGATTGCAGACGGCGCTCGCGACCCGGCAAGGCGCGCCGGATCTCGGTTTCGCAGTCAACCGACTCAACGCCGGATTTGCAGCGGCGGCGGCGGGACAGATCGATGCCATGCAACACCAGCCGCACTCGACCGCGCTGACGGCGCTGTCGTTGGCCTTGGCCGAGCAGGAAGAAGCCTGCGGCGGTGGCCTCTTGATGCACGTGGCGTGCGCGTCACTGGCGCAGCTCACCGACGCGTTGGGGACGGCGCACCAGACGATGACTCATTTTGGCATTCCAGGGGAGCAATTGCGCGAAGCGGCGCGGCTGGCGGGACGGCGCGGCATGGACCGACTCGTGCCGATCGGGCAGGCACTTGACTTCACTCCGAGTTGGGATGGCTTTGACTTGTGGGATGACTTTACCCGCAAAGTAACTGTGCGATGACCAATCCAATTTCGACTCCGCCTTCCCGTTGGTTTCTGCGTCCGGTGACGCTGCTCACCGCAGTGATTTCGGTGCTCGCGCTGGCCGCGGCCGTGGCGTTGCAATTTGTGAATGTGCGTGATGTGAAAGAAGGCGACCGCGCGGCGGCGATCAAACCGATCGGGCTCTCCGAGGCGATACCGTCGACGCTTCCCGGTTGGGTGGGGAAGGATGAACCGCTCGGGCCGAACGAAGTGGTGAAAACAGCCGTCGAGCGCGTGCTCAATTACGATGATTACGTTTTTCGTGTCTTCCGGCGCGGCGATATCACGCTTGGAGTCTATGTCGCGTATTGGGCGGCAGGGCGGATGCCGGTGCAAAAAGTCGCGTCGCACACGCCGGACCGTTGCTGGAGTGAGAACGGCTGGACTTGTCTGGACATGCGTTTTGCGGAACCAGTGGCGGCAGGTGATTTGCTGCTGAAGCCAGCGCAGTGGCGGATTTTTCAGCCGTCGTCCACCAACGGCGGCAAGGAATACGTCCTGTTCTGGCATATGGTGGGAGACAAACTTTACGAATACGGCGATCGTTTTAACGAGCGTCCGGACCTCGTTTTATGGTGGCGCGACACCCTGGCTTTCGCGCTTTCCGGATCGGATGCCCAATATTTCGTGCGCATCACCAGCAATGGACCGTTCGACCGTTTGGTCGGAGAACCGGGTTGGGCGGAGTTGGTCGAAGCGTTGGGCAAGCTAGGCCTAAAACAGGTGCCGGCGACGACGTCGCGCTAAGGCGCGGGCGCGCTTGGCGCAAAAGAGTGGCGTTGCGTGGTTGACGCGATGGGCCGGAGGCTGTCGCATTTCGGCCTGTTACCACGGTGAGCCACTCCCGCATTTACCTCTCTTCTCCCCACATGGGCGGCGACGAACTCGCTCTCGTGCAGGATGCATTTGCGACCAACTGGATCGCGCCGCTCGGACCGCATGTGGACGCGTTTGAACGCGAATTCGCCGCTCGCGCCGGCACGAAGCACGCAGCGGCGCTCTCGTCGGGCACTGCGGCGCTGCATCTTGCGATGCGTTGGCTGAAATTGCAGCCAGGTGACGAAGTAATTTGTTCGTCGCTGACGTTTTCGGCGAGTGTGAACCCGATTTTGTATGAGCGCGCCACGCCGGTGTTCGTCGATTGCGACGCGCAGACGTGGAATATGGATCCGGCGATACTGGCGGAGGCCATTGAGGCGCGGTTGAAAGCCGGCCGCAAACCGCGTGCGGTGGTGTTGGTGCATCTCTACGGACAAAGCGCGGATCTCGATCCGATTGTCGCACTGTGCGCGCAGCATGAGATACCGTTGATTGAAGATGCGGCGGAAGCGCTCGGTGCCACTTACAAAGGACGCGCGCCCGGTTCGTTCGGCTTGTGTGGGGTGCATTCGTTCAATGGCAACAAGATCATCACGACGTCCGGTGGCGGCATGCTTGTCAGCAATGACAAGGCACTGATCGAGAAGTCGCGTTTTTGGGCCACGCAGGCGCGCGATGCCGCGCCGCATTACGAGCACTCAGAAGTCGGTTTCAATTACCGCATGAGCAATGTGCTGGCGGCGATTGGCCGCGGACAATTGCGCGTGCTCGAAGACCGTGTCACAGCGCGCCGTCGCAATTGCGCGTTCTACGAAGCGGCATTGGCGGATTTACCGGGCCTACGCTTTATGCCAGAAGCCGACTACGGGCGCTGCACGCGTTGGCTGACTTGCGTGACGATCGATGCGCAGCAGGCGGGCGTGGATCGCGAGCAAGTGCGCCAGTCGCTGGGTGAAAAAAATATCGAAGCACGCCCAGTGTGGAAGCCGATGCATCTGCAACCGATTTTCCAAGAGTGCCCGAATTTCGGTGGCGCGGTGGGCGATCGATTGTTTGCCAATGGGCTCTGTTTGCCGTCGGGGTCGAATCTCACGACGAGTGATCTCGAGCGCGTGGTCGAGGCAGTGCGGGATGTTTTCAAACGCCGATGACGACGGAGGGCGGAAGACGGAGAACGGAGAACGGAGAACGGAGAACGGAACGACGGATGACGAACGGAATGACTAATTTTCAAACACAACATTATGAGTGAGCGCATTAGCAGCTTCAGGGAGCTTCGTGTTTACGGCGAGGCATGTGCGTTGGATTTGGAGATATTCGAAATCACCAAGCGATTTCCGCGCGAGGAGCTTTACTCCCTGACAGATCAAGTGCGCCGGTCATCGCGTTCCATAGGGGCGAACATCGCTGAAGCCTGGGCCAAACGTCGTTATCCGGCGCACTTCGTGAGCAAGCTGACCGACGCTGACGGCGAGCTTCAGGAAACTTGGCATTGGCTACATCGCGCGAAGTGCTACGCGTATATCACCGAGGCTGAATTTGTCAGCATGGAAGCTCGCTCGCGTCATGTGGGACAAATGCTCGGAAAAATGATTTCCAGTCCCGATGACTTCTGTTGAGCAGTCCAAGAATTCCAGCGGGTCTGGTCTGTCGTCTGTCCGCCGGCGTCGGTCGTCGTTGCTGACAAAGCGCGCATTTGATCTCGTGGCGGTGGTGGTGACGATTCCTTTTTGGGTGCCGGTGGTGCTGCTTGTTGCGGTGGTGGTGCGGTGGCGGTTGGGTTCACCGGTTTTTTTCCGTCAACAACGACCCGGGCGGAACGAGAAGATTTTTTCACTGGTTAAGTTTCGCACCATGAAGGATGCGCGAGACGGTGCTGGAAATTTGCTGCCGGATGGAGAGCGCTTGACTGGATTTGGTCGGTTCTTGCGCGGGAGTTCGCTCGATGAATTGCCGGAGCTGTGGAATGTGTTAAAAGGGGAAATGAGTTTGGTCGGACCGCGTCCGCTCTTGGTGCAATACCTGCCGCGTTACTCGGCGTTTCAGCGTCGCCGGCATGAAGTGCCGCCGGGCGTGACGGGCTGGGCACAGATTAATGGCCGCAATGCCCTTTCCTGGGACGAGAAATTCGCGCTCGATATCTGGTATGTGGACAATCGGACCTTCTGGCTCGATTTGCGCATTCTTATCCTCACCATTTGGAAGGTGGTAGCGCGGCAGGGGATTTCCTCGCCGGGTGACGCCACCATGCCCGAGTTTTCCCCGCCATCGTCAACCTCTCCTCGTGAGTCCTAAACAAAAAGAAGTTTTTTCCGCCCACTCGATGGGCGAACAAACGTTTCGCATGACGTTGTTGGTGTTGCTTTACGCTGCGTTGATCGTGGGCAGCCGCTTCGCGGCGTATGAACTGCGTTTCGATTTTCTGGTTCCGGCTTCGTTTCAAGAGGAACGGCTGTCCTCGATTGCCTTCAATTTGCCGATCAAACTGCTCTGTCTTCTGTTCTTTCGGCAATTCGGAAGCTTGCTGACCTACTTCAGTGTGCCGGATTTGCTGCGCATCTCGGCGGCCATGGCGACAGCTAACTTAGTTACGTATGGCATCCGCTTCAGTATCATGCCTGAGCTGCTTTCACCGCGCGGCGTCGTGCTGACGGACTTCGTGCTTTCGGTCGGTGCGTTGAGTTTTATGCGGTTGGGTTTTCGCATTTACCGGGAGCGCTTCTCCCGCGAGGCGCGCAATGGCAACGGCACCGCCTCGCGGCGCGTGGTGGTGCTGGGCGCGGGTGACGCGGGCGCGCAATTTGTGCAGGAAGCGCAGTCACGCCCAGCGTTGAATCTCAAGCCGGTGTTTTTTCTGGATGACGATCAACGGAAACACGGACTGCACATTCACGGTGTGCCGGTGCTCGGCTCGCCGGACTCGATCGATCGCTGGCACAAGGAATACAAGGTTGATGGGGCGGTGTTGGCGATGCCGTCAGCTTCGGTAAAACGCGTGCAGGAGGTTTACAAACACTTCACCGAGATCGGGCTGAAGGTGGATATCATTCCGTCGTTGTCGGAGCTGGCTTCGGGGAGAGTGCAAGTGACCAAGTTGCGACCAGTGCAGGTGGAGGATTTGCTCGGTCGCGCGGAGGTTGATTTGGAGAACGAAGATATCGCGGCCTTGGTGCGTGAGAAAGTCGTGCTGGTCACGGGGGCCGGCGGAAGCATTGGCAGCGAACTTTGCCGTCAGTTGGCGGGTTACCAACCGCAACGTTTGCTCATGGTGGAGCAGGCGGAAGGCGCGCTATTCAACATTGAGAGTGAGTTGAACGAACATGGCCACCGGCACACGATCTTACCGTTGGTGGCGGACATCCTCGACACCCAGCGCATGGAATCGATTTTTCGGCGTTTCCGCCCGCAAGTCGTCTTTCACGCTGCCGCGCACAAACACGTTTACATGATGGAGCGCCAACCGGGCGAAGCGGTGAAAAACAACACGACCGGCACGCGCTTGCTGGCCGAATTGGCGGCGACGGTTGGAGTCGAAACATTCGTTTTCATTTCAACCGACAAAGCGATCAATCCGACCAGTGCGATGGGAGCGACGAAGCGGCTCGCAGAGATGACGTTGCAACACGAACAGGCAAAGGGTGTCGGGACCACGCGGTTCATTGCGGTGCGTTTCGGCAACGTGCTCGGCTCGTCGGGCAGCGTGATCCCAATTTTCAAGCGGCAGATCGCGGCCGGCGGACCAATTACCGTAACGCATCCCGATGTGACTCGTTATTTCATGACCATTCCGGAGGCGGTTGGGTTGGTGTTGAAAACGGCAGTGCTCGGCAAGGGTGGGGAGATCTTCGTGCTCGATATGGGCAAGCCGGTGAAAATCGTCGATCTGGCGCGCCAGTTGATCGAACTGAGCGGACTACGTCCGGACGTGGATATCGAAATCAAGTTCGTGGGATTGCGTCCCGGCGAAAAACTTTTCGAGGAGTTGCAACATCACTCCGAGTTACTGCGTCCGACCAATCACCCGCGCATTATGTTGCTCGCATCTCAACAGGGAGCCGACGCACAGTGGGCCGACCGTTGCCGACATGAAGTAGAAGAACTTGCGAGCGTGCTGGAGCCTGACCAATTGAAGTTGGCGATGCAGCGCCTCGTGCCGGAATACAAGCCGCACTTTGAAGGCAGCTGAGCCAGTGGCTCGTTTGTCCGGCAGGGCTTAGTTGGTGCGGCCTTCCAAATCGGCCCAGCGACAACTCAGGGCGATGAGCAAGGCGAGGGTGCCGAGGATGGCGGGATTCAAAAACAGGAAATCAAGAGTGGCGAAGAGCAGCAGTGCCAAAGTGGACACCAACGTTGTCAACCCGAGCGGATGTTGACGGCGCGTCCGGAGCGAAAGTGCGGCCAGCGCCCAAGCCAACAGCGCATAGACGAGCAAGCCGCCGACAACACCCAATTCGGCGAGGACTTGCAGGTGGTCGTTGTGTGCGTCCTGCATCACATAATGCCGAAACCAGTAGGCACTGGTATGAAAGAGGAAGTCCTGAGTGAGATTGGGGAACGCAGCGGAGTAATGCGGTTCGATGTGGCGGTAACCGCCGGCACCGACGCCCCACAACGGGGCATCAACAAACATTTCCCGAGCCATCTCTCCGCCAAGACTCCGCACGAGGAGGCTGCCTTCCCCTTCGCTGCTTTGAAGTGATTCAAACCGGGAGACGATGGGTTTGTAATCAACGAGGCTGAAAAATGCGGTCCCAAATCCACCCAGCACGACGAGCGTGAGGACGATCAACCAAGGGCTCGCCGTTTGCTTTTGCCGCCACAGCTTTCCGCCAAACCAAACCGCCAAACACAGTCCGCAAAGGGCCCCAAAGACGATACCGAGGCGCGACAGGCTAAGGAATATCCCGGTCGCGAGTATCATGGCCAAAAACGCGAAGACGGGTGCAGGCGTCGAGTGAGCATTGGTCTCTTGACCGCGGAAATAGTGACGGGCGGCCAGACCAACCGCTGCCGCAAAAGCGATAATAAAGTAGGCGGCGGCGTGGTTGCGGTAGAGGAAGCTCGCGAAGTTGCGCGGACCGAGCGCGAAGGGACCAAGCTGCGTGTTGAGGTCGGTCATGCGTTGCGCCATGCCGAGGAGGGTGACGCCCACGGCATTGAGCACGAAGACTAAGGCAAGGGTCTGCAGTGTCCTCCGCCGGGTGATGCCGATCCAGAGCGCGCTCGCAGCTAAAAACGGAGATGTCCAAATCACCAGCGTGCGCCACGCATTCATTCGCGCGAATGGGGCGTCCACCCCGGAGGGAAGCCAAGTGATGGCTTTGCGCTTTTCTAGCCACCATTCCGTAGACGATTGTTGATAAGCCCAGGCGGGATTGAGTCCCTGCACTGTGACGTAGACGAATAGCATCAGACCGATCCAAACGAGGGGCAACCGCACGAACAAATGCCAAGGACGTGTTTGCACAGGTCCGGCCATTCCGGGCACTCGCTCCAGTCGCCGCGGGAGCAGGGCGATTAGCAGGGCGAGGCTCGCGAGTCCCAGCGAGACTAGCTGGCCGGTTTCGCGCATGGTGCCATAGGCCCAAGGCAATACGGCGAGCCAAAGGATGAGAACGAACGTCAGTATCCATTCCCGCGAATCAATTTCCGCAGGTAGTGCTGGCGCCGCGTTGTTCCGGGTGCGATTGGGCCGTGATGGGTAAAGAGGCATGCGGGGGTGGATTGGTGCATTTTCTCTGGCCTCGCCGACGAATTGGCAAACATCTGTTTGCGTGCCGCTTGGTGGAATACTCTGCTAGCCCCATGGCAATGACAGCGGAACATCGTGGCGTATGGGTCTTACGTGCGGCGTGGCTTACTGGATTGATCGTCGCGGTGGTCGGACTCGTGTGGCTAGTTAAGGTCGGTAGTCTTCATTGGCGACAGCAACAAACGCACGCGGAGTTGGTGCAGATGCAAATCTTCCTTGAGCGCTTCCACTCCTATTATGGGATCTGGCCCAAGACTTCTTCGAGTGATGATTTTTTGCTTAGCTTGATGGGCAGGAAAGATCCTGATGGACGAACGGTTAAACAAAATTGGTTCTTGACGGGTGCGCGTCTACATTTTCACAAAGGCGAACCGGAAGCATCGGGTGCCACGATCGTCGATCCGTGGGGCGTGCCTTACGTCTATTGCTACTACCATCCGTGGGGAAAAATGGGCGACGGTTACGTGCTGTTTTCGGCGGGGCCCGACGGCAAGCATTCCAACCCCAACCAGTGGGAGCGCGGGAAGAATGGCACCGCGCCCGAGGACGCGGATAATCTGTTGGTTTCTTCCTACTGAGGTGACCGAAGCATCGTCGCGCGTCATTGCTAGAATTCGTGGCGCGCCGCCTTTCGCATCACGTTACGTAGTTGGTCCATGAACGCGCTTCACTGTCGTTGGATCCTTTCCCCGCCCTGCCATTCGGGCGACGCGGCGAACGGGACGACAGTGCTAATCGGCCCTAGTTGGAGCCGTTTGGATTGATGAGTGACGGACTGATTCTCCGGTCCGTGCCGGAAACGAATTCGCCCGTAAATGCGGTGAATTGCAAAAAATTTACCGCATAGCTAGCAGTGTTTTTGCGTCCAAGTCCCCGAGATGGACTCAATTGAATTTAGGTTCGGCCGTAATTGGCCGAACTGTAAGTGATGAATCACTGCTCGAATTGTTACCACGCATGCTGCGTGGCAATTAGCGCTGTTAGGGCTATTTGGTATTGACACTGGGGCAAACCCCCTATTTCTCGTGTGTGCCTCTTTGTGACTCACCTCCGTAAACTTCTGTTTTGGTTAGCTTTGACGCCCGCTGTCCTCCTCGGACAGGTGGTGACTGAGACGTTTACCAATTCGACTGCGTCAGGCTGGCTGTTCTCCGGTGTAAATTATACGCCGAACCTCACGTCCGGCACCGTCGACCCGTCGGGCGATGGTTGGTTGCGACTCACGAGCACAGGCAATAATCAGGCGACGAGCGCGTATTACGACACCGCGTTTACCGCAGCCAATGCCACAGTCTATGCGTCGTTTGAATATCAGAGCTGGGGCGGCACCGGTGCTGATGGCATCGTCTTTTTCCTCTACGATGGCTCGAAGGCATTCAGCGTCGGCGCCAACGGTGGTTCGCTGGGTTACGCCCAAAAACCGGGCGTGAGTGGACTGAACGGCGGTTACCTCGGCGTTGCGATTGACGAGTATGGCAATTTTTCCAATCCCACCGAAGCGCGCGTCGGCGGCATTGGCTTCGTGCCGGATGCGTTTGTAGTGCGCGGCCCCGGCGACGGCACCACGGGCTACGATTATCTCGGCGGCACCAATTCGCTCGGCACTTCCATTGACACGCCCAACGTCGGCACACGTCCCACTTCGACCAATCTCGTCCAGATTCTCATTTCGCCGACGAACCAATTGACGGTGAGTTTGCAACAAGGTGCCGAGAGCGCGCAAACCGTGCTGTCGCTCGACCTCTCCGGTTACGCACGCCCCGACACGTTGAAATACGGTTTCTCCTCCGGCACCGGTGCTTTGACCAACTACCACGAGGTCCGCAATCTCAACGTCAGCACGCTCGTCGCCAATCTCTGGGACGGCGGCGCGTCCGATGGTCTCTGGGCCTCGCCGAATAACTGGGACCCGAACATCCTCCCTGCCGGCGGCGCCGATATTTTGTTGAACAACACGTTCGTGACGACCGCGCAGACGATCAACACCGGCACGAACCGCACCGTCCGCTCGCTGTCGATCGATGCGCCCTTCGCCTACACGCTCAACAACAACACCATCACTTTCGATGCCGGATCGGTTCCCGGTTTCAGTGGCATTGCGGTGACGCAAACGCGCGGCGTCGCGAATCACGTCATCAATTCCAATCTCTCCCTCGCGAACGACATCACGATTCGCAACAGCAGCACCGGCAACCTCAGCCTCACCGGCACCACCGCCCTCAGCAACAAAGTGCTCACCTACGATGGCACCGGCGCGACCCAGGTCACGGGCGTTGTTTCCGGCACCGGCTCCATTGTGAAGAATGACAGCGGCACCGTTACGCTCAACGCTGCCAATACCTACACCGGCGGCACCACGCTCAACTCCGGCACGATTTCCACGAACAACAACGCCGGCCTCGGCACCGGGGCATTGACGCTCGCGGGCGGCACGCTCGTTTCCACCGCATCGAACACAATTGCCAACACTGGGACCCTCACCGCCGACTCCGGTCTCACCAACCTCACGCTCTCCGGTGCGCTCACCCAGTCCGGCGGCAATCGCACGCTCAATCTCTCCAACGCCACATTGAGCGGTGCCGTTGCCCTCTCCAACAACAACACCGCCCGCACGCTCACGGTGCAGACGGACAGCGGCAGCAACTCCACCATCTCCGGCGTGATCAGCAACGGCGGCAGCGGCGCCGGCGGCCTCACCAAAACCGGCGTCGGCACTCTCACACTCTCCGGCGTTAACACCTACACCGGCAACACCACGGTCTCCGCCGGCATTCTCCAACTCGGCGCGAGTGACCGCATCAGCAATTCCAGCAATCTCAATCTCTCCGGCGGCACGCTCAATCTGAATACGTTCTCCGAGCAAGTCGGCAACCTGACGTGGTCCAATAGCAGCGAGATCAATTTCGGCACCACCGGAAATGCCAACTACTTCCTCTTTCAAAACGCGACACCGTCTCCCAGCGGCGTGTTGACCATCAACAACTGGGAATCCGGCAGCGATATCTTCGCGTCACAAACCGCGCTCAGTTCCGGCATCTTGGAACAGTTTTATTTTGTCGGTTACGGCGCAGGTGCCACGCAAGACCCCGCGCAAGCCGTCAGCGGCTACGGCACCGGCTGGCGCCCCATCAATCCCACGACGACCGGTTGGTATACGTGGGATAGCGGCAACGCCACGAATCGCTGGGACCGCGGCGCAAATTGGACGGGGACGCCCGACAATTCCGTGCCGCCGTCTGGTGCCAAGGTTGCTTTCGGCACTGGCGCGCAAACCACCGTCGATGTGCGTGGCAATCGCATCGTGGAAGCTATCCGCTTCGACGAAGGTGCCGCCTCGTTTACGATCGCGGCGATCAATTCCACGTCCAACACGCTGACCTTCGATGGTCCGAGCTCGCTGGCGTTCATTCAGCAGAAATCTTCCAACGATCAAACCATCACCGTCGCGGGTGGCGTCATCCTCACCGACAACACCGTCGTCGACATGATTGGCAGCGGCAACCTTACGATCTCCGCTCCGCTCTCCGGTGCGGGCAATCTCGTGAAGGAAAACACCGGCGGCACACTCGTTCTCTCAGGAGCGAACTCGTCTTACACCGGCAACATTTCGGTCAACGCCGGCACGCTCCGCGCCTCCAGTAGCACGGCACTTGGCAACACCGGTGGCACGACCGCGGTGTTGGCCGGCGCGACGCTCGAGATCGGCCCTGGCAGCGGTTTGTCCATTGGCGAATCCATCACCATTTCCGGCACGGGTGTCGGCGGCAATGGCGCGATTCGCAACGTCGCCGCCTCCGGCACCAACACGCTTTCCGGCGCGATCACCCTCGCCAACAGTGCCACCATCACCGCCAACAGCGGCGGCACACTCGCGCTGAGCGGCGGCGTCACCAGCGGCAGCAACGCCAATCTTACACTCGGCGGCGCGGGTAACGTCACGGTTTCCAGCGCGATCACCACCGGCACTGGCGGCGTGATCGTGAACAGCACGGGCACGACCACTTTCTCCGGCGCAGCCAACACTTACACCGGCACCACCACCGTCAACGCGGGCACCTTGGTGCTCGGCAAAACGGCCGGCACCAACGCGATTGCGGGCAACCTCGTCATCGGCGACGGCAGCGGCACCGACACCGTGCGCCTCGGCGCGTCGAACCAGATCGTCGATTCCTCCCAGCTGCAGATCAATTCCGGCGGCGTGTTCAACCTGAACAATTTTTCCGAAACTATCGCCAAACTCGATGGCACCTCCGGCTCCAGCGTCACGCTCGGCACCGGTAGCCTTTCAATCAGCGGATCCGCCGAATCCGCCTACAACGGCACCCTCACCGGCAGCGCGGGCAGTTCGTTGAACAAATCCGGCACGGGCAAACTCTCTCTGAACGGCACCAACTCCGGATTCGCCGGCGCCGTTAATCTCACCGCTGGCATTATCAATGTCTCCGCTGGCGGCACCAACACGCTGGGCACCGGCACGGTTACCGTCTCCGGCACCGGCAATCTCGAACTGCAAGGCGGCGCTTCGCTCTCCAATACCCTTTCGCTCAATTCCATGGGCACCGGTTCCATGGACGGCGCACTCCAGAACATCGCGGGCAACAACACCGTCTCTGGTGCCATCTCGCTCACCGGCAATAGCCGCATCCAATCCGACTCCGGCACACTCACCGTTTCCGGCACCACCGCTCTCGGTGCCAACAACTTCAATGTCGGCGGCAACGGCAACACCACCATCACCAACGTGATTTCCGGCACTGGCGGCTTGAGCAAGGACGGCCCCGGCAATCTCATTTTGACCGCCGCCAACACCTACACCGGCGTCACCACCGTCAACGCCGGCACGCTTACCCTCGGCGCGAGCAATGTCATCGCCAATGCCGGCGTCGTCAGCCTCGGCTCGATGGGCACACTCAACGTCAACGGCTTCTCCGACACCATCGGAGCCATCAACGGCAGCGGTTCGATCAATTTCGGCTCTTCCGGCGCGCTCACACTTTCGTCCGGCGTTTCGACCTTCTCCGGCAATTTGAATGGCTCCGGCAGTCTGATCATCGGCCCCGGCGCGACGTTCACGCTCGGGGCCAATTTCAGCAACACCGCCCTCAACCTCACGCTCGCCGGCGGCACGCTCGACCTCAACGGCTACACCGGTTCCTTCGGCACTCTCAATGTCACGGACAGTTCCGTCATCAACTTCGGCGCGAGCAGCAATTCGAATTTCAACATTCAGAATCTCGGCTTCAACAGCACGCTCCTCACACTCTCCGTCGTCGGCTGGACGGATACGCAGGACTTTTTCACCGTCGATAACAGCCCCGGTCCGCAAGGCAGCAATCCGACTAAGCAGGTTGTTTTCAGTGGCTTCTCCGGCAACGACACGAAGTGGTTGATCTACGATAACCAACTCACGCCGGTTCCGGAACCGTCTACTTACGGCGCATTCCTCTTCGCGAGCCTGTTCGGCTTCTTCGGCTGGCGGCGCTATCGCGCGGCGCGCAAATAAGTCGCTTCGCGCACGGCCCACCTTCGGGCGCGCAACTGCATTCCGTGGGCTTCGGGTTTTTGATTCACCTTCGCGCGAATTCCGCTTGAGTGAAGTCGATGGCCGAACCTTCGCCCAAGTTTACCTCGTTGCTTTTCACGCCAGGCACGCGCCCGGAACGCTTCGCCAAGACTGGAACGAGTGGCGCGGACGGCATCATCATCGATTGGGAAGACGGTGTGCCGCACGCTGACAAAGACCGTGTGCGCACCGAGAACATCGCGTGGTTGCGCGAACATGGTCGTGTCGGCGCGCCACCGTTTCTGTGCGCCTTGCGCGTCAATTGTCTGCGCACTCCTGCCGGACACGCTGATCTCGACGCGCTCAACGCCGCCGCGTTGCACCTCGACGTCGTTGTGTTGCCCAAGGTCGAATCAGCGGACGAAGTTCATTTCGCGCTCGGCAAACTTTTCGGAAAACCACGCGTCGTTTGCCTCATCGAAACTGTGCGCGGGGTTCGCCACGCCTATGAGATCGCAGCCGCCTCGCCGCAAGTCGCCGCGGTCGGTTTTGGTGGTTTTGATTTGTCCGCCGAGACCGGTGGTGAACCGACGTGGGACGCTTTGCTCTGGCCGCGCACGCAAGTCGTGCACGCCTGCGCGGCCGCAGGCGTTGCCGCACTCGATCAACCCTACATCGATTTGGGTGACGCCACCGGACTTGCTGCCGAATGCGCCCGAGTGCGCGCACTCGGCTTCGTGGGCAAACTGGCGATTCACCCGCAACAATGCGCGACGATTCAGGCCGCGTTTCAACCGACCAGCGAACAAGTCGCGCGGGCGCAGCAACTCGTCGCGGCCTTCGAAGCGGCGGATGGTCACGTCGCCAACATCGGCGGCCAGATGATTGATGTGCCGATGTATCGCTCCGCCCAACGGGTGCTCGCGCACGCGGGGGTTTCCACATTATGAGCGCTTTCACCGCCTACGTGCCAGTCGGAGAAAATCGTTACCGCGAACGTTTCGGTTTGGATTTTGAACAGTTTGCGGTCGGACAAAAATTCAAACACCGCCCGGGCCTCACGTTGTCTCAGCAAGACAGCCGCGACGAGTGCCTCGACACACTCAACCAGCAGATGCTGCACTTCGACGAGCAGTTCGCCGCTCACGGCGAATGGAAGCGATGCCTGATGGACTCCACGCTCACGACCAAAGTCGTGATGGGCATGACTTGGAAAACCTTCGCCAAACACACGCGTTTGCTTGGTTTCGACGAAATCGCGCTGCCGAAGCCGACCTTCGGCGGCGACACACTTTATGCGGAATCGGAAATTCTCGCGGTCGGTGCCGAGTCGGAGCAACCGCACGCGGGCCGCGTGAGAGTGCGCACGGTCGGCCTCAATCAACGCAGCGAAGTCGTGGCGACGCTCACCTACGAATTGCTGGTGGCGCGCGCGGGCTACGACGCGTTCACCCGCCTGGACTACTGACGCCATGGGCAAGCACGCTTCACATCACGAAATCGCGCCGGGCGTCTTCCTCGAGCGGATGGGTCTGTTTTTCGACGACGTCGTCGTGGGCGACACTTACGAACATCGCCCCGGCAAAACCTTTTCGGCAGAGGAAAGTGTTCAACACACACTGCGCGCGCTCGACCAGTCGCCGGCGTTGACCGATGCGCATTTTCACGCGCGTGCCAGCAGTGGCGCGCAGCCGATCAATCCACTACACGTGCTTGCGGTGGTAACGGGTATGATGACGAAGACGTTTTCCAAAATCGTCGCCAACCTCGCGTGGCAAAATGTGAAATTCCACGACACGGTTCGCGCGGGTGAAACCGTTTATGCGGAATCGACCGTATTGGAAAAACGTCCGTCTAAATCGCGCCCCGGCCAAGGTATCATTCGCGTCAGCACGACGGCGCGGACGCAGGACGGCCGCGTGGTCTGCACGTTTGAACGCCAGATTCTGATCTACGGCGCAGGGCAGGGGCCTTACGCAGCGGCCGGCTATTGAGCGCGCTCAGTGGCGAACCAGCGTGCCACCGCAGATGACGAGATCGACAGGATTGCCGCCCAACTCGTAGGCGAGTTGCCTTTCGTCCTTGTGGTGCAAGAGCACCAAGTCGGCGCGTTTGCCGACTTCGATGGTGCCGCGATCATTGAAACCGAGCACCGCCGCCGCATTCACCGTCGCTGCGGTAATTGCTTCCGCGGGGAGCAAGCCGCAGAAGCGCACCGCGAGCGAGATGGCGAAAGGCATCGAACCGGTTGGAGAGGAGCCGGGATTGAAATTGGTCGCGAGTGCGAGCGCGCCTCCTTGATCGACAAAGAAACCAGCCTTGGCGAAACGTTGGTCAGTGTGAAATCCCGTCGCCGGTAGAATAACGCCAAAGGTTTCCGACTGCGCGAGCGCAACGAGATCGGCCTTGGTCGACGCTTCCAGATGATCGACGCTCCGCGCGTGCAATCGAATCGCTTCCGGAATCATGCCGAGCGAAGTGAACTGATCAGCGTGGACGCGGATGGGGTGGTGCTTGCGCGCTTTCTCGAACAAACGCTGACACGCCTCCACCGACCACGCCTCACGTTCGCAAAACGCATCGACGGCAATGTCGGGAAATTCGCGTGAAACTTCGGCGAGCATTTCCTTCACCACCATGCGCGAATAGTCCTCCAAGTCGCCTTCGACCGCATGTCCGAGCAGCGCGGTCGCCACGACCGTGCCTTGCCATTCCGACGCCGCGCGCCGAATCGCACGCAACATTTTAAGTTCCGCCTCGGTGTTGAGTCCGTAGCCGCTCTTCACTTCGACCGTCGTCGTGCCCATGCGCAGCATTTGCCCGAGACGCTCGCGCAACGACGCAGCGAGTTGCTTCTGCGTCGCTTCGCGCACTGCGCGCACGCTCGAGTGAATTCCACCGCCTTCCTTTAAAATTTGCAGGTAGGGAACGCCGTTGAGTTTCTTTTCCCATTCGTCGAGTCGATCGCCCGCCCAGCATGCGTGGGTGTGACAATCAACAAAACCCGGCATGAGCACGCGACCTGCCGCATCGATTACTTCGGCGTCCGCTGGCACTTCGACTTTGGCTCCGACGGCGGCGATGCGTCCGTCTTGCACCAAGACTTCGCCGTGAGGAATCACCCCCAGTTCGCGCAGCGCGGGGCCGCGCCGAGCGCCGTTCGATCCGGCAAGTGTGAGAATACGGGCGTTGCGAATAAGAAGACTCATCGTTGGGCGAATCCCGCGAGGAAAGTTAAGAGCAAGTGAGCAACGACACGCGCAGTGCGGCCATCGACGTCGTGCGTTGGGTTGAATTCCATCAGATCGAAACAACGCACCGCCCGATTTGCGCCGCAGGCGTGCACCCAGACTTCCGCTTCGCGCACCATCCATCCTGCGGGATTGAGCGCACTGACGCCGGGAGCGTGTGCGCTGTCGAGCACATCGACGTCGAAACTCGCGAACAAATGTTTCGCTTTCGGCAACGCCACGCGCGTGCCGTCGGGATGCGTTTTGCCGCCGTGCGCGCGAAACCACGCGTAATGTTCGGCGGAATTCACCAGTGGCCGGAAGCCGTGCAAATGCAGTGCTGGCACACCGCAGTCTTCGATCAGTTTGCGAAACGGCATGCCGGAACCAGTCGTCTCGCGCACGTCGAGATGGGCGTCGAAATAAATCCCCGTCGGCTTTGGGAAACGCGCCGCGACGGCACGCACAAACGGAAACGTGAGATCGTGCCCGCCGCCGATCGCGATGGGGTAAAGACCGGCATCAAGCAGCGCGCCAGTCGCGGCAGTGACGCGCCGATGGGTTTCTTCGAGCGAATCGGCAACGGCGATGTCGCCCGCATCATACACACGCGGCAGCACACCAGTGGCGGGATGCGCATTGCCGTAGCGTGCCAACGCCGCACGCACTGCTGTCGGCGCTTCTGCTGCGCCGATGCGGCCATTGTTCAATTTCACGCCGTGATCGTCAGGAATTCCTAGTAGTGCGACGGCGCAGCCTTGCGGCGACTTGCGAGCGATCGTCGCCGCAAAGCGATCAGCCGCGAGTTTGGCCGGCCATTTGCCGGGAACCAAGTGAGGAAAAAGCGTCATGAGTTCACCACGTGCGAACCGGAATTGGCACGTTTAGGCGGTCGGCACAATCCTGCGCCTCCGTGTAGCCTGCGTCGGCGTGACGGAAGACGCCCATCATCGGGTCGTTGGTCAGCACACGCTCCAATCTCCGCGCGGCGTCCGGTGTGCCATCGGCGACGATAACTTGCCCGGCGTGTTGACTATAACCGATGCCGACGCCACCGCCGTGATGGAAACTCACCCACGACGCGCCGCTGGCGATGTTGACCATCGCGTTGAGCAACGCCCAATCGCTGATTGCGTCCGAGCCGTCCTTCATCGCTTCTGTTTCGCGATTCGGACTCGCGACCGAACCGCAATCGAGGTGATCGCGTCCGATCACGATCGGCGCTTTCACGCGACCGTCGGCCACCATTTGGTTGAAAAGCAATCCGGCGCGGTCGCGCTCACCGAGACCGAGCCAACAGATGCGCGCAGGCAGACCTTGGAACGCCACGCGTTCGCCCGCCATTTTCAGCCAGCGGTGCAGCGCGGCGTCCTGCGGGAACAACTCCATTAGCGCTGCGTCGGTCGCGCGAATGTCTGCTGGATCGCCGGACAATGCCACCCAGCGGAACGGACCGCGTCCGAGACAGAATTGCGGCCGAATGTAGGCGGGCACAAAGCCCGGAAAATCGAAGGCGCGCTTCACTCCCTGATCGAGTGCGTGTTGCCGCAAATTGTTACCGTAATCGAAAGTTTTCGCCCCGCGCTTTTGCAAAGCCAGCATCGCGCGCACATGTCGCGCCATTGTCGCGAGGGAGAGCCGCTGGTAATTGCGGGCATCGCGTTTGCGCAGCACCGCCGCCGCTTTCAGGTCGTAGCCCACCGGCACGTAGCCGACGAGAGGATCGTGTGCGCTCGTTTGATCGGTGAGCACATCGACGCGCGTCTTGCGCGCAAGCAGGCGCTCCAGCAAATCGACGATGTTGGCGACAACGCCGATGCTGCGCGCTTCGCGGGCGTTTGCGCAGTGCACGGCGCGATCAATGGCGGCGTCGAGATTCGGTGCGATCTCGTCGAGGTAGCGATCGTGCACGCGTTTCTTGAGCCGCGAGCGATCCACGTCGGCGATGAGACAAGTGCCGTCCGCCATCGTGACCGCGAGCGGTTGCGCGCCGCCCATGCCGCCGCAACCGCCCGTGACGCAGAGACGCCCGGCGAGTGTGCCGCCGAAGTGTTGTCGCCCTGCCTCGGCAAACGTCTCGTAGGTGCCCTGCAAGATGCCTTGCGTGCCGATGTAGATCCACGAGCCCGCCGTCATCTGGCCATACATCATCCGGCCGCGTTTTTCGAAATCATCAAAGTTTTCCTGGGTCGCCCATTTCGGCACGATATTGCTGTTCGCCAGCAACACGCGCGGCGCATCGGGATGCGTGCGCACGACGCCGATGGGTTTGCCGGATTGCACGAGCAACGTTTCGTCTGGCGCCATTTTTTTCAGCGTCGCGATAATGGCGTCGAAACTCGCCCAATTGCGCACTGCTTTGCCGCGTCCGCCGTAGACCACGAGGTCGTTGGGACGCTCGGCGACCTCCGGATCGAGATTGTTCATCAACATGCGCATCGCCGCTTCGGCGGCCCATGATTGGCAACTGAGTTTGGTGCCACGCGGTGCGCGCACGGGGCGGGCGACGGAACGAGAAGGAGACTTGGTTTGGCGAGCCATGAGGAAGGGATGAAATTAACGAAGCTTGCCCGCCGCGCGCGTGGCGGCGGAAAGGAGCTTGCCACTGCGCACGAGCGCCAACGCCGCTTGCACATCGGTGTGGAAGAGACGGTCGGCCTGCGCGAAAGGCACGGCGCGACGGAATTCGCTGAACGCCGCTTCGATGCCGCGACCGGAGCGGAGCGGGCGATGGAATTCCAACGCTTGCGCGCCGCACATGAATTCGATGGCGAGAACGGTTTCGGTGTTCTTTACCACTTCGCGCAACTTTGTCGCGCTGATCGAACCCATCGAAACGTGGTCCTCCTGGCCGAGCGACGACGGAATGGAATCAACCGATGCAGGATGCGCGAAAATTTTGTTTTCCGAGACGAGGGCGGCCGCGGTGTATTGCGGAATCATGAAACCGGAATTGAGACCGGTATCACGCATGAGCAGCTTCGGCACCTTGAGGTCGCCGATGGTGTCGCCGTGCAGCAGCATGTAGATGCGGCGCTCGGAGATCGACGCGATTTCCGCGGTGGCGATAGCGAGGTAATCGAGCACAAAGGCGAGCGGTTCGCCGTGAAAATTACCGCCGCTGATCACGTCGCCGTTGTCGAAAACCAACGGATTATCGGTGGCGGAATTGATTTCCGTTTCGACGACTTGCCGCGCGTGCACGAGCGCGAGGCGCACGGCGCCGTGAACCTGCGGCACGCAGCGCAGCGAGTAAGGATCCTGCACTTTCGGACAGTGCGCGTGCGACGGCAAAATGGTGGAGCCGCGCAGGAGTTGGCGGATGTTGTGCGCGACATCGCGTTGGCCGTGATGCGGACGCGCGAGTTGAATGCGCGCGTCGAATGGTGCCGCGCTGCCGCGCGCAGCTTCCAAGGTGGTCGCAGCGGCGAGATCGGCGGTAGCGCAAAGATTTTCGATTCGCAGCAGGCAGTGCACGGCGTAGGCCGACATGAATTGCGTGCCGTTGATCAGACCGAGTCCTTCCTTCGAGCGCAGCTTGAGCGGTGGCAGGCCGATGCGCTTGAGTGCGGCAGCGGCGGACATGCGTTTGCCCTTTAAGTGAACTTCGCCGAGTCCGAGGAGCGGCAACACGAGATGTGCGAGCGGCGCGAGATCGCCCGAGGCACCGAGCGAGCCTTTCGTGTAAACCACCGGCAACGCGTCTTCGTTGTAGAAACGCATCAAGTGCTCGACGAGTTGCAACGTGACACCGGAGAGACCGACGGCGAGCCCGTTGACTTTGAGCAGCAGCATCAGCCGCACGATCTCGGCCGGCACTTCGTCGCCCACGCCGACGGCGTGACTAAGGATAAGATTTTCCTGTAGTTGCTCGATGTCGGCGGTCGGCACGCGTTGATGCGCGAGAATGCCGAAGCCGGTGTTGATGCCGTAGTGCGGCTCGGAGTCGTGATGCAGGCGCTCCACGGTGGTGCGGGAGGCCTTCATGCGACGCTTGGCGAGCGCCGCGAGGGTGAGGGGACGGCGGCTGGCGAGCAATCCGCGCAGGCGGGACAACGTGAGGCTTTTACCGTCAATCGGGTAGGGACGCATAGGCAGTGTGGGAGAGAGTAGCCGGAGTGATTGAATTGCTCCAGACTGATTTGGGAAAACCGAGACGCATTCGCGCGATTGTGCGCACCGAGGTGGTGCGGCAGGGCTTTTGCCAACAAAAAGGCCCGCACTAGGCGGGCCGTAAAATGAGGCAGCCGATGGGCCGGGCACTTACATCGCCTTGGGCAGGGCAACATCATCCCACTCGACGGCGTGCGGGTGGTTGCGCTTGTCCTTCGCCATGCCATGGCGCTTGCGGAGGGATTGGTCGAGCTTGTCGACGAGTAGGTCGATTGCTTTGTGGCACTCTTCGGCAAAGGCGGTTGCGACGATGTCCGGACCGCGCACTTGCAGCGTGGCTTTGGCAATGAACTTGTGCTGCTTGTCGTGCTTGGCGTCGCACTCTAGGTCGATCCGGATGCGCACGATTCGCTCATCATGGCGAAACAGTCGCTCCAATTTCTCCTTTGCATAAAATTTCAGGGAAGGAGTGAGATCGAGGTGAATGCCGGAGATGATAACGTCGTGGGATGGATTCGGATTATTCATGATTTTCCTAGTGGGTTAATGGACAACAAAAAGGAGAGAACTACCCGTTGGCTGTTCGTTCGGAAACGACGCGTCCGCCGCTCGGGCAGACCGCTCTTTCCGGTGGGAGGAAAGTTCTTCATTCGACACCGAGACGATTATGCGGCGGGGTGTTTTTGGCAAACCTTCTTGCCTTGTTTTCCCCGTAATAATTTTTGAACGAAATCCTGTGAGCGCGAGTGAACCCGAGAATCTGCCTCCCGCGGAGGCACCGCTGGTCGATGCGACAGAGTTGCCCTCTTGGGTGATGTTCGAGGACAGCGAATTGCTCGTGATCGACAAGCCGGGTTGGCTCGTCGTGCATCCGTCCAAGAACGGCCCGTGGTCGAGTCTGGCCGGTGCGGTGCGCGAAGGATTGGGACTGCAAACCATCCGCTTTGTCTATCGGCTCGATCGCGAGACTTCTGGAGTGATAATTCTCGCGAAAGAAGAGGCGATGGCCGGTCGGCTCGGCAAGGCGGTGGCCAAGCGATTGCTCGGTAAAGTTTATGTGGCGTTGCTCGAAGGTGAATTGCGCGAACCGGTTCGCGTGGAGCGTGCGCTCGGTCCCGACCCGACGGCGAATGTCACCGTGAAGCAACGCGTCGTCGACGCCGGCACCGACGGTGCGCAGGAAGCGACGACCGTATTTCATCCGTTGGTAACGCGGCGCGGCTATACGCTGGCGGGCGTCGAACTTATCACCGGACGCAAACATCAGATTCGTGCGCATGCGGAGTGGCTCGGCCATCGCGTGGTTGGCGACAAACTTTACGGGCCCGACCCAACGCTGTATTTGGAGTTCGCGTTGCACGGTTGGACGGCGCGCCACAGTGAGCTACTGCCGTTGACGCGGCAGGCGTTGCACTGTGCGGCGATCGATTTGCGCCGCGCGGGGTTGAGCCACCTGTTGACCGCACCGTGGCCGCGCGACCTCGCGCGTTTTGCGGAAACCCACATGAATTTGCCGAGTGCGGAGGCGCAGGCGGTGATTGATGCGTTTGTCGCGCGGATGTTGCCCGAGCCGCCGCCGTGGGTGGCCCCGGAGGTTGCAAGCGAAGCAGTGAAAATGACCGCGAAGCTGTGGAGGAAACTGCAACGCGCGGCGGCGAAGGTGGAGTGAGGGGCGCGCTCGTAAGTCGCCGCGGTTGCATCTATTGCCTTGGCTCGCGCCGCGGCTTGCTGCTCTCATATGGGTTATGTCTTCGGTCCGTGTCCGTTTCGCTCCCAGTCCCACTGGCTTCTTCCACATCGGCAGTGCGCGCACCGCCCTGTTCAACTGGCTCTATGCGCGCCACACCGGCGGCACGTTCATCTTGCGCATCGAGGATACGGATCAGGCGCGCGACAGCGCGGAGTATCTCCGACTAATTTACGACAGTCTTAAATGGCTGGGTATGGATTGGGACGAGGGTCCGAACGCCAATGGCGTTGGCGAGCGCGGCGAGTTTGGCCCGTATCGCCAGAGTCAGCGCGGAGCGATTTACCAACGTTACTTGCAACAATTGAAAGATGCCGGTCGCGCCTACGAAAAGGACGGTGCGATTTGGTTTAAGCAACTCGGTGACCGCTACACCGTATTCGATGAACACCGCAAAAAGGAGGTCGAGAAGGTGAAGAGCGACCTCGTGGTGATCAACGACCTGATTCGCGGTCGCGTCGAGCGCGCCGAAGACGAAGATTTCGTGATTGTGCGCTCGGACGGCAATCCGGTGTTTCACTTCGTCAATGTCGTTGATGACATCGAAATGAAGGTCACCCACATCATTCGCGGCGAAGACCACCTTTCCAACACGAGCAAACACGTGCGACTCTACGAAGGCTTCGGCGTCACGCCGCCGGCGTTTGCGCACATTCCGCTGATTTTGAAATCGCCCGAAATGGGGCAGGGTAAGATGAGCAAACGCGACAAGGGCGCGCTCGTGGAGGAATACCAACAGCGTTTTTTCCTGCCGGAGGCGTTGGTCAATTATCTCTCATTGCTCGGCTGGAATCCGGGCGATGACCGCGAGAAAATGGAGATCGCCGAGATTGTGCGCCTCTTCGATTTGCCGGGCGTCAACCAGAGCAACGCGAAGTTCGACGGCAAAAAACTCGCGCACATGAACATGCTCTACTTGCTGGAACTGCCGTCGGAAAAATTCGTTGCGTCCGCGAAGGAATATTTTGCCGGACAACCGACGGGCGCGACAGTGCTGGCGAACGAAGCTTACTTCGCCGACGTGATGACCTTGTCGCAACCGAAGATCAAATCGATCGACGAACTCGCGGCCTACACGGGGTATTTTTTCACCGACGAATTTCTGATCGACGAGAAAGTGCGCGCGAAAGTGATGGGCAAAGGTGAGCCGAAGCAACGGCTCGCGGAACTCATCGCGGCGTTGCCGACGCTAGATTTCAGTGACGATGGCGCGATTGAGGCCGGCATCAAGACGCTCGCCGAAAGCAAGAGTCTCGGCTTCGGCGATTATCAAGCCGTGGCGCGCCTCGCCGTCAGCGGCACGAATGCCGGTCCCAGCATCACGAGCATCTTCCGCCTCCTCGGCAAAGAGCGCACCCTCGCGCGTCTGGCACGCTTCGCGCAGGCAAGCTAGACTTGGGGGAGTTTCAACTTCACGCCGTCTGCCGAACGCCTCGGGTCGCTCGGCACGGTGCCCAAGGGTGCTGTTGTCGTGAACCACGCTGCGGAGTCAGAGGCCGATGCGACAATCGAACTCAGGGCGACTGAGAAAATTGGCCGCGCTGGCGTAGCGAATGCCGCGCCGCCAGCGCCAGATGCATTACCCTTTGGCCCTCAGCGCGCCGCGGCCAAGACGAAGTCGCAGCGCCGCTCTTTCTTCCGCCGAACGCTACGGATGAGACACGCGCGGGCGAGCGTGGAATGAGCCCTTTTGAACTACGGAAAATGCTGAGCGGAGATGGCACATACGATTCAGGTCACATCCCGCGCGTTGTTCTCTGGCCGTCTTATAGGACAACTCCAATGGAAAAGGTGTTGCACGAGGATCACTGCGGGGAGGCGAGCGATGAGGCTCGCCCGGAGTGGTCCGGACGGAGCAGTCCGGAGTGGAGTCTGCTACACGCATGGTATAATTTGCCTTGGTTGC
>CAMTVI010000011.1:0-38803 GCA_947085165.1 uncultured Opitutaceae bacterium
AGTCCTCTCCGTCACTCCCTTCGAGAAAGTGCCTGTCGCAGAACTCTTTGCGCCACGTTCTATACATCTTGCTACAAGCAACTTCACAGATGATATTCCCAACTTGTTCTAAACCAATGGGTTAATTCCGGACACTACTGAGTTTTGTCAGTAAGGTCTCGGCAATGGTGTGGAACACGCTCGCCGGCTGACCCTTCGGCTGATTGACGACCACCGGCATACCGCAATCACCACCGGCGCGAATATCCGGGTAAAGCGGCACTTGGCCGAGGAGGACGGTTCCGAGTGATTCCGCGGTGGCCGCACCGCCGCCTTCGCCGAACAGGGTCTGCTTGTTGCCCGCGGCATCTTCGAACCAGCTCATGTTCTCCGCCACGCCGAGCAGCGGCACGTTTACTTTTTGGAACATGATGCCGCCCTTGCGCGCGACGTTGGTTGCGGCCAACTGCGGCGTCGTCACGAGCACTGCACCGTCGAGCGGCAACGTTTGCACAAGTGAAAGTTGCGCGTCACCCGTGCCCGGCGGCATATCGACGAGCAACACGTCGAGCTCGCCCCATTTCACGTTTTGCACGAATTGTTGAATCGTCTTCATCACCATCGGCCCGCGCCAGACGACCGGCGTGTTCTCGTCCACCAGAAACCCCATCGACATCACTTTCACGCCGTGACGTTCCAGCGGCACGAGTGATTCACCGTCGATCTCGGGGCGGCCCTCGAGGCCCATCATCAGCGGCACCGACGGTCCGTAAATATCGCAATCCATCAGACCCACGCGGCCGGGGCGACCGCGCGCAGTCAGCACTTGTGCGAGCGCGCACGCGAGATTGACCGCGAACGTCGATTTGCCGACGCCGCCTTTGCCCGACGCGATGGCGATCGAGTGCTTGATGCCCACCGGCGCGGCACCGCCCGCTTGGTTGCCTTGACCGGCAGTGGCCGGGGGTTTGGCGGCGGAAACGGCGAGCTCGATAATCACGTCCGCCACGCCCGGTAGAGCGCGCAGACATTTTTCGATCTCCGCCTTCAACATCGTCGGCACCTTCGGGTCCGACGTCGTGATCGCGAGTGAGACCTTGGCGGTGCCGGCATCGAAGGCCGCCGTTCGCACCAAGCCGAACGACACGATGTCGCGGCTAAAACCGGGATACTTTACTTGTTTGAGAGCGTCTTTGATGGAGTCGGAAGTCACAGGGAAAATGAAAATGGCTTGGAAAAGAGAAGTCTTTGACCTTGCTCGTAGCTTGTTGGGAGTAAAACAAATTCCCGGTCGTCTTCCTCATCAGTAATTTCCAGCTTCACGTCATGCAGAAAACTTTCGCTCTCCTGTTTCTTTTTGTCGCTCTCGTTGCTCCCGCCGCCGCGCAACGCGACATCGGCGTCGTCGATGTTGACGCGGGCATCAATGCGCTCGCCGTCTCCGTAACGTCGTCGAACACCGAATTGCAAAACCTCGCGCGCGTCGCCTTCAACGCGCATGGCCGCTACCGCCTCGTCGCGACCGGCGGCGCATTCGCGCTCGATTTCGCGCCCGTGAGCGCGACCCAAGTCCGCGTCACCGTCACGCGTGGTGGCTCGACCGTGCACAGCGAAACCGTCGCGGGCACCAGCGCGCGCAACGCCTTGCTCCGCGCGGCCGATGTGGCCGTGACGAAGACGAGCGGACTTCCGGGATTTTTCGCGGGCAAGCTCGCGTTTGTCGCGGAGCGCGGTGGCCAGCAAACGATCATGACCGGCGATCTCTTTTTCGGCGAAGTGCAAAGCTATCCCGTGCAAGGCAAACAAATCGTCGGTGCACGTTGGGCACCGGCTGGGGACAAAATTATTTTCACGAGTTTCCGCACTGGTTTTCCCGACATCTACACGCTTGATCTGCGCACGCAGCAGTTAGCGACGCTGGTGAGCTTCAAAGGCACCAACAGCGGCGGACGTTTCAGTCCCGATGGTTCGCGCGTCGCGATGGTGCTCTCGGGCGAGGGCAATCCGGAAATCTACGTCGGCAACGCGCAAGGTCGCCAAATCCGCCGTCTCACCAACAACGATTTCATCGAAGCCTCACCAGCGTGGTCGGCCGATGGTTCGCGTCTCGTTTTCACGTCCGGCGCGGCGGGCGGTCCGCAATTGCACGTCATGTCCTCCTCGGGCGGCGCGATGCAACGACTCGCCACCAACATCTCGCGCTATTGCGCCGAGCCGGATTGGAGCCACACCGATCCTAACAAAATTGTTTTCACCGCCGGCGTCGCCCGTGGTTACCAAACGGCTGTTTACGACCTCTCCACTCAAACGGCGCGCATCGTGTCGAAAGCGCCGATGGATGCGATCGAACCCGTTTGGTGCGCCGACGCGCGTCACGTCGTCGCCACGTTTCGCAGCGCCACTTCGAGAGCGCTCTATCTGATCGACACCGAAACCGGTCGCGCCACGCGTCTCAGCCCGACCGCGCTCGGTAACGCGTGGAACGCGAGCTATCTGAAACAATAATCGCCGCTCCCGCTCGCGCCGCGCATGAAACTCCTGTTCATCGGTGACATCGTCGGACGCTCGGGACGGGACATTGTTTGCGCATTGGTGCCGAAGCTGCGCGAGGAACGCGGCATCGATTTCGTCATCGCCAACGGGGAGAACGCCGCTGCCGGTTCCGGCATCAACAGCACGCTCGCGCGCACGTTGCTCGAACACGGTGTCGATGCGATCACGCTCGGCGATCACGTGTGGGATCAACGCGGTTGGGAAAACGAAATCGCCGCTCTGCCGCAAGTCTGCCGTCCGGCGAATCTATCCGCCACCTGTCCGGGCCGCACACATCTCATCATCGAGAAAAATGGTTTCCGTCTGCTCGTATTAACGGTGCTTGGACGCAATTTCATGGGACCGAAAGTCGATTGCCCGTTCGACGTTGCCGACAGGATCTTCGCGGAACACGCGGGAAATTTTGACGGCGCGCTGGTGGAGATCCACGCGGAAGCCACGTCGGAAAAACAGGCGATGGGCTGGCACTTCAATGGTCGCGCCACTGCTGTGCTCGGCACGCACACGCATGTCGCGACAGCTGACGCCGCCGTGCTGAGCGGGCAAACCGCGTTTCAATGCGATGTTGGCATGACTGGCCCGCACGAGTCGGTGCTGGGTCGCGAAATTGCCCCGGTAATCGCGCGCTTCCGCGACGGCATGCCGCGTCGCTTTGAAGTCGCGACGGGCGACGTGCGACTCTCCGCCACGCTGGTTGAATTCAACGCCGCCGGCCGCGCCGAACGCGTGGAGTGGTTGAGTTTGCGCGCATGAAATTTTACCGAGCAGCCGCCGATGTCTTGGTGCCCGACGGGACGCCACTCGATGCCGCGCTGGCGCGCACCACGCATTTGTCGATCGCGGCGCATCAGGACGACCTCGAGATCATGGCCTACCACGGCATCGCGGCGTGTCGCGGTCGCGCCGATGCGGGTTTTACGGGCGTGATTGTGACCGACGGCGCGGGCAGTTCGCGCACTGGCGCATTTGCCAATTTCACGGACGAGCAAATGAAAATCGTGCGCCGCGACGAACAGCGGGCAGCGGCCCGTCTCGGTGGTTACGCCGCGATGATTCAACTCGCGCATCCCAGCGCCGACGTGAAAGACGCGGCGCACCCGAAGGTGGTCGCCGATTTGCGCCAGATTCTCGCGGTGGCGCGCGCGCAGGTGGTCTATCTGCACAATCCGGCGGACAAACACGACACACACATCGCCGTGTTGCTGCGTTCACTCGCCGCGTTGCGCGAGTTGCCGGCGGAACAGCGTCCGCAAAAAGTTTACGGCTGCGAAGTCTGGCGCGACCTCGATTGGTTGCTCGATGCCGACAAGTGCGCGCTCGATGTCTCGGCCGAGCCGAAATTAGCGTCAGCCTTAGTGGCGGTCTTCGCGTCGCAAATCGCCGGTGGCAAACGCTACGATTTGGCGACTGCCGGACGCCGGTTGGCCAATGCCACCTTTCATGCGGCGCACACTGCGGATGGCAGCGCGGCGCTCACGTGGGCGATGGATCTGACGCCACTTGTGCAGGATGCGACGCTTTCGGTGGAGGAATTCACCGTGGCCTATGTGGAGCGTTTGCGTGCCGACGTCGTGGCGCGCTTGCGGAAATTTAACTGAATCGAGTGCCACGCAGGAGCAACGTAGGACAGCAAATTGGCGTGTCATCGCGCGATTTCGTTGTTTCGCTGCGGCATGGTTAAAAGCACCGGCATCTATCAAGGCGACTACAACTGCCAACTCACGCACGGCCCGTCGGGTCAGATGATCGAGACGGACGCACCGAAGGACAATCATGGTCGCGGACTCGCGTTTTCGCCGACGGATTTGTTCTGCGCTTCGCTCGGTTCCTGCATGGTGACGACGATCGCCATCGCAGCTAAGAACCGGCTGGGCTTCGATATTCCCGGTGCGAAGTGGGAAGTGACGAAGGAGATGTCGAGTGACGCGCCGCGTCGCATCGCCCGCATCACGACTACGGTGTGGCTGCCGATTCAACGCACGCAGGACCCCGACGGGATCCTCGAACGCGCGGGTCTGGCCTGTCCGGTGAAAAAGAGCCTCAGTGCCGACGTCGACACACCGATTATTTTTCACTGGGCGGAGTGAACCCGCACGACCGCGCTTGCGCGGCTAGTTTGCCGGCGGAGCTTTGGCGAATCGGTAAGTGCCGTGAAACGTCAGGTCCCGTTTGTCGGCCTGAATATGCACCGTGATGTTGCCGGACGCCGCATCGAGTGGCTCGGCGCGACCGTCCACGCGACGGGGTTTGTTTTTTCGCGTCAGCGCATTGCCGTCGAACTCGATCGTCTCACCTGCGGCGAGTCGCGCCACATCTTCATCGGAGACGTAAATCGTGATATTGCCGCGCTCGCGAAAAAAGAACCAAGGCACCACGCGCACTTCGTAGGTCGTCTGAAAACCGGTTTCGCTGCGCTGAAATTCACCTGTGGTTAACGTGAAGCGACTGGCGAACGCCTTGGTCTTCATCGGCGGCACCGTGACGCGATCAAACGCGACGGGATCGGCGGCGCAGAGTGATGTGGTGCAAACGAGAAAAATGAGGCAGAACCGAAGCACGCCGCCAAGATGAGCAGCGGCTAGTCGGCAGCAATCGCAGACGCGCAAAATCGCCACCCGGCCTCCGGCACCCCAAATTCTCATTGCCTCGACGGGGCGTCGGGCGTTGCTTCGCGCTCATATGGCAAAGAAAGCGCAAGCGACTTGGGGCGGCCGTTTTTCCACCGGCACGGCTGAATTGATGCAAAGATTCAGCGAATCCGTGTCGTTCGACCAACGGCTCGCGCCGTTCGACATCGCGGGCAGCAAGGCCCACTCGGCCATGTTGGCGCATGTTGGCTTGATTACCAACACTGAGCGCGACGCGATTCACGCTGGGCTCGACGCCATTCTCGCCGACGTGCTGGCGGGCAAATTCAAGTGGAGCACCGCGCTGGAAGATGTGCACATGAACATCGAGCAGGCGCTGACCAAGCGCGTGCCTGCCGCGGCGAAGTTGCACACGGCGCGCAGCCGCAACGATCAAGTCGCAACGGATATGCGGCTCTATTTTAAAGCGGCCTGCACCGATTTGATTCAGCGGCTCGACGGCGCCCAACGCGCGATCCTCGGCATCGCGGAAGCGAATATCGACGTGCTCATTCCGGGCTACACGCATTTGCAACGCGCGCAGCCGGTCTATCTCGCGCACCATTTGCTGGCGTATTTGGAAATGTTGCAACGCGACGCGGAGCGGATTGCCCTTGTGGCGGATCACGCGAATTGGTGTCCGCTCGGCTCGGGCGCGATTGCGGGCACGACGCTGCCGATCGACCGCGAATTTACCGCCCGCGCACTCGGATTTGTCGATGGCCGGGGCCGTCCGCGTGTGACGCAGAACAGCATGGACGCCGTGAGCGACCGCGACACGTATTTGGAATTCGGCGCGACTTGCGCGACCATTGGCGTGCATCTCTCGCGCATGGCAGAGGATTTGATTCTCTGGTCGAGTCAGGAGTTTCGCTTCGTCGATTTGCCGGATGCGTTTTGCACCGGTTCGAGTCTGATGCCGCAGAAAAAAAATCCGGATTCGATGGAACTCATCCGGGGCAAATCGGCGCGCTTGCAGGGCAACCTGCACACGCTGCTGACGATGGTGAAAGGCCTGCCGCTGACCTACAACCGCGACCTGCAGGAGGACAAGCCGCCGGTATTCGACAGCCATGATCAAACCGCGCTGTGCCTCGAAGTCTTGGCGGGCACGATTGCAGGCATGACCGTGTTTCGGGATCGCTGCGCGACTGCAGTGGCCGACCCGGCGCTGCTCGCGACGGATTTGGCGGATTATCTCGTGCGCGCGGGTGTGGCATTTCGTGATGCGCATCACGCCGTCGGTGCGGTCGTGCGTTTGGCAGAGAAAAAACAAGTGCCGCTCGATCGCTTGACGCATGACGAAGTCAGCAAAGTGCACGAGAAATTTGGGCCGGATTGGGTGGACTCGTTTGATCTCACCAAAGCGATGCGTCGTCGCACGGGCACCGGCATGCCGGGACCCGTCCAACTGCGCCGCCAGATCGCGCGCTGGAAGAAATTACTCGGCTGAGTAATTCCCCATCGTTCTCCTCCGGCGCAGTTCTTGCCGTCGACTAGCGCGACACAAGATCAGTCTTTGACGTTCGGGTTAGCGCGACTTTGCTGGAGGCTGCTGCGTTCCCATGCCTTTTTTATCCAAGAAAAACGATCCTGAGCTCTACGCCTACCGGCGGGGGCTGCATTTCGCGTTTTTCAATGCGCTAAACTGGCAGGTGGCGGTCGGCACGCCGACGGTGCTCTTCATGGAACACCTGGGGGCGAATCCGTTCGAGGTTGGCTTGGTATTTGCCTGGACGTTTTTGCTGACGCCGGCGCAAGTCGTCGCGACGACACTGTTGCCGCGTTTGGGTTTCAAGAAACTCACGTTGCTCGGGTGGGGCGCGCGTGGCTGGTTCCTGCTCGTGCCGCTCGGGTTGTCGCTCTACGCGCCGGAGTCGCGCGTGGGCTGGTCGATCTACTCGATGGTGACGGCGATGTTTTTCTACAGCTTGAGTCGCGCGGTGGGCGCGGCGGCGATCACGTCGTGGCTTTACGGCATCGTGCCCGCGTCGATTCGTGGGCGTTACTGGTCAACCGACCAGATGATGGGCGGCATTGCGGCGGTGGGCACGCTGGCGGTGTGCGCGATATTGTTCGCCGTGTTGCCACCGTATTGGGCGTTCACGATTCAATACCTCATTGCGATTTTCGGCGCATGGATGGCTTTGCGCTGTCTGAGTTCGTTGCCGGATGTGGAGCGTCCGAAAACGATGAGTCTGCGCTATGTGGCCTCGAAGACGCCGAAGCTGATGTTTCAACCGGGCATGTTCCGTTACTACCTGTGGGTGGCGGTGCTTTACTTTGTGGTGACGACGCCCATCGGGCCGTTCACTGCGTTTTATCTGAAATCCTCCGTCGGGCTCGGCGCGTGGCAGATCATGTTGTTCACGATGCTGCAATACCTCGGGGTGATTGCGGGCAACTGGTTCATGCGTCCGCGCACGGATCGCGTCGGCGCGAAACCGTTTCTACGGCTCTCGTTTTCTACTTACGCGGTCATTGCGGCGGGTTGGTGGTCTTACCTGCATGTGGGCGGCTGGATGGGTGCGGCGTTGCCGGTGCTGTATTTTTTGGTCGGCGTGGGGGCGGGCTGTTTCACGACGTCGAATCTCAACTTCCTCGCCAAAACCCTCCCTGAAGGCGACCGCGCGTTGGCGGTGGCGGTGCACAGTGCCATCACCGCGTTTCTCGGCGGGTTTTCGCCGGCTTTGTGGGGTTTTTATCTGCGCGGCAGCGACGGCAAATCACTCGATTTGGCGGCGTTTGAGATTTTCTTCATCTGCACCTTTGTCGGTGCGATTGTGTTGTTGTTCTTGTCGCGGAAACTGACTGAAAAAACCGGCCACGTGAAACCGCTCCTCGAGGGCAGTTGGCTGCTGCGACCGTTTCGCGCGATGACCTACCTGATCAACTTGGTCGAGGAACCGAAAGCGAAAGAGGCGCAAGCGCCCGCGATCGACACCGACGAGCAACGATAGGCTCGCCGTCGCAGCGGATTTTTGCACGCTCGCTCGCTTCACGTCATGTCCGTCATTCGCGTCCTCCCTGATCGAGTCGCCAATCAAATCGCCGCGGGCGAAGTGATTGAGCGTCCGGCGGCCGTGGTGAAGGAACTGGTGGAAAATTCGCTCGATGCCGGTGCGACGCGGATCGAAGTGGAATTTCGGCACGGCGGACGCAGCTACCTGCGGATTGAGGACAACGGCAGCGGGATGTCGCGCGATGATGCGCTGCTGTCGCTGGAGCGACACGCGACGAGCAAGATTCACGAGACGGCCGACCTCGACCAGTTGCACACGTTTGGTTTTCGCGGCGAAGCGCTGCCCTCGATCGCGAGCATTGCGAAATTCGAATTGCAAACGCGCCGCACCGACGCGCCCGCAGGCACGGAAGTATTGATCAACGGTGGCAAACTTGTGCACGTGCGCGAGTGCGGCGTGGCGCCCGGCACGCGCATCACAGTCACGCATCTGTTCAGTGCCGTGCCGGCGCGGCGGAAATTTCTCAAGAGCGACGCCACCGAGTCGGCGCACATCATCCAGAACGTCCGGCTCTACGCGTTGGCGTGTCCGGGCACGGCGTTCACGCTGATCGAAGACGGACGCGTGTTGTTTCAATCGCCGAGTTGTTCGACGCTGGAAGAGCGCGTGGCGGAGATTTTCGGTCGGCAATTTGCAGCGGACTTGCTGCCGCTCGAAGTCACCGAAGACGGACTGCGCTTGAGCGGCCTGATCGGCAAACCAGGAGTGTCACGCGCGGCGCGGCACGAGATGATCACGTTCGTCAACCGCCGCCCCGTGGACAGTCGCACGCTGAATTACGCGTTGATCGAATCCTACGCTACGACGCTGCCGAAAGGACGCTATCCGGTCGGCGTGTTGTTTCTGGAGATGAGTCCGGTCGCGGTGGATGTGAATGTGCATCCGGCGAAACGTGAAGTGCGTTTCCGCAGCGACGCGCAGGTGCGCAGTTTTGTGATTCGTGCCGTGCTGCAAAAATTGCGCGAGAGCGGCATCGGCGCGCCCGTCGTGCCGCTGATCGGCGCGGAGAACGACGCCGCGCCCGCGGTGCCACCGGTGCGACTCACGCCGTTCCGCGGCGTATCGGTGCCTGCTCCTGCGATCGCGCACGGGCCAGCGCCAAGCGGTGCACCGTTGAATTCTCCGACGGGAATGTCAGCGTCATCGCCGAGCCCAACCCCAGCGCCCGCGCCACCATCCGCGCCGTCGTCCGCCGCGACGCCGACGCGTCTCGCGAGTTGGCGTTTTCTCGGCACGGCGCATGGCGATTACGCTTTGTTCGAAACGCCCGCAGGCGTGGTCGTGCTTGATCGGCGCGCCGCGCATGAACGCGTGTGGTTTGAGCGGTTGCAGCTGCAATTTGCCGAGGGGAAAATTGCGAGTCAGCGTCTGTTGTTCGCCGTGCCGGTGGAACTCGATGCGATTGCGAGCGCGATGCTGATCGATTGGTTGCCGTTTCTAAAAGCGCACGGTTTGGACGTTGGCGAGTTTGGCCGGAATTTTTTCCGCATTGAGGCGGTGCCGGATTGGATCGAGCCGGAGGCCGCGGCCGAGTTTTTGCGCGACGTGTTGGCGGCAGCGCGCGAAGGACGGCTCGACGAGGGGAATCTACAGCTGGCCGAGGAAGAATTGGCGCGCTTGGCGGCGCAGAAAGCAGTGCGTTTACCGGAAACGACCACCGCCACCGACGCGCTCGCCTTAGCGACGCAACTATTTGCCTGCGATCAGCCGCACACGAGTCCGGCGGGTCGTCCGACGCATTTTGAGTTGAGCCGCGGCGACTTGGCGCGACGTTTTCAGCGCGGTGTTTAAGCCGCAGGGCGACGGGCATCGCCTTGTCCATTCGTGGTTGATCGCAACCAGGCGGTGCTGAGCGGAGCTTGGGGGGCGGCGTCGGCGCAAACGTCGTGCGTCAAGTTGGAATCCCCCCTTGCACGGCGCAGAGTGGCGCGATTTGATAGGGGCGCATGTCCGTCTCTCCTCCGTCCAAGAAAAAACTGAAGTCCGTCACTTTAAAGAAGCTCGGTGCTGATGCTGCCGCCGTGCAGGCATCGATCTTGCATTACTTGAAGTTCAAGTTGGGCCGCGATTTTGAGTCGGCCACGCCGCGCGATTGGTGGATTGCCACCGCGACCGCTGTGCGCGACCGCATGATCGAGCGCGGTCTCGAGACTTACAAAGCCCACCGCGAGGGCAATGTGCGGCGGGTCTACTATCTGTCGATGGAGTATCTCATCGGTCGCTTGATGTTGAATAACGTGATCAACCTCGGGCTCTACGACGCGATGAATCAAGCGCTCGGCGACTTGGGCCAGGATTTCGAATCGATTCGCGCGCAGGAAGAGGACATGGGCCTCGGCAACGGCGGTCTCGGTCGCCTCGCGGCGTGTTACTTGGATTCGCTTTCAACCAAGGATCTCCCCGCCGTCGGTTACGGCATCCACTACGAATTCGGTTTGTTCCGTCAGGAATTCGTCAACGGCCACCAAGTCGAGCATCCGGACAACTGGCTCGTTTACGGTGCGCCGTGGGAAATGGTGCGTCCGGAATTCACGCAGACGATTCAGCTTTTCGGTCGCGCCGAGCAGGTGTTCGACGACAACGGCAACTTTAAGTGGCACTGGTCTGACACGAAAAAAATCCTCGGTTTTCCCTACGACATTCCCGTCGTCGGCTACGGCACGCAGACGGTCAACATCCTGCGCTTGTGGGCTTCGAAAGCCACGGAGGATTTCGATCTGCGCACGTTTAACGAAGGTGGATACATCGAAGCCGTGCGCGAGAAAGCCTACGGCGAGACGATCTCCAAGGTCCTTTATCCGAACGACAAAACCGAGAACGGCAAGGAGCTGCGTCTCGTGCAGCAATACTTCTTCGTCGCCTGTTCGCTGCGCGACATCATCCGCCGTCACTTCTCCAACCCGACGAATTCGTGGAAGAATTTCTCGGAGAAAGTCTGCGTGCAGCTCAACGATACCCACCCAGCGGTCGCCGTCGTGGAGTTGATGCGCATCCTTGTCGACGAACAGAACATGACCTTCGCTGACGCGTGGGCCATCGTGACCAAGGTCTTCGCTTACACTAATCACACGCTGCTTCCCGAAGCGCTGGAAAAGTGGAGTTGCGGGCTGTTCGAACGCGTGCTGCCACGACACTTGATTCTGATTTACCAAATCAACGATCACCTGATGGCGCTGTGCGAAGCCAAGTGGCCGGGCGACGACGGAAAGAAACGCGAATTGTCCATCATCGAGGAAAACGGTGGCAAAGCCGTGCGCATGGCCAACCTCAGCGTGGTCGCGTCCTTCGCCGTCAATGGTGTCGCAGCGTTGCACACCCGTTTGCTCCGCGCGCAGTTGTTCCCTGACTTCGACCAACTCTACCCGAACAAATTCATCAACGTCACCAACGGCATCACGCCGCGCCGCTGGTTGCGCGCCTGTAATCCTCGTCTCTCCGCGCTGATCGATTCGAAGATCGGCGATGGTTGGGTGCGCGATCTCGACCAGCTCAAGCAGTTGGAAAAGTGGGCCGACGACGCGAAGTTCCAACAGGATTTCATGGCGATCAAACGCCAGAACAAGGTGCGCCTCGCCGGAATTATTCAAAAGGAATGCGGCGTGGAAGTTTCGCCCGACGCACTCTTCGACGTGCAGATCAAGCGGCTCCACGAATACAAGCGCCAGCATCTGAACTTGCTGCATATTCTCTCGCTCTACCGTCGCCTCGTGCAGAATCCCGCCCTCGACGTCGTGCCGCGCGTGTTCCTTTTCGCGGCCAAGGCCGCGCCGGGTTACGACCTCGCCAAGGCGATCATCAAGTCGATCAACGCCGTCGCGGCACACGTCAACCGCGACCCGCGGGTCAATGGCAAGCTCAAGATCGCCTTCCTGCCCAACTACCGCGTCTCACTCGCGGCCCGCATCATTCCCGCGTCCGATCTCTCGGAGCAAATCTCCACCGCCGGCAAAGAAGCATCTGGCACGGGCAACATGAAACTCGCCCTCAACGGCTCGCTCACCATCGGCACGCTTGACGGGGCGAACGTCGAAATTCTCGAAGAAGTCGGCGAGGAAAACATCTTCATCTTCGGCCACACCGTCGAAGAAGTGCAGGCGATGCACGCCGCCGGTTACAACCCGTGGTCGTATTACGAGAAGGACGAAGAACTCCGCGCCATCCTCGATTGGCTCGGTTCGGATTACTTCGTCAAAGGCGAGCCGACCAACCCGCTCGCATCCGTCCGCGCCAGCTTGCTCGAAGGCGGCGATCCCTTCCTCGTGCTCGCCGATTTCCGCTCCTACTGTAACGCGCAACAACGCGTGGACGAAGCCTACCGCGACCAGCAGCGCTGGGCCCGCATGGCGATTCTCAACACTGCGCGCGTCGGCAAGTTCTCGAGCGACCGTTCCATCGGCGACTACGCCGACAAAATCTGGAAGCTCAAGCCCGTCACGGTTACTTGAGTTCGCGATCGCGGCGTTGACGCTCCCGTCCGGTCTCCGTGGCCGGGCGGTGCGGTCAATGTATGCCAGCATTTACCCTTGTCCGCTCCGAGTGGCTGGGTGACTTTGGCGACCCATGGCAAAGCGTCCGTTGCGTCTCATCGTCAAGTTCGGTTCGGGCATCTTATCGAGCCCGAAAGGCACGTCGTTGGACCGCCGCCAGTTTTCACGCCTCAGCACGGAAGTCGCCGCCCTCGTCGCCGCCGGCCACGAATGCCTCATCGTTTCGAGCGGAGCCGTCGCCGCCGGCATGGACGCGCTCGGCCTCACTGAACGCCCCAAGGAACTCGCCGCCCGCCAAGCTTGCGCCGCCATCGGCCAGACGCGCCTGATGGAACTCTATGCCAAAATGTTCGCGTGGCACGACCTCCACGTTGCGCAACTGCTGCTCACCCATAGCGACCTCGATAGCCGCACGCGCCACATCAACGCCCGCAACACACTCGAACAACTCTTCCGCCGCCGCAACGTCGTGCCGATCATCAACGAGAACGACTCCGTTGCCGTCGAGGAACTCAACCTCGGCGACAACGACCGCCTCTCCGCTGAAGTCGCGCTGCTCGTCGAGGCCGACCGACTCTTTTTGCTCACGAGTGTTGACGGCGTTCTCGATCCCGAGGGCAATGTGATAGCCAAGGTGAGCGACATCGCGGGCGTCGCCGGCTTCGTGCGCCAGGAAAAAGGCCGCCTCTCCGTCGGCGGCATGAGCACGAAATTACAGGCGGTGAAAATCGCCACCGACGCCGGCATCCGCGCGCACATTCTCAACGGACGCACGCCCGGCCTGCTCAAAGCCGCGCTCGACGGCGACAAAGTCGGCACACTCTTTCCTGCTCGAAAAGTCTGACGATGTCCGACCTCACGCAGCAAATCAGCGAACTCGGCCGCCGCGCCCGCGCCACGGTTCCCGTGCTCGCGTTGGCCACGACCGCGCAGAAAAACGCCGCCCTCACCGCGATGGCGGACGAGTTGCTGGCGTCGCGCACCGAAATTCTCGCCGCCAACGCCACCGACCTCACCAACGCGACGGCGGCCGGATTGGCCTCGGCGATGTTGGACCGCTTACGTCTCGATGACGCGCGCCTCACCGCGATGGCGGACGGCGTGCGCCATGTGGCGAGTTTGCCTGATCCAGTGGGCCGCACGCTACGCGAATGGTCGCACGCCAACGGCGTCAAGTTCGCCAAAGTCGCCGTGCCGCTCGGCGTCATCGGCATCATTTACGAATCGCGCCCGAACGTCACCAGTGACGCCGCTTCGCTCTGCTTGAAAGCGGGCAACGCCGTGATTTTGCGTGGCGGCTCCGAGTCGTGGCACACCAACGTCGCCATCGCCGCCGCACTCACGCGGGCTTTGGCGCGCTCCGGTCTGCCGGTGGACGCCGTGCAACTCGTGCCCTCGACCGACCGCGAAGCCGTGAAACTTTTGTGCGGCCTGACCGGCGTGATCGATGTGCTGATTCCGCGCGGTGGCCGGGGACTTGTGGAAACCGTCGTCGAGCACGCGCGCGTGCCGGTGATCAAGCACTACGACGGCATTTGCGCGCTCTACGTGGACGCAGCGGCGGATTTGGCGATGGCCGAGCAGATTTTGCTCAACGCCAAGTGCCAGCGCCCCGGCGTGTGCAATGCGATTGAGACCTTGATCGTGCATCGCGCGGTCGCGGCAAAATTTCTCGCGAACGCGGGCCGGGCCTTGCGCGAACGCGGCGTGCATCTGCGCGCCGATGACGAGGCGTTGGTGGCGCTCGGCGGCGTGTCGGCTCCGCAAGTCGTGTCCGCGACGCCGGAGGATTTTCGCACGGAGTTTCTCGCGCTGATACTGGCGGTGAAAGTGGTCGATGACCTCGCGGCGGCGGTAACGCATATTGCCGAACACGGCTCGCACCACAGCGACGCGATCGTGACAGAAGACGCCGCCACGGCGGAGCGATTTCTCGCGGCGGTGGACAGCGCCACGGTGTATTGGAACGCCAGCACGCGCTTCACGGACGGCAGTGAAATGGGATTCGGCGCGGAGATCGGCATCAGCACGGATCGCTTTCACGCCCGCGGCCCGATGGGCCTCGAAGAATTAACGACCTACAAATACCTCGGCCGCGGCACCGGCCAAGTGCGGTGAGCGGAGGCGCGGTTGTATAAGAACGCGCACGGTAGCTCAGGCGAGACTAGGCAAGTGAACCACGAATGAGCACGAATAGACACGAAGCATGATTGGGCTGCTGGAAGCTGGTTTCGGATCCGCGACGAAAGGGATTCAGCCCCCTCTTCCTACGTCACATTCAGATTAGTGTGCATTGGAGTCCATTCGTGGTTTCCCGTGGTCGCGCTGAGTTCTCCCTCGATTGGTCGCCTAGGATGCATCGCCACCGGTGATTTAAGAGTCCTCCCGCAAGTTCCCATTGGCAACGTGCGCGGAGAGGCTCAGATTGGCGCGCATGTCTGATACGCTTCGTCCTCGTCGTCGCCGCTGGCCCTGGATCGTGCTGGTCGCGGGCGTGGTGTTGGCGAGTGTGGCGCTGATGCGGCGGCCGTTGGTGGCGGCGGCGTTGACCTCTGTCTTGCAACGCGCGGGCGCGGCGGGAGTCCAACTCGACGTGACGCAGGCGTCGCCGTGGTCGGTGGAAGTGCAGGACATGGGTTTCAATTTTCAGCAGCAGCGTTTCGATGTGCGCAGCGTCAAGGTGAGTCGCGCGCATTGGTGGCAACGTTCGCTCGGGGCCGTGCAGGTGTCGGGCGCGCGGATGCCGGTCGCGCTCGATGGTTCGGCTCCGCCACCGTGGGCGTTGTTCGAAGGCGACGGCGGGGGCGGCGGTCAGGCGACGCCGAGTGCCGGTCAGCCGATACCGGCGGAGGCGATCAGTTTCGATGGCGTGTTCGTGCTGCAGTTTCCCGATGCGCCGGCGGAGGAGCTGCACGTGGAGTTTGGCGCGACGTTGGGCGAGAATTTCAAGTGGTCAGGCACGTTGTCGGCGAAAGCGCCGGGCCTGTTGGCTGAGGTCAAAGGAAGTTACGATTTTCCGCAGGGCGCGGTGCAGGCCACGATCACGGAGTCGCACCTCGATTTGACGCGTTGGGAGAATTTGCTGCAGCAATTTGTGCCGATGCCCGCGGGCGTGTGGCTCGAGGCCGGCACAGTGACGGCGACGGCGGAATTGCACGCGAAGGTGGGCGCGAAGCCCGGCGAGGATTTCAAGGTGTGGGGCACGGTGCACGCGAACGCGCCCGGTTTGGTGGCGGAGATCACGGGGAGTTACGATGCGCCGAGTGACGTGGCGCAATTCGAAGTCACGCGGTTGCAACTCGATTTGGCGCGCTGGCAGACGGTGGCGCAGAAGTTGGCGCCGTTGCCCGGTGGTGTGTGGCAGATGGCGGGCACGGTGACGGCGACAGCGACGTGCACGTATGCGACGGAGCAAGTGAGCGCGCGGGCGCAGGTGCAGTTGCGCGAGGGACGGTTTGTGCATCCGGAGGGAATGCCAGTGGCGAGCGGGGTGACGGCGGATTTTATATTTACCGATGCGTTGGCGCTGATTTCGGAGCCCGGCGTGGTGCGGGTGCGCGAAATCGATGCGGGCGACATCAAGGCGACGAATTTTGAGGCGGAAATCGCGTTGGCGGGCGCGGACGAGTTGCGCGTGAGCCGAGTGACGATGGAGGCGATGGGCGGGCGCGTGGCGGTGGAGCCGTTTGTGCTGTTCCCGCAACGCGACGCCATCGAGGCGACGTTGCTGGTGGAGGGCTTGGTGGTGGAGCAATTGCTGGCGTTGACGAAGGATTTGCCGGCCAAGGCGACAGGGCGCGTCGATGGGAGGTTGCCGGTGCATTACAGCAGCAGCGGCGTGCGGTTGGGGACGGGCTGGCTGGAACTGAAACGCGGCGCGCCGGCGGAGTTGCAGTTCAATTCCCACGGTTTGCTTACGGCGGGCGTCGCGCCGAAGCACCCAAGCTATGCGACGTTGAAGAAGATCGAAACGGGCCTATTGCGGCTGAATCTGACAGAGTTGCGGCTCGATATTCGCCCGCCGCACTCGCCCGCGGGCCGCTCGGCGACGTTGCGCGTGGCGGGGGTGCCGGTCGATCCGGAGTTGAAGGCGCCGGTCAATCTCGACCTCAACGTGAACGGCCCGATCGAGCAGTTGCTCAACCTCGGCATGGATGGCCGGATCAAATTTGCGACGGGGCGTTGAATAATTTGCGCTCCAGCGACGTCTCAGCCAGTAAGGAACCGTTCCCTTTTGTCCGTGACCAACCCATTTAACCTATGATGAAGCGCTCCACTTTGATTCTCGCCAGCCTGCCGCTGTTCCTCGGCGGGTGTGTGCACGTGAAAACCGCACCGATTGAAGTGAAGCCGATTCACATCACCGTCGACGTCAACGTGAAGGTCGAGCGCGCGCTCGAAAACTTCTTCGGCGACCTCGACGCCAAATCCACCAGCATTTCCAACCCGTAATAGGAGACCTACCCATGATGACTCGATTCCTCTTTCTCTGTCTCGCTGTCTGCACTTTGGCTGTGGCCACGGCGCACGCTGATTCTCCGGCGGATATCCGCCGCCGCATGGAGCAGCGCCTCCCGCAAATCGACGATCTGAAAGCCAAAGGTGCACTCGGCGAAAACAACCGCGGCTTCCTCGAAGTGCGCCAAGCGACCGGCGATGCCGCGTCGGTGACGTCCGACGAAAACCGCGACCGCGAGGCGGTCTATGGGATGATCGCCCAGCAAACGGGCGCGTCATCGGATTCAGTAGGCCGCGCCCGCGCCAAGCAAATCGCCACGCAAAGCGTCGCCGGGGTGTGGGTGCAGCGCGAGAACGGCGAGTGGTATCGAAAGTAATTTCGCCAAACAAAATCGCCGGGCGTGCGCTTTGCACGGCCCGGCGTTTTTTTTGCGAAGTTGTAGGAGAGACTGGTTAGACCGGAACCAAGATGCCGGCGATGGTGGCGGCCATGAAGCAGGCGATACTGCCACCGATGAGGGCTTTCACACCGAGCTTGGCGAGATTCTCGCGTTGGCCGGGGGCGATGGCGCTGATGCCGCCGATTTGAATGCCGATCGAGACGATGTTGGCGAAACCGCAGAGCGCATACGTCATGATCATGAGATTGCGCGGGTCATTGTAGGCGCCGGCGTTCTTCAAGTCGGCCAACTGCAGGAAGGCCACGAATTCGTTAAGCACCGTGCGCGTGCCGAGGAGCGAACCGGATTGGAGCAACGCGTCGTTGCTGATGCCCATGAGCCACGCGACGGGGGCGAAGAGCATGCCGAGGAGGAATTCAAGCGAGAACGACTTGAACGCGCCGTTGGTGAGATTGGCCACCCAGACGTTGAGGCCGAGCGGATCGCCGATCCAACCGCTGAGCACGTAATTGACGAGTGCGACACCGGCCGTGAAGACGATGAGCATGCCGCCGACATTGACGGCGAGTTTGATCCCGTCCGTCGTGCCGAGACAGATCGCATCGAGGAAATTGGCACCGACGCGGTCTTTGCTGACGGCGAGGTCGGAGGCGACTTTCTCGGTTTGCGGCACGAGAATCTTGGCGATGATCAGCGCGGCGGGGGCAGAGATGACGGACTTGGTGATCAAGTGCGTGGCAAAGATGACTTGTTGCGCGGGATCCGTGCCGCCGAGGAAACTGATGTAGGCGATGAGCACCGCACCGGCGACTGTCGCCATACCGCCGACCATCACGGCGAGCATTTCGGAGCGGGTGAGCGAGGCGAGGTAGGGCTTGATGAGGAGGGGCGCTTCCGTCTGGCCGAGGAAGACGTTGGCCGACGCACTCAGCGTTTCCGGACCGGAGAGGCGCATCGCCTTCGTCATGACCCACGCGAACGCGTAAACGATCTTCTGGAGAATCCCGAGGTAGTAGAGGGCCGAAGTGAACGCGGAGAAAAAAATGATCGACGGCAGAATGCTCAGACCGAAAACCATGCCGTGTTTCTCAGAGTCGACCAGCGAGCCGAAGACAAACTTCGTGCCTTCGCCGGTGAAGGCGAGGAGCTTGACGAAGAACGCGCCGACCGCCTCGACGGCGTAGCGCACTGGCGGGGCGTAGATGACGAGGCCAGCGAAGACGAACTGCAGGGCGAGGCCGATCGAGACGACACGCCAGTTGATCGCTCGGCGGTTCTCACTTAGCAAAACGGCGAGGCCAATAAATGCGGCCAAGCCAAATAATCCGCGCAACACATCCGTTAGGGTATCCATGGGTAAGAAAGTTGTCGCAGCATGCGGGACAATCGCCGGACGGCGAGCCACATTTGTCCTAAACGTCACGGAATTCGCTGCCGCGAAATCGGCGTAGTCCGCCGCGCGTCGCGGCAATGCGCTTGGCGGCGGGCGCGGATTCCGTAGCGTGTGGCATGGAAATTCGCGAGCGGCTCGAAACTTATTTGGGGCAAACACCGGAGACGACGGGCGCGATTTTCGTCGCCGCTAACGCCACCGTGCTCGGCGCGGTGAAGCTCGGGCCACAGTCGAGCGTGTGGTATGGGTGCGTCTTGCGCGGCGACATCAACATGATCGAAATCGGCGAAGGCACCAACATCCAGGACCTCACGATGGTTCATCTCGCGGACGATCACGGCGTGCGCATCGGCCGGTATTGCACCGTGGGTCACAGCGCGATCATTCACGCCTGCGAGATCGGCGACGAGTGTCTTGTCGGCATGGGCGCGACGGTGCTCGATGGCGCGAAGATCGGCGACCAATGCATCATCGGCGCAAACTCGCTCGTGACGCAGCGCTTCGTCGCTCCGGCGGGTTCGATGATTATGGGATCGCCGGCGAAAGTGGTGCGCGAGCTGACGCCGGAGGAACGTGCGGGGATCAAACGTTGGGCGATCAAATACATTTCCGTCGCGCAAGCCCACGCCGCTCATCCGCACAACGCGTAAAATTACTCGGTGCACCTCGTGAAGTGCGCGAGGTCGATCCCGCCTGTCTCCAAGTCACGGCGAGTGTCGTGCGCCCGGCGAGTTTGTAACGTAATACGTTACAAGTGTCCGATTCGTGTTGCGGCACCGTGTCTGCCCAGGGTGTTGCGACGGAGTGAATGCAAGTAGGAACGGGGCGGATTTCGCAATCGATGCGCGGCGCGGCGGCGCGGTCTGGTGTAAAGTGACCCAACACAGGAGGCTGTCATGAAAACAAATATCGGTTCCTACGATGCGGGCGCGCGGTTCGTGCTCGGGTGCGTGATTCTTTTTCTCGGCGTGCGCGCGGAGTCTTGGTGGGGTGCGGTCGGATTGGTGCCGTTGGCGACGGCGTTCCTCGGGTGTTGCCCGCTTTACTGGCCGTTCCGGTGGGACACGACGCGCTTCGATTGAGGTGCCGCAGCCGACTCAGCGCACGCGTTCGAGCACGCTGAAAGTGTAGCGGTAGTTAGAGTCCGCGCTTTCTTTGCGCCACGATTCGCGCCACTCCAAATTCCGCCACTCAGGAAACCACGTGTCGCCCGGCACGTCGGCGTGCACGAGTGTGAGCAGAATGCGATCGGCGAGCGGGAGCGTTGCTTCGTAAATGCGTTGGCCGCCGCAGATCATGATTTCGCCGGACAGTTGCTGCGCGCGCGCGAGTGCTTGCGGCACATTGGGGAGAATATGCACGCCCGGGGAGGCGAGGGCGGTGTTGGCGGAGATCACGACGGGCTGGCGTCCGTCTTGGCGCACCCGCGGCCACGTTTCGTAACAGATGCGTCCGAGCACAACGATGGTGCCGGCGGTTTGATCGTGAAACCACTGCTTATCCTCGGGGATATCGAAGGGCAGCCGACCCGCGCGTCCGATCACGCGATTGGCGGCGCAGGCGACGATAAGAGTGAGGGGTTTCTTGTTCACGGCGAGCGGGAGGAGCGATGTTACCTAACGACCTGACGAGGCGAGGGCGCAAGGGCTTTTCGGTGCATAAGGTAGAGTGGATCTGGCAACAGGTTCACCACTATCCGAACAGCGTGCGGGAGCGCACTTGTCATAAACCCCGTTCTTTGTATGACAGAGCGATGATTATCGGTGTCCCCAAAGAAGTTAAGATCGGTGAGAAACGCGTTTCCATGACCCCCAGCTTGTGCCGTCGCATCACCGCGCTCGGTGCCAAGGTCATCATGGAAAAGAATGCCGGCGCGACCGCTGGATTCGTTGACGCAGAATACAAGGCCGCGGGCGCGACCTTCTTCAACTCGGCGGCAAAGGTCTGGAAGAGCGCCGACATGATCGTGAAGGTGAAGGAGCCGCTCGAGTCCGAGTATGGCCTGATGCAACAGGGGCAGACGATCTTCACCTACTTGCACTTGGCGGCGGGTGCGACGCTCGCGAAGCAACTTTGCAAAAAGGAAATTCTCGGCATCGCCTATGAAACGGTCGAGGGCAACGACGGCTCGTTCCCGTTGCTCAAGCCGATGTCGCAAGTCGCGGGTCGCCTCTCGGTGCAACTCGGCGCGTATTTTCTCCAATCGCAATACGGCGGCTCCGGCGTGTTGCTCGGCGGCATCCCCGGCACGATGCCGGGCAAGGTCGTCGTGATCGGCGCGGGCAACTCCGGTGCTCACGCGGTGCAAATGGCGGCGGGCATGGGCGCGCGCGTCACGGTGCTCGACCTCGACACGCGCAAACTGGAAATTCTCGATACCGAGTATCGCGGACGCATCGTCACGCTCGTGTCGAACCCGGCCAACATTGAAGCGGCGGTGGCGGATTGCGATTTGCTCATCGGCGCGGTGCTGATTCCGGCGGCGAAAGCGCCGATCGTCGTCTCCGCCAAAACCGTGAAGAAGATGCGTCCCGGCTCGGTCATTGTGGACATCGCCATCGATCAGGGCGGTTGCATCGAGACGATCAAACCGACGTCGCACGAGAAGCCCGTTTACCTGTTGCACGGCGTCAACCATTACGCGGTGCCGAACATGCCCGCGCTGGTGGGCCGCACGTCGACGATGGGACTCACCCAAGCGACCGAACCTTATCTCGCCATGATGGTGCAGAAGGGTGTCGAGCGTGCGTTGGCAGAGCACAAGGGTCTCGCCAAGGGCGTGAACACCCGCGGCGGACGCATCGTTTACGAAGAAGTGGCGAAGGCGGTCGGTTTCGATCGCGCGTAATCCGCAGCGCCAACCTGCGTAGCGCAGATGCAAATCGCGCGCTTCAATTTTCAGCCTGATGCCTTCTGGTGTCGGGCTTTTTGTTTGCCGGGTGGGAAACGGAAAAGCAACGTAGCCACACGGGCCGCCAACCTATCCTTCAACGATTATGAACAGGACAATTCATGTGTCACATCGCCGGAATTTTGGCGGCATATTGTCGCTTCTGCTATGGGCCGTTTTGAGCGTGACGACCTATGCCGCTTCGCCCAGCGAAGCCTGGCGGGCGATTGAGAAATTAAAGAAGGACTACGCGCCGATCGAACAACAAGCTCGCTCGAACAGTCGTGAGAATGAAGAGAAAAAGACCAACCATCTCGCGCTCATGCAGCAGCACCTGGAATATTTTATTCGGCAGCATAGTGCGGATGCACGGGTGTTGCGCGCGCGGGCGTGGTGGGTGGAGATCGCGCCGCAGGTGGCGGAGGGGCTGGGCGTGAAACTCGACGAAGAGCGCTGGAATGAAGAAATCGTGATCTTGGAAGCGGTGACCAGTGTTCCTCTGGCGGTGAAAGGTGAAATTGAAGCAGCGATCATCAGCGCCCGCTTGCGGGCATGGACTTTAAGCAAAGAAAAGCAGACACCCCCGGTAGGATTGTTTGAGCGAATCGAACGGTTTCTCGCCGTGCATCGGAATGATGCCCGCGCTCCCGCGTTCGCGTTTTTTCTCGGGGCCATGGTGCAGCAGGACAATGAAGGGAGAGCGTCCCGCGCCTACAAGTTTGCGGCGAATGCCGGAAATCCGCAGATGGCGGCGAAGGCGGAGACCGCGTTGGCGGTGTTGCCCTATTACCATCGTCCGCTCGATTTGGTTTTTACCGCCGTGGATGGGCGAAAAGTCGATCTGGCGAGTTATCGCGGCAAAGTCGTGGTCTTGGATTTTTGGGCGACGTGGTGCGGTCCGTGCGTGGACGACATGCCCAAAATGATTTCTTTGCAGCGCGATTTTCAAGCACGCGGCATGGAGATCATCGGCATCAGTTTGGATCAGAATCGAAAGAAACTAGAGGACTACGTGGCGAAGAACGGCATTAAGTGGCCCCACTATTTTGATGGTCTGGGTTGGGATACGAAGATGAGTCGTCGCTTTGGCATCTCTTCGATCCCGGCGGTGTGGGTGATCGGGCGCGATGGGAAAGTGATTGAAACCGACGCGCGGAGCAACTTGCGGCAGTTGGTCAACCAGTTGCTCGTGTCGCCGCGCAAGGCGTAATACTACGCAGCGGCGCTTGCTTGCGGTGCGAAGCGGTTCACGCAACGTCGAGGATCATGCGTTTCTTCTCTGGATTCATCCTGTCGGTCGCGTCCTGTTCGCTCGCGATGGGCAAGACCATCGAAGATGCCAATGATCCCGTGCCGACCGGTGCCGGCAATATTGTCGTTGATGTCGGAGCGCCTCTGGAGGTTCTCAAATTCAAGGCGAAGGATGACAACAGCGGGTCGCCGCAATCTCTCCCGCGTGTCCATAGAAGCAATCGGAACGGATGACTCGAATTGCTTCACCAATGAATCCCACTCCTGCCGCCACCCCACGCCATCGCAGCCGCGTGCTGCTGGCCATTTGCTTGGGTGTCATCTTCGTCAGCGCGTTGCTGGCGTCGCTGATTCAGACGTCGTGGCGACGCGTGCAGTTGACGGAGGTGCGGTTTCCGACACAAAACGGGCAGTGGCTTGCGGCCGATCTCTACCGTCCCCGCACTGCGACGGAGAAAACGCCCGCCCCACTCGTTATCGTGGTGCCGGGCTTTCAACGCTCGAAGGAAGCGTTGTCAAACATCGCCATCGAACTTGCGCGTCGCGGCGTTGTGGTGATCTCGATTGATCCGTATGCGCAGGGCAATTCCAGCGCATCCGAGAGCCGCCGTTCCGCCACCACCGAGGGCTACGGCCTCTTTGCGGTGATCGATTACGCGGCGGACACCACTCTGCTGAACTACATCGACAAGGCGCGGATTGGCGCGACCGGACATTCGGCGGGTGGCAACGCCGTCGTGCTCGCGGCACGTCGTTATGGCCGCCAGGCCGACCGCGCGAAGAGACCCAGCAAGCTCCACTCTGCGTTCGTTTCCGGCTACTTGCTCGCATTCACGGCGGATAATCTGACCGACGTGCGCTCCAATCTCGGCAGCAGCTACGGTTACTATGACGAGGGTGCTTACCGGAACGAACTTAAGAACGCCGACATGCGCCGCGCGCCCGAAGCGATCCGCCTGATCAACAGCGCGTCCGGCGCCGATTTCGCGCGCGTCACGGAAGTCGAGCCGGGTCGTTACTATGGCGACGCCGCGCAGCGCGGCTTGCGCGTGATCCACAACGCGCCACTGCTGCACCCGTTGCAGCCCTACAGCATTGCGGAAACGGCGCACCAACTCGACTATTTTGCCAAGGCGTTCGGCATGGAGTGGCCGATCCCTCCGTCGAACCAAGTTTGGTATTGGAAGGAGTTCTTCACCGGCCTCTGCCTGATTGCGGCCTTTGTCGCCTTGGTGCCGCTCGCGCGTTTATTGCTGGAAAGTGTGGCGTGGTTCCGTCCACTGGCGCATCCGCTCCCGCCGGCTTTGCCGCGGGGAGGAAGCCCGGTGGTGTTCTGGACGCTGCTGCTCACGGGCGCGGTGATCGCGTGCGTGTCCTACGTGCCGATGACGGAGCTTTCGCAAAAGCTCTTCACGGATGCGTCGAGCCGCGGGCAGACGTGGTTTTTTCCGCAGCGGATGAACAACGCGGTGATGCTCTGGGCGCTGCTCAATGGCGTGGTTGGCTTTGGACTGTTTTACCTCGGCTGGCGGCACAACCGCACGCGCGGTGTCACTCGGGAGATGCTCGGTATTGCGACCAGCAGCGGCGAACTGCTGCGCACCGCCACGCTCGCGGGCACGCTCTTTGCCGCGTTCTTCCTGCTGTTGTTCACGACGTATTATTTCTTTCATGTCGATTTCCGGCTGCTGTTTTTTGGCGCGCGGGTTTTTCAACCGGCCACGATGGGTCTGCTATTGATGTATGCGCCGCTCTTTTTCCCCTTCTTCCTGCAAAACTCGCTGCGCGTGAACGGGGCGATGAGGCGCGTCGGCACTCCGGAGTGGCGCGGCATGTTGCTCGCAGGGTTCGCGAATTCGTCGGGGCTGCTGCTCATCCTCGTGGTGCAATACGTGTGCCTCGCCGCGACGGGCACCGTGTATTGGACCGAGGGCTGGCTCTACATCAACCTGCTCTTCGCCGTCGTGCCGATGATGTTCATTTTGCCGTATTTCAACCGACTCTTCTTCCGTCTCACCGGCCGCATATACCTCGGTCCGCTCACGATCTGCCCGATTTTCATCATGATGCTCGTGGCGAACACCGTGTGCTACCTGCCGTTCTAATTGCCTTCTCGCCCGACTTTCATGATCCAGTTCCTACGTCAGCGCTTCGCTAGCTTCGCCCGACTCGGCTGCACGTTGATTGGGGCAGGGCTCTTTTCGACGGTCGTTACTGCGGCCGACTCCGAGGGTCCGGTGCCGACTGGCGCGGGTAAGGTCGTCATTGATGTCGGCGTGCCGTTGGAGGTTTTCACTTACAAGGCGGAGAATTACAACGGCGGGCCGATCATTCTCGTATTTCACGGCGTGGGACGCAACGCGGAGGAGTATCGCGATTTCGCCACCGTGCTCGCGGAGCGTTACGGCGCGATCGTGGCGGCGCCGTTGTTTGATTTAGCGAGATTCCCGACGGCTGCCTATCAGCGTGGCGGAATTATTAAAGGCCAGGAGGTGCAACCGCGCGAGAAGTGGACGTTCATGATGGTGTCCAAATTGGTGGAGAGTTTGCGCGCGCGCGAAGATCAGCCCGAGCTGCCGTTCTATTTTATTGGTCATTCGGCCGGCGGACAGTTTGTCGTGCGGATGGCCGCGCTCGCGGGGGCGTTGGGCGCAGAGCGCCTCATTGCGGCGAATCCCGGTTCGCATCTCTTTCCGACGCGCGACGCGAATTACGGCTACGGTTTCGGTGGCTTGCCGGAGGAATTATCCAACGACGACGCGATCCGCCGCTATCTCGCCGCTCCGCTGACACTTTATCTCGGGACCGGTGACAACGATCCTGATTATCCGTCGCTTGATCGCTCGGCCGACGCGTTGAAGCAAGGCCTGCATCGCCACGCGCGCGGACTCAATTGCTACGCGGCCGCCTTGCAACTCGCGGAGGAGCGCGGCTGGGAATTCAACTGGCGGCTCGTTGAAACTCCCGGCATTACGCACGTCGCCGCGCAAATGTTTGGCGCTCCGGAAGCGAAGGATGCGATCTTCGGCGCGGACAAAAAATAAGGCCAGTCGCGCGACTGGCCTCGGGTGAGTAAATTTCGCGCCGACTTAGGCCGCGACGATCTTGATGCTCTCGACCGCGACGCGCTCGATCGGCGTGCTCTTTTCGCCACCGCCGCCCGATTTGGTCGGGACATTGGCGAGTTGCTCCAGCACATCGTCACCGGCGGTCAGTTGACCGAAGGCGGTGTATTGGCGGTCGAGGAATTTGGCGTCGCCGTGGCAGAGGAAGAACTGCGAACCAGCGCTGTCCGGGTGGGCGGAGCGCGCCATCGAAATGACGCCGCGGACGTGGGCCTTGGCATTGAATTCTGCTTTCACTTTCCAACCCGGGCCGCCGGTGCCGGGCATGCCGGACTCGCCGACGCGTGTGTTCGGGCAACCACCTTGGATCATGAAGCCCTTGATGATGCGGTGAAACGCGGTGCCGTCATAGAAACCGTCGCGGGCGAGTTTCTTGAAATTCTCGACCGTCTTCGGCGCGACATCGGGCCAGAAGGAAATGGTGATGGCACCATAGCTGGTGGTGATGACGGCGACTTCGTTGGTGGTGGCGTTCTCGTTGCTCATAAGCGGTCAAGGAAGGCTCAGGACGGGCGAGCGGCAAGACACAAATCAGAGTCGGGGCCGCGAGAAGTAGCGGGCGTTTGGTCGATTTCGCATGAAATGCGCGGCATGACCGGTATTTCGGTGCTACTGTAGCGGCGAACTCAACAGGAGGATCCAATGAAAATCCGTGAGAATCGACAACGTCGGGCACAACGGGGTCACGCGATAATCGGTGAGCCCATCGATGAAATCAGGCACGAAGCCTATTTGCTCTGGCTCCAAGATGGCTGTCCCGAGGGACGCGAAGTAGACCACTGGTTGGCGGCTAAGGAAATCGTGCAGCACCGCCTCACGCATCTGACGCCGAACGGCGAAGTGGAATTGGAGATTCGGCAAACCGAGCGCCTCGTGGATCAGCTGTAGTAAGCAGTCCTCCGCGTCCGTAGCACCACTGAGCCAGCGACTCCGCCCCTGGCGTCGCTTAGTTTTGCATTTCCCAGGGCCATGTTTCGTGGGGAAACCGACACCCGGCTTGCCAGCAAGCTTGCGTGTGCCAAGGTGCGGTTTCGTCATGCGTTTTGCGTCGGTCACCGTCCAGAATTTCCGCAACTTGCCGCTCGTTTCGGTCGCGCTGCAGGGTCAGCGGACGTTTCTGTGCGGCGCAAACGGGCAGGGGAAATCGAATTTCCTGGAAGCACTCGGCTACGTCACGGCGCTGCGGTCATTTCGTGGTGCGGAGCCGCGCGCGCTCGTCGCGCTCGGGCAGACAGAGGCGGGGCTCGGCTTCGGCGTAGAGCATGAGCAATTTGGCACGAGTCGCATTACGATTATGCTCGGTGCCGATGGCCGCACGGTGGAGTGGGAACACGGCAAAGTGGCGCGATTGGCGGATTTTATCGGGCGGTTTCCGACGGTCGTTTTTTCGGCCCAGGACAACCAACTCCTGCGCGGTTCACCGTCGCTGCGTCGCCGCTGGCTGGATTTGACGCTGGCGGCAATGGACGCGAGTTACCTCGCGGCGTTGCAGGGCTACACGCGGGCGGTGGCGGAACGCAATGCGTTGCTCAAACGCGGCACGAATGATGCGGCGCAACTCAACGCGTTTGAACACGAAGCCGCAGTGCATGCGACCAGCCTCGTGGCGGCACGACGTGAGGGCGTGGCGGCGTTGAGCAAACTTTGCGGCAATGCGCATGCCGGACTCGTGCCGGAGGGTGAGGCGGCGACGCTGAGTTACGCGCCGGATACGACGGCGGTCTCGACGGATGATTTCGTCGCGCAACTCCGCAAAGGGCGGACGCGCGATGCGTTGCTCAAATCTACCGAGCGCGGTCCCCAGCGCGACGATCTTGAGCTGTTGCTCAACGGACGCGCGGCAAAGCATTTCGCATCGGAGGGACAGCTACGCTGTCTCGTCATCGCGTTCCGCTTGGCGCAGGCGGCATATTTCCGCGAACGCAGCGGTGTCGAACCGGTGTTGTTGTGCGACGATGTGTTGGGCGAACTCGATCCGGAGCGCCGCCGCAAATTTTGGCGCGGTCTGGCAGGTGAGCCGCAGGTGATCGCGACCGGCACCGTGTTGCCCGAGGACGACGGCACGGTGTGGCAAGTGCTGACGGTGGACGCGGGACGCATCGGGTGAACTTTGGCGGAGAAGAACGCCGACGTTGATTCGCCGCTTTTCTTTCGGGCGCTTCGTGTCTTTGGTGGAGCGCACATGGCACGCGCGTCGGTTAGACAATTGTGGAAGGCAAAACTGGAAGGGAATCTTTCCGCCAAGGAATGGCCCGTAGCTCCAGTGGGGCTGCGCACAGCGTTTGTGGGTCGGATTCTTGGCGTCGATCCGAGTTTGCGGGGCACGGGTTTGGCGGTGATCGATTTCGTGCCCGGCCGCCTGCCGGTGTTGTTGCATTGCGAGACCTTGAAGATTTCACCCAAGCATCCGATGGCGTATTGCCTCGGTGAAATTTACCGGACGATGGATCGTTTTCTCGCAGACTACGCGCCGCGGCACGTGGCGATGGAGCAGACGATTTACGTGCAGAATTTTCAAACTGCGCAAATTCTTGGAGCGGCCCGCGGGGCGGCGATTGCGGCCGCGGCGGTGCGCACGACGGAGGTATTTGAATATCCGCCGTTGCGGGTGAAACAGGCGGTGGTGGGCCGCGGTCACGCCGCGAAGGAGCAAGTGGCGCGCACGGTGATGAGTTTACTCGGTCACGGGCGCACGTTGGCGTTGGACGAATCGGACGCCGCCGCCGTGGCGTTGTGCCACTCGTTTACGTGGCGGGCGGATGTAGTTTAGCGGGCGAGTTGGGCGCTATTTGCCGAGCACTTTTTTGAGGATGCGGGCGAGATCACTGACGCGGTAGGGTTTCGTCAGGTAGCCGCAGAAACCCATCGTGAGATAATCTTGAGCCATGTCCTCGCTGTCGTAACCGCTGGCGACAATCGCCCGCACACCGGGATCGAGGTCGCGCAGGACTTTGAAGCATTGTTCGCCACCCATGCCGCCGATGACGGTGAGATCCATGATGACGACGTCGTAGGGGCGCTTGATGTTGAGGTAGCGTTTGTAGAACTGAATCGCCTCCTCGCCGCTGCGCGCGAGATCCACTTTGTATTCGAGACTGAGCAACATTCCTTCGGTGAGCCGGCTGATTTCCGGATCGTCGTCCATGAAGAGAATCCGCCCCGTGCCGTAGCGCAACGTCGGCGCGGCGCGGGCTTCGACTGGCACCGCTTGTTCGACGCTTGGCAGAAAAACAGTAAAGGTCGTGCCGACGCCCAATTCGGATTCGAGTCCAATTTGGCCGCCGTGGCGTTTCACAATCGAGTGCACGGTGGCGAGCCCAAGTCCACTGCCGGATTTTTTGGTGGTGAAAAATGGATCAAAAACGCGCGCAAGATGTTCGGTCGCGATGCCGGAACCGTTGTCGCGCACTTCGACGGCGACGTAGGCACCGGCGGGAAGTGGGGCGACTTGGTTTTCCGTCAGCGTCACGTTGCTCGCGGTTACCCACACATTGCCTGCGTCACCCGGCATCGCTTGCACGGCGTTGAGGATGAGATTTTGGAAAACCTGCAGCAGTTGACCTCGATCAGCCAGCACGGTGCCGAGTTCGTTCGGTGCAGAGAGTTCGATTTTCACCGACGAACCCGCCGCGGAGAAGCGCACGGATTCGCCGAGGAATTCCGCGACGCGTAACACCTGGCGCGTTCCCGTGCCGCCTTTGGCAAATTGCAGGAGTTGTTTCGAAAGCGCCTTGGCCGCCATGCACGCGCGTTCGCTGCTTTCGAGTCCGCTGTCGTCGCGATTATCTTTCGCCAGCGAAACGCCGCCGAGGATGGTCGTGAGCAGATTGTTGAAATCGTGCGCGATGCCGCCCGCCAATTGACCGAGTGCTTCGAATCGATTCGCCCGCACCAACTCATCGGGCGTGAGACTCATCTCGGCTGGATCGCGGAACACCAGCACGGCCCCCATCGCCACTCCGTTGGCATCGAGCACTGCGCGACAACTGTAGGCGACGGGCAAAGAATCGATGCCGGCGCCGCGATCGAGGACGAATTCAAGTGTGAGCGCCGTTGGCGAACCCGTGGCGAGCGCGCGGTCAATCGGACTTTCCGCCGCCGCACCGCTCTCCCGATGCATGGGACGAAAGACATCGTTGCCCGATCGACCGACGAGTTGCTCCGCACTGGCGTCGAGCAGGCGCTCCGCGGTCGCGTTCAACATTAGCACCGAGCCGTGACGATCAAGGAGGATGACCGCCTCGCGTAACTCGGCGAGCACCGCGATAAAATCCACGCCGGTGAGTCCGGCGGGACCTCCCGCGCCGTCTTCCGGCATCGGTGTGATAAAACCGAGCACTCGTTGCAAATCGCGGCGCCGCGAAAATTGGCGAATAATTCCCGCATAGACCCACAAATCAGCGCCGTTGCGGTGGCGGAGTCGGAGCGTGTCGAAATAGGCGGTTTGGCCCGGCTTCGGTTGCGTAAAAAACGGGATGATCCCGCCGGCCGTGTCCTCCGGTGGAAGCGCGCGCAGGAAATTCTCCGGCTCAATGAGCTCTTCGTGTTCTTCGAAGCCGACGAGATTCTTAAACGCTGGCGAGAGCCATACGGAGTGTTGCACGAAATCGAGTTCGAACAACGCGACGCGGCCGCGCTCGCTGAGCAAGTTGAGCCGTTCCTCGGCGGCGAGGGCGGACTCTTCGAGTTCCTTGCGTTCGGCGATGTCGAGTTGCACACCGACGATGCGTTGCAACGAACCGTTGGGGCCGAAGCATTGCACGCCGATGCACTGCACCCAAACGTAGTGGCCGCGAGCGTGCCGCATGCGGTATTCGACATTGAATGGACGGGTGCCCGTCGCCGTGGTGCGCCCGGCGAGTTTGTCCGGCGCGGCGGTCGTGTCGTCGGGATGAATCAGCGCCGCCCAAGCGGCATGCGAGTCGGCGAGGCTCGCCTCCGTGTAGCCGAGGGCAGAACGCCACGAGGGCGAGAGGAAGGTGGATTGCTTGACGAAATTCAGATCGAAAAATCCGAGCGCACTACGATCGCGCAACACCGAAAACAACTCGCTGGTTGCCTCCTGCCGCGGGATTTCGTCGGCGGCGGTCGGTTGCACGTGGCCGAAGTAACCGGGCGACGCCGCGCCGTTGCGTTCCAACTCGACGCGCACGGCGAGCGTGGAGCCGTCGCGGCGGGCGAGTTGTTGTGGGATCGGTTGCCCCAATGCGGTGCTGAGAAATGCTTCCCAGTAAGCGGCGTCACTCGCTGCGTCACGCGAGGCGACCTCCGCCACAAAGAGCGAGGCGAAACTTCTGTCGCGCAACTGGGCGGGCGTTTCCAGCCACAGTGCAGTGGCGGCTGCGTTGGCCGCCTCGACGCGTCCATCCGCAGACAGAAAAAACACCGCATTCGCGCCGAAGGGCGCGGGGGAATTTGGCCGGGATTGTGGGGTGACGCTCACTCGTGAGCCTGCGGCATAACAAATGTGCAGTGATTGCCCAGCATGGAAACGGTGCGGCGCATGATTTGAAAGAGCCGCAAGCAGTTGGGCATGAATCTACTCAGCCCGTGAGCGCGCCGGTTTGTTGCCAGCGCTCGACGCGATTCGCGAGGAAGTCGATCCACATCGGTTGGTCGTTCAAGCAAGGGATGTGCGTGAACTCTTCCCCGCCGGCGGCCTTGAAATCTTCGGCTCCTTCACCGCGGATTTCTTCGAGGGTCTCGAGGCAATCCGTGACGAACGCGGGCGTGATGACGAGCAGCCGTTTTTTTCCGGCACGGGCGAGGCGTTCGAATTCTTTGTCGGTGTAGGGCGAGAGCCACGGTTCGCCGACGAGACGTGATTGAAACGAGATCGACCATTTGCCTGCGGGCAATCCGGCGCGTTCGACGAAGCGGAGCGTGGTCTGGGTGACTTGCGCCTTGTAACAGGTGGCGTGTGCGGGCGAGGGCGTAGTGCAGCAATTTTCCAGTTTCTGACAATGCGCGCAGGAGCTGTCGGCCTTGGTGAGATGGCGCACGGGGATGCCGTGGTAGCTGAAGAGAAAGTGATCGTATTCCTGCGCGAGGTAGGGGCGGGCGCTGGCGGCCAACGCGTCGATGTAATCGGCGTCGGCGTAGTAGGGTTGCACGCAGTCGAGTTGCAGCGAGGGTGCGAGGCGGGCGGCTTCGCGCTGCACTTTGACCACGACGGTTTCCCAACTGGACATCGCGTAATGCGGATACTGCGGGAACAACAGCACCCGAGTAACGCCGTCGGCCACGAGTTGCCGCAACACGTCGGGGATGGACGGAGTGCCGTAATTCATCGCAAGGGCGACCGGCAACGCGGTGCGTTTCTGCAACGCGGCTTGCGTCAACTTGCTCGTGAGAATGAGCGGCGAGCCCGCGGGTGTCCAAATGCTCTCGTAGGCGTGCGCGGATTTTTTAACGCGCGTCGGGATGATGATGCCGTTGACCAGCAGGCGGCGCAGAAAGGCGTTGCTCGGTTTGTCGATCACGCGTTCGTCGCCGAGGAATTCACGCAAGTAGCGCCGCACATCGGGCACGGACGTGGAGTCGGGTGAGCCTAAATTGAGGAGGAGAATAGCGGATTTGGACATGGTGGGATGACGGCGTTAGGGGTGCCGCAAAATCGGGCAAAGTCAACCGATGGGGCGGCGTTGATGCGCAGAAGGCAGTCCACGCGCAGCACCAGACACATTATGCGCAGGACGGGCCATCTGTGGCTTAGTCGGTAAATCTGCTGGCGTCGTTAAATTGGCGGCGGTTCAATCGCGGCGTCGTTCTCGACACAATTGCCTATGAATTCAGTGCGCCCACCGGTCCTGCTCGTGATTCGCGATGGCTGGGGTAAGAACCCCGACGCCTCGCAAAACGCCACCAACGCGGTGCATCTCGCGATCAAGCCGTGTGATGATCGTTTGCATGCGGAGTTTCCCCGCACCCTCGTGCGGGCCTCGGGCCTTGATGTCGGCTTGCCCGACGGCGTGATGGGCAACAGCGAAGTTGGTCACGAAAACATCGGCGCGGGACGCATCGTTGACCAGGAATTGGTGCGGTTGAACAAATTGTTCCTCGAAGGAAAACTCGCCACCAACCCCGTGTGGCAAGCGCTCGTCGAACGCGTGCGCACGCGCGGATCGAAGCTGCATTTGATGGGCATCGTGAGCGATGCGGGCGTGCACGGGATGCTGGAGCATCTCTACGGGATTTTGCGCCAAGCCAAGGCCGACGGGCTCACGCAGGTTTATCTGCACGCTTTCACCGATGGCCGCGACACGCCGCCGTCGAGCGGGCTCGGCTACATCCAACAAATCGAAACGCAGTTGGCCGCCATCGGCATCGGCCGGATCGCGACGGTGTGCGGACGCTTTTGGGCGATGGACCGCGACAATCGTTGGGAGCGCGTGCAGAAAGCCTACGACATGCTCGCGGGCCGCGCCGCAGTGGCGCAGGCAACGTCGGCGACCGCGGCCGTGCAAAGTTACTACGACCAACCGCTCACCCCGACGCAAATTGGCGATGAATTTGTGCCGGCTACGTGGATCGTGGATGCGAACGGCCAGCCCGCGGCGACGTTTGCCGATGGAGACGGGGTGCTCTTCTACAATTACCGCGGCGACCGCCCGCGCGAAATCACCAAAGCCTTCGTGCTCGATGGCTTCAAGGAGTTCGATCGCGGCGCGAAACTCGATCTCTACTACGCGACGATGACGGAATACGAATCCGGTCTGCCGGTGCACGTCGTCTCGCCGAAACCGGAGAAGTTGAAAAACATCCTCGGCGAAGTGGTCGCCGCTGCGGGCATCGGCCAGTTCCGCTGCGCCGAGACGGAGAAGAATCCGCACGTGACGTTTTTCTTTAACAACTACCGCAAGGAGCCGTTCCCCGGCGAAGACCGCGCGTGTCCGCCGAGCCCGAAGGTGGCGACTTATGATATGCAGCCGGAAATGTCGGCGACGGAAGTCACCGCCGCCGCGAAGGCCGCGATTCTCTCCGGCAACTACGGTCTCCTCGTCGTCAACTATGCCAATCCCGACATGGTGGGTCACACCGGTTCACTCACCGCCACGGTCAAAGCCGTCGAGGCCACCGACCGCGGAGTGGGGGAATTGCTCGCGGCACTCGAGTCGCGCGGGGGCCAGGCGCTGATTTGCGCCGACCACGGCAACGCCGAGCAAATGTGGGACCCGACCGTCAACGGCCCGCACACCGCGCACACGCTCAACCGCGTCGAGGTCTTTGTCGTCGGTGCGGAATTCCGTGCAGGCGTGACGAAGTTGCGCGACGCCGGCCGCCTCGCCGACCTCGCGCCGACGATCTTGCAACTCATGGGCCTGCCCAAACCTGCCGAGATGACCGGCGAAAGCCTGATTCTCGGCTGACGTAATCAAGTGGCCCCGGATGGCGTCACTGCTGTTTGGCCGGCCCCCATTCACTTCGCACTGTCGCATGAAATCCTCCGTCTCTTTTCGTTTCGCCTTCCTGCTTCTCGCGGGCGGTTTCGTCGGTGCGGTTGCCTTGGGCGCCGCGGATGAGGCGCTGCCGGTGCTCGCGCATGCGCGTCACGTGTTGCCGCAACTTGACAAAGAACACTCGCGACCCACGCCGGACAAGCCCGTGTATTTCGTGCCGGTATCGGGCGGTTACTTGCAGCGAGGCCCTGCTGTCGCCGGTGAGGATCCGCTCCTCTTTACCACCGCGTGGCCGCATCTGCGCAAGGCGCTCGCGTCGCAAGGTTACCTTGCCGCCGTCGAAGGCGGACCGTTTCCGACGCTCGTGCTCACGTTTCATTGGGGCACGCTCAATCCTGACCGCGTCGAAGCCGGGATGGTGCCGAGTGGGGACGACGATATCGCGGAAGAGTCGAGCGGAGAAGTGATCGTGAACTTGCGGGAAATGCTCGCGCTGACGGGTGGCGTGGGAGTGGAGAGCAATTTGCAATTTGAACGCGATGAAGCACTGGAGCGCGCCTCGGAGGACCGCTACTTCGTGCTCGTCACCGCCTACGAGATGGCTGCCGCGATGGAGCCGAAGCGCCGGAAGAAACGCCTCTGGCAGACCGTGTTGAGCGTGCCCTCGGCCCGCATTGGATTGGCCGCCGCCTTTGGACCCATGGTCGCCGCAGGCGCGCCGTTTTTCGGCCGCGACGAGGGCATGCCCAAGCAATTGAACGTAAATGTCCCCGCTGGCCGTGTGGACATCGGCACCCCCATCGTGGTCGATCACCCGACCGAGTCTGCGCCCAAGCGACGTTAATTGCTCGTTGAGCGATCGACTGGAATCCCAATTCGCGCCGTCATTTCTCCGGTGCGAATACGAATCGCGCAACGCCTCAACTGCGAGTCAGCGTTGTTCCGTCGAGGCGGAATCCGCGCTCCGGTCCGTAAGCGAGCACGTAAGTGAGGCGGCCCGACACGCCCAACGATTCGCGCCCCGCCGCCCACGCATCGGCCGTCGATTTTTGCAGAGGGAAAGTGGATTGCCCCTTCATGCACGCGAACTGGTAGTCGTCGGGAAATAATTTGAAGCAGTCGAGTAAGCCGCGCGCTCCGTCCGCCTGTAAATCCCGCGCGACTTCGAACATCACGCCGGGGCGATCTCGGGCAATGGTCTCACGCAAACCCCGCAGCACCGGCACTTCGTGACCTTCGACGTCGATCTTGATGAAATTGATTTTCCCTTGGAGATTCGCCGCCACGAAGTCGTCGCCGCGAGCGATACGAACTTCAATGCCGCCGCTCTCGGAAATGCGCCCGGTCCCAAGATTATCGGTGGCGGGCGGAATGAAATGCGCCGTGCCATTCGTTTCTCCGAGCGCCAGTTGGTTCACGGTGACTTTGCCGGTCGCAGCCGTTTTCTCGGCGAGGCGTTTGGCCACGAGTGGGAAGGGCTCGAACGAGTGCACCGCCTCAAAAATCTCGGAGAACGCCAACGAGTGGTTGCCAACATTGGCCCCGACATCCAGCGCGACGCCGCCGGAAAAAAAGCCGACGCAGGAGATTCAGGTAGGTGTATTCGAAATAATCCCCAGTTACATAAACGAGCCACTCGATGTAATTGTCGCGGCGGCCAATGTATTCCCGCTGCCCGATTCGCAGGCGATATTGCTCCGGCGTTTTGGGGACAAACCATTTGCCGACCAGTCTCCGCAACGAAAGCGGAACGGACGGACTGCGGGTAAATTTTAAAATGAAATCCATTGGTCGGAAGAGGCGGCGAAGATGGACGAGGCCGTTGGCGCGGTCGATGCAGTTTTTCGACGGCGGACGAGAAGTAAAACAGGGTGGGCGGTCGGGCGCGGGGATCGGGCATGTTTTACGTGGATTCGCTCAACGGTTTCCCCGCCACTGTCTTGCCCGACCGCAGTCCGCCGTCGAGTAGGGCGGCCCGCCGCACACTGTCATAGGCACCCAAATTCTGTTTGCTCCGCTGGCGTGCGGGCCGTTTGGTTGGGAGTTCCGCCCTATGAAACGCACGCACCATTGCGCCCAGCTCACTCAAGCCGACCTCCACGCCACCGTCTCGCTCTCCGGTTGGGTTGATTCCGTCCGCGACCACGGCGGCATCATCTTCGTCGATTTGCGCGACCGCGAAGGCGTCACGCAAGTTAAGTTCGACTCCTCGCTGCGCGAGCAAGCTACGCACCTCAAGGACGAGTCCGTCATCGCCATCTCCGGCAAGGTCGAGCTGCGCCCCGCCGACATGGTGAACAAGAATCTGCCCACCGGCCAAATCGAGGTCGATGCCACCGAGTTGCTCGTGCACAACGTCTCCGAGACGCCGCCGTTCCCGCTCGACGACGCCGGCGGCGACAAGGTCAACGAGGACCTGCGCCTCACTTACCGTTACCTCGACCTGCGCCGCCCGAAGATGCGCAAAAACCTCGCCGTGCGCCACCGCGCCACCAAGTCCGTGCGCGACTACTTCGACGGCCAGGGCTTCTACGAGATCGAGACGCCCGTCCTCTTCAAGAGCACACCCGAAGGCGCGCGCGAATACCTCGTGCCGTCGCGCATCCACGCCGGCCAGTTCTACGCGCTCTCGCAATCGCCGCAGCAGTTCAAACAAATCCTCATGGTCGCGGGCGTGGAAAAGTATTTCCAAATCGCACGTTGCTTCCGCGACGAAGATCTCCGCGCCGACCGCCAGATGGAGTTCACGCAGATCGACGTCGAAGTCTCCTTCATCGACCGCGAGGGCATCTACGCACTCTTCGAAGGCATGTTGAAAAAAGTCTGGAAGGACGTGCTCGATCACGACCTGCCCACGCCGTTTCCGCGCCTCGCGTTCAAGGACGCGATGAACCGCTACGGCGTCGATAAACCCGACACGCGCTTCGGCCTCGAACTGGTTGATTTCAGCGAACTGTTCAAAACGTCCGGCTTCAAAGTCTTCGCCTCCACCGTCGCCTCCGGCGGCTCCGTCAAGGCCTTCAACGCGAAGGGCCTCGCCGACATCACGCAGGGCGAGATCGGCGGCCTCGAAGAATCCGCCAAAGCGATGGGCGCGAAAGGCCTCGCTTTCATCAAAATTGAAAAGGGCGAATGGAAATCGCCGATCGTGAAATTCTTCACCGACGCCGAGAAAGCCGAACTCACCGCACGCCTCGCGATCGAGGACGGTGACATCATTTTCTTCGCCGCCGCTCCGTGGGAACGCGCTTGCGCCATCCTCGGCCGCGTGCGGCTCGACGCCGCGCAACTGCTCGTCAAACGCGGCAAGCTCAGCATCCGTCCCGACCAGTGGAATTTCCTTTGGGTCGTCGATTTCCCGCTCATGTCCTACGACGAGGAGAAGGGCAGCTTCGCGGCCACGCACCATCCGTTCACCGCGCCGGTGCCGGAAGACTCCGGCCTGCTCGAGAGCGACCCGAAAGCCGTCCGCGGCCAGCATTACGACGTCGTCCTCAACGGCATGGAACTCGGCGGCGGCTCGATCCGCATTCACCAACCGGCGTTGCAGGAAAAAGTGTTCACCGACGTGCTCAAGATTCCGGCCGACGTGGTGGAGAATCGTTTCGGGTATTTGTTGAAGGCCTTCAAATTTGGCGCGCCGCCGCACGGGGGCATCGCCTTCGGACTCGACCGCATGGTCGCGCTGCTCTGCGGCACGACCAGCATCCGCGACGTGATCGCCTTCCCGAAGACGCAAAAGGCGCAGGACCTGATGAACCAGAGCCCGACGCCCGTGACCGACAAGCAACTCAAAGACCTCCACATCCGCGTCGCCGACGAAGCGAAGTGAGCGGGGGGAAGTTTGAACCACTGAGGCACGGAGATTACAGAGCCCAAGCAGGCCCCCACGAAACACACGAAGGACACGAAAGTAGTAGCGAGAAGCGGGGAGCGGGAAGCGGGTAGAGTGTAGGGGGAGACGGAGATATTGGCACCGCAGAGGCGCGGAGACGCGGAGCGTGCCAACTTCAGATACATCAATCTCTCCCTGACCTCCGTGCCTCTGTGTTTCGCTTTATCCGTGTCGTCCGTGTAATGGTATGTTCATTTTTGACTCAGGAAGTCCGTTAATGATGAACTCAGGACAGAACCCCGAGGTGGCCGGAGCGGTTGCAACCGCTCCGGCCACGGCGGACACCAGACCGGATAAAACGTGTGTGGACCGTTTGAGTCCG